>NZ_JAWLID010000004.1:172076-420838 GCF_033042495.1 Vibrio sp. EA2 | reverse complement strand
CAGAGTATGTCGAAAGCCGAAACTCGTGTTAGTTGATAACGAGCAGTTGCAATATGTCAGCCCAGAAGAAAGTAAATCTTATTCATCGATTCAAGCATTATGTAAAGAACAAAAAATAAGTTATTCTAGTATCTTACAGGATACAGATGCTTTAGTTCATATTCTCAAACTATCTGCCAGTAAGCTACTTTCCTTTAGAGCATCCAACCAAGATGCAGGCGGACTTATCGTCGCTTCGTCCGTTGCACATGCGAGACAAATTCAAACAATCCTGAATGAACAGCTAAAGCAACCCAGCGTGATGGTTTCTTATCATGACCCAGATGCTCAAAAGATAATTGAACAATTCAAAAATGGTCACTCCCCTTGGATTATCAGCATTGGAATGATCAGTGAGGGAACTGACATTCCAAGGCTTCAAGTCTGTTGCCATTTGAGTAATGTTCGCACGGAGTTGTATTTCCGTCAGGTATTAGGGCGAATACTTAGAGTCACGGATGGCGACAATCAAGAAGCTTGGCTGTACACGCTTGCTGAAGAAAATCTTGTGAAATTTTCTGAAGAAATCGAGCAAGATATTCCTGATTCGTGTCTTTATATAAAACTGCCTGAGGAGGCAGAGATTGAAGGCGCACATTTACATCAAGCGAGCCCACCTCATGTCACTACCTCAGCAACATCGGGGGAGTTCAAATGGAACAACAGCGATACAAGTGTGCAGATAGGTAACGAAAATTCTGTTCCTTATGGGTCGCTCACTCTGGGGCGTTTTAGAGAACGGGTGATTGAGGCGTTTGTTGGGGTTTAGTAGGGTACAATCTTTACTGCAAACGGCCCTTCAGATTTAAGGTAATTAACTGTGCTCAATCTCCTTTTGCAGCAAGATAATTTTCCCAACCAACATCTTCTGGTGGTTCAATAATTTTAAGTTTTTTGATATCTGTATCAAATGGGTTAAATGATTCGCAAGCATCCCGACTAACTTTGGGTGCAGCACGTGAAAAATGCTTTAAAGAAATACACGGAGCATTTTCTAGCAAAGCAAATTTCGCGGCTTTATTGATCAAGCGCCGAATCAACCGCATGTTTCCCTTGGAAAAAACATACACCCTTTTCATTATGTTTTCAGATGCCAACCCAGATTTCTTTGAAAAGGGTAAGGCTTCATCTAACATCGTCAGAAATGTTTTGTATCTGATTCGCTCACTTGTGTCTTTGACCCTGAATGGCCTTAAATGGTTTTGAGACTCAAAACGCCCTCGTAATTGATTGTTGGCCCGCAAAATCTCGGTTGAATAAGGCATTCCAAAAAGCACAACGGGTATTTTTGAATCAATGATTATCATCTTTAACCAGTCAGCTGTACTATGAAGTACATCTTTGCTTTTACGGTCAATCATATGCTGGAACTCATCTATGATAATGAGCTCAACTCTGCACTCGCGAAGCAAATCGTTGACTATTTTCATCAGCTCGGCTGGATCTTTTCCATGACTAAATGCTAACGGATCTCCCATAGAAGATAACAGCCTTTCCGAGGCGGTAACTGGATTGGCATTTGCGGGTAACGAAGTGAACAAAATGGGAATGATAGAACCATCATTAGCTTCCATCCTAGGGTTATCTGCTAAATATTTATCTATAATAGTGGTTTTGCCTGACCCACTATCACCAACAACAATTAGACATTCTGGTTCCGATATACCATCACTCTCCTCTCGACATTCCTCTATGTCCGAGAGAATTTCATCTATCTGAGAATTACTAATAAAAATACTCTTCACCTGTTGGTGGAGTGCTTTCGCAGAATAATTCACTTATTTGTTCCTCGAACCGAATCAATTTTCCAGCCATCAGTATTCACTTCAACGTCCCAATCAATATCGTCATTACTCGAAATCTGCAACTCTGGTTTTTGATGAGACTTGGTCCGCTCAGCATGCTCACGCACCCTTTCAAGTTTAGAGGCTTCTCTAATCCCAATATTAGCCTGCTTACCGTTGCTAGATAGGTGCAGTGCTTCATCGATGATATCGTATATCACTCTCCAAGCTTTAATAACATCATTATGTCTATAGTTATTCCTTATATGGTCTCGTGCATAATCGCAACACACTTTGTGAAGCCACTCTGACACTGAATATGCGTAGTCAGGATCCACTGATTCTACGGCAAAAAATTCGTGTTTATCTTCATCCAGAACGTATATTTCACCCATACAAATTGGATTATATTTTATTTTTACCTTAATGCTCTTACCATCATATGTATGCTTTCCGAAATACTGAGCAAGATATGAACTTGAATAACGTAGTGTTTTTTTAAGGCGGATACCGTTTCTATCTAGAGAAACCTCAACATTTTTCCCAAGATTAAACCTTAGTTCATCTATTGAACCATTAAAGGAGCGAGGTGGAAGAGCACTACGCATAGCATCAGCCCAAGAAAGATTAGGTATATTATTTTCCAAACCATTAGGGCTAGATTGGTATATATCGATAAGCCAAATATGGATAACTTTCATCAAATCTGAACGGGTAATAATCGCATTTTTTTGTGGATTATAATCGCCGCGAGCGAAGATATTACTGAAGCTCTTACCTGGAATCCCAGAAAGCAGTTTATTGTTGATAGTTCGAAAATACCGTTCAACAGATCCTTTCAGCCAAGGCTTTTTAACGGGATTCTTTTTAACCTTAATTCGTAAGTTTTTACAGGCGGTTACAAAGTCTTTACTATTAAACTCAGCACCGTTATCAACAATAAGGTGTTCTGGTAAGCCATAACATGGCCACTCCCCTTTTACTTCTAGATATAACTCTTTAACGTAATACTTAGGTAAAATCGCATTTTCTAGCGCTAGAGAAACCGATAAATAACTTGGTGGCTCGAACCCAAGATAGAAACCAACAACACTTTTAGTATGAGTATCAAAAAGTAATGTAAGCCACGGGCGCCCAAGAGGAAGCTTACGAGCATCATCAATCACAAACAAATCTAGGCGAGTATGATCAGCTTCAACACGCTGCAAAACTCGAGTCGTTTCCGGTCGTTGTCCGACTTTCTTGTAGTATGTATCGGCGGCTTTTTTCCCCTTTTTAATTAGCAGCCTTTCATAATCTGTTTTTTTAACAATTCTTTTTCTAAAGGATTCATATTCAAAAGATAATTGGGTGTCATTACACTCATTATGTCTATCTATTGCCGTTTCTAATAACGTAAAGGCTTGTTGAATTGTTGGCGACTCTTCCGAGAAATATGATTTTATAGCACTCTCTATATACTCTTCCAGTTCCAAGGTTTTTCGTTGCTTTGTATTACCTCTCGTTACTCCAGGAATCAACGAAGAAAGTAAAAATCCAGATTTCTTAAAAGTACTCCAATAACGATATATCGATGATGCAGACGGTACATTTGGATGAAATTTATCTTCAAGACCCTTCATCGAACCTGATATTTTCTTTAAGGTTAAACTAGAGCCGTGCAATTCAATAAGATAATCTAATATGTTATACCGATGGATTGCCTCATCTCTTCGTTTTTCATCGAATGAAAAAAGATCTTGATAACTGTCTTGAAGTTCAATCCCAAATCGCGTGCCCTTTGATGTCTTAGGCACCGAAGTATTCGAGTGTTTCTCAGGGAAAAAACTGCCAAAAGCATGAAGATTTTCAAAGTCGTCACTCATGAAACTCTCCAGACAAGAGAATCATGACTGATTGGGTAATGCCAATCAAACTCTAGAATGTTTTTTGCGATCAAATCATAAAGCGCAGGTAATATAGAAGCAGCTTGCCCCTGACTGGTGTTTAATACTTGCGAGATTCGCATTTCACCGTATTTTTGAAACAATTTTAAAAGCCTAACCTGCACATCATCGAGACTATCAGAACAAGCGTAGCGATGAATGATCTTCAGATTGTCGAGCAAAGGATAAATTTGAATATCATCTTCAGTCAGAACAAGTAAGTCATATCCGTTAGCAATAGCTTGTTGTTTCTGTGCATCAAATTTTTCCTTAAATTCATCCCGTTCAGTTACCCACTTAGGCTTCACTTCATAATATGTCGCATAGCCATCATTGAAATAACAGAGCATATCAGGAGTATAACGACGTAACCGCCCATTTAATCGATATTCAAAACCCAGAGGCTGTGTTTCAAATGATTTTACGTGTGGAGCGAATTCAAAATGAAAACATGCATCAAACTCAAGATCAGATTCAGTTGTTTGAACAGAATCTGTCTTCAAGCTAACAAAACGAGAAATGTTCTTAACTTTGGAGTTTTTAAGGATTCGTTTTTTCATATAAAACATCCACACTTGTAGTAAACTTTCAAAAGTATGGTACACTTTTTATACAATGCAAGGTACGGGTGTTTTAATTCAACGTATAGTTGTTTTATTGCAATGTATGGTTGTATTTACAAACTCACAAAGGAATGACAGATGAGCAGTGGTCAAAGAGATATTACCCTTCGCTTTTTAGCAGAGCCTAGCGACGTCAATTTTGGTGGTAAAGTCCATGGTGGCGCTGTAATGAAATGGATCGACTTGGCTGCTTATGCATGCTCAGCCGCTTGGAGCGGGAAGTACTGTATTACCGCCTATGCGGGTGGGATTCGTTTTGTTGCTCCTATCCACGTCGGTAACCTCGTCGAAGTAAGTGCAAAAGTCATTTACACTGGACGCACCTCAATGCACATTGCTATTGATGTGCAGGCGAGCGACCCTAAAGAGATGAAAAACCGTCTAACCACTCACTGTATTGTGATTATGGTGGCCGTCGACGAAGAGGGCAAACCAACCGACGTTCCTAAATGGATGCCTGAATCAGATGAAGACAAAGCATTAGAACGATCTGCCATTGCACTGATGAATATGCGTAAAGAAATCGGCGAAGAGATGGAAGCTCACGTTAAACTCCTTAAATAACTGGTTACGCTCAGCTACGCCTTCATAAATCGCTTTCCCTAATTTTTGTGTGAAGCAATGTCATGGTTCTGCCATTTGTTTCACACACCCACCTCCCCCTGTCATAAATCCTTCACCTTGCTTTGCTTAAATCCCTGCACTAATTTGGAAATGGATGAGTTTGGAACTTGGGACCAGTAAAAACCACCTTAAGTGAAGATACATTGACCAATTTAAAAGCGGTCGAATATCAATGGGTAAGAACTATGTATGTCGAAGGTTACAACGAGACTGAAATTAACCATTATATTCAAACATGCTTTGGCGGTGATGTGACCTTTGCCAACCTATTTCGTCGTGTCGCACTACAGCAAGAAAGCTTATATACACTGCTCCAATATGTCGGATGTGCGCCTTCCAGCCGCGAGTTGTAGCGACGAACCGTTTACCTTCCCTTCAACCTTCAGCTTTTACACGATAATTTTTATGTGAAGTGCTACGCAGGCAACCTCCAAGGTTATATGTAATCCATTACAAAGCCGATAACCTTGGCCTGCTTACACTAATACCAGCAACTAACTAATCATTGCTCCTGATTGCCTTTATCGTGGTATACGAACGCATGTTGCGTGGGAGTTTTACTGGGTAAAAATAGTAATTAACAAGCATAAAAAAACCTGAGCCGAAACTCAGGTTATGGTTACAAGGAACTGTTAGTGATTGTGTCGTAAGGAACTAAGCTAACAGCCAGCTATGCGTAACGCCAATATAAGCACGATATTACTGATCGGCGGCCAAACCAAAATTGTAATATCAATGCTAAGTATAAGGGCGACCTTCTGGTCGCCCTTTTCTAGTTATTCTTGTCAACCTCAAAGACCAGTTGAGATTATCCTTTCACACCACCGGCGGTTAGGCCACCAACCAACCAGCGTTGAGCAAGTAAGAATACTGCAGTGATTGGCACTGCTGATAGTACTGCAGCAGCTGCGAAATCGCCCCACAAGTAGTTTTGTGGGTACAGGTATTGCTGCATGCCTACTGCAAGTGTGTATGAGTTTACATCAGAAAGTAGGAGTGATGCTACAGGAACTTCACCGATTACCATGATGAACGATAGGATAAATACTACCGCCAGGATTGGCACTGACAATGGAAGCAATACCAAACGGAACGCTTGCCATGGTGTCGCACCATCCAGTGCCGCCGCTTCTTCCAGAGAAGAGTCGATACTTTCAAAGTAACCTTTAATCGTCCAAACATGCAGGGCGATACCACCCAAGTAAGCGAAGATCAAACCACCGTGAGTATTCAAACCCAGGAACGGAATGTACTGACCAAGCTTGTCGAACAGAGCGTAAAGGGCAACCAGAGCCAATACTGCTGGGAACATTTGGAAGATCATCATCGCTTTTAGGATGGTGTTCTTGCCTTTAAACTTCATACGAGCAAACGCGTAAGCAGACGTTGTCGATAGCGCTACAATCAGAACCGCTGAGATACCACCTACTTTTACCGAGTTCCATAGCCATGTCATTACCGGGAATGGAGGTGGTGTAACAGTACCATCTGCGTTAGTCACAGAGAAACCTAGAGCCAGTTTCCAGTGATCCAATGTTGGGTTATCAGGAATCAGACTACCCGTTGCAAAGTTACCTTCACGGAATGAGATCGCGATGATCATCAGCAAAGGGAAAATAATCAGTGCCAAGAACGCCCACATTGCAATATGAGTAGCCCAAACACGATACTTTAATGACTTACCTTGTACCATTGCCATTATAATGTCTCCTTAATCTTGAGCTACTTTAGTTACACGTAGGTTTAGTAGAGCCAACGCGCCAACCAACAGGAAGATAAGTGTTGCTACCGCACTTGCTAGGCCAAAGTCTTGACCACCAGCACCTTCGAATGCGATACGGTAGGTGTAGCTAACCAATAGGTCTGTGTAACCTGCAGGCTCTGAGGTACCAATCATGTTTGGACCACCACCTGTCAACAACTGGATTAATACGAAGTTGTTGAAGTTAAATGCAAAGCTTGCAATCAACAACGGTGTCAACGGTTTAAGCATCATTGGCAATGTAATGCGAGTAAAGTTAGACACGAAGTTCGCACCATCGATAGCAGAAGCCTCATAAAGGTCATCAGGGATCGCTTTAAGCAGACCCATACATAAAATCATCATGTAAGGGAAACCAAGCCAGGTGTTTACAATCAAGATCATGCTTTTCGCCATGAACGGGTCAGAGAACCAAGCAGGGCTGATACCAAACAGGCCTTCAAGTAGCATGTTGATCTCACCAAAGCTTTGGTTAAACAAACCCTTAAAGATCAGGATAGAAATAAACGCTGGAACCGCATAAGGCAGAATAAGTAGAAGTCGGTAAACAGAGCGGCCTTTTAGCTCTTCCCACTGAACCACACTCGCCAATACTAAACCGATGATTAGGGTGAAGAGTACGGTTAGTGCAGAGAATACAATCGTCCAGATAAAGATACTGATAAAGGGTTCTTTAATACCGTCATCTTTCCAAACACGCTCAAAGTTATGAGTCCCAATACCAACGACGAAACCAGGTGAAACTGTGCTGCCAACAAACTGACCATTTTCATCAATCGGCTGGTAGTAACCCGTATCCATGTTTGGAAGCAGTGTTTCTTGAGTACGGTTGTTATATAGCGTCTGACCATCTTCTTGAAGGGTATACAAAGGGACCACGGCTGCAAACTTACGCAGGCCACTCATACGAATGTCGTCGCCACTCGGAAGGTGAAGATCGACCTCGCTCAGCGCAGCACGGTTGCTTACGATGGTTTTGATTTGTTCCTTTTCACCCGTCGCTTCTTGGATAGGTTCAAGATTCAAATCCGTTGCAGAGAAACCTTGCAGCTGGAAAGTCGGCGTAGCAAGTAGCTCACCATCTTTCTCGACCACAATTTGATGGCCCTGTTCTGTTTTATACAACGTGAACGGGTAGCTATCACCACTTTGAAACGTTCTGTCCAAAAGTACAGTTTGAGCACGCTCGAAAGAGAGCTGGTTTTTTGCACTGTAGTTGGTAAATGCCAGACCTACGGTATACGCCAACGGGAAAAGGATGAACAAAATCATCCCTGCGATACCAGGATAGATATAACGGTGAGCGTAAGTCTTCTTACTACCAAAAATGTACAGTGCTAGAGCAGTAAGAATAATCGTAAGAAGTGCGAACGCAATCTCACCGCGCGAATACATAAGAATTGTTGCGTAACCATTAATGATGCCGACTGTGCCTAAAAGCGCCCATTTAATGAACACTTTTTTGCTGCTCGGTAGGTTGGCTGCTGGTGCTGTCATAGCTTTTGTACCTTGAACTGACTGCATAGGGAACCTGCTAGCGAATAAAGAATAAGTATAGAAAAGTAAGGAGGAGTTACCCCCTCCTTAAAAAGGGTTTACTGAATTATTTAGTCATTTGTTTTTCTGCATCAGCAAGCGCTGCATCGACAGATTGACGACCGTCAACAACGTTGATGATTGCGTTCTTAGCCGCACCCCAGAATGCGTTCATTTGCGGGATGTTTGGCATGATTTCGCCGTTCATTGCGTTATCCATTGTTGCCGCGATTCGTGCATCAGAATCTAGCTCACGTTGGAATGAGTTAAGTGCTACCGCGCCCAATGGCTTGTCATCATTAACTTTACGCAGACCGTCGTTAGTTAGCAGGTAGTTTTCTAGGAATTCTACCGCTAGGTCTTTGTTTGGTGACGCAGTGCTGATACCTGCTGTTAGAACACCAACGAATGGCTTAGAAGACTGACCTTGGAATTTAGGTAGTGTAGTCACACCGTAGTTGATACCAGATTTCTCAATGTTGCCCCAAGACCACGGACCGTTAATAGTCATCGCAGTTTCACCTTGGTTAAACGCAGACTCAGATACTGAGTAATCCATATCTGCAGAAATTACGCCTTTGTCTACAAGACCTTTAACGAAAGACATAGAATCTTTCACGCCCTGCTTAGCGATACCAGCGTCTTTAACGTCATAGCCTTCAGAAGTGTATTTGAACGCGTAACCGCCATCAGCCGCCATTAGTGGCCAAGTGAAGTACGGTTCTTTTAGGTTCCACATGATTGCAGATTTGCCGTCTTTCTTAAGTTTCGCGTCAAGCTCTGCAACTTCTTCCCAGCTCTTAGGTGGGTTAGGAACAAGGTCTTTGTTGTAGATTAGAGATAGAGACTCAACCGCAACAGGGTAGCCGATCAGTTTGCCGTCGTAACGAACTGCATCCCATGCGAAATCAACGATGCCTTCCTGAATTTCTTTAGAAGGTTTGATTTCAGCCAAAAGACCAGCTTCTGCGTAACCACCAAAACGGTCGTGAGCCCAGAATACGATATCAGGACCGTCACCAGTCGCAGCTGTTTGTGGGAATCGATCTTGAAGGCCGTCTGGGTGAGCCACGGTTACTTTAATACCCGTGTCTTCTTCAAACTTCTTACCAACTTCAGCAAGGCCATTGTAACCTTTGTCACCATTGATCCAGATAGTCAACTGGCCTTCTTCGATGGCAGCATGAGCACCAAATGACCCTAAAGCAACAAGAGTACCTAGTGCTACAGCGCTTAACTTTTTCATGTTCGTATCCTTTGTTATATTTTTGATGTAGGGCTAGCCCATTGAGGTTCAGCCGTATTTCGACACATATCATCTGAAATAATCCGATATGTCTCATCCTCCTAATCCCTACGCCCTATCAATTATGGCGTATTTTCGTGATCTGTATCGTCAAGCATAGGAGACTCAAATCACAAAAAAGGCTTTTGTCGTGATCCACTTCAACTTTAGGTGGTGTGATAATGTGATTTCCGCCCAACTCATTCATTACTCCTCCTTTTTTACTCCTCCCCGTCTACTCCCCCCACAATTATTTCGATTAGGAGGATGTGACCATTGGAACAATCTTAGAAACTGCACCCATCCAAGAGTGGATGGTAAGAACCCTTTCCCAGCAACACTTAAAACGTTAGGTGAAAATATGCTGGTTTTGCATTGCCATACGAGTGGAATGTCATTGATTGGTGTTGTTTGTGGTTATTATTTCACGGGGGAGACAACGCTATTAATGTGGGGGAGAGAAACTCGTACTTGGCTGTGACGGGTAGCACTTCTTAGGACAATTTATTGAAGTGCTACCCTACTTTTCTTATCAACTACCTTAACTTACCAATTCCTACAGTTACTGCTCGCTAGATAATTCATATAATGATGAGTGGTGAAAAATAAAATTTGATCGAGGACGAGCTACATGGCGAGTGTCACTTTAAAAAATGTTTGTAAAGCGTATGGCGACGTTTTGATTTCTAAAAACGTAGACCTGGAAATACACGAAGGTGAATTTGTTGTTTTCGTAGGTCCATCAGGCTGTGGTAAATCTACCCTGCTACGATGTATTGCTGGTCTTGAAGACATTACTTCTGGTGATTTATATATTGGTGACGAGCGCATGAATGACGTTGAACCATCCAAACGTGGTGTTGGTATGGTCTTCCAGTCTTATGCTCTATATCCACACTTAAACCTTTATGACAACATGTCATTTGGTCTGAAGCTGGCTAAAGCAGACAAAGCTGAGATTGACAAACGCGTTGAACACGCAGCAGAAATTCTTCAGCTTGGCCACCTGCTTGAACGTCAACCAAAAGCACTTTCAGGCGGTCAGCGCCAACGTGTCGCGATTGGTCGTACTCTGGTTTCACAACCAAACGTATTCCTGTTGGATGAACCTCTGTCTAACCTTGATGCGGCACTGCGTGTAAACATGCGTTCTCAAATCACTAAGCTGCAGCGTCAACTAGGTTGTACGATGATCTACGTAACCCACGACCAAGTAGAAGCGATGACGATGGCTGATAAGATCGTCGTTTTGGATGGTGGTTATGTCTCTCAGGTTGGTAAGCCACTAGAGCTATACCATTACCCACAAAACCGCTTCGTTGCTGGTTTCATTGGTTCACCAAAAATGAACTTCATGAGTGTATTCATTGATGAAGTCGAATCAGAACGCGTGAAAGTTCAGCTTTCAAACGGCGTGTCGTTCTGGATTCCAGTTGACGGTACAACCGTTAATCGCGGTGACCGTATGTCTTTGGGTGTCCGTCCAGAGCACTTGCTGTCAGCTTCTGAAGCGGACGCAAGCATCCACGGTGAGGTAATGATTGTTGAGAAGTTAGGCAATGAAACTCAGGTATATCTAAACCTGGAAGGTGCTGATGCTGACGTTATATTCCGTCAACCAGATACGCTCGCTGTCGAACTCGGTGATAAATTAGAAATTGGTATTCCTGCACATCGTTGCCACCTATTCCATAGTGATGGTCGTGCATGTCGCCGCTTATTTAAAGAGAATGGCGTCGACGTCGAATAATTAATTCATTTTTAGTCGCTATCAATCCCTCTCAATCGAGAGGGATTTTTATATCTAGCCTACTAGAACAAAAGAATTATCATAGCCCCCATAGCAATACGACTAATTAAAAAACTCACAACTAATCCATTAATTTTCTCACTCAAGAGTTAGTTCATTCGGTGGCTACCTGGCTAAACCTTAGTCTATACATTCAGTCTAATTTCATAATACTTTTTCTCATTCCTCTCTTCTAAGTACCAACTTTATCCTAAATGTAAAACTGAGCCTTGGGTTTAAATTTCATTCTTAATTCCACTTACCTTTACACGCTGAATTTTTAAACTTAATTCCGAATTTAGTTGATTTGGCAGCTCAATAAATTCATTGAATCACCCGTGCACTAATTAAACATTCACAAAACAACCATTGGACAATCACGCCAATGGCGGTAGCGTGTCAGAAGGGAATCTAGATAATGAAATACAAAGGACTTATTCGTTCTCATGAGGCGGAATTCGCTTTTCTATATCGTATCGCCGATCTGACCGTCATTGTCTTCTTTATGCTGTTCCTGATATTTAGGGGGACACATACCGCAACGGACAAAGACTACGTCATACTCTCATTTGTCGCTGGCATTTCATTTCTATTGATGGCCGAGAGCGGAAACCTTTATCGCTCGTGGCGTACCAGCTCATTTAAAGCACAGGCTTTTATCACCTGTATGTCCTGGCTAATAACCGTTGCACTGTTGTTTGCGGTGGTTTATTTTTCTGAAGTGTATCCATTATTTGACCGCAGCATTTTAGGGCTCTGGGTGAGCGTTACTCCGATCTTGCTTCTAGCGTGGAGACTAAGCTTCCGAACAGGGTTAGCCTATTTGCGAACCATGGGCTTAAATACACGCACAGCCATCATTGTCGGCCAGACTCCGCATGGCATCACTTTGGCAAATGAAATACAAAATCATACCGAGCATGGTGTCTTGTTTGATGGTTTCTATGACGAACGATCGACAGAGCGACTGCCTCACTCTCAGTACCCAATTAAAGGTCCTGTTGACCAAGCGCTAGAACGTGCCAAAAAAGGGGAGGTTGATTATGTTTACATCGCAATGCCAATGCATGCAAATGAGCGTATCGCATCGCTCCTTAATCAGTTCTCTGACACCACCGCGAACACATACCTCATACCAGATTTCTTTACCTATAACTTATTGCATTCTCGCTGGGATCAAATTGGGCAGGTTCAGACTCTCAGCGTTTTCGACACGCCTTTCGCTGGTGTTTCATCTTGGATTAAGCGCCTTGAAGATATCATTTTCTCAAGTCTGATCTTGCTCTTAATTTCGCCAATACTTATTGCGATAGCTATCGGCATCAAAGCAACATCCAAAGGGCCAATCATCTTTAAGCAGCACCGCTATGGCTTAGATGGCCGCAAAATAGCCGTATGGAAGTTCCGTTCCATGACCACCATGGATCAAGGTAAACACATTAAACAGGCAACAAAAAACGACCCTCGTATTACCCCGTTTGGTGGGTTTCTACGCCGTACATCTCTCGACGAGTTACCGCAATTTTTTAACGTATTACAAGGCACCATGTCCATCGTAGGACCGCGTCCTCATGCCGTAGCCCATAACGAAGAGTATCGCCAAATTGTCGACCGTTACATGCTACGCCATAAAGTAAAACCCGGCATTACTGGCTGGGCGCAAATTAACGGTTACCGAGGCGAAACCGACACCCTGGATAAAATGGAAAAACGCGTCGAGTTTGATTTGGAATACATCCACCAATGGTCGGTATGGATGGATATAAAGATCATATTCCTGACGGTATTTAAAGGATTCACCGGCGCGAACGCTTACTAAGGTAGAGACGATGAAGACGGCAACTCCAATCATTTCGCTACTATTTCTGCCAATCTGCGCGATGGCAGAACCAATGGCATATACCACCGACTCGGGTATTGAATTTATTCCTCTGGTTAAAGCCTTTTATGAAGGTGATGACAACGTGAATAAAGACGAAGATAACGCAAAGTCTATAAATATTTGGGGAATAGAGCCAAGCCTGCTTGCCCGAATTGAGCGCAACCAATACCGCGCTAACCTGATGTACAAATTGAAAGCGGGCTTCTCATCGGATGACAGCAATGATTACGATGATCACACCTTGCAGTTCACCAATTTCTTTGAGTTTAACCACCGTAATCGTCTGGTCGTGGATTATCAATTCCGTGCCCAGCATGAATTGAGAGGTGAAAGCATTACTGAGGGTAATGGCGACGCGGTTGACTCACCAATTAGATTCCACCGTAACGATCTAAAAACCAATTACATTTTTGGTTCCGAAGGGGCAAAAGGGCGTTTCGAGTTTGGTATTAACTATAGCGACAAGACCTATCAAAACTATAGAGAAGGCTTAACGTCCGAACCGAACCGGAAAACCAAATACAACGATTTTAGAGCGCCCAGTGCTCACGCTGAGTTTTATTTGCGAGCAACGCCAAGAACCTATTGGCTGATAGGTAGCAGACAAATTCAAACCGATTATCAGCACAGCAACCCAGCCATGGCATCCAGAGACAGTACAGCGGGCTTTTACTATACCGGGGCACAATGGGAAGTAACCGGAAAAACACAGGGTATTGCCCGACTTGGCTACCAAATAAAAGACTTTGATAGCAATGAGCGAGAAACTTTTAAAGGCTTCAGTTGGGATATCGGCTTTGAGTGGTTACCTCAAGAGCAAACGCTGATTACGGTAAAAACAACTCAAGCTGCGGTGAATCCAGATCAAGATGGCGACTACAACCTGCAAACACGCTATCGAATTGATTTTAAGCATGACTGGAATAGCTACCTCGCCACAGAGTTAGGATTCCTATACCAAGAAGATGACTACACCGGGGAGCTGCCGGGCCTTACTTTAAGAGATAGCAACTCAAGAGATAGCAAACGTTACTCGCTGTCTGCCGGTATCGACTATCAAATCAAACGTTGGGTTCTCTTGCAGGCTAACTGGCAATACCAAGATAAAACGTCAGACCGAACAGGCTATAGCTTCCAGCAGAACGTTTGGACATTAAGCACTCAATTTTCGCTGTAACAAGGATTTTTAATGAAGCCATTAATCACATTTATTAGCGTCGTCTTATTGTTTTTTAGCACGCTCACCGCAGCGACTACGAATGAACAAGACTACCAACTCGATACCGGGGATACCATTTCGATACAAGTCTATGGTGAAGAAGACCTTTCTATTTTAAACATACTGATCACCTCTGATGGCTACTTTGATTACCCCTACCTCGGTCGAATTAAAGCTATCCAAAAGACGCCTAAACAGATTAAAGATGAAATAGAAACCGGACTAAAAGGCGATTATCTCATCGATCCTAAAGTCATGGTCACCATCAATAATTTCCGCCTTTTTTACGTCAATGGCGAGGTACGTAAACCCGGTGGTTTTGAGTATCGTCCGGGGTTAACGATAGAAAAAGCTATCGCTTTAGCTGGCGGGCTCACTGACAGAGCGTCTCGCAACGGTATTAACCTCACCAAACATAAGACCGGTAAAACGGTAGAAAATGTCGATATGCACCTGAATGTTGAGCCTGGTGACATTGTATTTATCGATCAAAGCTTCTTCTAAGTGACAGGTAATCAAATGAACGGAACTCACCCAAACCACTTCCCGATCAACAAAGTCGAACTGATTCGTTTTGGGCATCACTACAATACGCTGAAAAAGAACTGGTTGAGTATTGCTGCTTTTACCTTGATTTTCTCTTTGGCCTGCACTTGGTATATCTACTCCAAAACTTCGATATACCAAGCAACAGCCACACTTTTGATTCAAGAAGAGCAAAAAAGCGCCTTGTCCATAGAAGAAGTCTATGGTGTAGACACGACCAAGAAAGAGTACTTCCAGACTCAAGTTGCTATTTTACAATCAAACCATATCGCGGATAAGGTTATCCAAAGCTTAAATCTGACTCAGTACCCCGAGTTCACAAGTACAGGTGGGCTAAAACAAGCCATTGATAACATAAAATCAATCCCGCTTGTTCAAGACTTACTGAACGTCGCTCCGAGCCCAACAGAAACAGCCCAGTACTCGGACACTTACTATCGGGCACTGCAAACCTTTAAAGACAAGCTAGAGATTGAGCCGGTCCGCAATACCCAAATGGTTAGAATCAAGTTTCGCTCAGCGGATGCAAAACTTGCAACGCAAATCGCCAATGCCGTGGGACAAGCTTATATCGACGCGAACTTTGAAGCGAAATTGGTCGTCACTCAAAACGCCGCAACCTGGCTGACCAACAACTCGCAAAAGCTAGAAGAACGTTTGAGAGATTCAGAACAGGCACTACAAGCGTTCCTGCTACAAGAGGGGCTCATCGATATCAATGGTATTGATGAAATATATGCCAATGAGTTGGAAGAACTTAATCGTAAACTGAATACTGCCGTCAATAACCGTATTGAAGCACAATCTTTGATTCAGCTTCTCAGACGCAAGTCCTCACAAAGTTTGGATAGCCTTCTGTCTATAGATGAGTTCGCTAACCAGGTACAGATCCGTGATCTGAAACTATCAGAGGCTCAAGCGGAGAAAACTTTATCTGAGTTAGCACAGCGCTACGGGCCAAAGCATGATCGTATGATTCAAGCGAGAGCACAATTAGACTCGATCCAAACCAGAACCCAGCAATTGATCCGCGAGATCTCGTTTAGCAAACAGCAAGACTTATTATCAGCAAAATCTCAGGAAGACATGCTGCGTTCAGAGTTAGAGCGTAAGAAAACAGAGTTCCAGTCATTGGGTTCACAAAAAGCGCGCTATGAACAACTCAAGCGAGAAGTTGAATCCAACAAAGCACTCTACGAAGCCTTCTTGAACCGTGAGAAAGAAACCAGTGCCACCAGCGACTACAAAAATGTCACCGCACGCTTCACTGATAAGGCGATTATCCCTCTGTTTCCAATTGCGCCACAAAGAATGAAGTTGGTTTTCATTGCGATGCTGTTTGGTTTTGCGATTGCCTGTGCGCTCGTCATCATTTTAGAAACTTTGCGTGAAGTAATCAGAACGTCGTCTGATGTTCAGGAAAAGCTGGGCGTAACCTGCCTGGGCACCATCCCTCTGGTTAAAAATCGTCGTTTACGTAAAAGCGGGCTCACCTACACCGCTTACTTAGATAAAGACGAAAAACTATTTAGTGAAGCATGTCGAACCATCAGAACCTCGCTCTTGCTCAAACTGACCAATGCGAAACAGAAGGTTCTGCCGTTCACCTCCGCGATTCCAGAAGAAGGTAAGACCTCAACCAGCATTAACATGGCGGTCTCTTTCTCTACCATGGAAAAAGTCCTGATCATTGATTGTGACCTGCGTAAACCTTCATTGGCAAAAAGATTCGATATTCCTGATTCTGAGCCAGGATTAACCAACATACTTACCATGGATACAGCCGTTAAAGACTGCATTGTCAGGGTGGAAGAAGCGAAACTGGATGTCTTGCCAGCAGGCTTAATCCCACCAAATCCTCAGGAGTTGTTGGCCTCGGCGCGCTTTAAAAAGCTATTGGATTACCTTCAGGAAAAATACGACCGAATCATCATTGACACACCACCACTACTGTCTGTGAGTGATGCACTGATTTTAGGTCAATACGCAAACGGGCTGATCACCGTTATTCGCTCAGAATCAACCAAAGCGAACCTGGTTAATATCGCGTTATCTAAACAGATTCAACATTCCGTACCATCTCTTGGCGTACTTATTACACAGGCAAAATCTAAGGAAGGGGAAGCTCAATATGTCCAGAAATACGCCTACTAAACAAGTGTCTTGGTACCAAACGTTGAAGCGTCAGAAGCAGCCAGTACTGATCTACCAAATGGGCAAGGTAGGCTCAAGTGCTCTGGAAAAGTCAATTGAAGGCTCGATCCATCTGCATGATCTTATGTCTATTGCAGCGTCGAAACAGATATCGCCAGTAAGAGCACAGCTGCACAAACCAAAAACTAACTACGTCAAGCGCTTACTAAAACGTACCATTATGACCAACATGCTAAAACGTAAACAGCAGGTACGTATTATCTCTCTGGTCAGAGAGCCCATTGGTAGGAACATATCCATGCTTTTCCAGTCACTACCATTTTGGGCGGCAGATAAATACCTAAAAGATGACAGCGCGGTACGCTCAGAGCGTCCGCAACTGCTTCATGAGACCTTTGAGGAGCATGTTAATCATCACTACCCTCTTGAGTGGTTTGATAACGAAATCAAAGCACTGACAGGAATCGATGTCTTCATTCACCCTTTTGATCATGAGCTGGGTTATCAAACCTACCAAAAGGGAAACTTCTCCCTGATGGTGATTAGAACCGACAAACTGGATCAATCACAGCAGGCGATCAGTGAATTTTTGCAGCAAGAAATCGAAGTAACTCATGATAATCAATCGGAACACAAGTGGTACTCACCACTTGCAACTGAATTCAAAAATTCATACCAGCTCAAACCAGAATTTGTTGACGAGATGCTTTCTTCAAAGCTTGCGATGCATTTCTTTACGAGCTCAGAAATTGACAACATCAAGAATAAGTACACACAGAAACAGCTTGGTAGATAAATGAAAATACTGCATATAATTAATGACCTATCTAACAACGGGGGAGCTCAACGCTTTCTGGTTGACCTTGTTGTTAAGCATAAACCCCACTACGAAGTAAAAATACTGGTTCTGAATAAAGACAATGACTTCGAGAGCCAGCTAAATGAAAGCGGGGTCAGTTTCTACTACTGGCCTTCCTTGTCGATCAAAGAAAAATGGGCTTTGTTACGCTGGCCCAACTTGATCCACAGCCATTTATTCCCTTCGATATATGTCGCCTTATTAGCAATCGGTAAGAAACGGGTACAAACAGAACACAACACGACAAACAGACGTCGAGACTACCCTGCCTTTAAATTTATGGAATACCTGATGTACCAAAAACATCAGAAAACGATTTGTATCACTAATAAAGTCAGAGAAGAGTTGATCAAATTTTTGCCTAGGTACAAGGATCGCTACGACGTTATCTACAATGGTGTTGACTTAAATCGTTTCTCGAGACAAGCGAAGTCATACAACAGAATGGCACCAGATAGACCGGTTAAGATCGGGATGGCAGGCAGGCTACATGGCTATAAAGACCACCCCACTCTCATACAAGCCATCGCTAAATTACCTGAACACTACCACCTTCATTTAGCGGGTGATGGTGATAAAAAACAACAGCTGCAAGATTTAGCGGAACAATTAAATTGCGCCCACCGCGTGCACTGGCATGGTGTCATCTCTGATGTGCCGAATTTTTTATCTAATCTTGATGTGTATGTTCAATCTTCAATTATTGAAGGCTTTGGGCTGGCCGCCGTGGAGGCGATGGCTGAAGGGTTGCCCGTTTTAGGCTCGAATGTTCCGGGATTAGATGAAGTGATTGGTAATGACTCCTACTTATTTGAACTAGGTAACGCCCAGGAATTAGCCGATAAAATTGAGATCATTTGCAGTAGCCAAGCCCATTATGAAATGGCTACTCACTTTTTTGTCGAACGTTGTCAATCTTTTACTCTGGAGCAATTCAGAGAGAGCTATTACAAGGCTTATGATGAACTCTATGCCAGCAAATAATTACATCCCCTTGCTGGCTGCGGTTACCTTAGCCCTCTTCTTCGCACCAGTGAAAATCCAAGCTGGAGGTATCGCACTTGCACCAAGTGATATCGCCAGTCTTCTTTCACTAGGGTTGAGCGCTCTTGTGGTCATGGAAAGCAAAGCACGCAAGTTACTCCATCCGTGTATCGGGTTTGTGCTGCTGTTTACTGGTTATGTGTTTATTAACGGCTTGCTTAATCGTGTTCCTTTGATGCCGCTCATTACCGAAACCGTTCAGTGGGCAGCCATTCTGAGCCTACTCGGATTATTGTTCGCTTACGGCGCTTTCGATGATGATCGAGTGATGGTGTACTTGTGTTACGTTCTCTTCGTTGTCTGTTGTTTAGTCGCCGCCTGGCACTTTGCTCAAGGTTATCACAATGGGTTTAAACTGCTCGGGGTAAGTAAATATGCCTTTGGCCTGCTTTGCTCAATACTTTATTTGTACCGAGGCAAGATTCGTGCCTTCCATATATTTATGTTGATTGCGCTGGTGTTACTCGTTTTGTCACAAGAGCGAAAAGCCCTACTCGGTTTTTGTTTGCTCTTTCTTTTGGATCAGCTTTTCATTAAAAGTTTGATGAAAAAATCCGTCAGTGAAACATATACGTGGACCATATTACTTACCCTGAGTTTCACGGTGTTGGCTGCGGTGTCCATCACTTTGTATGTGGGCTTCGACACATTAGCCGACCAACTAGAGTTCACCCAAGAAGACATCTTGTTTGCCAATCAAGGCGAAGCGAGGTGGGTATCCAATTTGCACCGAAAACTTCTACTCGCCAATGGATTCGACATTCTCCAACAGCATCCCATTTTAGGAGTAGGAGCCAAAATGTTGCCTAGCTTTATGGTCGATTACTTTAACTATCAAGAGCTGGCGATTTACACCCACAACTTTGTCCTTGATACCGCGATCGAGTACGGGTTGCTGGGTATAGCCCTTTTGTTTGGCGGTTATTTTGGGTTCATCCGATTTTGCTTCCACAGCCTGAACGAGAACAGGAAAAGCCTGCTACTCGCATCGTACGCGCTGATTATGGTCTGCTTCGTCGCGGTCAATACCACGATCATTTTAATCCTGTTACTGCCAGTAATGATTAGCGTGAGGCCCAGCGATGAATCCAGCAACATTCCGTCACATTCGGTAAATAAAGCCACGAATTTTAGTAATCAAGGACTTGATCAATGAAATATTCAATCGCTCGACAATTTGAAAAAAACCGAGAACTTCGGGCTGACAACTTCGTCTTGGTTTACCAGATGGGTAAAGTCGGCTCATCCTCCATTGAGTACACCCTGGGGGAACGTAAAATCCCGAGTTACCACATCCATACCTTTGATGATCATGAAGAATTTCATATGTATCACAACAAACAGGATGTGAAGAAATTCTTTGATTTTAAAAACCGCGCGATTTACCGATTGGTACTCAACCAAAGAAAGCGGATTTTGCAAAAACGCGAACAGATCAAAATCGTCACTTTAGTGCGTGACCCTATCGCTACTGTATTGTCTCGTTTTTTCCAGGATCTGCATTTGCAATTTATCGAAGGTAAAAAAAATGAAGCGATCCACAACGACATGAACGTGACCTATCAGCACCTGGAACACTGCTTCGACAATTACATTAACCTTAACTATTTTGCCGACTGGTTCGACAACGAACTAAAACGTAACTTCAATATTGACGTCATGAGCCAGCAGATAGATAGCACCCAGCCTTTCTTTACCTTCAGCAACAATCAGGCACAAGTGCTTTTAATTAAGTGTGAAAAACTCAGCTCGCTAGACCAAGAGATTGGCCACTTTTTGAATGTCGATAATTTTGAACTAAAGAATAGTAACGAAGCGAAAAACAAGTGGTATTCAAACATCTATCAATACTTTAAGCAGCAGTACGATTTTTCTAAGCTGTTCTACATGTACGACTTGCCGCTTTATCAACATGTTTACTCGGCGCAAGAGCGAGAAGCCTTTAAGTCCAAATGGCAACAAACTCCGGGAACCAAGTCATCATGAAAAAAGTACTTCACATAACAGAGTCTTTTGGTGGTGGCGTTCAAACTGCACTCTACAGTTACGCGCACTCTTCACGTAATGAACCTTATCAGCATTTTCTGGTAGCCAGAGCTCGCGAGAGTGATTTAACCAATGACAGCAACCAAGATGTATTTTCGCGTGTTCAATGGGTGAAAGGCGGGTTACTGCAATTCATCAAAGATGCGAATAAAACAATTGATGAAGTAAAACCAGATATCGTGCACCTACACTCCAGTAAAGCAGGCTTTTTAGGGCGCTTTTTGCAACTCAACAACGCACGATTAGTGTACACGCCACACTGCTACGCATTTGAGCGAGAGGATATTTCCGGCTTGGCTCGCCAACTTTATAAAGTATTAGAAAAAGTGCGATTGAATAAAATCGATGTCGTCGCAGGGTGTAGCCAGCGTGAGTGCGATTTAGCCATCAGCATTGGTGCAAAACGAGCTGAGTTGCTTAATAACTATGTATCTTATAAAACTGAACAGCGTGAAAGACGAGATAAAACAGCCGCTTTAAAACTGGTCATCCTTGGCCGTGTCGCGCCTCAAAAAGATCCGAAATTTCTGATTGATACCCTCTCTCACCTCGATCTTCCCGCACTCCATCGTCAACTGGATATCACTTGGATTGGTGGTGGCGATCATGACCTTGAGCAGCAGTTAAAAGCCAAAGGCGTTCACGTCACTGGCATGCTTCCGCGTGATGAAGTGGTTAAGCAGTTAAAAGCATCAGATATTTATTTACACACTGCCGCTTGGGAAGGGATGCCGTTAACCATCCTTGAGGCCGCGAAGCTTCATCTTCCAATGGTTATTCGTCTGATTGGTGCAACGAAAGACTTGAACTATCCCTTCTTGGCACAAACGCCAGAGGAAATGGCAAAACAGCTTACTCACTGTATCAACCACTATCACGATATTGATTTTGGCCAATACACCACTGAATTGAATCACACGTTTAGTGAAGAAAAGCAGCGCCTCGCACTAAACAGCATCTACCGTTAGAGAAATTACATGTTTCAAGCGTTTCAACAAAAAAGACTGCCAGCCCCCAGCGAACAAAAAAGTTTGCTCTCGCTTGGTTTAAAAACCGCGCTCACCAGAGTGTTCAGCGCACTGTTTGCGTTTCTTCTCACGGTCATGGTATCTCGAACCACAGATGCGTCTACCGCTGGTCAGTTTTTCTTCTTATTTAACCTGGCCTCACTCACTGCGATTATTTCTCAGTTGGGCTTTGACGTTGCATTGGTGAGATATAACGCCATTGCATTCAGTAACAACGATACTCAACAACAAAGTGATAATTACAAAACAGCACTGTCCCGTAGTTTTGCATTTTGCCTACCTGCCGGGCTGCTGCTTTGCTCCGGGTTTTATCTATTTCCACACACCGTCAATCAGACTGGTGCGCCAATAATCGCAATCGTACTTGCCTTACTCTGCGTTCCTTTTTTGGTGCTTGGGCAAACCAATAGCCGAGTATTGCAAGCGAGTAAGAACGTGGTCTCATCCCTATTTGCTCTGCAACTAGGCGTAAGTATGCTGATGGTGTTATTTATTGCTACGTTAGCTCAGCTTGGTGTGCAAAACCTCAACTATTTAATGACGGCTTTGCTACTCGCCTGCATCATTGTTGCAGTCACATCGACGATAAACTGGGTGAGATCGGGGCAATTTCGCAAACCAACGTCAACGCCTAATCGCCAGCTGGCAGCTTCAGCCAAGCAAGTCTGGATTGGCAGCATATTTAACAACATGCTTCAGTGGGGAAGTTTGGTTATCGCTGGTTTCTTCATTTCCGCTTCAGAGATTGGTTTATTAGCCGCAGCACAGCGGACCTCACTATTGATCGGCTTTGTGCTCATCACGATTAATTTTGTCGTCGCTCCGATGTTTGCGTCGCTTTATAAAGAAGGTGAGATGAACAAATTACGTCATTTGAGTCGAATGGCGTGCCGGATGAACATTGCTGCCGCGTTAATTCCAGTATCAATTTGTACGTTGTTTCCAGTATTTGTACTCGGATTCTTCGGCGAAGAGTTTATTGCTGCCGCTCCGCTTCTAATCGTACTCTCTCTCGGTCAGTTAGTTAACGTTGCTACAGGCTCTGTGGGATATCTGCTTTTGATGAGCGGGCATGAACGAACCATGAAATACATTACCATCGGCTCTGGAACCATCTCCATTTTGCTATTGATCGCTTTATGCTACAGCTATGGCGTCATAGGCGCAGCTTGGGCAATGGCAATTGGTATGGCGATACAAAATCTAGCTGCACTCTACTTTGTTAAACGTTATTTAGGCTTCTTTCCAGTGGGTTAATGATGTCATCAATAATTGCGCGTATAACTTTAGGCCTGGTGTCTCTATTAACCGTTACTCTTTCGCTGTGGAAAAGTTCTGCTTTGAGTCATGCGACCTATCTCCATATGGAGCACTATGTCGGTGGCTCAACGACGCTCCATTTTACGTTCAGTTTGTTAATTGGTTTTTTTGCGGTCTTTGCATTCCCTCGATCTTCCAGTCCAAACAAAACAGATATTTTCGGTATTCGTCTTTTGCTATGTCTGCTACTGGTAATTTCTCTGGAGGAGTTTAGCCAGCTTTTTATTACCAACCGTACATTTAGCATTGCGGATCTCAGTACCAACTGGAGCGGCATGTTACTTGGTTACTTCGCCGCTAAGGCATGGCAAATGATCCGAAATCACTAAGCTGTCGGCTTCAACCGAGGATTAATAAGCGACAGCACAGATTAGGCATCTCGAGGTTATTGAGCTATCGCTATATAATGCAGTCAAATAACCTTGAGAAGCGAGCGCAACATGTCATCTCATCCAACAACGATTACCTTTTTTGAATTTCTCACTCCTTTGATCACATCGGGCAAAAAAACCATCACGATACGAGATAAGTCAGAAAGTCACTACATCCCAAATACCAAAGTGGAAGTCTTTACTTTAGAGACTAACCGCAAGGTATGTGACATCAAGATCCTATCGGTAAATCCACTTAACTTTGATGAAATTAACGAGTTCCATGCTGAACAAGAAGCCATGGAGCTAGCAAAATTAAAGCAGCTGATTAGCGATATTTATCCTAATACTGATACTCTTTTCGTTATTGAATACGAGTTGATCAAAACAAACTAGACGACCAGTCTAATTTAAAGTGAGGAATAACATGACAGACGCACTCAATCGCAGAATAGTACTTGCATCACGTCCACACGGTGCACCAACAACGGAAAACTTTAGACTGGAAGAAGTGGAGAAACCAGTACCACAAGATGGTGAAATGTTGTTGAGAACCGTTTACTTATCACTAGACCCGTATATGCGTGGTCGCATGAGTGATGCAAAATCTTACGCCGAACCAGTTGCCATTGATGACGTAATGGTTGCAGGTACCGTATGTCAGGTTGAAGTATCAAACCACCCAGATTACGAGGCAGGTGAATGGGTACTCGCTTATACTGTGGGTTGGCAAGACTACGCGATTTCAACCGGCGAAATGGTTATTAAACTGGGTAAAAATCCACAAAACCCTTCGTATGCATTAGGCGTAGCTGGTATGCCAGGCTTCACTGCCTACATGGGACTACTTGATATCGGTCAGCCTAAAACAGGTGAGACGGTTGTCGTTGCTTCGGCAACTGGGCCTGTGGGTTCGACGGTAGGGCAAATTGCTAAGCTGAAAGGCTGTCGCGTTGTCGGTATTGCCGGTAGTGACGAAAAATGTCGCTATGCAAAAGAAGAACTTGGCTTCGATGAGTGTATTGATCATAAAGCCGACGATTTCGCGCAACAATTGGAAAATGCATGTGACAATGGCATCGATGTCTACTTCGAAAACGTAGGCGGCAAGGTATTCGATGCGGTACTTCCGCTGCTTAATACAAACGCCCGTATTCCTGTATGTGGTTTGATTTCTCAATACAATGCGACCGAGCTTCCACAAGGCACAGACCACCTGCCACTGCTGATGGTTAACATTCTGACAAAGAGAATCAAAGTTCAAGGATTCATCATTTTTGATGACTACGGACACCGTTACGATGAATTTGCGCAAGACATGAACCAGTGGTTGTCAGAAGGAAAGATCCAATACCGTGAACAACTCGTACAAGGCCTGGAAAATGCACCTGATGCGTTCATCGGTCTGCTCGAAGGAAAAAACTTCGGCAAAGTTGTTGTACAGGTAAACAACCCTCTGTAAATATAGGATAAAGAATGATTAAACTTCACCATCTCAATCAGTCTCGCTCGAAACGCATTATCTGGTTACTCGAAGAGCTCAATGTGGACTATGAAGTCGTACCGTATATACGTGACAAAGTGACTTTTTTGGCTCCTCCAGAGCTTAAAAGTGTACATCCACTAGGCAAGTCACCAGTTCTGGAAGATGAAGGTGAAATCATCATTGAATCAGGCGCAATTACAGAATATCTGATTGAAAAATACGGCGATGGTCAACTGGCTCCAGAACGCGGAACGAAAGCCCATACACAGTATTTACAGTGGATGCACTTTGCTGAGAGCTCTGCGATATTACCAATATTGCTGAAACTCTTCGTAAGCAAAGAACCCGCTCAAACAGAGTTCTTATCAGGTTACGCTGATAAAGAAACCATGAGTGTGTTGAGTTACTTAGAGCAAACTTTGGAAGCGAAAACTTATCTGGTCGAAGAACGCTTGACTGGTGCAGACATCATGATGTCTTTCATCGTGGAATTGGTACATAAGTTTGGCATGAGCAAACATTTCCCTAATATTGAACGTTACGGGAATCAACTTGCCACTCACACCGCTTTCTCTAAAGCAGAGCAAATCGAAGGTAAATACGCTTAAATATGTCCCTTCGGTGTAATAAGTTCACCGAAGGGCTTATAGCCAACTATGCTCGACATTCTTGGTCCAGAGAGAACAATTTTCCGCACATTAGCGGTGTTCCCTGGACCAATTTTTCATCATTAACTTCGATTACTTTAAGCTATTCGATAATCAAGAGTTGTCTATCTACTACTGATTTTTAGCCACGGCTTTAATCAGCACAGAGGTATCCATACGCCCAAGACCGTCAACTTGCAGGTCGGCGTATTGTTCATCAACCATTTTGGTTAACGGAAGCTGCAAACCTACACGCTCTGCTTCTTTAAGGCAGAAGCCAAGATCTTTGCGCATCCAGTCAATTGCGAAGCCAAAGTCGAATTTATCTTGCGCCATGGTCGTGGCACGGTTTTCCATCTGCCATGAACCAGCGGCGCCATGCTTGAGTGTTTCAACCACTTGTTCAATGTCTAAACCCGATTTTTGAGCCAATAGCAGTGCTTCACTCAAGCCCTGTAGTACGCCAGTAATGCAAATTTGATTGACCATTTTACAGCGCTGACCCTGACCATTCTCACCCAATAACGTGATCTGTTTTGCGTATACATCCATCACTGGAGCAACCTGCTCAAAGATATTTGCCTCGCCGCCACACATGATAGTTAGGACACCATTTTCAGCGCCAGCTTGGCCACCGGAGACCGGGGCGTCGATGAAATGATTACCAACTTTGGTGCAAGCGTCTGCCAGCTCAATCGCCAATTCTGCAGAAGTGGTTGTATGGTCGACAAATACAGCACCTGCTTTTAAACCAACCAGCAGACCTTCTTCACCATAAACAACACTGCGAACGTCGTCATCATTACCGACACAGGTAAATACAATGTCACACCCTTCAGCCGCTTCAGCCGGTGTTTCACAGGCAACGCCGTTATACTCTTCCGCCCACTTATCCGCTTTCGCTTTTGTGCGGTTGTACACTTTCGTCTCAAATCCCGCTTTACTTAAATAGCCAGCCATTGGGTAGCCCATCACACCCAAACCAATAAATGCTACACGTAGTTTTTCCATTGCCTGCTTCCCTAATCAACTGAGTTTTGATGTTTTATAGTATGCTACTAAAGATTTCTGATTATTACTCGCAATTTATCTCTATGTTTTATACGTAAATAAGTGAAGTTCTGGATTCGATGACCATTTAAATGGGCAAGAAATAAAATGTGACTTATGTCAGAATAACCTATCACTCAACAACCTAGTAAAGTAATGAATTACCAAGCTGCTATTTTTGATATGGACGGTTTGCTGCTTGATACCGAGCGCGTCTGTATGCGTGTATTCCAAGAAGCCTGTGAAGTGCAAAAACTACCGTTTTACGATGAGGTATATCTATCAATCATTGGTCGTAACGCGGCGGGTATTGAAGCTATTTTCCGCAAAGCGTATGGAAATGACCTGGATAGATTACATCAGGAATGGCGAACTCGTTACAACGCAGTGGTCAAACATCAGGCTATTCCTGTAAAAGAAGGCGTAGTTGAACTACTCGAATGGTTGAAAGCGCAAAGCTTGCCTATCGCGGTAGCAACGTCAACAGCGAAAGATGTCGCTAAGATTAAGCTTCAATTGGCTGGATTAAGCAAATATTTCGATAACCTGACGACAGGCTGTGAAGTTAACAATGGTAAGCCTGATCCGGAAATCTACTTACTCGCCGCCAACAGACTGAATGTTGAACCGACTAAGTGCCTGGCTTTTGAAGACTCAAACAATGGTGTGCGTGCCGCTGTCGCCGCTAATATGTCGACTTACCAGATCCCCGATTTAGTCGAGCCATGCGACGAAGTACGCCAATTCGGCCACTCTATCGTGCCTTCACTACATGAAGTACTGAGAGAATTAAAGCAAACGCGTTAACACTCCGTCATGTAAACAAGCTCAGCCTATTGGTTGGGCTTTTTCATATTTGGCCTAATGCCAAGTCACCTGCTATTCTTTTTTCTTGTCCATCAGCCACGCAACGCATCATGTGATCAATCCAAGAGATGAACCAGTATAAGTTTGCAACAAAGTGTCAACGTACCACTCAAAGCACAGTTTTACGCTATTAACTCGTTGATAATGAGAACTATTGGTTCATATGAAACCAGTCAGCCAAAAATATAAAATGGAGAGTGTTATATGTCTTTACGTTTATTAGCAGCAACCTTTGCACTTGTTGGAGCAAGCTTTGGCGCACAAGCCAGTACCGAGTGTGAGGTATCACTAGATGCTAACGATATGATGCAATTTTCAGAGAAAACGTTAAGCGTTCCAGCAACATGTAGTGAAGTCACTTTGACTCTGAACCACACAGGTAAAATGCCAGCACAATCAATGGGTCACAATGTTGTCATTGCAGATACAGCCAATATTCAGGCAGTGGGTACCGACGGTATGACAGCAGGTGCTGATAACAACTATGTAAAACCTGATGACGAGCGAGTTTACGCGCACACTGACGTCATTGGTGGTGGGGAAAGCACAAGCATCACTTTTAGTACAGAAAAAATGACCGCAGGCGGTGACTACTCATTCTTCTGTTCATTCCCAGGCCACTGGGCAGTCATGCAAGGCAAGTTCGAGTTCAAATAATTTAAAGTTAAACGAATAATCAAAGGGAAGCATATATGCTTCCCTTTTTAGTTCAACGTCCTAATCAACACCAGGAATCCACGTTTGGTTGATGTTTATTCAGTAAGGAAACCGCCAGTCTGGTGTTTCCACAACTGTGCATAAACCCCATTTAGTTGCAGGAGTTCCTGGTGAGAGCCTTGTTCGATAACTTGACCATTATCCATCACAATCAAACGATCCATTGCCGCGATGGTCGATAAACGGTGAGCAATAGCAATAACGGTCTTTCCTTCCATCAACACCTCTAGGTTTTCTTGAATCGCAGATTCCACTTCAGAATCGAGTGCCGATGTTGCTTCATCCATGATAAGAATCGGTGCATTTTTAAGAAGTACACGAGCGATAGCGACACGTTGACGTTGGCCACCAGACAGTTTTACACCACGCTCACCTACTTCAACGTCATAGCCGACATTGCCTTGCTCATCTTTCAGAGTCTGGATAAATTCGTGTGCATGCGCTTTCTCAGCGGCGGTAATCACTGACTCCATAGAGGCCTCTGGATCACCATACAGAATGTTTTCTTTGATCGAGCGGTGCAACAAAGAAGTATCCTGCGTAATCATCCCGATATGCTGACGCAAAGACTCTTGCTCGACTTGTGAGATATCCTGTCCGTCGATGCAGATTTTACCGGAATTCACATCGTAAAAACGTAGTAGCAAGTTAACCAAGGTAGACTTGCCCGCACCTGAACGACCAACAATACCGACTTTCTCACCCGGTTTTATGGTCAGATTGAGGTTTTCAAAAACTGCCTTTTCTTCGCTGTAGTTGAACCCTACCTTGTCGAAACAAATTTCACCTTGTTGAATTTGCAACGGTTTCGCATTCGGTACATCTTTTACTTCAACATCGTTAGAAATCGTGCTGATACCATCAACAACAGTACCAATGTTTTCAAATAGCGTACTGACTTCCCACATAATCCATTTCGACATGCCTTGGACGCGCAATGCAATACTGATCCCGATTGCAATCGCACCAATCGTAACCGCCGCATCTAACCACAGGTAAACAGAAATCACACCAATAGACAGCAGCAACAAGTAGTTGATTGCATCGACACTCAACAGCAAACAAGTCACCATACGCAT
Organism: Vibrio sp. EA2; assembly: GCF_033042495.1. Taxonomy (NCBI): domain Bacteria; kingdom Pseudomonadati; phylum Pseudomonadota; class Gammaproteobacteria; order Vibrionales; family Vibrionaceae; genus Vibrio; species Vibrio sp. EA2. The sequence goes on along the minus strand of NZ_JAWLID010000004.1, from coordinate 391,156 downwards.
CTGACGGTATACCGTGACCAAAAACTGCTTCATGCTGCTTTCTGCATACTCTAACTCACGCTGAGAATGGGCAAACAGCTTAACCGTCGAGATGTTGGTGTAAGAGTCAACAATACGACCTGTCATCACAGAACGAGCATCCGCCTGATCGGTCGCCACGCGCTTCATTTTCGGAATAAAGTAGAGCTGAATGAAGACATACAGCGCAAGCCAGATAATAATAGGTAACATGAGCAAACCGTCTGCCTCACCCATCATCCATATCATCGACACAAAATAGACACTGATGTAAACCAATACATCCAGCAGCTTCATCACAGTTTCTCTCACTGCCAATGCACTTTGCATCACTTTGGTTGCAACACGGCCTGCAAAATCTCTTTGGAAGAAGCCAACAGCCTGCTTGAGTAAGTAGCGATGGATCAGCCAACGAATCGACATTGGGTAGTTACCCAGCAGTGTTTGGTGCATCACCATCGAATGCACAAAGCCTAATGCGGGCATGACGACAACCACCAGGAAGAGCATCATCAACATCTGATCGCCCTGGTCTTGCCAGAATGTGGCGCGATCTTGATTAGACAGTATGTCGACAAGCTCCCCCATGTAGCGCAATAGGGTGACTTCAGTGATCGCAATCAGCGCACTAAACACCGCCATGATAATAAGCGGCACTTCAAAACCACGAGTATAAAAACGACAAAAGCCAAACAATGTCTTGGGTGGCTTTTCGGTTTCATGCAAGGGGAACGGTTGGGTTAATTTTTCAAACCAATTAAACATAACAATTACTTTGGTACATCGATCAAATTTGCTGACGTTTTACTATCTTTTGATGCAAAAGTCAGTAAAATACCTAAACAATATATCAAATGATAATAATTACAATTTAGTTTTTTTATTTTAGATAATTGTCGGGAATGTATTAATGACAAATCATAACTACCTCGCCATCGCTGTGCGTAAAGCGTTGGTTTGTGCTATCGCGCCCGCTGCAGTGGTATCGTTTATGGCACACGCACAAGATGATGCAACTGAGATGGAAACCATCACAGTCACCGCACAAGCACTAAAAGTCGAAACGCCAGCAAAAGAAACGCCTCGCAGTGTTTCTATTATCTCTGAAGATGAACTGCGTGTTCGTGCTCCACAAAAGTTAGATGAAGCGCTACGCTACACATCAGGTGTCACATCCCAGCCTTACGGCGCTGATAACGACACAGATTGGTTTAAAGTGCGTGGCTTTGATGCGGCAACTTACTTAAACGGCAACCGTTTGTTCCGCGATGGCTACTACACCTGGCTCGTAGAACCATATGGTCTGGAAAGTGTTGAAGTCGTAAAAGGACCATCAGCGATTCTATTCGGCGAATCTGCACCGGGTGGTGTAGTAAACGCCGTGCAGAAGAAACCAACTTTCACACCACAAGGTGAAGTAAAAGTTGAAGTCGGCAACAACAATCATCAATCGGTTGGCTTTGATATCGCCGACGACGCGAATGATTCCGGTACTATGCGTTACCGTCTGGTTGGTTTAATGACCAGTCAGGATGGTGAACTGGACGATACAGAAAATGAACGTTTCTACATCGCACCAAGTCTAGAAATCGATGTGTCAGATCGTACTATGCTAACTCTGATGGCGACCTACTTAAAAGATGATGGTGTGCCAACTAACCCGTTCTTCCCAGCAGCAGGTACGCTAGTCGACTCGGAATACGGCAAAATCGATCCATCCACTAACCTGGGTGAACCAGATTACGACAAGTATGAGCGTACTCAATTCTCTCTGGGTTACCTGCTTGAGCATGATATCAACGATACTTGGACATTCTCGCAGAACGCAAACTACGGATCTAATGAGCTCTTCCTGCGCAGCGTTTACAGCATGCCATCTCCAGGCTGGGATTTAAACGACGACTCACTTTACTATCGTGGAATTGTATTCCGTGACGGAAAAAATCAAAGCTTCACTTTCGACAACAACGCAGTTGGCAACTGGATGACGGACAATGCCGAGCACACTGTGCTGGTCGGTATTGATCTGCAATACCACAAAACGAAGGGTGATGAACAAGACAACTATTCCTTTGGTACTGTTAACCCATTTAATCCGAGCTACGGGGACTACACACCACTAGACTCTGCAGACAACATCAAGCGCGAGATTGAGAAGTCTCAGGCAAGTGTCTACTCACAATACCAACTTAAGTTCCACGAACAATGGATTGGTAACGTTGGCGCTCGTTACGATTGGGTGAAAACAGAAAACAGTGGTAAAGGCGCAAGCGTTGATCAGAGTGAGTCTCGCGATGATGGCGAACTGTCTCTGAGCGCAGGTCTAATGTACCTTGCAAACAATGGTCTTTCTCCATACGCCAACTACTCTCAATCGTTTGAAGTGATTAGCACCATCGATACGGCAACAAGTAAGCTCTACAAACCGCTTGAGGGTGAGCAAGTTGAAGTGGGTGTTAAGTATGAGCCAAGCTTTATGGATGGCTTCGTTAACATCGCATGGTTCGATATCACACAGAAAAATGCACTGGTAACCAATCCATCAACTTGGGTAGCAACTCAAACCGGTGAAGTCACATCAAAAGGTGTAGAAGTAGAAGGTGCCGCTCAGTTGACTGACGATGTGAAACTGCTGGCGAGTTACACCTACACTAAAGCGGAAACGGACGAGACTTACGGTAACGGAACACAACAAGCAGGCCTTATTCCAAAACATCAGGCATCTGCATGGTTGGATTACAGCGCATACCGCTTAATTCCAGGGCTGAATGTAGGTACTGGTGTACGTTACGTAGGCGAATCTAAAGACAATCCGGCAAGCTCAGACCTCACGGTCCCATCCGTGACACTATGGGATGCTTCTGTCACTTATGACATTACTTCACAATGGCAAGCTCAGCTCAATGTGAACAACATTCTGGACAAAGAGTTTGTCTCTGGCTGCGACTACTACTGTTACTTCGGTCAGTCTCGCTCTGTGATGCTAAACGCTAACTACCGCTGGTAATTGTTCTTCCTACTCCCCTCTATTGAGGGGAGTATCATCTTGAGACCTATCCATGTTTCAACTATCTAATATTCAGATCGTTCGAGGTGGACGTCAGATCCTCGCTATCGATCAACTCAATATCCCAACCAATGAACTCACTGTAGTACTTGGGCATAATGGCTCAGGGAAATCGACCTTGGTTAACTTGCTTTCCGGGCAAATGGCACCAGACAAAGGGGAAGTCGAACTTAACGGTCAAAACCTCTCATCACTCAAAACCAAAGAACTGGCAAAACAAATCGCCTATTTGCCACAAAAGCTTCCGGCGTCTGCAGGTTTAACGGTTGAAGAGCTGGTTCGCTTGGGTCGCTTTCCATGGCGCGGCGCACTCGGCCGATGGAATGCAGAAGATAAGCAGATCATTTCGCAAGCGATGCAACGCACAGGAGTCACACCGTTCTCTAGTTCGTTGGCTGATGACCTGTCTGGTGGTGAGCGTCAACGCGCCTGGGTATCCATGCTGCTCGCTCAACAATCGCCGATTCTTATTCTCGATGAACCTACTTCTGCCTTAGACGTGCATCATCAATTTCAGTTAATGGCGTTACTGTCAGAGCTAAACAAAACCGAGAATGTCGGGATCATTGTTATCTTGCATGATTTAAATCTTGCGCTTCGTTACGCCACTCACATCGTAGCGCTGAAGAGAGGACAAATTGCGTTTGAAGGCAAAGCAGAAATGCTGCTCGACGAAACACGTTTGTCTGATCTCTACGAATCGCCAATTTCGCTGATTGATCACCCAACTCCGGCAGACACTGTTGCCAGCCGTAAGGTCGCCGTTGTATGCGCTTAGTACATCGTTTTCTAGGACGCTTGGTGAGCACATCTATCGTGATTGCCAGTATGGTGTCTTTCTCATCAGCACAGGCTGAAATTACCATCACTGATGAATATTCTACCCACACCTTTAAGCAGGTCCCCCAGCGTGTGGTCACATTAAATTGGGATATTCTCGAACAGGTCCTGGCATTAGATATTCAGCCGATTGCCGCACCCAATTTATCGGGTTATCGTCAATGGGTAGTCAACCCGTATGCGCCTGAATCGATTGCAGATATCGGTACTCGTGCTGAGCCTAATTTAGAGAAAATCGCCAGCTTAAATCCCGATGTTATCTTGGCCGCTTCACCGCAACAGGATTTAATCCCACTACTTTCACAAATTGCACCTGTTATTTATCTGCCAAACTTTTCGGAAAACGAAGCGGCCGCCGACACTGCCATCCGCCATTTTCGTACGCTGGGAAAGTTGTTTGATAAGCAAGACCTTGTAGAACGGAAATTAACCGCGTTAAACCAATCGTTTGAGCAAATGCGTGAACGTATACACCAGCATTATCCGGACCCATTACAAGTATTAGTGATGCGCTTCTCTACTCCAAACGTTGTATTTTTATCTACCGAAAACTCAACTACGGATTATGTTGTTAAGCACCTAGGGCTAACCAACCCGATAAAAGAATCGCCACGAGCTTGGGGAGTGAAACAAGCGCGTATCAATCGCCTACAGGATCTTGAAGACAGTTACATCTTATACGTCCAGCCGTTCCCACAAGAAGAGAAACTCAAAGGTTCCCCTCTCTGGCAAGCCATGCCGTTTGTGAAAAAGCACAGAGTGAATTCTGTCAGAGCCGTTTGGGCCTATGGTGGCGCGATGTCTTTGCAATACATGGCTGAAGCCATCACTGAGAGTTTAATTGATTTGGCACCAAAACAATGAGAATAAAACAATACATCGGTTACTTAGCACTGATTCTGTTGCTTAGTGTATTTAGCCTGCAATTAGATACCAGCTTGTCATTAAATGCGCAGTGGGGGTTATTGACTCAACCGCAGCTTAGCAGCGAGTTTCGTGACGTATTCTTCCTTCAGTCTCAATTACCGAGACTGTGCATCACTCTGCTCGTCGGGGCAATGCTTGGATTAACAGGCAGTTTGATGCAACAGCTGACCCAAAACAACTTAACCTCTCCGCTTACACTAGGAACATCCTCCGGCGCCTGGCTTGCACTGGTCGTCGTGAATATCTGGTTTGTAGATTGGGTGGCAGATTATTCCGCTTTGGCCGCAATGGCAGGCGCACTTATTGCGTTCGCGCTGATCGTATCCATTGCCGGCGTACGAAATATGACCGGCTTGCCACTCGTGGTATCTGGCATGGTGATCAACATACTGCTCGGATCCATTGCGACAGCAATTATCATCTTAAATGCTCAGTTCGCGCAGAATATCTTTATGTGGGGAGCAGGGGATCTCTCCCAATACAGTTGGGATTGGTTTGAATGGCTATTACCGCGATCCGCAGTCGCACTCGTCATCATTTTGATAGCGCCACGTATACTAACGCTGTTAAAACTCGGCCAGGAAGGCGCAGCGGCACGAGGTCTGGCCGTACTTCCAGCTTTTGGTGTTTTAATGGTGATGGGCATCTGGCTCGTTTCGGCTTCGATCACCGCAGTCGGCATCATCAGCTTTATTGGTTTGCTTACACCAAATATCGCCCGTGCAATGGGAGTAAGAACCCCTCGCGATGAACTCATAAGTAGCTTGTTACTTGGCGCTACCTTGCTCGTGGTTACCGACTCACTCGCCATCACACTGAGTTTGTGGTTAGAAGAAACCATTCCGAGTGGCGTAGCAGCCGCAGCCATCGGGGCACCTGCTTTGATATGGTTTACGCGTAGAAAGCTCACTGCAACCGATCAGCTCAACCTTTCCATGAGTCAGGGCAAAACGCAGTTATCAACAGTAACAGTCGCAGGCATCATCGTCCTGAGTCTTGCGGGTATGCTTGTCTACTCACTGATTACTCATGGCGCGAATGGTATCGAGATTGCGCTACCAGGAGAGTTTCAATGGCAACTGCGCTGGCCACGCATGATAACTGCACTCGCAGTCGGCATCGCTCTTGCCGTTGCGGGGATCATTTTACAGCGTATTGTCTACAATCCTTTAGCCAGCCCAGACATTCTTGGTGTGTCAGCAGGCGCGACGTTTGCCATTATTATCACTGGTGTGATTTCCGGCTCTTTACTCGCGTCTTTTAGCTGGGGAGTGGCTTTTTTAGGCAGCTTGCTCGTATTGCTGTTGTTGCTCATTATCGGTAAACGGAGTCAATTCAATCCTTCCAACTTCATCTTGTCGGGGATTGCGCTTTCCGCTCTGCTTGAAGCATTTGTCCAATTTGCCTTAGCCCAGGGTTCTGGTGACAGTTATAAGATCCTATTGTGGTTAACAGGATCTATTTATCGCGTTACGTCCCAGACTGCGGTTATGTTGACGATTGCGGTGTTAATCCTGTTTGCTAGCGTGTTTGCTATCTCCCGATGGTTGACTCTTGTTTCTATTGGTCGTGCATTTTCTAATGCGAGAGGACTGAACCCTTCTGTTGCCAACACCATAATGCTGACGATTGTTGCCTTACTGTGCGCTTTTTCGACCGCAACAGTGGGTCCCGTTTCTTTTGTCGGTTTGGTCGCCCCTCATATGGCGATGATGTTGGGTGCCAGAAAGGTAAAAGAGCAACTGCTGGTCGGAAGTTTAATTGGTGCGACGCTAATGCTTTGGGCGGACTGGTTAGGTCAGATAGCCATCTACCCTAGCCAAGTCGCCGCCGGTACTTTAGTCGCGATAATAGGCAGTACTTACTTCTTATTCTTAATGCTTAAAAGTAAGTTCAGTTAGATAAACAAAACCCGCTCTCAAAGTAGCGGGTTTTCTTTCTCTAATCGTTAACTAAATGGGTTATTTGATGTCTAGCGGAAAACGTTGCTCATAAAGGTTCATAAAATCCTGACGGATAAGATGTTCCAGGTGATTCGCTTTATCGGTTGGGCAAAAGATCATCACATGGACAACCTGTTCACCCGTCTCATTACTGGAAATATGAAGATGCGGCTCAGCGCCAGGTAGGTCGACACCTGCATGCTTTTCAATCATTGCGTTATAACGATGAGCAACGTCACTGAAGTAACTGCAATGTTCCTCAATTTTATCGCTTAAAGGTGTCAATAGCGGGTACAAATTAACGAAGTCCCTCACCACGATCGAGAAATTATGATAAACATAGCGCTTCATAAAATTCAGGTTCTTCACCGGATAAGTGAAAAACATGCTGTTTGGTAAAGTGGCCGTTTTGCCTGTGTAGTGGTATTGACCACGGTGAAGATCGATTTCTTGAATCACCGTCGCCATCATATTGTGGTCAATCACTTCACCACATAATTGGCCTACTTCAATCCAGTCTCCCACTCGAAAAGAACGTGAACTGGCGCGCTGAATTGAGCCGGTAAAGCAAAGAATAATTTCTTTTGAAGCCACCACTATCGCAACCGCAATTGCCGTCACACTTAATGCAAATTCACTGATCTCGGACTGCCAAAGAACAAAAAGAATAACAAGGGTGAGCGTAAACGTGCCATTTTTCGTTCTCGACATCCAACTACGCTGCTTTTCGGAAAGAAGCGTGTGTTCTCCACGAATCATGGCGAGAATAGACCGACGCGTTAACCACGCAGCAATAAGGATTAACGTGGTAAACAGCATTTTATGAGTGAGTAAAAAGCCGAAGACCAACTGCACTTTTTCCATTATCAACTTCCTGCTACTGAACTATTGATTCATCTTTTTAGAGCAGGGAACAATAGCAAAAAAAGCTCCAACTTGTCCGTTTGAGTTTCTCTAAATGAGTTAGAAACACATAGAATTCGGTACAGACAGACCGAATCCTTTGTGTATTAAAGTAAAAACGTCTTTTAGGGGAGCTAATCTTCGCGTAACGCTCGATTCATACTATCTTTGATGGGTTTGATTAGATAACTTAGCGGGGTTCGTGGCTCTGATAGAATAAGGACTTCCGCGTTCATCCCCGACGTTAAGTGGTATTTCGCGACATCATCCTGAGAAACCGCGATTCTCGCTAGATAGAAATCTTCTCGATCTTGCTGTGTGAGCTTATCAGCTGAGATTGTGAGAACCGTGCCATCCAACGGTGCTAAATTTTGCGCGTTTAATGCGGTGACTCTAATATGAGCTTGCTGACCGGGATTAACTAAATCAATATCCTGAGGGTTCACTCTTGCTTCAACCAGCAACTGATCGTCCTGAGGCACCAGTTCCAACAGTGTTTCACCTGAACCAATCACGCCTCTTTCAGTAAATACCTGCAAATTAACCACCCGACCAGATATCGGAGCGTTTATCGACGTTCTGGTTACCACATCCTGTGCTGAGCGGTACTCTTCACGTATGCTCACGATTTCTTTTTGGGTGTTTCTCAGCTCTTCAACCACTTCGTTCAGCCTTTGCAGCTTTAGCTCTTCTACCTTCGATTGATTTTCTTCCAGCCTTTTATTCACCGTAAGAGACTGTCGATCCAGTTGGCTAAGCGTACTTCTCACTTCGGCGGCAAGACGCTTGAGCTGAAGTAAAGTAGATTTACCCGAGAAACCTTTTTTTACTAAAGCTTGGTTACTCGTGATCTCTTCTTCTATAAAGTTGAGTCTTTCTCTTTCGATCAATTTGGTCTGCTGAAGATTTTGCAGTTCTAAATTTGCACCCGATATACTTTGTTCAATAATGCCTAGCTGGCTTTGGAAGTAACGCTGTCTGGCTTCAAATATTTTGCTTTGCACTAGCTGTGCTTCTCGTACAATTTCAACGCGAGGGAGTTGATTCAGATCGTCCGACCATATAATCGATGGCAGTTCATCTAACTCAGTACTCAAACGATTCTCCTTAGCTAACGTATGAATATACTGTCCGCTTAAGGAGTCTAATCTCGCCATTGCCTGATGTTTGGACAATTGAATCAGCGGCTGACCCTTTTGCACCAGATCACCCTCTTGAACAAACAACTTTTCAATAATACCGCCCTCTAAATGCTGGATTTCCTGTCGGTTACTCAGGACCGAAAAATCCCCGTACGCGATGGCAGCACTTTCTAATTTTACCGTGGCTGCCCAATAACCTACCCCACCCATAAAAATGCAAGTGGCGACAAGAGCAAGCAGAATAGGTTTCCTGAAACTAAGCTGGATTTGAGGAGTGAAGCGGTACACTCTATCCGTGGATGCTTCATTGACTGTTGGCAGTTGTTTGCTCATTGGACACCCTCGGTATATCCGTTTTATCTTTACCCATTAAGCGTTTCAGTACTTCGTCACGATCGCCGTACAACTTAACTCTTCCATCCGACAAATAAATCAACCGATCCATTTGTCTCAGGGTGCTCGCATTATGAGCAATCACAATAATGCTCGTTCCTTGCTGTTTTAAATGTGCAATCAGTCGTTGAAACGCGGCCTCACCTTCACCATCAAGGTTCGCATTAGCTTCATCAAATACGACGATGGAAGGTTCACCATATATTGCCCGAGCAAGCGCAATTCTCTGACGCTCTCCTCCAGATAAACCGCGTCCACGCTCTCCGATAACAAAGTCATAGCCTTTGTTCTTTTTGAGTATCAACTCATGGCATCCGGCGAGTTGTGCAGCGCGAATCACTTTGGCAGGGTCTTCATCTTTAAAACGTGCGATATTCTCCCTGATGGTCCCTGGGAATAGCTCGACCTCTTGCGCCAGGTATCCGAAATGAGCACCGCGATCTTCAGCAGCCCAAGTAGAGACCTCCATACCATCTAACGTAACTTTACCCGCTGAAGGTTTGATGTTTCCGAGCATTAACCGCGCTAATGTTGACTTACCCGTTCCTGAGGGACCAATCAACCCCACAGACACCCCCGCGGGAATAGACAATGAAACCGACGAGAGTACCGGTTCTGTTGCACCAAAGTGCCTGTATGTTAACCCGATGAGCTCATAGTTACCTTGCGGTTTAGGCAACGGCATATCCGACTCGTCAGACTTTATGATGCCGTCAATATCCTTTAACCGTTGGTAGGAGTTTCTGGCAGACATCGCACCTCGCCAAGTGCCAATAGCTTGTTCCATTGGTGACAATGCCCGGCTCATAAGAATCGAACTGGCGATCATGGCACCAGCGGTAATTTCATGTTGGATCACCAGCCAAGCACCACCACCAAGCAGTGCAACCTGCAACGTACTACGTACAAACTTGGACAAATTGCTGATATAAATCGTTTTCCCTGCGACCTTCTCTTCCAATGAGTTCACCTGAGTCATACGTGATTGCCATTTTTCTAAAAACGCATTCATCATTCCCATCGCAAGAATTGAGTTAGAATTTTGTGTCGCCTGTTCCGCTTCGTTGATTTGAGAAAGAGATTTGACTTCGCTTTCTTGTATTGTTTTTCTGGCTAACGCCTCGTTCAGAATCCCCAATCCCAGCAGCACTATCGATCCCACCAGAGCAATATGACCTAGCAAAGGGTGTAAAAGATAGACAAACAAGATGAAAAGCGGAGTCCATGGCGCATCCAGCAAAGGATAAGGTGCTTGGCTACTTAAAAAGCCTTTAATGTTTTGAATATCTCTCAGCACTTGAGAAGTAAAACTCGTACCCGTGTGAGACTGATATTGGATACTGCGCTTAAGCATAAATACGGAAAGTTTCGTATCCATCCAGTATCCAAACGATTTACTCATCTGAGCTCGCGCGATATCAATAATCGACATAGTGAAAAGCGCCGCTACCACAATGACGGTAAGCAAAGCGAGTGTGTCTGTTGAGTATGACGAGAGGACGCGGTTATACACTTGCAACATATACAAGGGTATAGAAAGAATGAGTAAGTTGATGAAGAGGCTAAAACCAATCAGCAACCCGATAAGTGCAAACAGTTTTTGTCGCACTTGTTTGAAAACCGTTTTCTGCACGATAACTTCCGTTTAATCGAAAACGCAGGCGCTAGACGAATTCGCCTAACGCCTGAGTTTACTGCTTACTTAATGCTTAGATAACAAATAAATCTGCGCCATAAGTAGTGATGTCTGTCTCAGTAACACCAATGAGCTTAACGGTTAAGTCAGCGCCATCGGTAAAGACAGCATTACCTGCCGCATCGTAGCTAAACGTCAAGTCAGCGAAGTCAGTCACTGTAGAGCTATTGATACGAATCATATCTTCACCGAGACTAAAGTCGGCAATTTTTGCCTCTCCGTGTCCGTCAAACTTATCGGTAAATATAAACAAGTCACTACCTTCACCACCAACCATGAAGTTGTCACCAGAGCCAGCTACTAACACGTCATTACCGATACTACCATTTAACGTATTATTACCCTGAAGGCCGAGGAGGATATCGTCCCCAAAGCCACCGCCCAGATAGTCATCTCCGGTACCTGCTCTAATAACATCGTTGCCCGCACCACCGATTAGCCGATCATCACCAGCACCACCGACTATTAAGTCATTACCGCCGCCGCCAACAATAAAGTCGTCGCCATCGAATCCTATAAACGCATCATAAGTGCCATCAAAATCGGATACTTCATCTGCTTCTTGTGTACCATAATAAACATTCATCTTTCCACTCCCTTTGCCTTAGCTAAACAATTGATCACGTCGCATACTTATATCTATTGTTTAATGCCTGATTGAATTACTTACTGACACCAGAAGTCTAGTCGGCAAGAGAGTGAGTAAGAGTTTGAATAAGGAATGATATTAAAAGCTAATACTAATATACTAAAATACCAGATGAAGTACTTTATAAAGTATGAGTCTATACTCATGTAGATTAAGTTTTATTTCTCTAATATTAAAGATTCCGTTTCGCCCAACTTGTGGCTTGTGTTCTATTTTTTACCTCTAACTTTCTGAAAATATTATATAAGTGAGATTTAATGGTATGTTCACTGATAAATAATGAATCAGCGATCTCCATGTTTGAGCCACCATCTTTTAACATTTTCAAAACTTGTATCTCACGTCTGGTAAGTTCCACTTCGACGGCAGGTTCAACGGCATAGACCACTTCTTTTTCTTTGTAGTAGCTCACCATCTGCTCAAGAAGCCTACGCGGCAACCAGTTGTCACCGTTCATAATGGCGACAAGTCCTTGACACACTCTATCCAACGAATCTTTTGGACCAAAGATTCCTTTTACGTTCGGCCAAGCCGCTAATTCTTCAATAGTGAGTTCGTAGCCCTGGTTGAGCATTATTGTTCCTAGCACTTTATTACTACTCTTTAAGTAAACTAAAGTTTCAGAATTCATATCAACTGAAAAGTCGACCAGTAAGAAATAACGATTTGGAATGCATTCATGATAACTCGGGTTTCTAGAATCTAAGATCGTTATTTTTGTGTCGGTGCTTTTAGAGAGCATTTCCTTAAAGTTTTCACTCTGTAGGCTTTGCTGCGTAATCATTAGGACTTCAGGCTTTTCCATATGCAGTTCCATAATGTTTCTCATACTTTCATTGACTTAATGTTCATGAATTAGTAGTTAGTCATTGGCTACTAATTCCTACCTAAGTATTAAGAAACATAGATTACGGTTATTTTCTTTTGTTTTAAATTCCAAAATAATTAAAAATTCAAACAAAAATAGTGTTTCTCATAATAGAAACACTTTCTCATTATTTAAATCCGTATAATATAAGCCCTCGCTAAATTAGGGCGTTAATAGTTTATTGATTTAGACAGGCACCGAATATTCTGAGATATTTTCCTTTGCCCAAATGAGCGCCTGAACTCTATTCTTGACTTCAATTTTTTTAAAAATATTGTGTAAGTGAGTCTTCACGGTATTCTCGCTAACAAACAATTGCTCAGCGATTTCTTGATTCGACGCTCCCATTGACAGGAACGTGATGATTTGCCGCTCTCTTCTGGTTAAGATTGTCGGGGAATGGGTATTGACAGGCTTACTGTTCTGACGAAGGTGAGTGATGTATTGCTGCGAAAATTTACGACTAAACCACATATCACCATGTAAGACCTTATCAATGCCCACTTGTAGTGTTTGGATATCATCTGAGGTATAAAAAATACCCGCTAAGGTGTTCCAAATGAAAAGGTCTTCGATAGGAATGTCTCCATCACAGTTGATCAGGATTTCTCTCACGCCCTTAAGCTCTGGCTCTTTGAAGTTTCGATACTGCGAACGCATATCGTCAGTCAGAATACTGAAGTCTAAAATAATGGCTGAAATGAGCTGATCTTGAATCGATCGGCTGGTCAGGTTTTCTGGCGTTATCAAAACAACGCTTCTACCGAGTTTCGTTTCTAGAACATCCTTCAATAACGAAGACTGTAAACTCCCCTCCGTAATTAAAAGGATATCCCCTTTAGTGTGATACTCCATACCGTAAACATTCCCCTAACCAAATAGATTGAAATGAATAATAGAGTTGGTTAGAGCGCCAACAATGTCAAGTATGAAAATGACTAATACGAGCCGCCTAAAACATTGATATAGAAATAATTTTAGTAGTAGAAAAGGCTAAAAGTATTAAAAAGGGAGTACATACTCCCTTTTACTCGTGAATTTAGTGAATTGGCACGGCGTTCTTTTGGTTAAACTTACCGAAATACTGCTCCAGAATCTCTGGCGTCAATTTGCCTTCTGCTTCTAACTTTTTCAGTTCTGCTGCAATTGCCTTCTGCTCTTCCAGCGAAGGTAGCTTCACTTCTTCTTCCTGAGAGACCTCTTGAGAAATTTGCTCTAGCTCTTGTTCGAAATCATTCATAGTACTTACCTAAATATAACCATTGAACTTTTAACTCACTCTATTCTATCCAAGTCTACCGCTTCACGCTACCAAGCATCTCTTGCGAGCACTCACTCAACTCGTAACTCCTGCCGTAAAGGCTTGTAATACTTGTCAATGACCCAATATTGAAAAGATAGTTTTTAAGTTCTCGCCGGGAACTTTTTCTACCAAATAAATGACCAATACTGATAATCAACTCAAATGGATATCGAGAGTCCACAACATGCATAAATCTAACTTCGAAACGCTTCAACGATACCTCGAATCTCAAATCATTGGCCAGCAGGACTTGGTCAAACAATTGTTGATAGCCCTTCTTGCTGACGGACACATTTTAGTTGAAGGACCTCCAGGGCTCGCAAAAACCCGAGCCGTTAAATCGCTATCAGACTGTGTTGAAGGTGATTTCCACCGTATTCAGTTCACCCCAGATTTGTTGCCTGCCGATTTAACCGGCACGGATATCTTCCGACCAGAAACTGGAGAATTTACGTTTCAGTCTGGTCCTATATTCAACTCACTCATTCTGGCCGACGAGATTAACCGTGCGCCCGCAAAAGTTCAGGCCGCCATGCTTGAAGCCATGGCCGAGAAACAAGTCACCGCCGGACGCCACACCTATGCGTTGCCTGAACTATTCTTAGTCATGGCGACTCAAAACCCGATCGAACAAGAGGGAACTTACCCGCTTCCAGAAGCACAACTAGACCGATTTTTGCTCCACTTAGAAGTGAACTACCCAGATGCGGAACATGAACTGGCAATCTTACGTATCAACCGAGGGGAAGCAAAAGGCGAAGCGGCGATTGAGCGCCCAAGTATCAGTCAGCAAGATATCTTCACCGCACGCAAAGAGGTGCTGGATATCCATATGGCAGAGACGATCGAGCAATACATCGTCCGCCTGGTTATGGCGACACGTCAAGCCCGCGAATATGACAGTGAACTGGATAAATGGTTAGCGATGGGGGTCAGTCCCCGAGCGACGATTGCTTTAGACCGATGTGCTCGAGCTCATGCTTGGCTCAAAGGGCGTGATTTTGTTTCACCAGAAGACGTACAGTCCATGGCATACCCCGTTCTGCGTCATCGTTTACTGCTGAGCTACCATGCACAAGCAGAAGGCATCAGTGCAAACCAAGTCATTGATAAGCTACTTAACCTTGTTGGCAGTGCGTAAAACAGGTGAGTAATATGTCCGCAACACAACCATTACCACCCCATGCGAATGGGGTAACATTAACCTTAGAAGAACTGCTGCATCATCGGACCCAATCGATCCGATGGTTACCACCAGCGCAAAGCATTTGGTCACAGATGAGCGGTAACCATACCAGTCGGCAGAAAGGTCGTGGTATGGACTTTATGGAAGTACGTCAATATCAGGCCGGAGATGATATTCGCAGTATTGATTGGCGCGTCACCGCACGCACAGGCAAAGCGCACACTAAATTGTTCGCCGAAGACAAAGAACAAGCGGTGATTTTATACATCGACTTGAGCTCAAGCCTTTACTTTGGCTCAAAATACGTACTGAAATCGGTACAATTGGCGCATTTTGCCAGTGTATTAATCTGGCTAACGCTGGCGAAGAAAGACCGCATTGGGGCCGTTATTGACGACGGGCATCAATGCCTGGAGTTTCGTCCGTCTTCCCTACAAAAACAGGGCTTGCGTATCCTTCATGCCATTCTCGACATACATAATGAACAGCTGTCGCTCATAGAAGAAAATGGACCCCGTTCTATGCCTTATTCACAAGTATTCGAAACACTGCATACGTTAACCCCAAAAGGCAGTGAGCTGATTCTGCTCAGTGACTTTTCACAAACAGCCGAAAAAGAATTGACCCAGTTACGTCGGCTGAAACAACACAATTCGGTGAGAGCCATTCAGTTTTTTGATCCATTAGAAAAGGGAGAAACGGACTTCCGAGGTCAGGTTAAAGCGTCTGATGGTCGTCGTAGTCAGTGGTTCAACTTTGGTTCCAAAGGAGAGAGAAGTGAGCTCGAATCGCACTTTACCGCTCATCAGGAGTCCATCAAACAACTATGCCATTCGATGGCGATTCCATTTAACAGCCTCTCTAGTGGCTCTCCATTAACGCAGCAACTAAGCTAGCAGCCTTCTTCTCATAGCAGTAATAACAATGACAACAAATAACCAAAGCTTAAACCTAGACCCTTTAATTTTACCTAATGCTCCAGATTGGTTTCCACTTGCTTGGGGATGGTGGGCACTTATTGCAGGTATTGTCCTAACTATTTTGGGTGTATATATCTATATCAAATGGCGTACTAAACGTCTGCTCGCTAAACGAGCAGCACTGAAGCTTCTGACAAACTCAGTCACGCCTCATACCCCTTCTTCTGCTTTTGAGGTCTTACGTCAGGCAGCATTGAGTTACTTTCCTCGCGAAGATATTGCACCGCTCACTGGCGCAGCTTGGTATGAATTTCTTGATAGTCATACTGAAGAAAATCGATTCACAGATAAACAACAACAGTGGCAGGCCGCCTTGTATCAGAAACCCTCTCAGGGAGAACACCAGGATTTAATTGAAGACTGTGTTTTCTGGGTCAGCCACGCTTTGCCACCGAAGAAAAAGGCCAACACCCGTGACTGAGCAAACCTTAGCAACCGGCCTAAGCCAATGGTTGAATCTTGAATTTGTCTGGTGGTGGGCACTGATTTTACTGCCCCTACCCTTGCTTGTTTACAAGCTGCTGCCACAAGAAAGCCAGCAAGCAGAGATTAAACTGGCTTATTTACCAGACAATACACACAGCAACAAGCCGAAGCAAAAGCTGCAAAAAATCTTGTCCATTGCAATATGGACGTTACTAATCATCGCCTGTGCACGACCAGTTTGGTTTGGCGATCCAATAGAGTTTCAACCGAAATACCGAGACTTAATGTTGGTGGTTGACCTTTCAGGTTCTATGCAAAAAGAAGACATGAATTTGGACGGTGAGTTTACCGACCGGCTTACCGCTGTAAAAAAAGTCTTATCTGATTTCGTCGCGAAGCGTAAAGGCGATCGCTTAGGTGTTGTATTGTTTGGTGATCATGCCTATTTACAAACACCCCTTACCGCAGATCGACAAGCAGTCATACAACAAATCAACCAAACGGTTATTGGCTTGGTTGGGAATAGAACCGCAATGGGCGATGGTATTGGTTTAGGGACTAAAACGTTTGTCGATAGTGATGCGCCGCAACGCGTGATGATTTTACTGAGCGATGGCGGAAATACCGCTGGGGTTTTAGATCCGCTAGAAGCCGCGGAAATCGCAAAGAAATACAACGCCACAATTTATACCGTTGGTGTGGGCGCGGGAGAAATGATGGTCAAAGAATTTTTCATGACGCGTAAAGTGGACACTGCCGCGGATCTTGATGAAAAGACCCTGACCCAAATTGCCGAAGTAACGGGCGGTCAATACTTCCGCGCAAGAGATGCCGAGCAGCTTGAGAGCATCTACGAAACCATTAACCAATTAGAACCTGTCTCCAGCGACACCCAAACGTGGCGTCCTCAATCTGAATGGTTCCGCTACCCGTTGAGTACTGCATTGGGTTTATCCGTGTTGTTATTCTTTCTAAGGAGAAAACATGGCTGAGTTTATTTTCCTCCACCCGCTTTGGCTTATTGGTCTGATCGCGATCCCCATCGCGCTCACTCTGAATAGAAAACTCACGGGCAAAAGATCGGCGCTTATTGCTCCTCACTTAGCTAAAGTGTTGGGGCATTCAGTGCAATCAAAGCACACCTTTATCCTTTGGGGAATCTCATGGGCATTAGCTTGCATTGCTCTGGCAGGGCCAAGTTGGCAATCAAACGAACGTCCGAGCTTTAAGTTGAGTCAAAACCGTATTTTGCTGCTCGATATGTCACGCTCCATGTACGCGACAGATATCAAACCAAATCGGTTGGCACAAACACGCTACAAGGCTCTAGATTTACTGCCGAACTGGAAAGAAGGTTCTACGGGCCTTATCGCTTACGCAGGTGATGCTTACAGCTTGAGCCCACTCACAACCGACTCGAATACGTTAGCCGGCATTATTGAGAACTTGTCCCCTGACTTGATGCCTTTTCAGGGAGCGAATCTCCCTTCCGCAATAGAATTGGCGTTAAACCAGTTCTCGCAAGCCGGCACCAATCAAGGTGACATAATTGTATTGGCGGACGACCTTGACGATGCTGAACTGGCCAACTCACTGAGTCTATTGAAAGGCAAAAACTTCCGGGTATCTGTCCTGGCAATAGGTACGGCAAATGGTGCGCCTATTACCCTACCGAATGGCTCCCAGCTAAAAAATAACCAAGGAGCAACGGTGATCGCGAAAACCCATTTAAAAAACCTACAGAAGCTTGCCAATGAAACGGGTGGCCTGTTTGCCCCGATTCAATATAACAATCGAGATGTGGAAACCCTCGCGTCTTTTACCAATAATTCCGGTAATAACTTTTCAGCGAAACAAAACGACGAAGTGCAAACTGGCTCGAGAATGAACAATGGTTTTTGGTTATTGCCGTTGCTGTTACTTCCTGCTGCTTTGCTTTTCCGTCGCGGTGTCATTTGGCTATTTATCGCCGGACTTACGCCATTGACCTGGACTGCTAAGGTTGAAGCAAACCCATTTTTAAATGAAAACCAGCAAGGTGCCGAGCTCTATCAAAAAGGCGAATTTGAAAAAGCCAAAAGCGTGTTTACCGATCCAAATTGGAAAGGTGCAGCGAGTTACCAAAGCGGAGATTATGAAATGGCAATCAAAGCGTTTTCTGACAATCCATCATTTGAAGGGCGTTATAACCTCGCGAATGCTCTGGCGCAAAATGGTCAGCTCGAAGAAGCTGCGGACCTATACAAAGAATTGCTCAAAGAAAAACCCGATTTCGACTCAGCGAAGAAAAACCTCTCGGTAGTAGAGGAGAAATTGAAGCAACAGCAGCAACAGCAGCAACAGCAGCAACAGCAGCAACAGCAGCAACAGCAGCAACAGCAGCAACAGCAGCAACAGCAGCAACAGCAGCAACAGCAGCAACAGCAGCAACAGTCTCAAAACGATAAGGATCAGGAGCAAGGGCAACAGTCACAAAATCAGCAAGATGTTGAAAATAAAAAGGAAAACCAACAAGCTAAGTCAAAACGCAATCAACAGAAAGATGACAATACGTCGGAGCAAGAAGCTCAGCCGATGAATGTACAGGCGCAGCCAGAAAAGTCGCATCAGGATGATCCTGAATTCCGCCGTCTGGAGGCAGTAGAAAGCGCGCGAGATCCTAGCTATCTGATTCGTGCACAAATGCAGTTGCAAGCACAACAAAAACAACGCCCACAACAAACTCAAAAGGAGTGGTAAGCCAGTGATGAACAAAGGCGTAAAGCTGGTCTTTATTCTTTTGACCAGCCTGTTATCGAGTGTTTCGGTAATGGCTCAAAGTCTTGAAGCGAGTGTCAACAAAACTCAGGCTGTGAAGAACGAAGTGATCAGCCTTAGGATCATGGCGGACACGGAGTTAAGTTCCGATGCGATCGATTTCAGTGTTTTAGAGAAAGACTTTTTCTTAGGGCAACCGCGCTACGGCCGTTCCAGCAATAATATTAATGGCCGTAAATATTTACGTACCGAATGGACTATCTCTATTGCGCCGATGAAGGAAGGAATATTAACCATTCCCAGCTTTAGTGTGGATGGGATGCGTACTGAGCCAATTAAATTGCGAGTAACGGCAAGTCAAACGGAGCCTGATCTCGATGACCTGTTTAGCTTCTCAATGAGCGTCGACAACCATACTTTATACCCGCAGCAATCGGCGAACTTACGTATGCGGCTCATTATCAAAGCGGATACTCGTCGCTTGGATAACCCTAAGATCATTCCTCCTCGCATTGACGGGATGAAACTCGAACCCATTGGAGAAATGCAACAAGGTCAACAAGTCATGGGTGGCCTTGAAGTGACGGTTGTAGAGCAATCATTTCGTTTGACTGCGGATACTGCGGGCACTTACACGTTAAATGGTCCGCAGCTGACAGGTTCGTACATTTACGGTGACAGTCTGACTGGCTCAACCAAAGTAATGCCAATCCAAACCAAAGTTGAGGAAATGCCGATTACGGTGAAAGCCATTCCGGCGGAGTTTCAGGGTAACTGGTTACCAGCCTCGGCTTTAGAGATGACGCAAAGCTGGCAAGACGACCAAGGTAACACGTTATCGCCAAACCGTTTGAATCAGGTAAAACAAGGTTCTTCTATTACCCGTACCATTCAAATCAAAGCACGCGGAACTCAGGCGGAGTTCTTACCTCGACTGCAAATGGATTATCCAAATTCATTGCGTGTATACCCCGAGCAAGCAAAATTTGAAACAACGCAAGATGGCACGCTTGTGATGACTGTTAAACAAGTGATCATCCCAACGGAAGCGGGCAGTTATTCCCTACCCGGCTATACCCTGAACTGGTGGAATAGTAGCCAGGATATCGCTAAAACGGCAACCCTTGATGCAATCGAACTGGATGTAGAGGAAAGCGATATAGGCTTAATTACACTACCAGAAGCATCACCACCTCAAACGTCAGCGCCAACCACAAACCCATCCGCGCAAGGTGGTGTCAATGAGAGTTGGAGAATGATGACGTTTGTTTTCGCCAGCTTATGGATAGTGACATCAATTTTCACATTGGTGCTGTGGAGAAAGCGCCCTACTGCCAATAAAGAACATGAGGCAGAAGTAGAGTTTCCACTTAATATTCATGGACTCAAAGAGACCATCCAACAAGGTGATCCTGCCAGAATTGAAAGAGTCGTTAGCGAATACCTGCAAACCAACCGAGAATCACTGAATTCAGAGGCAGTGGAGGCAGTAAAACACGATCTTGAAGTGATGAATCAGGCTCGTTTCAGCGCTCAACAGCAGCCTTGGAACTCAGATTCCCTGTTAGCTAATATCGACAAGTTAGCAAAGGCGAAAAGCACGCGCTCTACCCCTCAGCTTGAGAAACTGTAAAAAAAAGCCCCTCATAAAGAGGGGCAAAGTTACCATCGCTTATAGTTATGTATTTATGCCAATAAATTTTGTTAATTAACCAAAGTCACCGTTTACGTAACCTTGAGTTCGGTCATCTTGTGGATTGCTGAAGATCACCTGTGTTTCGTTATGCTCAACCAGCTCACCCATCAGGAAGAATGCAGTGCGGTCAGAGATACGACGCGCCTGTTGCATTGAGTGAGTTACGATAACGATGGTGTAGTCCTTCTTCAGCTCTTCCATCAGTTCTTCAATTTTGTGCGTTGCAATTGGGTCCAGTGCCGAGGTTGGCTCATCCATTAGGATTACATCCGGTTCCATTGCAATCGTACGTGCGATACACAGACGCTGTTGCTGACCACCAGAAAGTCCAAATGCATGCGACTTAAGACGGTCTTTCACTTCGTCCCAAAGCGCTGCGCCACGCAGTGAACGCTCAACCACTTCATCAATGTGCTTTTTGTCTTTCACCCCTTGAGCACGCAAACCGTAAGCCACGTTCTCGTAAATGCTCATTGGGAATGGGTTCGGTTTTTGGAATACCATACCGACTTTGATACGAAGATCTGCGACATCAATGTTGCCGTAAATGTCTTCTCCATCCATTGCCAGTTTACCGGTGATCTTAACGCCTTCGATAAGATCGTTCATGCGGTTCAAACAACGTAGCAATGTAGACTTACCACAGCCTGATGGGCCGATAAGCGCCGTTACCTGGCGAACAGGAATAGGCAGGTGAATAGATTTCAGTGCTTGGTTTTCGCCGTAAAATAGGTCTAGGTTTTCAATATCAAACTTGTTCATGTTCTTAATCTCTTAAATCTTAAATTCGTGTCTTTTAACGTGCGTTCTTAATTGGTTTAGTTAGTAAGTTGCGGTGTTAAAACGTCTTGCAATCAGTTTAGTTACCATGTTGATCAAAAGCACAACCACGATAAGCACTGTTGCCGTACCGTATGCCTGATTCCATTCTTCAACGGTAAACAGTTCGGTAGTCAGTTTGTATAGGTGAACGGTTAACGTACGGCCCGAATCGAATAGAGAATCAGGAATACGAGCCACCATACCTGCTGTCAGGAATACTGGAGCAGACTCACCAATGACACGACCAATACTAAGAATGACCGAGGTTAAGATACCTGGCATTGCGCTCGGAAGAATCAAACGCCAGATAGTGTAAATTTTAGAAGCGCCAAGGCCGTACGAGCCTTCACGGTATGTTTGTGGTACTGCCATTAATGCTTCTTCCGTGGTACGGATGATAACTGGCAGAATCAGAATACTTAGTGTCAGTGCACCCGATAGAATCGAGAAACCAAGACCAAGAATTGCCACGAAGAAAGTCATACCGAACAGACCGAAGATGATCGACGGGATACCTGCCAGGGATTCAGTACAGAATCGAATTACTTTCACTAAACGGCTACCGACTTTTGCGTATTCAGTCAGATAGATAGCCGTCATGATACCGAGTGGCGCTGCCACAGCGATAGATGCGATAACCATATAGATGGTTGACACGATCATCGGGAAGATACCGTGTTCATCACCTGTACGAGTGTAGTTATCAGTAATGAATTTCCAATCTACGTGTTGCAGACCGTTTGATAGGATGTACCAGATAATCCAGAACAAAAAACCTACCGTTAATCCTGCCGAAATCCAAACGAAAGCGTTAAAGACGTTATCTTTGAACTGGCGAGCTTGTTTTAGTTTTGCGCGATCCATAATAGTCACCTTTAACGAGCGATTACTTCGCTTTTTCTCGGTTTAGGTAAAGAAGTACAGCGTTCAACGACATGATGAAGACCAGCAGTACCACACCAGTAGCGTAAAGTGCGTTCGCGTGAACACCACTTGCGTAAGACATCTCAATCGCAATGTTCGCGGTTAGTGTACGTGCAGAGTCCAGAATGCCTTCTGGCATTGCCGGTGCGTTACCCATTACCATGATGATTGCCATCGTCTCACCTAAAGCACGACCGATACCAAGAATCACACCCGTCATAATTCCTGAACGAGCCGCAGGAACAAGCAATTTGAAAATGGTGTAAATTTTTGAAGCGCCAAGTGCCAGTGAACCTTCTTTGTATGCGCGAGGTACAGCACGGATAGAAGTTTCAGAGACCGTAATAACCGTCGGTAGAATCATCACACCAAGAACGATGATACCGGCAAGAATCGTGTTACCTGCTGGCACGTTAAAGATATTTTGAATCAAAGGAACGATGATAACCAGGCCAAAGAAGCCATAAACTACCGAAGGAATACCAGCCAGTAGTTCTACCGCTGGGCGAATGATGTCAGCCAAACGTTTTGGTGCGATTTCAGCGATAAAGATTGCAGTCAAAACACCAACCGGAACACCGACCATTACCGCTCCAGCTGTCGAAACAACGGAAGCAACAATCATGGTTGCAACACCGTAAAGTGCAGGTGGTAGCCAGTTTTGACCTAAAAC
Organism: Vibrio sp. EA2; assembly: GCF_033042495.1. NCBI lineage: Bacteria > Pseudomonadati > Pseudomonadota > Gammaproteobacteria > Vibrionales > Vibrionaceae > Vibrio > Vibrio sp. EA2. The sequence continues at coordinate 367,943 of NZ_JAWLID010000004.1, read as the reverse complement.
AATGCCCGAGACCCCAACTTCTTGAAATGCAGGAATACTCTCTCGAACAATAAAGTAAGCAATTACTGCCAATGATACGATGCCGATAACGGCACTGGTGAGGAACAAGCCGTGGAAGATACGCTCTTTCCAGTCTACACGGCGTTTCTCGCGCAGGCCTGGCTTGCTGATAGCTTTAGCGTCAGTATTCATAAGCTTTTCACTATTTGTTGCGATGGTCATTTAAAAATCTCACGGTTCTGGTTGTTAGCCAACGAACGCTATGGATGAAAAGGCTCAGCCCTAAACAGTGGGCTGAGCAAACTTAAGTGTCACGATAAGATTAGTGAACTGAGATGTAACCGTTTTGGTCAACTAGCTTTTGAGCATCTTCAGTTAGCATCCAATCTAGGAATTTTTGCGTTTCAGCAGATGGCTTGCCTTCTTTGTAAAGAACAAGGAAAGGACGAGCGACTTTGTAAGAACCGTTTTTAACGTTAGCCACTGTCGCATCTACGCTGTCGATTGCTAGCGCGTGAACTGTGTTGTCTACAGTACCTAGTGAGATGTAGCCGATTGCGTATGGGTTAGAAGCAACCATAGTTTTTAGAGCACCGTTACCGTTAGCAACTTGTGCACGTTGAGAGATAGCAGAAACTTTCTTACCAGAAACTTTCATTTTAAGCGCCATGATGTCTTCGAATGCACCACGAGTACCAGAAGCAGTGTCACGAGTGATAGCTACGATTGGCTTATCTTCACCGCCCACTTCTTTCCAGTTTGATACTTCACCCTTGTAGATAGAAGTTACTTGTTCCGCAGTAAGACCTTTTAGGTTGTTCTGTGGGTTAACTACAACCGCGATACCGTCACGAGCAACAACTTCTTCGATAAGCGTTGGTTCTTTTTCTGAGTCTTTTAGGTTACGAGAAGACATACCTAGGTCAGCCGAACCATTTTTTGCTGCTTTAACACCAGCAGAAGAACCAGGGCCCTGAACTTCGATAAATACTTCAGGGTTCGTCTTCATGTATGTTTCAGAGAAAACTTCCATCAGTGGAGTTACGCTGCTAGAACCCACTGCAGAGATAGTTTCTTTAGCAGAAACAGGAGTCACTGCCATTGCGCCTAGAAGTGCGATTGCACCGATTACTGTCTTTTTCATCACAATTTCCTTAAAGTGGCTTTATTGCCGTTGTGTTTCACTTGAACGGTGCTCACTTTAGAACTCGAATGTGACAGTTGTGTTTCACTTAGTTGAAGCCTCTATGACACATTACCCACCCCGTATGGAAATTGACCGATTAATCTGATGCTTACATTTCTTCTCAATTTATATTTACGATTTACCTTCAATACCTTCATCACTTGAATAGCCATTTCAAACTTGAACTATTTATATAACGTCAATCTATAGAGATATAAATCTAACCTATTGATTTAAAAAAGAGATTGATTAAAATTCAAATCCAATAATAAAACACATAATAATTCATTCAGTTTGAGGTTAACTATGCGTCAATTTCTAAGCACGCTATCTATTAAGTTACAGGTATTTTTACCTGTTTTATTTACTGTCGTTTTACTTGTTATAGGACTCACGGTCGGAATAAATAAGTTAGATCACGCATTCAATAAGGTTTCGACGTCCACACACTCTCTTGTCGTTCATAAAGATGAGCTGAGCGCCATTGTCGACAATACCTATGCAATGCGCATTAAAGCGATTTACAGCCTTTTTCAAGCCGAGGATGTCCAATCCTTAAATCAAGAGTTATCGCAACGACAAACAGAAAGCCGTGAATTCTTAGATTCCATTAATGATCTACCAGGCGTTCAGTCAGAAGTTACCGCCATGCGCGAAGCCATGAACCATTATGTGGATTTCACGCGGGTCACGATGACGCCATTACTAGCCCAAAAGCACGCAAATCAATACGCTACCGCTGACTTCAATCAGAAGTTAGAAAGTGCGATGGAACATTACCGAGTCGCGGGCGAGGAGATGATTACCGCTATTGATAACCTGTCGGAAAAGCTGAATCAGACCGTAATCAGCGACGTCGAAGCCAACGGAAAGGTGCATTCTGACACCTTAACTCAAAGTGCCATATCTATCGCAATTATCCTGTTAGCCGCATCCCTGATTAGCTGGATCTTAGCCAACTATATTGTGACCCCAATTCGTAACTTACAAAACACCATGCGTGAAGTTGCGAAGGGAAACCTGTTAGTTACCGCTGAAGAAGTCGGAAAAAACGAAGTATCCCAACTTTCTCATGATGTGAACCAGACTATCATTCAGCTGCGTAACACCGTCGGATCACTGGTTCGTATCAGCGAAGATGTCGCCTCTGCCTCCACCGAGCTTGCGACGGTCATGACACAGAGCAGTGCCAATTCCGATCAGGAAAAACAGGAAGTCGAACAGGTTGCCTCTGCAATCAATCAATTGGAATCGGCAGCCGCAGAAGTCTCCAATAATGCACAATTGGCAGACGGCGCTGCGACAGAGGCTCGACAGATCGCCACAGACAGCCTAAACATGTTCGAAGAGAGTACTCGAGCAAGCGCGAAAATGGCCGACCAGCTTAATGCTGCCGCAGTAGTTGTCACGTCATTAAAAGAACAATCTGAGCAAATTGGACGTGTTATTGACGTCATTGAAGGCATTTCTGAACAAACTAATTTGCTGGCACTAAACGCAGCAATAGAAGCAGCTCGAGCAGGTGAAAGTGGCCGTGGCTTTGCTGTCGTGGCAGATGAAGTGCGCATGCTCGCGGCCAGAACTCAAGAGTCAACCAAAGAAATCCAGGTGATCATTGAGGACCTTCAGCAACAATCAGGGACAGCAAATGAAAGCATGCACTCTAGCCTGGCAATGTTAAGAGATAACCAAGCAATTGCGGAAGAAGTCAGCCTTTCACTCAATAATATCAGTAAGTCTATTTCTGATTTGAATGCCATGAACGCACACGTGGCGACCGCGTCAGAAGAACAGAAGCAAGTGACAACAGACATCAACAATAACTTGTCAAATATCTATCAACTGGTCAGTGAGAACGTCACAGGTATTACTCAATCAGCGGCAGCGGCACAAGAGCTGTCTGGCCTAGCAGAAAATCAACAACAGGAACTGAAACAGTTCCAGATTTAGTGACTGGCTTTTCTGACTTAGAAATATAAAAAAGCTCCGCGATTTTTGCGGAGCTTTTTCTTGGCTAGAATGGGGAATATTCTAAAAATTAATCTTCTGTCTTCGGTTCTGTAGGTTTCTTTTTAGGGATGAATACATCATCACCAACAGAGACATTTTTGTAGAAGGTCTTGTCGCGCTTAATCGGCTTCTTCGCAACTTTCTTAGCCTCAGGACGCGATTTTTTAGCCGTCGTCTTCTTGTTACGCATATCCGGTTTGCGTGGCTTAAGCCCTTTAAACTTGCCTTTTAGGTCTTCAAATTCTGAGAACGACAAGTCTTGTTGCAAGTATGCCTCAACACGTTTAAAGCTATCCCAGTCTTTTGGACCCACAAGCGAAATTGCGTCACCTTTATTACCCGCACGCCCTGTACGGCCAACACGGTGAACATATTCTTCGGTGTGCTTCGGCATATCAAAGTTAATGACATGCGTAACGGTTGCAATATCCAAACCTCGAGAGGCGACATCGGTAGTAACAAGAATCTTAAACACCGCGCGCTCAAACTGGCTCATAATGGTATTACGTTGCGTCTGATTTAAGTTGCCACTCAATGCAACGGCCTTAAGCTTTTGCTCATTCAGCTTAGCGGTCAAACGTTCAGTGTCATCACGCGTTGCCGTGAAGATAATCACCTGACGGTATTCAGCTTCAGTCAGGACGCGTTCAAGAATCGCCTCTTTATGATCCAGGTGATCACACAAGTAGAATTTCTGCGTGATATCTTTGTGCTCTTCATTAGAAACACCGATCGAGATACGTTTTGGCGCATTAAGCATCTCAGAAGCAATGCTGTTTACTTCTGCATGGTCTAGCGTTGCCGAGAACATCAACGTCTGACGACGGCGGTGTTTCGCGGCATTATGAATACGACGAAGTTCAGGTGCGAAGCCCAAATCCAACATACGGTCCGCTTCATCCAGAACCAGAGTTTCTAGTCCATCAAGAAATAGAGAGCGGTGCTCCAGGTGGTCCGCTAAACGCCCTGGTGTTGCCACGATAAATTTAGGGTAACGACGCAGTGCTTTGACTTGATCGTTAAAGTTTTCGCCGCCAAGAATCAAGGTTGCTTCGTATGATAAACCAACCAGCATCGAGCGCAGTTCACCATAAACTTGTTTGGCCAATTCGCGCGTTGGCGCCAGGATGACCGCTCGAGGATCTTTAGCAGAAAACGATTTTGTCTTAAGTGACTTGTGAAGCATCGGCAATACAAACGCCAAAGTCTTGCCCGAACCCGTTTTCGAAGATGCCAATAGATCCTTGCCTGCAATCGCAACAGGAATTGCTTGCTGTTGGATCTCAGTCGCTTTTTTGAAATCGTAGTGTTTTAGGTTCTTCAACAATCGGTTGTCTAGGCCTAGATCTTTAAATTGCAAAGTATTCTCCAATAAATCAGTCAATATGAGCGCTCTGTAATGTCGTTCCGCTCTAACGTAGCAAAAAATAAAAGCCCGCTATAATACCGCAAATCATAGGAGTATAGATAGAGATCACACAAACTAATTATTGAAGAAAAAATAGAGTTACTTTTGAGACTCATACAAGTTCAGGGGGCACAGCTTCAATCTATGCCCTAAACTTATGTTCATCAATACACGGTTGTCATGGCGAATACGCGGATTATTAAGGCTTATCCATGCATATTGCGTTTATTTGTGGAGAGAAGCTTTCATTTGCGTCAATATCGTCTAAATTATTGATATCAGGCACGTGGCAAAAATGTCTGCTATGAGGACTGTTGTGGGAGTCAATGAAAGGGTAAACACGACCTTTTGTTAGGCTCAGGTAAAAGTTAACGTCAGGTACTCCATGAAATTCTTGGATTTTTTTGACTTTTGCTACATCATGTACTGATACAATGTATCCACATTTAACCTCGCCTCTAACAAAAACTATGGAGCGAGACTTCCACTATAAGCAAGGAGTTCTTATATGAACAAAACGTTGATCGCAGCTGCAGCAACTTCAGTACTTCTACTAGCAGGTTGTGCTTCTTCTGATGACGCAACTACAGCTAAACTAGACGAACTAAGCAACCAAGTTAGCATGCTAAGCCAAGACGTACAAACTCTTCAATCTGACGTTCAAATGTCTAAAGACGCAGCAATGTCTGCTCAAGAAGAAGCTGCACGTGCTAATGAGCGTATCGACAACATCGCTCAATCTTACACTAAGTAAGACGAACCATAATATATAACCTTTATTTATCAATCATTTAGATATTTAATAGGGTTTGAATGGCGATGAAGTGGCGACGCAATTTGATGTCGCCACTTTTGTTTCCAAGCACTGTTCACTGAAACAGAGCTAGCTAGAAGCGTTCTAATAGTTAAGTTCAACCTGCCTTTTGCCCTAGAATTCCCACACGGTAAATTTATGGATACCTGACAAAATCACGTTTTCTGTCATTGCTTTATTCTCTTTTTCCGTTCACTTTCCCATCTTCATCCTATGAACAAATTTGAAAAAACAGTTTTGTTGTTAAATTGGCGCTAAAGCCTTATTCCACCTGCTTTTGCTGCCAACTAAAGAGATCTTTAATTTTGCACACCAGATCTTTAATAAACTGACAAAAAACACACTGCAACATTAATAATCAATAACTTACAGCATCACATCAGATCTTTGCAGATCGTTATTACTGCAATTTATCGAAAAAAATCGCAATTGTTGAATTTGTATTAAGCGCAATATAAGCCCTTTCCAGCGGCTTTTAATATCACTCGAAGCCCTTATAGCAAAAGGCTTTAGAGCGTGTTTTACGCCTCTTCTGGCCCCGTAGATTTTCACTAAATCAAAATTGCGAAAAAACCAGATCGAAAACGTCGCAGGTGGGGAGGAGGAGTGCGGATTCCGTCACCTATAGGTCGCGTTCCGTCACTGGATGCTCCTGTTCGTGGTTTAGCCGCATCGGGCGCGTAATTACTGCTGATATTCGAGGCAAAAGAAAAGCGCCCTTGGTGGGCGCCTGGTATGGCTAGAATCGGTTTCTAGATTATTGGATGTTCTCCGGCAGAGCTGCCACTCGATATGTTTGCTTTGGCATTTTGTGTGATTTCGTCATACACGGCATTGGCGATCGCTTCTGCCATTTTCCCTGCCATGGCGAATTCACCTGTAAGAACGAACCCTTGTGCCTGGAGTTCGGTTTCCAACTTCTGTTTAAGTGATGTTTTACTCATTGCCATGTTATTTACCTGCCTTAACTGTCGATGACAAATCAGAGTGAGGTTTGCCCGTGTAGGCACAAATGCAGTCACCTTGCACAACACCTTTACCGCCATTCATGGTGATGAGGTCAGCGACTTCTATGATTTTCTTTGCAGTAGTGGTTTTGTTGTTGGTGATTTCTTCGATTTTATCTTCCAGCACTTTGATGCGTTGGTTTAAACATTCGGTGATGTTGTCTTTGTCGGTCTTGCTTTCAAAGTTACCTTCTTCGTCGACCAACTGGTAAACACCTTGGCGCTGTTGGTAACGGCTTTCACCTTGCTTAATCGCTGGTAATTTGAATCCCAATGGCAGCACACAACGAATAAACGGTTTATCCGGTTGGCCGAACATAAAGCCTATTTCCACAATGCTTCCGATTGCAGGCGGCTCAAGTCTTCCTGCATATTCACCTACACCAGGTATTGGTAGTGGTACTGCCTGAAGTGGTGATTTGTCTTTGAACTCCACGCCCCTTTCATCAAGCAGCTGAACGTCCACCGCGTAATGCGGGTAAAAGCGATCAGACATGTCGCCCTCTTCTGGCAACTCAGGTAACGCAACCACTTTACCCCAACGCGGTAAATGCCAACGTCCAGTCAGCTCAGGAAACAGTCGGAAGATGATCCGCTTAATTGCATTTACGTCCATGTCAGCTTCACCTCTGTTCCTTGGAAATCGACACCCACCAAGCGTAGGCCATTGACGATTGCACCAGGTCTTAGCTTAGGGCTTGCGGGGATTTTCACTGACTTGGCGGTAGTGTGCCCCGTCATTAAGCTATCAGGAATAGTCACCGGCTTATCTGCCCAGTAAGAATCCTTCCAAGTGCCCACATAGATTTGGCCGTTTCCCTGCTGCTGCCAAAACAGGTCTTCAATACCGAAGGCTTGAGACAGCTCGTCCATCACTCGATATCCATTACCATCACTGTAAAAACAAGGGATAGAAGTTTTACTGTAGGCCGCTTCTGGTACCACAAACTGCAGTCCGGTTTTGTTGGTTACATCGCTAAGCAATTGCATCAATGTCGGATGACGAAGCGTAATATCGAGTGGCTTAAACAACAATGCCGCCAGTTCGCGACAAAACAGTTCTGACCACCCTTTTTCTGATGCTTGCACCCGTTCGATGTAACCAAGAAATACTCTCGATATGCTGTCACCCCATCCAATATCTACGGCAATAATGGTGTTTACCTTCGGAGTACCTTCAACGGAAATCGAGCAGCGACCAGGTGTATTCACATCAAAGAGAATGCGATGGTTCTTTGCTTTAACCTTTTGGCTGCCAAGATAGGCTCTGCAAACAAACTTATGGCTTGGTTCCATCACTCCTCCCTATGACAATATTTCGTCTAGTGATTTTAGAAACTTCATGATGCCTGTGAGTTCGACGCTGGTATCCGGCGGAACGTCTTCACTTTGGCCTGTTTCTACCGGAGTAGTCACCCCTTGCACCTGCTGTTGTGTCGCTGGTTTATCTTCCTGCCGCTGTTCAACACGCTCAGGAACGGATAAGTGCTCGACCAACTCAAAAGCCACGTTCCATTGTCGGTTGCTCTCTTGTTCATCGGCTCGGATAGTGCCTTGGAATTTAACCTGGCGGATTTTGAGCGCAGCGGCGGTATTATTGCTGATGCGATAAATTTGGCGGGCACTGTTATCTTGCCCGCCAGCCATGGTGAAAAGGTTGCTTAGGGTTTCACTCTTATTGAATGGGATCACGCCACTGACGGACAACACTTTGCCTTTGTTACCTGTTTCAGCTTGGTCAGTCGATGAGGACTGGCCGGACATATCTTGTCCGGCGAGTTGTTGGCGAACGCTAATGCGCAGGTTCTTGAGTGAGATTTGAGTTCCGTTGAGAGTTAACATGCTCTAGTTCTCTTTAAAACCAATTAGCTATCTACTGCACCTTGAAAAGGTTCTAACGTCTTTAAATAGTCATAGGCCTGTTGGTGATAATTAACACCTTCTGGGTCAGGGGTAAACGTGAATGGAAACAAGCCAACCGTTCCTTTGGACTCTGACGTCTGTAGCACCTCTACTTGTACGAGTAATTCGTCTTTTGACCCCTCTAACTTTAAAATTCGCCAATAGGCGTCTGGATAAATGATTGGCTCAGCCATTCCAGCCACACTCTTTGCGTAAGTCATTGTTAATGCCATATTACACCCCAATTAATCCGATACTTGTATTCGATACGTTTTCACCACCCACCACTTGAGCGATGACCCTAAAGTAATAAGCTTGATTGCCTGATAACTTAATTTGAACAGTTCCGCTATTCGATGCGGTCACGTCAACTCCAATAATGTTCCCAGGCTTCACTTCCCATAAACTTGTTTCACTATTGAAGACCGACTTGGCTGGCCATTGGATAATGGTTTCAGAAGTAGATTGAAGATTGTATATGGTGCATTCTCCGGCCCTCTCCTGATAGCCATCATACTGACCGACAAAGTACAGCTTCATCACTGAGTAATCCGGCACAACAGTGGTGAGCGTCCAGGTCATTTCAGCAACGCCTAACGGTTTAGATATCCTAAAGACTTTTTTGTCTAAATCGCACTGACCTCTCGGTAACACCTCAGACGTCGCATCGACATTAAACTCCGCACCAATCTTAGGCCCAGAATGACCACCTTCTAAAACAATTGTTCCGTTGTTCAGCGCCTTAAATAAGCCATCTTCCCAATAGTCCTGACCGACCACACCTCTGGCCATAATTAAGGAATTTTCAGCAATCAACATGCTTTTAGCGCGATTAGATGCGTCTCCGCCTTGCATGAAAAAGCCATCAATGCCGACATACTTTTGCCCAATCGCATGCAGACCAACATCAGAGAACTCACAATAGTGGCTGATGATAGTGTTGTTCCAACCAGAACGAGTGGTATCAGATCCGCAGTCCAACAATACTCCCGTACCGTGTAGACCATCAGGCAGCACATCATTGGTTACCCCATCAGCACGTTGGCCTTGTGTGGTGCAACCTATTAAGGTTCCACACATCATCGCAGCCCAGATCCCGACTTCACCACCTTCGCAATAGACTTGATCCATCACAATGGCATTGTGAAACCAGCCATCTTCCCAACTGTTCCAGCCCTTAGTCGGCAATGGGTTACTGTTGTCGGCCTGATAAGCATGACGAGAAAGTCGAATACCACAGACGTTATCGATGAAATTGAGGTTTCTAAACTCGTTCCAAAGCGAGTAGCGGTGCCAAACACCAAAGCGAAAGCCCTCAATAATAGAGTCTCGATGACTGGATACTGAAGACTGCTTTGTGTTATTGGTAGCAACACCACGACCAATCTTGTTTGCGTGTGTATTGACCAACTTAACTCGGTTCAATGTTAAACGCTCACGAGAGACAATAACGTCGATGTCTTGGTCAGTTTCAATTCTCGCTGTGTTCTGGCTTTCCCCTTCAATAACAAATTTGCCAGCGGTATCGGATTGGTCTGGAATGACGGGTGTTTTCACGGTATACCGCGTCGATGGCATAAACATTTTGCCGCCGCCTGCCGCCAGCATTTCTTCTCGTGTGTCTCTAAATGCATCATCGGCAATGATTTCATTCTCTGCATCCCCGCCAACCTCACCGAATGACGAAACATCAAACAGACCAGGTCGATACCACTCTGTTTGTTTTTCATTACTCGGTTTTGCACGAACCGTAAGACCTTTTTTTGAGCCAGTCTTATCGACAAAGTTCTCCTTTACCCAGGATTCCGGCCTCAAATCACTCACCGATCCATCGGCTAAAACCTCAGCAATTTTGCACACGAAATGTGGGATATCTTTGCCTGTTGATGAGTCGATGTAATCGTCTTTCTCTTCGGCCGTGATGACGAAATCAAACAGGGTAACCTGTTCACCAGTTGGAGTGCCTTCGCGGTGTGCATCGATATAAATGAACGATGGTTTGTTGGGAACCTGAACGCTGCGGTCAAATTCCATGCTTACACGGTTGCCCGACACATAACCGGCACCCGCTTTGATGTTGTAGGCTTCACCTGATGGTGTGACCAAGAAACCGTCTTCGATAAACCAGTCTTTGCCATTTTGGTCGATGATGGATTGCGCCACATCGCTGTCCATCTTTTTCATGCGGTCAGTGGCGTTATATTGCCAGCTTGATGCATCTACCGTGATATTGGTGATTTCTGCAATGTCTTTGTATTCAAGGACGACCGAACGCACCAAAGTATTACCCGCGACACCCGGCTCATCAGCTGTTTTAGGTGTAAGCGCGTGATGGTCAATCGTGACTAGTACGCCATATTCAGAGCAGTATGCGCCAGTCCAGTTGAACTCAAACGGACCAACATCGCTGGTCAAAGTGGTGCTGTAGATCACCGAGTCTGCAGAAAGACGGCCGCGCTGTTCAACCTGTTCTTGATGAACAATGTCGTCAGTCGGTACCACATCATCTGGCTGCGGAAACTCTGGGCGGTTGGGTACATTGGCGAACATCATCTTGTCGATGATTAGTGGTTTTTCTTCAGCGTTGAGCTGTGCCAACAGTGCTTTACCTGCGGCGGTTAAAATTGACTTGTCAGTGGTATTTGCCATGTTTAGTAATTCCTTAACCCTTCACTGTGGCTTGGTAATATTCGCAGTCGACGTTCAGCACACTTGGAAGCATGCCAACGTTGAGTCGAGTCTTAACGTGAGACGTGGTGTATTGCGCTTCGACGTTCTTGCTTCGCGCTGCCAACGGCATTTCGACATAACTGGTGTATTGATAGCGGCGGCAGGTTCTGCCGTATTGTCTGATTACTGTATCTAGCAGCTTGGGAACATTGGTTAAATCGCCGTCGCGGATTTTTAGACTGATTACATCCCAATCCACATTGGCTAAACGCTCGTCTTGCCCGATGTGCGGATAACCCAACTTGGCGAACATATCTTCCCAACCTGCTATCGTTCCCGCGTCACGAGCGAAGCCATAAGCGTGAGCAACACGGATTCGAAATAACTCTTCCGGCTCTTGCCCTAAGCGTTCTATTTCACGTTGCCAGGCGAGAATGTTTACCAGTGCAATTGGGGCGGTTAACGGATCATGCTGCTGCAGTGGCATTTCGAATGCCGCTCTCACGTGTTCCCAGTAATTGCGCATGGCTCGGGCGAACTTAGCCAGCTCGCCTCTTCCCATCCAATAACGCAGATTAATCTCAGGAATTTTCAATCGTCACCCCCAAAGAATTAATTCGCGGCACCGCCAGATTGTTGATGATGTCGGCATTCTCGAATTCGAGCGATTCAATCTCTGAGAACTGCGCATGCAATTCCTGCCCTAGCCTTGAAAAACTGAATCGTAGAACCGGATTAGTGACCGTTGGTGAGTAGTCGGTGTTTTCACGGAAAGCCGCACCAATGAACTGCTCCACTTTAATGCGCAACGCGTCTCGGTCTTCCATCGTTAAGGAACGAAGCGGCCAAACCCGGCAAACAATATCGTGGGTCGTTTCTGGCATCGCTAGCACTTGCAGATCATCACCATGACCGTGCTGACCTTCGACACGAATGTACTCATTCAAATCTGCCAACATTTCTGCCGATGGTTCACCCGTGTCTAAAAGGATGAGCGCGTTTGCAGTACCAGGACCACGCGGGGCGTTGTGCTCAAAATAGACATTGTCGTCATTGATACCTGCGCGACTGGTGAGCAGTGAACGGTAAGCCGCATCAATGTGCCATCTTGCGACTGCGCTCCACTGGTTACGAATACGCAGGCGGAGTTCGTCATTACTCTCTTTGTCTGCCCCTGCTTCATTCAACCATTCGGCAGGGTTCGTCACTGCGCCGATGCCCGGTATCGCAGTAGGTAAAATGTGGTAATAACCTTCACCTAGGTTGTAAGCCGCCCCCTCGTTCTCCGCCTCGACCTCTGCCATCACCATGGTGTCGTTTTCTGGCATCGTGGTATCGGCAAGCACCTTTACCCGGTAAATCGTGCCGTTAATCGGTTCGGTTTGAACCCATGTATCTTTGGGGATCACCAAGGCGGGGCCTTTAGCCGCAGAACGTTGAAAGGCGATCATGCCTTTGGCTTTGGTTGCTCCTTTACGGGTGAGTTTGCATTGCCACGCCAACAAGTCGAGCCATTGGTCAACGGCAGTTGCAACAAACATGTTCGGTAAAACATAGCCAACCAATAAGGTATTGATGAGCCACATCGTGACTTTCACGACCGTGGCTTCGATAAGGCGCCAAAATGGAGAGAACGGCGAGTCGTTTGAGATGATGGAACCTTCTTTGTCCATCTCCTCTTTGAGTACTTTCTTCCAACCTGCTTCATCGGTTGGGATACCGGATTGCTTCACCAGTTCGGAATAGTCTGGTTTTGGAATATCAGTCATTAACGCTCTCCGTTATTCACTATCTCTAATTGCAACTCGCCAAAGTCCATGGTGTCGGCAAACACGTAAATCGTGCCCTCGGTCGGTTCATCCAAACGCACGGTACCTGGTACCAATCGAACGTCTTCTTCAACCAGCAGTTCCAGCTTGGTACGGATATCGGCTTTCTTTGACGGGCTTCGCTCAGCGATTAAGTCCACCGCTAAGTTGCTCTCGATGATGGCGTGTTTGATATCTTGGGCGATCACCGCACGGTCTTGAATCAAGATTGGGTTGCGGCCTGCATCGAGCACCACATCCCCGTTCTCAATCAAAATGTCCTGGTATTTGTAATCCGCCATTAGCCTGCCGCCATTTCTATTTCACTCGCCATGTCTTGCGGGCTGTTCATGTAGGTTGGATAAATCGCCACTCCACCGTAGTTGGTCGAGCTGGTTTGGTAGCTGGCAATGTTCTTAGCTGCGCCACCTGGTTGAATTTGTGCACGAGGCGTAGCGCTTTGAACCGATTTAGATTTCACATCTAAACTGTCATCACCGCTAAGACCTGGAATCCAATCAATGAGTCCTTTCACTGAGTCCCAAATTCCCGCTAGGCTCTGGGTAATCCAATTGAACACTCCGGAAAAAACTTCCTTCATTGAGTTAGCCATATCACCGATAAATGCAAATCCACTAGTGTCGGTAAAGCCGCTCATGACCCATTGCCAACCTGCCTTGATGAACTCAAACATAGCTCTGAATGGGAGAGTGATTAGAGTGATCGCCCCTTCTAGTACTTGGAACCATGTTGTGTCACCAAACGAGGCTTTCAAATCATCCCAGTAGAAAATCAGCGCACCAACTGCGGCAATTGCGGCTACTACAGCACCAACAATGAATCCAATTGGGTTAGCCATCATTGCGATGTTTACCGCTAGCATTGCAACGCGAAGCGCTGCCATTCCTTTGGTTAGTAAAAAGTTCACCCCTGTAAACATCTTCATGGTGAGCATATAAGTCGCCATGGCTTGTTTACCGACACCCATCATTAAGGTAAAAGCACCACCTGCTGCTGCTGCACCTAAAATCGCCATGGCAGCAAAACCAATGTACTTTGTCAGGTTCGGGAACATCTCTGTCCATTCGATGATTTCTATCGCACCATCGGCCAAGCTCGAAATCACTGGCAAGAGAGCAGGCAACAACGCCGCGCCAAAAGCAGTTCGAACCGCAAACACGCCTTGTTCAAGTCGTTCCCATTGGTCGGTCATCGCTCCAGCCATGTTAATTGCCGTATTTAAGTTACTGGCATCATTTAGGTCTTTGACGCTTGATTGCAGCTCACCCGTTTTACCTATCAAGTCGGTGATAAGCAGCACGGCTTCATCCGAGCCGAAAGCTTGCTTAATCTGGTCAATTTCCAGTGAATCTAAGTCACCGAATTGGTTGCGTAGTTTCGACATAATGTCGAACATTGGCAGCATCTTCCCGTTGCTGTCGGTAAACGCCATGCCTAGCTTGTCTTGCGCTTTTACCACGCCGCTCATAAAGGCTTTATAACGAGTTCCCGCTTCACTTCCTGTCATAGAACCTTGCAGCAGGCCAAGCACTGCCATTTGCTCCTGAATGGCTACGCCGTGAGTTTTACCTAATGCGCCAACACCTTTAAACGCATCCGACATTCCTTGACCCGTGGTTTTGAACCTCTCGACAGATTTTGCGGTCATACCTGCAACTTGTTCAGCCCAGTTGTCTTTACCAATCCGATCGGCTTGGTCTTTAAAAACCGAGTACATGGTACCCATGTAGTTGGTAATGGTGGCCGTATCTGCTTTAGTCGCAGCGGCTAAAATAGCCGAGCTTCTTGTGACACCCGCCAGTTCATCGCCTGTCATATCCCCCATAGCAGATTTGATATCATACGAAGCCGCCACAAATTCAGTGGCCGACTTACCGTATTCAACCGAAAACTTCATTGCTGTTTGGGTAAGGGTTTTTAGCTGGTCATCGGCAACACCAAGTGATTTCACTTCACCTAATGCCCTGTCCATCTCAATCGCTGGCATCAAGGCTTGTTGCAATGCAAAACCAGCACCCACCATGCCTGCCGCTCCTGCCATCATGGTATGAGTACCCTGACGGTAGGTATTGGTGACATCATTCAAATTGCGTTGAATATTGCCCAGAGGTTTAGAAATCTGGTCAATCAATCCAACTTGAAATCTGAGTGCTTCTGGTAACATCGTGTTCCTTATCAGCTAAACGCCTTGGCAACCCCGTTAGCGGTGGCAGCTTGCATGTTTTCCCAATACTGACGCTCTAACCAAATGGCCCTTGCAAGGTTCTCTTCGCTGTCTGTCTCACCCGGCAACCACTTACGGCGCCAGGTGAGCATTTGTTCGAGCTCGTTGGAGTCCATAGCCCGAACAAGGGCATCTATTTTTTTACTTTGATTTGCAGCTTCGGCGTGTATTCCTTGAGAACTTCACCCACAACCTGAATCGCTGCACCTGGGTTCTCGTTCGTCAGTTCACGGAATACTTCTTTGCTTTCTTCTGTAACAGTGTTCATCAGAAAGTTATGTGCAGAGTTCACGATTTCCCCCTGTGCCAACGCGTTCATGTAGTCGTTGTAATCTGCTTCTGTTGGGACGAACGTGATATCTGCATCACCGACCGTTAGTACAATTTGCTTGCTCATGCTACATCTCTCTCTTTATCTAACTTGGTTTCCAAACGGTCGAACCGTCCGTTAATAGAATCTTTCAAATCATCTACGGCTTCCCGTAGTTCGTGCTTAGTGGCGTACTTTTCGGCGACATCACCGCGCAGTCGCTCAGTGGCTAGCTCATTGGCATGGATACGACGGTCATGATCTCGGGCGGTGTTTTGCCCTTTATCCGTTCTGCCGAAAACCACATTGATGATGGCGATAAGCAGCGCTATCGTTGCCACAATCGCCGATATCCATGATGAATCCATAGCTATTCCTTCTGTGGAATTTCTTTTAAGCGTTTGCCTTGTAATGCGTTGATGATGTCATCCACGGTTTCTTGCATCACATCATTGCTAGTTAAGCCTTTTAGGGTTTCTAAGCCCCACACCACTGAGCGTGTGGCGAAACGTTCAAGGATGATTGACCAACTGATTTGAAAGAACAGACCTTTCAGTACTTCCAACAATGTCTTGCCAACGATTCCAGTTAAGAAATTCATGCTGCTTCTCCGATTAGGGATTGATATGCCTGTAGGTAGTCTTCTGCTGTTGCTTTACCTGCGCTTGTGTTCCAGTACTTCTTCGCGTACCGAGCCAAACCTTCTAGGTCATCGGCTTCTGGCAAGGCTTCTGGGAACCGAATTAAATTGAGTCGTGCGGTTGCCACTGCGAACTCGGGTGAAATCACCATGTAACGAGGGTCTAAGTGCTCAACGGGGCAAAACATCGACAGTGAATCCAACAAGTGAGGGCGACTGTTACCTAACCACTCGACAAGCCAGTTGAAGGTGGCTGGCTCCATTTGGGTAAAGCCCAATGCAGGACCACGTACTTGTTTTGAGTAAGTAAACTTTCCAGACTCATGGGCAATAATCATCAGGATCAGATTAATGGCCGCTTGGGTGTTCATTGTGCCTTTACCACCGGATACCATATCTAAGTGGTCAAGGACTGGCTTCATGATTTTCTCAACAAAGAGCTTTGCTAAATTCATCGGGTCATTCGCTCCAATTCGCTTTGACACTGGGTGCAGTAGATGCAACCTGGTACTTTTTGGCGGCGTTTTTCTGGGATTGGGTCGCCACATTCGCCGCATTCATGTGCGCTTTCCCGTTCTTCAATTCGCTTAGCCCTTGCCAGTTGGTTGGCAAGCGCCACTTCTGTGAATTGGGTTTCAAGACCGCAGGCATGGTCGATAACATCTGCCATCATGCCTCCTTGTTATTGAACCAAGTCTTCGGTTTCATCCGGACGCAGGTACGGCACACCGTTGATGCTGACAAAGTCTGGGCTTGTCACCTCGAACGGCAGCTTGTGAACTAATGCACTACCTCCATTCGAATCGGCATCAAGTAGATCAGAGATTTTGATACGACATCCGAAGGCTTCAATTTTGAGCTCATCCTTATCAATCTTGCCGTAGAACAGCGCGTCAAAATCAGGCATTCCACGCCAAGAGCCGGCTTGTTTAGCGGCTTTGCTGAGTAGGTTGAATTGCTGCGTGGTCAGCTCCATTTCACCACTTGCTTCAACGTCACCATCGACCCAACCATCTGGCACACCAGAGGTTTTATTGACGGCGGAATTATCGGTAATGGATAACGTGACTTTTTGAGCTTTGAGCTTGTAGTCACCCAAAGAGAAATGCATGTTCTTGCCAGAAATTCTCATGCTCATGGATTACGCCTCCGAATCTGCAGGGTTAGTAAGATCAAGCGCGATGTTGACCACGATGTGTTTCGGGCAGTTGTGAGGACGAACCATCAAACCGATCGACACTTTGGTTTTAGTCATCCACTGAATAGTCACGTCACCATCTTCTGGCGGCATGATTTCACCAGGGAAGGTAATGCCTCCAACTTCTGTCGTTTTCGACATATCACGCATCTCTTTGCGGAAGTAAGTGCGGTTGAGCTCAATACTCGCTGGCGTTGAGTTAAGAATGCGGTCTGCAATACGACGAATCGCTTTGATACGTACACGACGGTTAAGCTTGTGAACCGGACGAACGTATTCGAGGTACTGATAATCGCCGCCTTTGGCTTCCAATGTGGTCGCGTCCGACCAGTACACCCCTTCTAAATCGGCGTACCACTGAGGCAGTGAGTAACGGGCGTCTGCCAGCGTAGCGATGGTGCTCATCTCTAATGCTTTTCCTGCGCTGTCCGTTGGCATGTCACCCAAACTCAAGACTGAGCCAGTTGCTACACGCATCGGGCTATCTGCTACCGTGACGCTTCGGTCACACAAGCGACCAGCCAACACACCTAGGTTGTTGCCGTTAAGTTGAGGAACGGGTGTCACTAGGTTTGCAGAGACATCTTTCACCAGGTCAAGCATGGCGGTTTCGTACTCTGCCCACGTTTGGCCTGTATCAGGGGTTGAATCAATGCCCGCACAAGCGGCGAGGAAGAACACCCAACGACCAAGTTTGCTAGTCAGCTCGGTTGCTTTGGACTGCATATCATCAAACTGAGTTTTGACCGTGACTGGGTCACAAATGGCAATGCCTTCGAATGAGTCAGTCCGGTTCGCCAGATCAACAGCATCTTGCCACGTATCATCTGCATCTAAGCCGACAATCGCACCCGTCCAGTTTTGCTTACCGTTAAGCTGAGCTGCCTTCACGTTAAGACCAAGCGCATCATCAGCGACAACTTCATCAAGGTTGGTCATGTTATTAATGCGGGTCACTTTGCCTTGCAGTTCTACCTGGTCAGTGCGCCCGATGAAAAGCACGTGACGTTCTATCTCAGGGATACCGCCTTGTGCCAAATTGAGATTGTTAACCTCTACCTTTCCGGTTGCCATTGGTTATTTCCTCTGTTTTGCCTGCTCAAATATCTTGATGAGCTGGCGGTTCACTTCACGTTCTTTACTACCGAGAATCTGACGCTCTGCTAATGGAATATCCCAACTGGTGATATTTGGCTGATTAGAGAGTTCTCGAATAAGTTGTCCTGCTTGTCCGTGGGTAATGGTTGCCATCAACTCACGTAAACTGGGTTTCTTTCGTCCTTTACCGCTTTTTCTTGGTACCGTGTAGCCCAGTTCTCTCAGCTTTCTAGCTTGTCCTTTGGTACAAGGTGCTGAGTAATCCGGTTTACCCCATCGCTTTTGCATTTGGCGCTTGGTCATTTTTTGCTTTTGACCAACGTGGTGCCTTGCTGCGATTTTTGCGGTTAACTTGTTATTCCAAGTCAAATCAAGCTGGTTGGCGTTTCTCACATAAGGCGTTAAACCTTTTGCCATCCGCTTTAACACTTTGCCTTTTTTCTTTCCTTTCCTTGGCTGCAGAGCGCTTCCGTTAATGTCTTTTTGGGAGCTAATGCGTTTTCGTGTATTGGCTTTTTCCCAACGGCCAAGGGTTTTCAGTATCCAGACTCGCTTTTTTGGTGGCAGAGCCAGTAAGGCCAGCTTTTCCTGCATGTTGAGCACATCGCGCTCATTGACCTTAATTTGCGGCTTCATTCACCAGCTCCGCTTCTTCGGCGGTGTAGATTTCAACGGCCTGTACTCGGTAGGTTTCCCCTCGCCATGTGATCATTCCTGCTGGGTCAGGAATCAGCTCAATCGGCTCAATCATTTCCAGCTCAATGGCTACGTCCGCCACTTCACTGCTTATCACATCAACAGAAAGGTCTGGGTCGCCTAACTCATCTTCATTACGAGTAACGTCGTAATCGCTCAGCCAACAGGCAACCAATGCCAGCAGACAACGAGGGTCTAAAAGACGATGCGGAAACTCTTCAATACTGATCACTGCGTTGTACTTCCAGTTACAAACGATGTAACCGCCGTTCCCTCGGTCTTCACCGTTTGGCACGATGGAGCCGTTTTCCTGCCAGGCGTCGATTTTGTTATCGAGTACATTGGTATTCAGGTGACTGACGATGTAATCCGTCAGGTGTTCCAGCTTGGTTTTGTTGTAAGTGGTTTCGCTCATATCGAGTCAATCCCATTCGCACTGCGGCCAAGTAGCGCACGCACATCTTTGTTACTCTGGGCAAGAAAACGTGCCTCTTGTTCCGGTTCATCCGTTGCCACGCTTTCGCCTTCTTTTCGGCGGTCTTGAGTCGCAAACTCTTTCATCAGTTCGGCGTGAGCCCGACCATAAACCGCACGTTTGTAGAGCATGATCTTCGGGTTGCTCAGCACTGGCTTTTCACCATCTACGATCAGGCTTTCTAATCGTTCTTGGATATTTAGCGAGGCGATGGTCACCGCATAATTCAAAGAGTCGTTATCAAACGTATGGGGAACACGGCGTAAACTACGGAATTCATCCGTGGATAAATCCGGCCATCCTTCACCAGGTATGGCGATATCGACTGCGCTGTTAACATTTCCGCCAAAGCTCATAACGGTTCCTTACTTATTTAAATTAGGGCGCCTCTAGCCACTGGGTCGACGGTATCGAGTTAGCCGACTGGCTTCTCTTACCTCACCAGCCGAGGCGCGGTGGCGTAGGAGTCTTTACAGATTCTTGCCTTCGTTAATGGCGCGAATACGAGATTCAATCTTTTTGATTTGGGTACCCACACCCACTTTGCTGTTCTTATCGTGCGCGTGTTGAAGCAGAGCCAAAGCTTTTTCCAACGTTTCCACGTTGCCGATGGCAGTAGCTTGCGGCTGGCCTTCTTCATTTCGAATCAGGTATAAACCCGCGAACTTGTACCACTTGGCGTGAACCTTCTCGTGCAAGCGCCAGTCTTTCTCTACCTTTTCGAATACCTGGGAGAAATAAGGCTCGATGGAATGACCACGTTCCGATTCTTTCTCCGCCCATGCCAACACTTCGTCAGCACAGAACGTCGGCCAGTCACGACGAAAGTTTTCTGGTGTAGGTAAGTCCAGCTCAATGGCTTTCATGCACCATTCGATTGCGGTATCCAGCTCTTTAATGTCGAATAGCCAAACCACCAAGTTGGTAAAGATTGGGTTTTCGAACGCTTCACCACTTTCTAAGTAGGCCTGAACATACGGCTTGTACTTCGGTACCAGCACTTCACGCTTGTGCTTAATTCGATCAGCGATGGCATTTAAAGAGCGCAAATACTTGCGGTCTTCTTCAAACTCAATCAGCTTGATGTGCAGGCTGTCGGTATCTGCACCGGAACTCACTCCCGGTGCAGACTGGTTAGCCTGCTTTTCAATGAGCTGTCGACGCTGTTTTGCTAATGGGCTAACCATGCATCACTCCTTAAACTGCAGGCTCAACAACGGTCACCGCTTCAATTGCAGCGAACTTTTTAAGGTTGCCCACTGCATAACCTTCCATACGAATATGGTTAGCTTCGAAGCGTAATTCGTCATCGTTGTTTTTCTGGCGACGCTGTTGAGTATTGGCTTGCGTAAGAACTTGAAGGTTCTTAGTGTTCGTAACCCAAAGCTGATCAGCAGGGAAGAACGGCGGTGTATACGCCTTTTTACCCGCAATGGTTTTAGCTAGCGCTTGAGCAGCTTTATGCTCCGTTGGCGAATTTGCTGATTCCAGTAAACGATGCTGCTCTGCTGCGACCAGGTTTGAACCGACCAGCACAACAAGATCAGGGTCTTGGCGGTGTTCTGGCGCAATGGTTGTGTTGATAAGGTCTTGTGCCAACGAGTCTAGGTTTTTGTATGAGTCAGCCGCTGCACCTGTTGGGTCAAGTTTTGCAGATGCTAATACTTGGCTAGCTTTCTTCTCTTTAACAATGGTTAACCAACCTTTGTTAACGTCTTGACCTAGCGGATTAGCTTCTGGGTCTGTTGGTGTGGCAATAGAGGTACCGTTAAAACCGACACGAAGAATATCTAATGCAAAGATGCGTGAAATCGCATTAAGCATTAATTTAAGCCACTCGCCTTTCTTGCCAGAGTTAGCCCATTGCGTCATGGTTTCCCACAGAATGTGAGCACCAGAATCTGTTTTTGTCAGCTCGTAGGTGTTACCACTTTGGCCCATTTCACGGCTAAAGCGACCTGATGACGTGCGACCAGTGGAAAGACCATCGTTACCAACATCAACTACTTGGCCTTTAATTTGCTGAACTGGCAACAACGAGATCATGCCAAGGAATTCGTGCGATTCTAGAATCGCTTGGCGCAATGCCGTTTCCATTGGAGGTGTGATATTGAAAGTACCGTAAGGGACTTCTAGCCCAGCAGCTTTTGCTACTGAAAGGCTAAATTCGGCCAGATACTTAGTTGAAACAGCATTTAGCATTAAAATACCCCTTGCATTGTGTCACTTGCACCCGAATTACCTGGCTCTTGGTCTGGTACTTCTTGCGAAAGTTCGTTGAATTTCGTTTCTAAGCCAGTCACTTTTTCAACAAGCGGTTTAAGCTTTTCGTCTAGCGTTGCAGAGAATTGCTCTACTGTTGCGCCTTCCGGTTTAACTTCCGGCGCTGGCTTTGGTTCTGGTTTTTGCAAGCCAAACTCTTCTACGAGTTCGCCTTTAATTGCGCTAAATTTCTTATCAAATAGCGCTTCTAGTTCCTCTGGAGTCACGTCAATGTCCTCTGGTTCAGGCTCTACAGGTTTAATTGCTGGCAGTTCCCCACCAGTTTGGAAATGCTTTGCCAAGTCCGAGAAAAACTTAGAAATGGGATTTGTCGTGAAGCACTCTGACACGTCTAATTCTTCAAGGTCGCTACACTCAATCTTGGTGACTTCACCTTGCTTACGTGAGAACTCAAGGCGGTCTGTTCCTGTAGATGCTGGGGAGTCAGTCACAGCTAGGCCCATTAGGTAACAGCGCCCTTCGCCCTTGTAATCTGGATTTGGTTCAATAGATGTGAATAGCTTCTGGCCGTCTTGGTTAGCGTCTAGTAAATATTGGTTAGGCGTAATCTTGGCGAACAAACGCAGCTTGCCGTCTTTCTTCTCAGCTTTGAGCTCTTCGACAACACCCCAGTTCTTACCTTCAAACACATTCCAATGAGAACGAGCATGCTCCGGCCAAATCATTGCTGTGAATTCAGAAGTTGAATACAGCGATGCCATGTCTTTAATCCATGCTGCTGTAATCTGGCGACCGTCTACGGTTGCGCCTTCTGTAGCAACAATTTTCCAATCACTGGTTTTGCTCATGTTTGTCGTTTGCCTAGTTAATTACGTCAAATAAATCTTGGTCACGGCAAACAATACGCCTTTGAATAACGGCTTTCAGCCACTTCATTTCCTAAGAATTCGGATTTAGCCAAAATCCGAATTTATCCGAATTTTAGTTAGTCATTTGCGAGTTTTCGGCGCGTATGATGCAGCTATGGCATATTCAGATGAAATAAGAGAAGCCGCGAAAAAGCTCTATTTACGCGGTGTTCCTCCAAAAGAAATTGCAGCGCAACTTAACCTTAATAGTGAGCGCATCCTTTATACCTGGGCGGAGAAATTCGGCTGGGCTTTGTTGCTTAATGAACTTTCTGTTGAGGAAATGATTAACCGCCGTCTGGCGGTGCTGATAGATAAGGATGAGAAAACCGATCAGCAGCTCAAGGAAATGGACAAGCTTATCGATCACCACGTTAAGCTGTTAAAAGCTCACGCTGATGCAAAAGCCAAAGCAGAGCGACACCTTTCGCCAGGCAGCTCACCAAAGAGTGATGGTAACTCTTCTAAAAGCAGCAGTAGTGGCAACCGCAAAAGTAGCCGTAAGAAGAACAGCATTGAACACCTGACAGAAGATGACTTTAAAGGCTGGCACGAATCTCTGTTCGAATACCAGCACACGATGCGTAACAACATCAAACAGCGTATTCGTAATATTCTCAAGTCTCGCCAGATTGGTGCTACCTACTATTTCAGTGGTGAAGCCTTAGAAGATGCGATTCTGACTGGTGACAACCAAATCTTTCTTTCTGCATCACGCGCACAGGCTGAGGTTTTCCGCAGCTACATCATTGCGATTGGTAAAGAGTTCTTAGACATCGAGTTAACTGGCAACCCGATTATTCTCTCCAACGGGGCCGAACTGCGCTTTTTGTCCACGAACAGCAAAACCGCACAGAGTTATCACGGCCACGTTTATGTCGATGAATATTTCTGGATCCCTAAGTTCGACGAGCTGAACAAACTGGCTTCGGCAATGGCAACGCATAAGAAGTGGCGCAAAACCTACTTTTCTACGCCATCGTCGAAGATGCACCAGGCTTACCCGTTCTGGACTGGCGACCAGTGGCGCAAAGGTAAAGACTCACGCGCCCATGTCGAATTCCCGACTTTTGATGAATTCCGAGACGGCGGGCAACTCTGCCCAGACAAACAGTGGCGTTATGTTGTCACCATTGAAGATGCGGCAAACGGTGGTTGTGACCTGTTTGACATTGACGAACTGCGCGACGAATACAGTGATGACGACTTCAAAAACCTGTTTATGTGTGTGTTTGTCGATGGTTCGCTATCTGTCTTCAAATTCTCTGACCTCGAAAAAGGCATGGTGGATGCCGCCCACTGGCAAGACTTCAAACCAAATAACAAACGACCTTTTGCCAATCGCGAAGTTTGGTTAGGTTACGACCCAAGCCGAACCCGAGACAATGCCTGTTTGGTAGTTGTCGCTCCGCCTGTCGTCGCGGGTGAACGTTTCCGTGTATTAGAAAAACACTATTGGAAAGGGCTTAACTTCCAATATCACGTTGCGGAAATAGATAAAGTCTTTCAGCGCTACAAAGTGACTTACATCGGCGTCGACACCACGGGTATTGGTGGCGGTGTTTGGGACTTAATTTCAAAGAAATACCCACGTGAAGCTCACGCAATCCACTACAGCAATGAAAACAAAAACCGCCTTGTAATGAAGATGATTGATGTAGTAGAAGCCAAACGCCTGCAGTTCGATGCCGAACACAAAGACATTGCGATGGCGTTTATGGCGATTAAGCGCGTACCAACCGCCAGCGGTAACGCTATGACCTTTAAAGCAGAACGCAGTGAAACGACCGGACACGCCGATGCATTCTGGGCGATTTCTCACGCCGTATCTAACGAACCGTTAGATCACTCAACACCAACTAAATCAACCTGGGCCACTGCAGCATGACCGAGCAAATGAACACTTTAGTCAAACAAGAAGAACACGCGCCAGAGTCGGTCTATCACATCGACTCTTCACCAGAGTCCATCGACTCAAACAGTTGGATGACCACCTATTCAGATTTGTTCTACAACGATTCCGACGATTATTGGGAGCCACCTATTTCACGAAGTGGTTTAGCTGATATTGCTCGTGCCAACGCCTATCATGGCTCACTGTTGATAGCCCGGGCTAACTATGTAGCCGGACGCTTCCTAAATGGAGGCGCGACCCGCCGCCGACACGTCCAAGCTTTTTGTCGTGATTACTTCACCTTTGGTGATGGGGCTTTTCTTAAAATCCGTGATGGTTTCAAACGTGTGGTTCGCTTGCATCCATTACCTGGCATGTACCTGCGCCGACGCAAAAACGGCAATTTCGTCATTCTGGAACGCGACAACCAGCAACGTGAATATCGCAAGGAAGATGTTATTTTCTTGCCTCAGTACGACCCGCAGCAGCAAATCTACGGTTTGGCGGATTATCTTGGCAGCATTCAAAGCAGCTTGCTGAACAAAGACGCCACCTTGTTCCGCCGTCGCTACTACAAGAACGGCGCACACATGGGCTTTATCTTCTACGCTACCGACCCTAGCCTTAGCGAAGATGATGAAAAGATGTTGAAGGAAAAGATCGCCAGCTCTAAAGGCGTTGGTAACTTCCGCAGTATGTTTGTGAACATTCCGAATGGTAAAGAGAAAGGGATTCAGCTGATTCCGGTTGGTGATATCGCCACTAAAGATGAATTTGAGCGCATCAAAAATATTACCGCGCAGGACATTCTCGTCGGCCACCGCTTCCCAGCAGGTAAAGGGGGCATTATTCCCTCAAGCGGTTCAATTTCACCCGACCCTGTGAAAGTAGGCAGTGAATATGCCAAGGATGAGATCATCCCGGTGTGTGAGCTGATTATGGATGAGGTTAACTCAGACCCAGAGGTGCCTAAGCACCTTCAATTGCAGTTTGATGTGTCGAAAGTTAGTGAATAAAAGAAAGCCCCTAATCACTATAGTTAGGGGCTTGCATTTACCTTTATTCAGTGGCTTCTGTTGGTTTACTCTCCGCCACTTTTTCTAATGTGTTCACCACTAAACACCGTTCGCCTTCAGTAATGAAACCTAATCGAGCCTCCTCTTCTAAGATTACATCAAGTCTAGAAATAAGTTCTTTGCTTAATTTCATCGAAACATCTACCTTTTGTCGACGATGGTAGGCCGTCCTACCATCATCTAATCCAAGTCATCACGACTACCTCCTATAGCTATTAATAAGATCTGCGCTCCTAATATCGAGCACTCGCATCATGTGTAACACAAAAATTGCACTAAATTAAAGGCAACACTGTACATAAACACAGCACATATTTTAATATTGTTAAGTCAGTCATAAAGTTAGGTCAATGTATGCGAGTTTATTGCCAGTGCGGTGAACGCGCGATTGTTAGCAGAAGCAACGCTGCGGATGCCAATTGCGCGGAATTATCCTGTTCATGTTCAAACCCCAATTGCGGACATACGTTCGTTAGTGCTATCGGGTATAAACATTCTTTAAATCCCTCAAAGCTTCATTTAGGAATTGGGGCGGCAAGTAAACCTTCAATGTTTGGTAGCCGGGTTTATTGTGGCTGTGGGGAACGGGCGGTAATAAAGAAGACGAACCGCCTTTCCAATGATTGTGCTGACCTGTATTGCGAATGTAAGAACCCAGCGTGTGAACATCAATTTGTAATGTCTTTATTTTTCAGCCACACGCTTAGCCCCTCTTCCAAAACGACCAGTGATTTAGCAACCTGCCTTATAAAGGCGTTATCTCCTGACCATCGCGATCACCTGAAACAACAATTGGCATTGTTTTAACACCCAACTCATCCATCTGGGCGGCTATTAGCTGCCCTTTTTTGTGTCTGAGAATCAGCTGCAACAAAAAGACCCCTACCTCATTGCTTTGGTCACTATTGCCGCATGTATCGTCTGCAAGTGCACACAAAACAAACTCCTCTGCTTTTTGATGTAGTTCAGACATTTAGCCTCCCAACCGACGTTTTACTGTATATTAATACAGTGGTTTTTACAGTACAAATATAATTAGTTTTTATGTGGTCAGCTACACTCTAGGAGTGTGCCGTCCTTTTTCACGGCACAGTCTAAAGATAAAAAAACGTAATCACTTGAATTCTTAAGCATTTATGTAAATGCTAACCATGGCTGGCTTTTCATCTACTAAACACGCCAAATTTGGCGTACTGAGAGATCGAAATGCCAAAACTGGACAACCACGTCTATTCAATTAACCAATACTTCACCCAATTAAGAATTGCGCGAAGGGTTACACAGAAAGAAGTGGCAACTAAAACCGGAATACCTTACCGAACGGTGCAACGGCTCGAACAGCAGCGCGCGGTAATTAATGCTGAGCAGATTGAAATGCTGTGTGAGTTTTACCAAATCAGCCTGTTGGAGATGGCACAAGGAACTCTCGCCTTGCGCCCCACCAACAGTATTGAGTTACTAACCTATCTGGAAAGACTCCCAGAGCCAGTAAAAAAGTCGATCACCCAGCTAATCATCACGCTATGCAGCAGTATTAAATGACTCCCACTCTCGCTGATAGATGGCATCTCGCATTGCTCTAAAGTGATTAAGGATATTAACCTGTTCTTCCAGCGTTTTGGCTGTCGCTAACTTCTCTTCTTCTAGGTCTACAACAAATTGGTATGTCGTCTTTGGACTACAGTTTTGCATATGTTATCCTGGTTCTTTTTCTTGTGCTTTTACTTGAGCATAACTGGCGATATAACATTTCCTAAACAGGTTAACTCACCGCTTACCAAACCAACCTAACCTAGGTTTCTGATCACGCAAGTCCTTAGAAAGTTGACGCAAATCACAAAAATAATCTAGAAATCGAGATTGCGGGATTGGATAACCGTGTTAATGACAGAGCTACCCTTTCCTTAAGAAAATTCACATGGGGGAGTTGGGGATGGAGTTTGAACTTATGCTGGATAATTCGTTAGGTCTAGCTCTGTTCTATTTGCCTACTAGTAACGTTTTAACGCTTTAATTTATCTTTAGCATCTAAACGTTTAATAGCGTTGATAGTAGAGCCTACTTCAGAGAGTACTTGATTAAACTCAGCTTTAATAGGCTCAAGTTGTTTGTAAAAATCAGACGAAAAATCAATGCTATTGATGTCAAAAGTGCCACCTTTAGCTTTTGCAAACTGACCTTGGTTACGATACCCATATTCATAAGCCAACGCTGCCTGAGCTTGTTCTAAAGCATTTTTCTTCTGATAGGCAGAAATAAAAGCATCTATCTCTGGATGTTTATTTAGGGGAAAATAACGACTCTGAATAAACATTGGTTTGGTCAATTCTACCGAAATTGAATCGTCCTCAAGAAAGATAGAATGATCTTTAATTGTATCCGTAGGGTATTTTTCTGTAACATCAAATAACTTCCCGTCGGGAGTTCTCCAAACAGCGTGATGCATAGCCTCAATATACCTTTTGGGCCAAATGAAAAATTGCCAACCGTATACAGCCTCCCCTCCATAGTTTCTAACTAGCTCATCCACATTCCAATAACAAAGCCCTATAGGTCGCAGTGTTTTATATGAATTTACCCTTACCACCTTAGCTCCTGGGCATAGTATGGTTGCGAAGCGCCTCAGTTTGGGGTGAGATTTACGAATTGTGCGAACATCAGGCCAAATAGCAGACATACTTTTATCCTCATGGGTTAACTCTTTAGCATATGTCATCACTTTAATATATAGCCCCTCCTTTTAAAATAAGCTTTAAAGCTCCTAGCTGAAATATCTTCAGAACTCAAGGCAAACCATAATCTCACACTAACGGCCAGTCGTTCCCATCAGGGAAGAACGACAAGTCTGGTTGTTGATACTCTTGCTTTTCTGGTTGGGCGAATACCTTGTCCCAACCTTCGAAATCCATCCATTTAAGATCATCTGCAGGTGCACGGCTTACTTCGACCAGCTGCGCCGGACGTATATTGCCGTGTTCGTCTACCTCCGCAGGGCGGATTTGAATACTGGTTGCATCGTCGATGCGAATTGAGCTGCCTTTTAGCAGTGCGGCCAGTGCCGTTTCATCAATATTTGGCGGATTATTCGCCCGACTATTCACCGGGTCTAAAATTCGGGTTAGCTGATCGCTGACCTGTACCTCGCGATGCTCCGTACAGTTATTGACAGAACTCCGAGAGGAGCCAGAGGCTCCAATAGCGGTCGCTGCGCTCCCTTGGGTGATCGCTTCAGCTTCTTCGATAACCTTTGATTTCTTCTGAATCGTCCAGACCTTAGTGCGAGTTTTCACGACTGCTTCTGGTGTTTGGAAACCTTCCACCTTGCGCACGTCTTCACCGTGAGGTGATGCGAATGGAAGGACTTGATATGAATTGGTGATCAGCAAATCTTCGCGTTTAACGAAAGGTCCACCCTGTCCCATGATGTAGCCTTGCCAATTACCATGATCTGCGGCTTTTAAAGTTTCTGTGATGCTTGAATCATCAGTGTTTAAACTTGCTTGGAAACTATCCCCTATTACTTTTATTAACTCTTTATTAGAAATCAGCTTACTAGGCTTAATAGGTCCAACGAGGTCACGCTGTAGCTTAATGTACATAGCAAGCAAATCCTCTCGCACTTGCATGAAGAGGTATTCCATAAAGGCTTTTTTGTTTTGGCTTGCGAATCGGCGCAGCTCACGGTAAGTCGTAACTGGCGCACCACCGAAGAATTGAAACTGGCGAATTGCCCAGCGGCTTTTCCAAGCGCTGACGTTCTTCGCCATGTCTTTGACTGATTTGCCTGTTTCGTCGGACACTTCATCGTCCATAGCAAAGCCGTCGATGTTCTTAGAAATGTATTTAGCGATGTAGCCCGTTGCTGTGCCTTTCTCTGGGTCGATGTAACCAAAGTCACAACGTGGACGGTAATCCATAGGACCAACATAAGCGCACTTGCGAAATGGCTTTTGCTTTTCCTTTTCGTATTGCGGGTGCAGTTCTGCTCGGTCTTCTTTGGTCGCGTATGAAATAAAGATGTCACGCACTTGCGCAACTTCTTCTGGTTTTACCCAGATCAGCAAATGCCAGTGTGGTGTGCCATCGTGATGAGGCTCGGCAACTCGTACACCAAACCAACGGATCTCTTCACGGCCTAACTTGGCGCGGATACGCTGCCAAGCATTGTTTAAATACGCTTGCGCCTCTCGTGGGCTTGCACCGTTCCAATGGTTGATGAAACCGCCTTTCTTGTAGGAATTGTGGTATTTCGACGGAGTGGTCAGAGTCAGGAACAAGCCTTGTAAGCCAAGTTCATTGCCGATGTCTTCACAACCACGGCAACGCACCATCAACTCATGACGCCGAATCGCAGGGTTAGACACGCTTTTCAAAACCATTTCGGACAGGTCTGCTTTCTCTTCGGTTTCTTCGTCGAAGAGTTCACACTGCTTGATGTATTCCCAGTTGCGCTTTTGTTGCTCTTGGTGCTCACGAACACAATCCCAAGACGCATAGGCAGAAGCTTTTGAAGACACTTGCCCCATTGCAATGGCTAGGTGTTCGCGCATAATTTTGCGAGCTTTAACCAAACGACCAAGCCACCACTTTTCACTGATCATGCGAGAGATGTCTTGCAGTGCGGAAAGCTCATTTTGCTTCTTGTATTTACAAGGCGGCTTGATGCCAAACTTAGCAGTGAAAGCAGCTAGCTGATGGTAGCCTTCAACGACAGGACAGAACGTATCGTCCTTTTCCAACTCAGCTTCGGTAATACTTGCCAACTTAGAAGAGATAATTTGGAAGCGCGCATTCATGATTTTTCCAATCTTGAATGCCATCTCTTTGATTTCGTCCAGCTCCAGTTCCGCCAAGATGCGGCATTTTACTGGCTTGCGGTTTTTCTCCGCCTTGTCGAAATCAAAGCGAAGTTGAGGTTTTGCTATCTCTGGATGCGCAGACGTAAAGTCGCTTTGCTCAGTGTTATCTAATTCTTCACTGAGCAAAGCAACCTTTTGGGTTGTTGGTAGCTTTTTGTATTTGCGTAAAACCATAACGGCGCGATCAGCAGCTGGGCCCATTCGTTCACGCAAAAAGATATTTGCTTCTCTGCGACCTTGCTTTTCGAAAACTGTAATGTAGCGAGTCACAAAGTACTTAGTTAGGTAATCTGGCAGGTCTTTGATTTTGCCTTTTGTCCACTCAAAATCATCTGGATTCACGTCAAACAGCTTACGTTCCAGAACACTGAGATCATCAGGCTCAATAGTTGTGTTATATCGACGAGCACCAAAGCAGCCCGCTTCAACTTCCGTTAAAGGGGCTTGCCATGGAAACTCGTATAAATCGATTTCGGTTGGTTCGGATAGATAGTTAGACACGATTGTTCTTATCCACCAAAACCTAGAGCCAAACGCCAAAGCTCTGGAACTTCAGTTGGTTTCTTAATACCAACCAGCTCTATTGGCTTAGCTTTAGATTTAGCGCGAAGCTTGCGAACTTGCTCAGCTCGCTTTTGGCTTTTTTGAACCTTCGCTACCGCTTCATCTATGGTGCATCCTGCTCTCAAATGCTTATAGATTGTGGTGTGCGTGGTGCCAATAGCTTTAGCGATGTTGTCTACACCTTTGATGCCCTTCCACACGTGAGTAGCAACGCCGCAATTGTTCTCACGGCCATCAACAAAATGAACCGCTTCACGAATTGTCTTGCCGTTACGTAAGCGAGATTTCAAAGTACCCAGTGGAACGCCAAACGCTTTCGCGATCGCTGACTGACCTTTATGACCGTCTAGTTCGTAGATGTAATCTGATCTCATGCTGCCACCATCCCTAATTTTTCTTTCGCAAATACAACAAACCGCTTTTGCCAATCTGGCTCATTAACGAAGCTTTCCAACTCTTCAATCCGAATGTTCATGGTTACACCCCAACCTTCTGGGCCAGCAAAGTAGACAACCACGCACTTTTCGAATGTCGCCGTTCTTCCTTCAAAGACTTGGATTTTGTCTTCATCTACAGAGAGGGAAGTAATCTTCTTGTATTTCATACCGCCTCCAATTCCTGAGTTGTCACCAACATAAAACCGCCTTTTCCGTTTCCTTTGCTCAACACACCTTTGGTTAGGTGAGTACAGCTAAGGGAAACACATGCCTGTTCGATCGCTTGGTCTAGTGAGTCGAAGTCGCCAACCATTACATTGGCAACTTCTTGCGTGTCTTCATGGCGAACAACGCCACCATCTGGACAAAGCATGATTGCTGCGTATTCCATTAGCTCTTTACTCCTTAACCAAAACAATGCCATCGTCTGTTTCAATAGCTCCGGTGATGACCGTGCCATCTTCAGTTCTGACTAAACCTAGTTCTTCGGCCTGTTGGATAGCTTCACGTAGTAATTCCACAATGCTCGGTTTCTTCATTGTTTTGGCGTTCGCCAGTGCATTGTTGTATTGAGCTGCATCAACCCAAACGATAAGAGCGGTCTTTTTGCCGTCCGCTAGTTCGGTGGCACCAAGACCATCGGTTTTGAATTTGATTGTGGTGCGCCCTTTGTTGTATTGGGCTGAGTCCATACACTGGTGAAGCGCTTGAACCGTTACGTTCTCGTCACCAATTTCATTAAGTAGCTGAGTGAGTGATGCCATTACTCACCCCCAACTTTCGCAAGAAACTCGTTAGCCATATCAATAAATGCACGTGCATCATTGGCCGTCCTTTCTGCATCTGCAGTTGTATGTCCTGACTTTTTGATAATGTCGTGGCTTGCATCAATGCAGTCGCACGTTTCCTGCAGGCGATCACGCAAAAAGCAGATCAGGTTTAGAGCTGATTTACTGGTACCGCTTTTTAAGGACAGGACACACCAACCCTCTGCGATACCAAACTGACCACCGTGTAAAACGTGGCTAACTTCGGCATTCGCTTCTTGTCTGGTGTATTCCCCGTTTGCATCAATTTCACGTAGGTTTAAGCAGTCACCAGCTTGGTAATCACGATCATTGATTCGAACTTCATGTGTTTTTCGGTGTGCGAGAACGTCAGCGAAATGGACGGATTGAATTTTTAATTCATGGATAGTGATGTTGCTCATGCTCCCACCTCCGCTTTTGCTTCGGCTTCTTCACGGGCTTCGATGATTAGTTCTGTTAGTTCGCTTTCAATTGTCAGAAGGCGCTCAACGTGGCAGTCACCTGTTGGGCAGCCTACATAGAACCCATCGATAAGACTCACCTCGCCACGGTAAACAACAGATTGAAGTTGATAGTCGTCACCTTCCGGAGAAACTACAGATAGTGGACGCACGCGAACAATGAACAGGTTCGAATTTCCACGGAACTGGGTATTGATGTTTAAAATGTCGGTATTCGCCATCGCCAACACATTGATAGAGTGCACGATGTCGAATGCCTCTCGAGTATTCAGACTAATTGCCATGTCGTCGGCGAAACTCTCCACCTGCTCTTCTTCTGCCAAATCAGTATTCACAACCGAAAGGATCGGCTTTGGCAGTAAACTGCTCATCGCCAAAATTAAACGGCGCTGATTAATTAACGCTTGGTCGGTAAAGCTAATCGACTTATTTAAGTTCTCGTTCGACTTTGCAAGTACTTGGCGAGCTTCCTCTAAAGCTGCATTTGCTTGTTCTAAAATTGGGTCATTCATCTCTATGCTCCTACGCTTAGACGAAAAAAAGGCCCCCATGGATACAGCGGGGGCAAAGGCTGGCTTGGTGATTAATGGGTGTTACTGAATTGGTAGTGCTTGAGGCGACGAACATCGCCGAGCGTGTTGTCAAAGCCCACGATCATTTCTTTGAGGTACTGCATACCTGAGCGGATTTTTTGCAGCTCTAAATCGTTGAACGACTCAAACTCACGTTGGTAATCTTTTGGTGACATACCGCCAGCGATAAGAACCAAACCGCGGCTTTTATCTGGCAGTTCGTTGAACATCTTTCTCAACTTGCCGCGTGTAGCGGAACCATTGAAAAGCGCTTTGCACGCGGCAATGCTTTCGTTGGCGTTGGGTGCTTGTTGTAATTGTTCTTGTTGAATAGCTAACTGACTCATTGGCTCTCCTTAGGCTAAACCGGGAATTGGCGCACCGTTGGCGAAGAAATCCAGCCCCATAGACAACATGGGTGTCGCGCCAGTCGTGCGGTTTTCAATATCGTTGATAAGAAGCACAAGGTTGCCGATGCCTGCTTGTGCTTTTTGGATAAGTGATTGTTTATGAGTGCGTGTTAGGCGTGGGCCATTGCCATGTTGCAATGCCCAGGTAGACAGTTCGCCAGCATTGGCACTGTGTTTTAGAAGTCGTTCAACAATGCTTTCCGCTTCTTCTGCGCTTTCAACTGGAGCTGCCACCATATCGAGCCCAAGCAAAAGGCTATTAACGAGTGTGTAGTTACCGCTGATTTTTGAAACCGCAACAACTTCCACTGGCTTGAGTACATGACGCTGACCTGGGTTTAACTTGGCGCGAAGCAAGTCTTCGCTCATTCCCATTTCACGTGCGATATGTGCCATGTTCTCAGAACTCGCAAATGAGCAACAAGCCTCGTCAAATGACTTTTGTCTGGACTCGCAAAAAACGGACATTGAGATATTTGCAGTCATAACTAATACTCAAATGAAGAAGAAAGGGACGAAAACGAATGACCAGCCGATAATATTCAGCCAAAGAGGACATTTGTTTGGATAGTTTTCTTCCCAAGACTCACTCTTAGCATTTTGCAGAGTGAGTTTGGTTTTAGGTAGGATGGCGAAGCTCATACATCTTGCTCCGCTGCGCGTTGGTAAAGCTTGACTAAGTTGATGAGAACGCTGCTGCTTTTACCAGCTTTTTCTAATATAGGGATTTCGCCAGCAGTGATTGCGCGGTCAAGGGAAGACGGAGACCATCCCGTACGACGAAGAAACTCTTTTTTAGTACAAAAAGGTGCGTCAACAGCTATTTGAATGCTTGCCATAAGTGGTATCCTACTTGTTTGTGTTTATTTGATGACTATTGAGTGAGATTGATTAGTCATCTTTACCTTTCGACTAATTATTAGATCGAATTCACTCAAATAGCAACATTTAAAAGTCAGCTAAAAGACGATAAGTCGATCTTTATCTAACTTTTATCAGCTTATGAATGGATTGGAAGTTTGGCTTATGACAAAAATACCAGCAAAAGTACCGCCATTTAACTACATAAATGGACGTGAATTTACTGAAAAACTAAAAGACGTGACCGGGTGTAAGACATATGACCTATTGGCGGATTATTACGGCATCCCAAAATCTACGTTTTCTACATGGCATACTCATAACCGCACAGGATGGGAATTGATAATCAGGACGCACCTTGCGACTGGAGCTTCTATTAGATATTTAGCACTCGGCGAGGGTGAACCTTTCGGAGATGGGGAGCCAAATACACTTACATCTCAAGACCTTCAGATATTTACGTTAATTGACGGGGCCCTAGTTGAAGCAGGTAAAACAGCTATTGACCTTGTTACTTTAGACCGCTTTGGTCTAAAACCATCACTAACTCAAGTAATTGAAGATGACCTAGGTATCTATTACATCAACAAGGAATCAACTGACCCAGTATCAGGTGATTACCTTATTGATATAGACGGCCGTCTTTCGATTAACTATCTACAGCGCTTACCTGGTAAAAAGTTGGCAATTGCGTTTGGCAATTCAACGATTGAAGTATCCGAAGAAGATATAAAAGTGCTTGGCCGTGTGGCTATGGAAATGAAGAAAAAATAAAAATTTGTTAATTGGCTAGGAAAATTAAAAATGGATAAAGTGGTTAGTACAAAACTGAAACTGGGCATCATTTTACTCCCTATCGTCTTCTCCTGGTTCACGCTAAAGAAAGGATATAGCTCATTGGCTCGGGTAGTTTCCTTCTCTTGGCTGGCCTTAACTCTAGTCGTAGTTATGTCTGGAGATGAGCAAGCTGGCGTGCTGATTGGTGTTATTGCACTAGGCGCTGTCATATACGCGATTATCTCACTTTTCATATTCGTATTTAAGAAAGCCACACAACGAAAAGAAAAAATGCTTTCGATCATCAATGATGACGAACAATGGGCTGAATACTGCATCAAGAAGAATCTAACTCCATCCGCTCAAAAGTTTGTATTAATGACTTATGGCATAAAAAAAGAACCGGTGGTTCTCCCAGATTCTGACATAAAAATAAAAGTGTCGGTTAGCAGCACATCAACATCAGATCACGAACGTGAGCGTAAATCGTACGATAGTGTTGATGCATGGGAGCAAGACTGCAAAGTCCTATGGACTGGTACAACTAAAGACATTGAGTTTTCATATTCTAGCTCTTGGTCTAAACCTAAAGAACGCAGAACCTTAACTCCCCAAGAGTTCGGCATTGATGGTAATGGTAGCGGCTACATAAAAGGTATTTGCCATAAATCTAATGAACAGCGCACGTTTAAGCTTTATAACTTTGAAACGAAAATCAAAGTTGGAAGTCAGCGATTTGAGCCTGATGAGTGGGTGGAAAAATACCTCAACTTAGATACTTACGATTTGTACCAAAAGTACGGTGCTAGCATTTAGTAATATTAAAGACATGTAAGCAAGTGACCAAAATATAACCCTTAGTAAGATCGACGTAAACCAGAAAGATAAGCACTATATCAACACTCATTGTTTACTTTGCAATAGACAAATAGCGCTTAGATTTGACCGTATCGTTGCTCTTTGTTATTTGGATACTGGCGAGTCTCTTGTATAACTATGGATGAAACAGAAATGCAAAATAACAATAACAACAACGATCAAGTATTGAGTACTGAACATCAATTAAGCATAGTTAAATGCTGGTTTATAAAAGTTAGAACTATCATTACTTCTAAATTGCCAAGTGTAGTTGAAAACACTAACAACTTCCTCATGAGGAGAACCTTGAAATTTTACCTCATTTCTACATTACTACTTATAGGTTCTCTTTCTTATGCTGTTTCAGCATCTCAATCAGATGATGGAATTGTAACACTCTCAGGATACCTTACTGGTATGCTAACCGTATTTTCCTCATTAGGTTCTCTGCTGGCTGGTATAGGTACTGTCGGAGCTGTTATAACTGCGCTGTACGTTAGTGGTGAGTGGAAAGAACAAAAGTTCCTAGAGTTATTTTTCCCATTAGCCACCAATTTAGAAGATAGCCTAATGGAGCTAAGTCTAAACATTAGCATGCTGCACTTCTATATAAAGCTATTCTCACTAGGTGACTTTACGGACCAACATATCGCCGATTATGAAGCCGTTTATTTAAAGTCTCTTGAAAATAAAAAATATCTAGCAAACATTAAAGTTAACTTAGAAAAGTCAGCTTACTTGACTAAAAACAACGAAAAGGTCAACGAGCTAGTCAATTTAATTGCTGTATTGAATTATTTAATCACACCTCACAATATTACAAGACTAAATATTACCCCTCTTCAACAGGATAACGGTAATTCTGTGCATCAACTTATAGAAACGACTGAGATCACTGACAAAGAGACTATACAATCCAACGCTGCATTTTTTGAAGAAAACGCAGAAAGCGCTACTAATAAAGTACGAGAGCTAAGTGTTTCTCTCTCTACATACTTAAAAAATCACATCTGAATATGACTATTCGCAACCTAAAAGACAGTAGCAAAAAGCCATGGCTCTGCGAGTGTTATCCGCAGGGCCGAAACGGAGCCAGAATACGTAAACGCTTTGCCACCAAAGGCGAGGCTCTGGCTTACGAAAAGTTTTTGATGAAAGAAGTCGATGATAAGCCCTGGCTTGGTGAAAGTAAGGACTTGCGCACACTTCAAGACTTAGTCGAACTCTGGCACAAGCTTCACGGCCAGCACCTGAAATCCGCTGAAAAAGTTTACCCTCGCCTCTGCACCATCGTTGAAGAACTAGGGAATCCGTTTGCAATCAAGTTCACGGCAAAAGACTTTGTTCATTGGCGCTCTAGCCGAAAAGCAAAAAACCGATACGGAGATGAGACTACTGCAGGCAAAGTGATATCTGCACCTACCAATAATCTCGACTTGAGATATCTGCGTGCGGTTTTCAACGAACTCACTTCCCTTGGTGAGTGGAACCAACCAAACCCACTTGCCAGCGTTAAACAGATCCCTGTGACTGAATCTGAAATGGGCTTCTTCTCAAATGAAGATATTACTACGCTCTTCGATAGGATCAGCAAGAGTAAACGAGCCAAAGAGTTCGAACTGGTCTGCAAAATTTGCTTATCGACAGGTGCACGAATTTCAGAAGCCAATAATCTCCGTCTTTCACAGATTACGAAATACAAGATCACGTTTCTTGATACCAAGAGCAAAAAGAACCGTACCGTTCCAATCACAGAAAAGCTTTATAACGAACTAATGGCGTTTGAAAGAACGGGAGAAAAGGACAGGCTGTTTAAGAACTGCGTTCATGGGATTACGTATATAGTAAATCAGACATTTCCAGACTTACCGGATGGTCAAAGCACCCATGTTTTTCGTCATACCTTCGCAAGTCGATTTATGGAGGCCGGAGGAAATATTCTGGTACTGCAAAAAATCCTTGGTCACAGTGATATCAAAATGACTATGCGTTATTCCCACTTTTCACCAGATCACCTTATCCAGGCGGCTGAGTTAAACCCTATTTCTAGTTTGGGACTGTAGCCATTATTCCAGAGAGAAATGGCGACAAAATGGCGGCAAATTTTCTTAATATTGATGAATATTGAATAGCATTGACGAAACAGGCACTTTGTAAGACATTGAAATAGCTAGCGAAGCCTTGATTTTACTGTGTTGTGAGAATATATATTGATTACACTAAGTAAGTTATAGTGTTATGCCGCGCCTCACGGCGCGGTTATTTCTACTGGTACTCCATTCTGCGCGGCAATTACAGCTTTTGCCTTCACATCTTTCATACCAAACTCACTTAACCACCAACCCAACTCTTTTGGTAATTCCAGCTCATCTTTCTTACCGTTACTGCGAGTTAATGGCTCGTGGGCTTCAATAAAGACGCTTCTGTCTGGTTCTAATGCCACTTTAACCGGTTGGTTAATCACCCTGACTTTCTCACCTCGGCGTACTTGTTCAAACAACCATTCGATGTCACTTGGTTCCATACGGATACAACCCGCACTGACCCGCATACCAATGCCAAAATCTTTGTTGGTGCCATGAATAAGGTACTCGCCGTTCCCGTAAGCTAAGCGCAGCGCGAACATACCCAACGGGTTGTCAGGGCCTGCTGCCACAACTGCTGGTAAATCTATGCCTTTTGCTTTGTATTCAGCACGAATAGACGCCGGCGGTGTCCATGTCGGATTAGGACGCTTTTGACTGACACTGGTCGACATCACGGGAGTATCACGCCCTATTCTGCCGATCCCAACCGGGAATACGTGCACGACATTCTCGTTAGACGGGAAGTAATATAAGCGCAACTCCGCCAGATTAATCACGATGCCTTGATGAGGAACATCCGGAAGAATGAGCTGAGTAGGGACAGTGAGAACGTGCCCTTCTTGAGGAAGAAACGGGTCGACGCCTTTATTCGCAGCCATTAAACCCAGCATACCAACGTCATAAAGCTTAGCAATATTGGCCATGGTTTCCCCGTCTTGTACAACGTGATTTTCGAGACGGCCAATGACACGACTGCTGTCTGAGGGTAACTCGTACATCTTAGCAAATGACAATCCACTCACTAATGACAATGATACTGATAACAGGGTTCGTTTCGCGATGCTCATTGATCGCTTCTTGCTAAGCATTTCACTCTATTCCTTGGCACTTTTGAAGAGCCGTAAGGTTATCTCTCTTTCTACTTTATGATCAACCATCGGAGTGTGATAATCCAGTAAAGAAAACCCTTCCCAAGTCCATGGTTTGTGGAGGAACTTGTTTGGCACACTTTTAATTTCTGGCACCCAATGACGTATAAAGCGGCCATCAGCATCAAACTTTTCTCCCTGGCTAATGGGATTGAAAATTCGGAAGTAAGGCTGACCATCACACCCGGTCGATGCAGACCATTGCCACCCTCCATTATTGGCGGCAAAATCACCATCGACAAGCTTACTCATAAAGTACTTTTCACCCCAGCGCCAATCAATGTGAAGATCTTTCGTCAGGAAACTTGCGACTATCATGCGTAAGCGATTGTGCATCCAGCCAGTTTGGTTCAGCTGACGCATCGCGGCGTCCACAATTGGGTAACCAGTAGTGCCAGTCTTCCAGCGCTCAAACGCCTTCTCGTCGTAAGACCACTGAATCTTGTCTTCCCAGTCAATAAACCCCTTGCCCTTGACTAGCTTTGGTTCAAAGACTAACAAATGTTGGTAGAACTCTCGCCAGATGATTTCACTTAACCATGTTGCTTTGCCTTCCGTTAAATCCGATTGCTCATTCTCAGCAAACAATCTGGCAATACATTGTCTCGGTGACAAAGCGCCAATGGCCAAATAAGGAGAGAGCTGACTGGTACCATCAGTGGCCGGGA
This sequence comes from Vibrio sp. EA2, assembly GCF_033042495.1. Lineage (NCBI taxonomy): Bacteria > Pseudomonadati > Pseudomonadota > Gammaproteobacteria > Vibrionales > Vibrionaceae > Vibrio > Vibrio sp. EA2. Next base: position 327,864 of record NZ_JAWLID010000004.1, on the reverse strand, counting down.
AATCACGCTGCTCGCGATACTCATCACTTCGCTCACGAGCAAACTCTCTTAATTGACTGAGAATATCGCTCGTTGATGCAACCCAATGCTCACTGGACTCACGTGGATAGCTGAAAGTGAAATTATCATCAAAACACGCCCCCTTTATCTCTTTCAATACTTGCGGTGAAAGTGATGATTGAGCATAAGGTTTGGCTACTCTTGGTAGTTGAAACTTCTGCAGCCAGGCTCGTTTGAATGGGGTAAACACTTTGAAGTAGTCGCCCTGCTTATTCAAAACCGTGCTTGGTGCGTGAACACACTTGTCATGAAAAAGCTCAAAACCGATGTCAGATTGATTTAACGTCTGTGAAACTTGACGATCAAGTGCTTGCTCATTCACTTCATAGTGGATGTTAGCCATGACACTCTTTGCTTTCAGTAACTGCACCCACTGGCTTATCACCGCAGTGCAATCGGAGAAGTTATCGACTTCTTGATACAAAAACGGAATATTGAGATCGTTGAGCTCCTGATTTAAATGCTCTAAACGACGAGCGATCAGATCCGCTTGCATCGGAGCCATATCATGTTCTTGCCACTGCTGCGGAGTCGAAATAAAACACGCGACAACAGGTTGTCCAGAATCCAGGGCGGCTTGTAAAGCCGTGTGGTCTAACGTTCTTAAGTCACGTCGAAACCATACCAGAATCATGATGTCTCCTTAGCTATCTATTCTCTGCCTGTTCAAAATGAAGCTTCTCTATGACTTCTGAGCATTGAATCTGGCTGGGGAATTGCGCTCGCATCGCTTTTAACACCTCAACCTGTTTGGCTGGTAGTGCTTTATTAGAAAACAGAAAAATGCGCTGATAGCGATCGATGACCTCATGCTCAGCCAAGCCTGAAATGTCATTAACGTTAGCAATTAAGGTTGTGTGATAACCTTGCTCACAACGTATTGCGGCTTGAATCCAACTTTCTGCTTCTCGAGTTTGTTCAAAGCAAACCAGCAAACACTTGCCTTTTGAAGACGCCTTGTTTTCCGAGTCAACGATAAGAGCCAGCCGTTTGATCAGGCATGTCTGGAACAACCCCACCTGGATTGAACGAAGCGATCCTTTCACGAGTTCTAATGCTTCAAATACTGGCTCGATAAATTGCTCAATGACGATATTGAGAGGATATTCCTTCATTACCGATGACAGTACACTCTCCGTCTTGGCATGATTCAGATCAGATAACGCAGAAAGCAGCATTTCTACCTCTTCCAAAGTCGCTGACTCAGCGCTCATGTCTAACTCACCGGCTTTACCCAGCAGGCCTTTCACCTTACCAATGGCGATGCCTTTCGCCAGCCAACTTTGTATCTCTTTAATCGTGTCAATATCCTGCTGGCGATACAAACGATGTCCCTTATCTGTCCGCTGCGGCTGAATCAGATTGTATCGTCTCTGCCATGCTCGCAGGGTGACAGGCTTTACCCCGGTTATCTCTGCAACATCTCTAATTGCGTACAGTTTTTCTTGTGAACTACAAACCATAACGTAATCTCATCTCCTGCGGGTGCGGCTCTAAAAATTTTTGCTTTTGTAAATACTCGTCTGGGTAAGTATTTAGGTAGTGTTTAATCAGTGTTAGCGGCGCAAGTAACGGCAACACACCAGTGCGATAATCATGAATAACCGTCGCTAACTCTTCTTTTTCTTCTTTGGTTAAGGCACGTTTAAAGTAACCCTGAAGGTGCATCAACACATTGGTGTTATTTTTTCGACTGGCACGGTTTGAAAGTGCTTTCATCAGTCCCAAGCGATACTCTGCATAAAAGTCTTCAATCTCGTAGTTCGCAACCTCAGCCACTAAACGACCCAAGGCTCGGTATGATTCTGGATGATGCGCCATTAGCGTTAGTTTATAACGAGAATGGAAATCAATAATTTTGCCACGAGTCGGCTCCCCTGACATGGATTGATAAAAGTCATTCAGGCAGTAAACGCGAGTAATAAAGTTCTCTTTTAGAACCGGGTCATTCAAACGGCCATCTTCTTCTACTGGCAACCATGGCATTTTTTTCATCAGCGTTTGTGTGTACAACCCTACCCCTTCTTTAGAAGCATGATGCTTGCTGTATACTTTAACTCGCTCCATACCACACGTTGGCGACTTAGCACACACAATATAGCCACACAGCTGCTGTTCCTGTAGCTCGTCTACTTTATTAGCCGCGTAAGCCAACATATTATCCGTGTGGTCATTCTCAGGATTTTTTGTTTCAACGAGCGCAATCCGCTCTTCATCAGAGATGAGACGAATCGTAGGTCGCGGCACTGGCATACCAACCCCAACCTCAGGGCAAACAGAAACGAAATCGAAGTAATTGCTGAGCTCTTTGGTCACAAAATTACTGACTTTATGGCCAGAATCAAAACGAACACGCTCACCTAAAACGCAAGAACTGATACCAACTTTGATTAAAGATTCCATAATAGCGCCATCCTATACAAAAAGTTTTGCTGTATAACTTATAGCAAGTTAGTCCATATTGTACAAGATAATAAGTTGTACAATTTAATCGTTTTACTTCGCCATCGTGGATTTCGATCACCGAGAGTTAAAAAAGAATTTCCGCTCAAACCACCGGTTCTGTGTGCCACGTCAACAAACCTATACCCAGCAAATCGATTGCCTTTTCGCTTTCAACAGATTTGGTTATAATCGGCCGTGATGGTTTCCATAAGGGCGTTTTTTGTGACCAATCTCTCAAGGATACTGTGTACTCCCCGATATTATTGCCTCAACAAAAACGAACGAATTCAACAGAATTGGTAACAGGTATCTATACTAGATGCGTTTTATCAAACAAAACTTTGGAGAGCACTTATGGCAACCCCACATATCAACGCACAACCAGGTGATTTCGCTGAAACAGTCCTAATGCCTGGCGATCCTTTGCGAGCTAAGTACATTGCAGAAACGTTCCTGGAAGATGTGCAGCAAGTTTGTGACGTTCGTAACATGTTCGGCTTTACTGGCACTTACAAAGGTAAAAAAGTATCAGTAATGGGCCACGGTATGGGCATTCCATCATGCTGCATTTACGTGCACGAGCTGATCGCTGAGTACGGTGTAAAAAACGTAATCCGTGTAGGTAGCTGTGGCGCGGTACGTGACGACGTTAATCTGATGGACGTTGTTATCGGTATGGGTGCTTCTACAGACTCAAAAGTTAACCGTATCCGTTTTAATAACCACGACTTCGCAGCAATCGCTGACTTCGGTCTGCTAGAAGAAGCAGTAAAACAAGCACGAGTACAAGACGTTCCCGTAAAAGTGGGTAACGTATTCTCCGCAGACTTGTTCTACTCACCAGAATCTGACCTTTTTGAGAAGATGGAAAAACTGGGCATTCTGGGTGTTGATATGGAAGCAGCGGGTATCTACGGCGTTGCAGCTGACCTAGGCGCTAAAGCACTGACTATCCTGACGGTTTCTGACCACATTATCCGTGGCGAAAAACTAAGCTCAGAAGAGCGTCAAAAGTCATTCAACGACATGATGAAAGTTGCACTAGAAACCGCAATCAACATCTAAGTCATTATTTGCAGCCAGTGCCTGACTGGCTGCCCGAATTACCCAGAGGGGGCGATCGTGTCTAACGGCGAACTGCCAAAAGATGCAGATGGGTTACAACTCAACTTTTGTAAAACATTGGCGTGTGACAACTTTGGATTGAGTGATGCAAAGCGTTACGTTCTGCAACATGCTAACCCTAAGCGTCCAGCGATGGTATGCCGTGAATGTGGAGCTTTCCCCCCTTTACTTAACAATCGCGATGTCGTGAATGAGCTTCATCGTCTAAGGCACGTTCATAGTGACGGTTTGCCTGCCTGTCGCAATCATGACTGCGACAATTTTGGACTTTCCGTCCATACACATAAACACCTCTACCACGCTTTTGGTTACAGTGGCGATCGCCAGCGTTACCGTTGTAAAGCGTGTCAAAGTACTTTCGTCGATAAATGGTCCGGTGCGAACAAAAAGCTGCAGTTCCAGGAAAACCTGATGGCTTTACTGTTTACTGGTTATTCTGTACGTGAAATCTGCCGTAAACTTAGCATCAACCCAAAAACGTTTTACGATCACGTAGACCATATTGCCAGTCGCTGTCGCCGTAAATTAGCAACCATTGATGCCCGCTGGGTAAACCATGCGAACCAGTATGAATTAGCGTCAAACTACATCGCCTTGCAACCGAAAAGTAACAACGGTGTATACTGGATCGTCTCCGGCGAAGCACATTCCGGTTATATTCTCTGTCAACACGTTAATTACGCTTCTGATGAAGAACCAACAGGGTCACTTGATCACAATCCGTACGACCAGGTATCTCGTTTTGTATCTCAAGAATACACAGCAGAAGCGAGCGAACCACCCGCTGCACCTTCAAGCAAACTACGCGAACGTATCGACCAGAAATACCAAACTATTTTAGCGCGCGGTAATGTGGAGGACCCTTTGGGGAACCTGGCCATTTTTCATTATCCATCGAAAGGGGCGCTGATTCGGCCACCTTATACTTCGTACGCGCATTATTTGCATGTCCTTGATATGTGTAGCCCAAGCAAACGCGTGTCTATCTACATGCCCCAGGATCCCCTGCTTCGCTCTGCAGCATTGAGTGTCTGTTTGTCTCGTATTAAAGAAAAAAATATCGACTTAATGTACGTCGACGAAGATCCGGCATGGAATATGAAATTACCATTTGGCAAAATTGATATTGCTTACATGAGTTGGTGGCGCGACCGATGGGCTATTTCCAGCCAAGGAGACAACAGCAAAGGCATTTGTTACCTCGCCGGTGACCATAATGAACCTGAAAAATGGTTCAATGTAGCAACAATACGCCAAGTTCAATTCTACCAAAATAGATTCCAGCTACTTTTTGAAAGCTTCATCAACGAACCGCGTCGCAAATTAAGACCCGGAGGTCTGTTACCTCTTTTAGACATCTTCAGAGCTTGGCATAATTTGTGCTATCAAGATAAAGAAGGTCTCACGGCGGCGCAAAGACTCGAAGTTACTGACGCTCCTTTGACGATTAAACAGCTCCTATCCTAACCATCTAAATCATTAGGAGCGCTAACGGTATCAATGAGAGCTCCTGATGATTTATGAAGTAGCACTTGTCCTGCTCTCGTAATGAAATGCGCACCTAGCGATAAAGTTAGGGAATAAATTCCTGCTCGATGGTCTTGGATGTAAACGTTGGATAGAAGCAAAACTCAGCTAGCATACGAGCTCGCACTGCTTAAAGAGAAAGTTAGCTCTCAACCCAAATCCACTCTGCGTAAAGCTGAGCAGTTTCGCGTTACTGCGGAGCAAATGCTGTTTAGCGAAGGCGAAATCCAAGCCTTACTTATCATGTCACACTGTTGCTGGTGCGCTATGGATTATCGTCAAGGGCTTAAGCTGATAAAGACGGCTTACGATAAGCAGAGCCGACTCGATAACGACGACCACCTTCCAGAGATTCTTCACACTTTTGCGCTTCAGTATTGGGGGCAAGCCAAATATTTTTCCGCTCAGCAATACTGGATTAATGCGCTCGAACAGTCCGTTCTGATCAATAATATCGAAATTCAACTTGAATCTCTGCTTGGGCTCGGTAACGTTTGGCGTATCACCAATCAACACAAACTTGCCACATCAACGCATGAGCTAGCCGTCAAAGTGGCGAACAATGTCCGCATCTCCAGCCTGGAAGGAAAAGCCCGTATCTTACTCGCATGGGATTACTACCTGCAGAAAGATTACGTCAAGATGTTAACCGTGCTTGATGGCGCAGCCGAAGCGCTAAGCGATCATCAAGATTCGACATGGAAAGCAGAAATATGGGACTTCAAAGGACTGGCTTTTCTTGGGTTAGATAAACTAGACGCCGCCGAAGTTGCGACCAAAAAAGCGCACCAGATAGCGATGGATCATGATCTGACCTGGATGAAAGCCCATTCCTTCATTAGCAGAGCTCGTCTGGAACTTCTGCAGAACAATACCGAAAGTGCGACAAGATTGCTAATTGCTGCCGAAGAGTCCGCCCGGCATTTTGATAAGGGTGAGTTACTCAGTCAAATTTGTTATCAGCAATCACGTGTTGCAGAAGAACAAGGTCAGTTTGAAGCCGCATTCCACGCTTTCCAAAAATACCGGAAACATTCACTTCAAATACTAAAAGATCAAAGGCAGCGCCTCAGTCAGGATAAAGCGCACAGTTCCAAGCGCAAACTTGAACAACGCGCGAGTAAACTGATCAATCATATTCGTTCTCAACATGAATACGATCCTGAGAAGAGCCTTTCTAACGTTGTTTCTGAAACCTATTGGTGGGAGCAACTTATTCTCTTCAAAAGTGAGCTTAAGCAATCGAATCACGCAATTATTATGATTCATCACGCTAACCCGGCTTTTTTGGATGTCTGCACCGAACTCATTCACTCTTTAACCACACCAACCGATCTAGTATCCCGCCTTTCTACCGACAGGCTTGCCATGTTGATAGCGGACAAAGGTCAGGCAGCTGAATTGCTGTATAAAACGGTCCAGCCCATGATTAACATTTACCCATGGGAGAGACGCGGTCTGAAAGGACCAGCGCCCACCTTATATTTACAAGATATTCTGTCATTTCCGTTCACATTAGAGCAATTAGAAGAAAGCCATATAGAGGTAATGAAAAATGGAACAATTGCTTAATAAAGTCACCGAGGCAGGTATCGACCCCTCTTCTGTAACGGGTGAAGAAGCGGTAGCGCTGTGGAAACACATTCGGGAACACATCGCAGAGACCCACCTCGAAAAAGCACACTGTTACATTATCAGTGCAGAGTATCGCCGCGAGAGAAGACAGCTAAAACAAAGTATCGCCGAACTTCGACAAGCACTAGCGCATCTCAACCTGCCAGCCAATGCTGAAGATATTTTGTCAGTTAAATCGAGTTTATGTGAGCATCTGGTTGATGTTGGTGATTATGACCTAGCCATGGCCGAGTATATTAAGTCCACCAATATCGCGGTAGATTACGGCTTCATTGACGAATATGTGTTAGCCATCGTTGGCATGGGGAACTTGTGCGATGCCTATGGGGATCACGAACGTGCATTACGTTTTTACAAAAAAATCGAAGCGATGGACCATGCGATCAGCAGTCGAACATTACGTTTACGCTACAAACTATACATGCTCGCGTGTTTTGTCAGCCTAAAACACACCGATAATGCTATGGCGTTACTCACTGAATGTGAAGCACTCAGTATTCTGGTTAGTGATAAAAACCTCGCCGGTCAAATACACCTTTACCGAGCTAAAATGCATCGATTGAACAATGACTATACCCAGGCGTTACTGTCACTGTCGAATGTCCAGTATACTTCGGGTAGCTCTACAACGTTTTGGTTGTCTGCGATGGTCAAAATGGAAACCGCATACTGTCTGAACGGAAGTGGGAGCACCTCATTAGCCAACTTAATTATGGGTTCGGTAGCAAAGAGAATACAGCGCGACTCTTCCGCTATGCTTGCATGCAGTTTTTATAATGCGATGAGCGAGATTAGTGCTTCTCAAGGTCAGTTTGAACTCGCATTGGATTGCGAAAAACGTGCATTTCATATTGAGTCGGAACTGGTTCAACGTATTCCTATCAACGAGTTGGGCTCGACCCAACTTCGTCGTCTGGATCGCTTTGAATTACAGCTCAAACTTATCTTGTCAGAGATCGAAAACAAAGCGCTCAAAGAGACAACAAAACAACACAAGAATACCGTTGCTCAATTGCAGCAGGATGTTTTTACCGACCCCTTAACGTCGTTACACAATCGCCGCTGGTTAGAAATGAAACTAAAAGACTTGCTGCTTCGCGATACCGTTTTTGCTCTCATGGTGATTGATATTGACCACTTCAAATCCATCAATGATGAACTGAGCCATTTGGTCGGTGACAAAGCAATCCAGAGCGTCTCAAAACATTTATCCAACTACTTTGATTTTCCAGGCGCTTCATGCATACGCTTTGGCGGTGAAGAGTTTCTCGTCATACTTGAGAACGACAAATTAGAGCATGCCGAGAGCCACGCAGACCATTACCGGGAGCAAATTTATCACTACAACTGGCGTGATATCTTAGGTGAGCGCGGCCTCACGGTTTCTATCGGTATTACCGTCTACCGCGAGGGTGAAAATACACAACGTACTTTTTACCGTGCCGATAAAGCGCTTTACCGTGCAAAAGCCAATGGCCGCAACCAAGTGTGTACTGAGTTGTAAACCTTACCTAAGCGTACAGCAGTGATAAACAACCTGCTCATAAAAAGAACAACGAAACACCAAACAATGCGGCTAGCGTACCTAAAATGCTCTTAAGCCCAACTTTATCGCCTCGTATTACATAAATAGCCAGCATAAACAAAGGGCTGGTCGCGATAAGCGTTTGAGCAATGGCTGGGTTGGCATATTTTAACGCGATTTGCTGGAACCAGAGCGCTAAGAATGTTCCCACAAAAACAGCTAGCAATAGCCAGCCCAGCGCCTTTGTTCCCATTTCTAAAAAATGTGTTTTTATCCCTTTGAATGGCGCTTTCTCTATAAACTTGATCACCATACAAACCGCAAGTACCCCCACACTTAGACGAATGAGTGCGCCTAGGAGCGGAGGTAAATCGCCCGCTACCAACGCATAGTGAGAGATAACGACACCAGATGCCTGACACACACTCGCAAGCAAACCAAAGGCAATGCCACTCCAGTTCGTCTCCTCACCAGATACCGATGGCTGAAATACGACAAACGTAACCGCCACCGTCGTAATCACTACGCCCAGCCAGTTCTGCAAACCCAGTTCAGAACCCAAAAACATCAGGGCTAAGATGCCCGATAATGGTGGAGCCAGTGATTCTAACAACAGGGTTTTATTCGGTCCGATTCGCTTCAGTGAAGCGAAATAGGCAGAATCTCCAATAGCAATCCCAATTACTCCAGAGATCGCTAAGACCACTAGGTGAGTGGTTTCCAGGTTACCGTTTATATTGTTTGTCGAAATGGGCAGAACCATTAACATCATCAACGAGGCGACTAACCCTTTGACAATATTAAGCTGCAAGGCAGAGAACCGATGGCTGAATTGACTGTATATCAAAGTTGCAGTAGCCCACACAACAGCAGCACTAATTGCAGCTATTTCTCCTAAGTATGGCAATTCGTTTCCCTTCCCTTCCTTCTTATATCGTCTATTACTTAAAGTATGCTGAAACCAGATTGATTTAAGCCAATAGTATCTCAAGTAAAGCCTGTTCAAACTGTGAAATTTAGAATCCATTACAATATTGAGAGGCTCACAACCTGTCTATTTAAGCGTACTACTGGACTAGAGCAAAACATTTGAGATTAGCTGGGTATAAATGTCAAAAATACTTGATTCATTTATATTTGTATCAAATACTTAAGCAACTAATTTACGTAACTTTTTTCATATAGCAACAAGCACGGGTAAATAAGATGTTTTTAGATTATTTTGCACTTGGGGTACTCATTTTCGTTGCTTTAGTCATCTTCTACGGAATCATCGTCATTCACGATATTCCCTATGAAATCGCTAAAGAACGCGAACACCCACATCAAGATGCGATCCACTACGCTGGCTGGGTAAGTTTGTTCACACTCCACGCTTTGTGGCCTTTCCTGTGGATTTGGGCAACATTATGGCGTAAAGAGCGAGGCTGGGGCTTTAAACAACTGGAACAAGAAACACACGATATCCATCATCGCCTTGAAGAGCTCATTGACGAAGTAAACGAGCTAAAAAATGAAGTATCCGTATTAAAGAAACAAGCTCAGCAAAATCCTACCGCTGACCTAAGTAAAGAGGAAAAATAATGGATTTATTGTTGATCCTGACTTACACAGCCTTCTGTATCGCGATTTTCAAAATTTTTAAGATCCCTCTTAACAAATGGTCGGTTCCAACCGCCGTCCTTGGTGGTGTTGTACTGATAGGCACGCTCGTGCTTCTTATGAACTACAACCATCCCTTTACTCAAATAGGTAATCAGATCTACCCGACTACACCTATCGTTTCTGGTGTTCGTGGTCGTGTAATCGAAGTACCTGTGCAACCTAACCAACCATTAAAGACGGGCGATATACTATTTAGAATCGATCCGACACCTTTTGAGGCCGAAGTTGCGCGCCTTGAAGCAAAAGTAAAAGAAGCGAGCCAAGGAGCTTTGGGCTTAGAGTCCGGTTTACAGGAAGCACGAGCAGGTGTAATCAAAGCGCAAGCCGATCGTGACAAAGCCAAACGAGAGTTCGACCGCTACCAAAGAGGTTTTGATCGCGGCGCATTCACTGAGCAAGACCTGGATACTCGACGCCAGGAATATAAATCCACAGAAGCAATGCTTGAAGTCGCACTACAACAGCAAGAGCAAGCACAAATCGCACTAGATTCAGAAGTAGGTGGAGAGAATACCCAAGTTGCTCAATTGCTTGCCGAATTACGCAAAGCCGAGTTCAACTTAGAGCAAACCGTGGTTCGCGCTCCAACCGACGGCTACGTGACCCAGCTTGCTTTACGGCCTGGCGTGATGGCGGTACCTCTGCCACTGGCACCTGCAATGACCTTTGTTCATACGGAAGACTCTCAGTTTTACACTGCAGCATTCCGACAAAACTCGCTACAACGACTAGAGCGAGGCTTCGAAGCTGAATTCATGTTCCGAGCAATCCCAGGCCGTGTCTTTAAAGGCGAAGTCGTCGAGGTGATTCCTGCGATCGGTGAAAGCCAATTCCAGGCCCGTGGCGCATTGGTAGGTACAGAGGCACTTCGCACCAGTGGACGAGTGTTCGTAAAACTCAAAATCACTGATGATTTAAGTGACTACCATCTGCCAATGGGTACGGCAGTAGAAGTTGCGGTTTATTCAGACAGCTTCCACCATGTTTCTATTATGCGTAAAGTACTTATCCGTATGAAGAGCTGGCAAAACTATCTGTACTTAGATCATTAATACAGAGACTTTGACACATACTCAACAAAGGAGCGGATATCCGCTCCTATTTTTTATCTCTACGTCCACTGCCAACGTGAGTTTAATCACATGATTTCTCACATAGACCTCGATCGAGTCCCAATTAGCCTGGTGGCTGCTAAGCTTTAATAGGCAGTAAAATTATCGGTAATTCAATGTAATGAAAGTAAACGAAACTCAAAGCCGAGTATTAAGCAGAGGCTCTCTATGAATTTTTCTGGCAAAACTCTCATCGTTATTGCTACCGGCGCTTTACTCTACGGTATCGGTGGTTTACCTATGTTTGGCGTACCAGTTTTTGCTAATACAACACTGAAACCTGCCATGGCAATTTTAGCCGTGTATTCGGTGTTATTCGGTCCCATTGTTGGATTTTTGGTGGGTATTATCGGCCACTGGATCACGGATCAGTTCGCAGGTTGGGGCGTATGGCTAACCTGGGTTGCAGGATCAGGTGTTGTTGGTCTGGTGATGGGACTATTCCCCTACCTGACACGTCATCGTTTAGACGGTGGGGACTTCAGCAGAGAAGATTTTTTACGCTTTGTTGTGCTTGCTCTCATTGGTAACATTTTGGGTTTCGGTTGTTCTGCTTACCTTGACACCATTTTCTATGCAGAGCCATTTAATAAGGTCTTGACCCAAATGATAATTGTCGCGACGGGAAATACGGTTCTGATTGCTATCATTGGCTACTTCATCATCCGAACGATAGCGAAACGCAATAAGGGCAGCGACAAGCTAACAGAGACTTAATCACACTAGCACTAAGCTTTATATCGTTAAATTTGGACACAAAAATGGGATGCCAGCGCATCCCATTGTTAAATCAGATCATCGTGAGCAAATGGCGTAATAAATCTTAACTCCATCTCAGCACACGGGTTTCATTGCCTTCTTCTGGCTTGGCAGGGATGTTCAGAGAGAACAACAAACTCAGTGCTGCCATACCAGCGCCAATGTAGAAGACACTTGAAGGTGAAACCAGCCAGATAACACCAAACGTAACTGGAATGACAACCGCAGCAATATGGTTGATGGTGAATGCTACGCCCGCCGTCGATGCCATATCCGCTGGATCAGCGATCTTCTGGAAGTAGGTTTTAATCGCTAATGCTAAAGCAAAGAACAGATGATCAACGACATACAGCGCTGCTGCCCATTCTGCAGTTTGAACTAACCCGTAGCCAACAAACACAAAAATCAGACCGACGTATTCAAACATCAACGCCTTACGCTCTCCGACAATACCGATAAATCGACCAATTCGTTTTGCAAACAGGAAGTTAAATAAGTAGTTAATTAGAAACAGCAAAGTAATATCCGCAGCTGAATAGCCAAACTTCTCGACCATCAAGAATCCCGCGAAAACAGTGAAGATCTGACGACGAGCGCCACTCATAAACGTCAACGCGTAGTAGAGCCAATAGCGTTTACGCAAAACCAACTTCTTATTCTGAGGGACTGCGGATTTAAACTGAGGGAAAGCAAATGCCATCACCAAGATAAGTACAAAACCTATCCCGCCCATCACCATATAGACCGTTTGAAAATCAAGTTTAAGTTGCTCTAGCATGACCCACAACGCGCCATAAGTAACCAAAGATGCCAGTGCACCTACCGAAATGAACTTACCAAGCATTTCTGGGGCTTCGTCTTTAGACAACCACTGTAACGAAAGGGACTGCTTTAACGTTTCGAAATAATGGAATCCAATGGACATTAACAAGGTCGTAAAAAGTAAACCATACAGAGTGGGAAAATAACCTGTTATTGCCGTGCCTAATGTCAACATCGCCAGAGAGACCAACATAAAGCGTTGCTCGCGAATAAACAGCAGCACAAATACGGCGGTAAACGACAAAAAGCCCGGCACTTCACGGACACTCTGTAACAAACCGATGTCTGAGCCATCAAAGTTTGCTTTTTCGATAACGAAATTGTTGAGCAGCGCCATCCAAGTTGAAAAGGCGATAGGCACAATAATGGAGATAAGCAATAAGAAGTTTTGCGGTGTTCTCCAGCCTTGAGAAGAGGTATTCATGATGCATCCTTTAGATATGAAGGCATCATCATAGCTCTAAATGTAACAAATTCGCAATATCATTCTGATTTAAGGCGAAAGTAATATGAATGTTTAATCGATATTCTTTACACTCAGACGATTTTTAAATTCAAACACCTGCTCCGGACAAACATCTAAACAGCGACCACAGCTGATGCAGTTTTGATCCATCACCCGACGGTCACCTTCTTTCAAAGGCAGTCTCAGTACCTCTGGCTCTGGGCAGACATAAAAACAATCCATGCATTTTGTGCAGGCTTCCCGTCGTACAGCAGTCACTCTGATGACACTCTTTCTGCCAATAACACCATACGTCGCACCGAGAGGACATAAGTGGCCACACCACCCGTGTTCTACCAATAACAGGTCCAGAACAATGACAAGCCCGACTAACACCCAACCGGCTCCCATGCCAAACACAAGGCCTCGGTGTAGTGCAGCAACGGGATCTATCCATGTCCAAAGAATCGTGCCAGACAAAGCACTGCCCAACATCAGAACCGGTATTAACCAGTAACGAATAGATGGAGACCAACGATAACTTGCTTTGATATTCAGCTTTCTACGCAACCATCCTGCAAAATCTGTCACTACATTCAATGGGCATACCCATGCGCAAAATGCTCTTGGAGCAAGAATCGCATAAAACACAACGACAATAGTGACACCAAGCAGGGCATTAAACTCAGGAATGTGTCCGGTGGCCAGAGCCTGCAGAACAATCAATGGATCACTCATGGGAACCGTATCTAGCAACATACTAGAAGAAAGATTCCCCGAGAAAACCCCTATCGTTGGCCCAGCGATGAACAACGCGATAATGGTAAGTTGACATAGTCTGCGTAAGATAAGGAATCGATGAGCTCGCCACCAGCCCATTTTTTCGATCGCCTCTTTACCGGCATTTTGAGCTAAGTTTTTAGCCATTACCTACCTCCTTTGAGAGATTCAAGTGCGCCAGTTGGTACAGGATTCTCTTCTGGAAGCACATTTTCTAGAGGCTTATCAATTTCTTGCCAGCCGAAATTATAATGACTGCCAACTTTGCCTTTCGCCAGATCTGTTGGCACAACCTTAATAGCCGATATATCCAAGACACAAGCCTGCTCACATTTACCACAACCGGTGCAGATATCAGTATTAACTGTTGGAATCAGCTTAGCGTGGTAGCCCGTACGATCATTATGAATTTTCTCTAACGTAATCGCCTCATCAATAAGAGGACAGACTCGATAACAAACATCACAACGTAAGCCCTGCCAGTTGAGGCACGTTTCATGATCGATAAGCACCGCAGTACCCATGCGCGCGTCATCAATATTGGTTAATTCAGGGTCGAGAGCACCACTCGGGCACGCCACAACGCACGGAATATCATCACACATTTCACACGGTATATCGCGGGCGTTGAAATAGGGTGATCCGGTCGCTACCGGAGACAATAGTGTGGCAAGCTTTAATGTATCGTATGGGCACGCTTGGACACATAACCCGCAACGAATGCAAGCAGATTCAAAATCGCCTTCTGGAAGCGCACCTGGCGGCTTTATTGGCACACTTTTGGTTTCGCGGGCTTGGCTTTGTAAAGACTGTAGCCCCAATACACAAGCCGCGGCACCGACACCCATGGCGGTTCGAGCAGTATCACGCAAAAATCGGCGACGACTTTGGGACATTTTTGACGGGAAAGATTTCATCACGTTTCCTCAAAGAAGCTCCTTTATCAAGTTAAGCATAAATAGCCCGAAACGCCGCGCTTCCCTATACCTCAGAAGGGGTAACTCCAGCCTCTATTGATTCAAATCAACTGTGAGTCCCGATACACGTCACACTTTGACAACCGTCTTTTCTGCGTCAAAAACGAATTCCCCCAATTCCCTATAAAGGCATAAACCTCCAGTATAAAAATCCAACACCTTTTCAATCTTGTCGGCATTTTTAGCCTTAAACCTTCGTATAAACGTAGGGCAATAAAATCATAACCAATTGATTTTAAATGTATAAAATTCAAAAAATCAATAAATGCCATTCAAAATCAAAAAAAGAAGTTAGTTTAGTGAAAACAAACACATAGAGAGAAACATGGAAACAATCATACGTCCGACCACGGTTGAAGATACAACCGCGTTACAAACTGGGGGCTGTTTTATTGATATTGTGTTTTCAGTACGGCAATAGCCTTCGCGGTCAATGCTTCTGTATAAGGATTAATTTTCCAATGGCCAGGACTCCAGCCCTTTACGAAACGCTGAAAATCAGCCCAGGCGACAGCAAACAGTGGTCGCCACTCTCGCTCGACATCAGTAAGATCAAGGTGCGGTTGGTAGATTTTAAGTGCCTGATCCAATTGTGAGAAATAGGTATTGAGTATCCAACTTTCCATTTCTGAGCATAGATCTGGCTCAACCGCGCTACTCATAAACAGCGCGACATCTTTCATCGCACAGCCATGACCCACGTACTGAAAATCGACCGCAGCCACCGATGATTCTGTTTCATCAAAACAGAAATTCGCTAATTTGGCGTCTCCATGGACGATAGTTTGATATTTAGCTTCGGTAAGTGTGCGATCAATGAATATCGCGGCTTGCTTTAACGCTTTGTCTCCCAACGCTTCCAATTCATCAGGTCGCGTTGCCAAGTGCCAGTAGGTTCCGGTTTTCCATAGCTGATCGTTGTGAACCCCTATATAGCGGGCATGAAAATGCGCTAACCAAGAAAGGCAAGCCCGCAAGTGCTTTTTGGACGCCTTAGTCATCACTTTCGGAAACCCCGCTTGCGCGAGATCTTCCATGACGATCAGCCATTCGTTATCCGCCTGAAAGCACTTCAACCCTTCTGGAATTCGACAGCGTTCATCGACAAGTTGACTAAAGTGTTCATACCAACTGACTTCCACCTGATAAGAGTGCAGTTTGCGTTGATGGGCGCGATCAGTATTCCAGCCTCGCGGGTGTTCTGATGGTTTGGGAAGCCTCACATGCTTGACAATCACCGAGCCCTTCGGGAATTTGAGCCGCACCAGCTCACCATACCCGCCCCAAAGGGATTGAATCACCTCGATCGAAACAAGATTGCCAAGATTTAGTTCATTGCCAATGTTTTGGTACAAAGAATTAATAATGCGTGCTCCTACGCCAAAAGGTGTGCCCACTGCTTATTTTTATCAATGTAGTGTCCGACATAAGGACAAGCAGGGACGATTTTGTAGCCTAATGATTCAATTTCTGGCAGTACGGCCTCCATCATAAGCGTACCACACCCCTTACCTCTAAGTTCTTCAGGAACCACGGTAGACGTAATATGCATGTCTCCATCATGCAATTGATACACAACTTTGGCACGAAAGCCTTGTTCCAGTTCAACCCAAAAAAGGCCATTTTCGATGTCGTGAGTCACTTTTTGCATAACTTACTTCCTTATTTTCCGTTAACTTATTGAATCGAACTATATCACTGAATAAAATCAATACCACGCTAGGAAGCCCGGTCATTTCATATCAGTCCCTTTTTAGGTCCGACCATAATAATGAGAAATATGATAATCAGAGCCAAAGATGGCAAGCGACCTTTTCAAAGTAAGAGGGACCAAGAACGTCAGGCAACAACATTAAACAGCACCGATGCAATGGCAATGGTGGAGCACGGTAGTGAAGTTTCTTTAAACGTAACCACACCCGTAGGAACCAAGTTTATTACCACCAGCACCTTTGTTGGTTGCCATTCAAACCATACCGCATTGGTAGAAGTACCGAATATCTCAGAAGAAGATCTCAAGTTCTACTTTCAAGAAGGATTTTGGGTCAATATCAAAGCGTACTCTCAGCGTGGTGAAGGTGCCATTATTCCTTTCAGAGCTCAAATACAGCATCGCTTGGGGGAACCTTACCCAATACTGGTACTTAGTTTGCCTAACACCATGCAAGTGTACCAACTCAGGAAAGAAGTTCGCTACGAAGTTAATTTAAAAGCACACGTGCGCCTCGATACACATCGCAATGAATGCGAGATAAGAGATATCTCTCGAAGTGGCTGCCGTTTTGTCACTTCACCAATGAGTCGTCCGCTACAGGTTGGTGACCAGATCTCGCTAGATATCGCCATGCCGGATGAAAACCGAATATTGGCACCACTGAATGGGCGCATCTGTAATTTGCAAAAATCAACGCATTACTCCCGTTATGGCGTGGAATTTGATGACGCAGGCAAGACCAATGCAAAGCACTTACTGAGCAACCTAAAATTTGACGGCACAAAGCTCCAGTTAAAATAAAGCTGACGGCGCGAATATCTCCTTACTCTTACGCCTGTACAATAAAGATAGAAAAAGGCACTAAATGTGCCTTTTTCTTGTTGAGTTTAGTCAGAAACTGCAGCGCTTTTGTGTAATCCCCGATCTTCTATTTTCTTAACGCGTTAAGCTTGGCTTGCGCAAGACCGAAAATCGTATCAATCGGATAAGAGCCTTCTTCTGTCGGCTCACCGGCGACTTTTCCGGTGAACAGCTCAATCGCTTCGGTGACATGATCTATCGCCCAGATGTGAAACTCTCCTCGTTCTACTGCTTTCACGATGTCCGCTCGTAACATCAAGTTATGAGCATTAGACGCCGGAATGATCACCCCTTGACCATCATGACGACCTTTAATGACACACACGTCATAAAAGCCTTCAATCTTTTCGTTTACGCCACCAATCGGTTGTGCTTCTCCAAACTGGTTCATTGAGCCCGTGATGGCGATATCCTGTCGGTTTGGTTGTTTCGAGAACGCTGACGCAACCGCACACAATTCGGCCATACTGGCACTATCTCCATCAACACCACCATAAGATTGTTCAAAGGTAATCGTAGTCGTAAGCGGAACACGTGCATTTTTCCCAAACACGGACGACAAATAAGCCGATAAAATCATGACCCCTTTGGAGTGAATGCTGCCCCCCAAATCGACGCTGCGTTCTATATCAATCACCTCGCCGTCACCATAACATGTCGTTGCAGTAATACGGTTTGGTGCACCAAACATATAGTCGCTGGTGCTCAGCACAGACAAAGCATTCACTTGCCCGACTGCCGTCCCTTCCGTGCGTATCAAGGTCGTACCTTTAACATACGACTCCATCACATTGTCACGCAAGCGGCTCACGCGCATCTCTTGATTCTTCAGCGCTTCTTGAACATGCCCGGTGCGAATCATGTTGGAATTGGCCTGACGAGCAACGTAGTTTGACTCTCGGAGCAAGTTAGCAATGTTCGCAGAATGTAGCGACAGTTTGGATTGATCGCCTGACAAGCGCGAACTGTATTCGATAATACGGGCAATGGCTTTCTTGTCACAATGCAGCATGTTGTTATCGTGGACGACACTCGAAATAAAGCGCGCATAGTGCAGCTCCGACTCAGGTGTTCGGCTCATTTCATCTTCGAAATCCGCTGTAACCCGGAACAGTTCGCTAAATTCTGGATCGTAGTGCTGTAACAGTTGATAGGTTCGATAGTCACCAAACAGGATAATTTTGATGTCTAGCGGGATCGGCTCTGGATCGAGTGACACCGCACCCGTTAACGTCACTTCTTTCTCGAGTGAGGTAAAGCTTAACTGACGAGAGCGAATAGCGCGCTTTAGACCATCCCACACGTATGGCTGCTCCAGTACTTTCTGAGCATCCATTAGTAGCACACCACCATTTGCTTTATGCAGGCTCCCCGCACGGATAAGCGAGAAGTCAGTAAATACGGTACCTTTGAAGGTCGCGGTTTCAATTGAACCAAACAGAGAGTGATAATTGGGATTCTCTTCGACCACAATCGGAAAGTCACTGTTACTGCGACTGACCAGTACATTCACTTTATAGCGACGCGGTAACTTCTTATCTAAAGACGCGGTTGCTATTTCACCTTGCTCACCAGTTTGGTCAAGGAAGATATCTGCGTTCTCGACGATGTCTTTTTGCAGTTCCGTAAGGTAAGTTTTGATCTCTGGATATTGCGAATAATCAACCTTAAGCGTCTTAATGAAGTGAGTAATCACATCCAGTGTTACTTCATCATTAAGCTTTTTGATCTTTTCACTAAAGGTTTCTTCCCACTCCGTGAGTTCACGTACCATAGAGCGCAAAGCCACTTCCAACTCATCAATGGCATCGCTAAATTGTTCTTGCTCCTTTTTGCTCAGAGCGTCAAACGACTCTTCAGTATGCAGCTCATCGCCATTCATTGCGACGAACTGGTAGTCACCTTGCGTTGTGATCGTCAGGCTAATGCCTTTGTCCTTCGCTTCCTTACTGATACGATCCAACTCACTCTGTTGCTTGCTAGCCAGTTGGCTTTTTAAACGCTCCGCACGGCTAAAATACATTTCGTTATCGAATGCCAGTGGTAACGCATTGAGTAATTTACCCATTAAGGCTTCAATATCCACTCGTAGCTTATTACCAATCCCACAAGGCAGTTTCAGCACCTTAGGTGTACGAGTGTCTTCAAAATTTGCAACATAACACCAATCAAATAGTGCTTCCGCATCGTGTTGATGACGATTTAAGTAACGCAAAATCATCGTACGTTTACCTAAACCATTCTGACCGATCGCGTAAATATTGTAACCTTTCTCCTTGATAGACATCGCAAACTCAACCGCTTTTTGAGCGCGTTCCTGCCCCACGATTTCATCAATTGGAGGTAATTCCTTGGTCGACTTACATGGCATATTCTCTAGATCAGCTACAGAATACAACTGCATGGGTTCTAGCCTTAGTATTGCCATATCCGCTTCCTTTTTCTTATTGTGTTCAATTGAGTGTAGAGATTATTTGTTTAATTTTAAGTGATTTACATTACATCGCTGCCTAAGCGAACACTTTATGAGCAACCAAACCGAAAAAAATGGTTATCAAACCCACTTGCAATTGATAACTATTTTCATCTAACATGTAATTCAATCTTTTTTACGGAGTTGGATATGGATATTGAGCAATGCTGGATGCGCTACATCAAAGCGGGGCAGTTGGTGCAACAGGGTCACTGGCCTGAAGCGCATCGATTATATGAAGATGTACTCAATCATTTACCCAACCATATCCACTCAGCGTTAGAAAACGATCAGACCAAACCCTGCCAATTCATTTGCCTGATTAGCGGGCTGCGTGATGCAAGTGTGGCACAGTCAGAAATTCTTAACAGGCTAGGCTCGCAACGCGAGGCTTTTTCTGCTCTCAACCAAACGTATGCACTGTTCCAGTTTTTACAGCTAGAAAGCCATGATCTGATTGAACGCTTAAGTCACCTACTCGCGCAACATAGTGAAGACTTACTTGCACACATGGCAGCATTTTGTTCCGCTCAGCGCAACGCAGAATGGATGATAGAATTGAACCACGTGACTCATGCTCATGAACAGTTTTTGCATTTACAGGCGATGATTTCTGGAGAGACTGCCAATACACGCCTTTACAATTAAGCCACCAATCCCTAGTTCTGCAGAGATGCGTCATCTGGTAATCAAGATCTCGTATCAATTTAAAAATGGGCGTAGCTGCCTTTCGGTTTGGCCGCCGAGACTGGTTGGTTCATCGAGTCAGACTTAGTCAATCTGATTCAATATACTGTTAACAGTATAATTTGAGTTCCCCCAACCATGAAAAATGCCGCGATTCTGTCGCGGCATTTTTTATTCTTGTTATTTGTTGGCTGTTATACAGACTCAATTCCCATGTTGTACAACGTGAATGCGTATACATCCGTAGTGAGGTCAATTTGTTTACTCAGTGGCATGCCCGCACCGTGCCCGGCATTGACATCGATTCGAATCAATACTGGATTTTCGCCCTGATGTTTATCTTGCAGTTCGGCAATGAATTTGTAGGAGTGAGCAGGCACCACACGATCATCGTGATCGGCAGTAGTCACTAGCGTTGCAGGGTATTGCACGCCCTCTTTCACATTATGTACAGGCGAGTAACCAAGCAGATACTGGAACATCTCTTCACTTTGCTCAGACGTACCAAAATCATATTTCCAGCCCTCTCCGGAGGTAAAGGTGTGGTAACGCAGCATATCAAGCACTCCCACAGCAGGCAGGGCCACTTTGAACAGTTCTGGACGTTGAGTCATACATGCACCCACTAATAACCCCCCATTCGAACCACCACGAATCGCCAGGCGCTCTGAACTGGTGTAGTCGTTCTCGATCAAATATTCAGCTGCGGCGATAAAGTCGTCAAACACATTCTGCTTTTGCAATTGAGTGCCAGCATTGTGCCACGCTTTTCCATATTCGCCGCCACCTCGCATATTGGCGACCGCATAAATGCCCCCTAGTTCGAGCCAGTTAGCTATATTGCCTGAAAACATTGGCGTCAGACTGATATTAAAACCACCGTAACCATAAAGCATTGTCGGGGCACTGCCATCGAATTTAGTCCCTTTCTTGTAGGAGATGATCATCGGTACTCGTGTGCCATCTTTTGAGGTGTAAAAAACCTGCTTTGACTCATACTCGTTACGATCAAACGGTGCTTTAGATTCTTGATACAGCTTCGATTCACCAGTCTCAACATCAAAAGAGAAAATCGTCGAAGGGGTAACGTAATTAGTGAAGGTGTAATACAGCATCGTTTGTTCTTTCTTCCCAGCTAAGCCATACGCTGTGCCTTCGCTAGGTAGTTCAACATCACGAATCCATTCACCTTGATAGTTGAACTGCTGTACTTTCGACAGGACATCAACCATGTAAGTCGCAAACAGATAACCGCCGCCTTTGCCGATTTCTAATGGCTGCTCTTGCTCTGCGATGACCTCTGCCCATTGTGAAGTTTGGGTGTTGTAACTGACGACTTTGCCGTTTGGCGCGTCAAGATTTGTGTAAAACAGCAGAGTTTCATCATGATTATCAATAAGCTGCGTATCGCCTTGTGTGGTTTCGCGTAAGGTCACAATCTCTTGTGTTGCGGCGTTCAAGTCGATATAAAACAGGCGGTTGCCGGAAGTTGATTCCGCTCCAGAGATAATTAAGTAGCGATCATCTGTTGTCGTCGTAGCAAATACATAGCGATGTGTCTGAGAGTCCAACGCGCCAAACACGACTTTATCTTCAGACTGTGCAGTTCCCAGCTCATGATAGTAAAGTTTATGCTGCTCAGTACGCGCCGACAGTTCACTGCCTTTTGGCTTATCGTAACTGGAATAGTAGAAGCCTTTACTGCCTAACCAGGAAATTGAGGTGAATTTCGCGTCGACAATTTCTGGTTCCAGCTGTTCTTTAGTTTCCGCATCAATCACAAAGATCTTTCGCCAGTCACTGCCACCTTCAGAAATGGAATACGCGACTAAACGGTTATCTTTTGAAAAGCTCACTTCACCAAGAGAAGTGGTCCCTTCTTCAGAAAAGGTGTTTGGATCTAAAAATACTTCTGCCTCACCTTCTCCTTTGCGACGGTAAAGTACGCTTTGGTTTTGCAAACCATCATTTTTATAAAAATAGGTGTACTCACCGCGTACAAATGGCTGTGAGTATTTCTCATAGTTTTGGCTGCTAGCGACCAGATCGCGAATTTTCTGGCGATAAGGGATCTGACCGAGTAAATCGAAAGTCACTGAGTTTTGGCTGGAGACCCAGTTTGCGGTTTCTTCACTGCGATCATCTTCTAACCAGCGATAAGGATCGGCGATATCGTGTCCGAAGTAGCGGTCCACAATAGAATCTTTGCGAGTTTTTGGGTAATGCATAACGTCCGTGTTACTCCACTTTTTTGTTTTAGTTTTAAGTGAGACTAATTCTCAACACATACCTTAGGGCGCTAACGTTTGATTTCAACTAAAAGATTGAAACATTTATTAAATTGCTATCTAACACGCAGTTTGCATTGACCGAAAAACACTAAAAATAATGTGAAATCGCTAAGTAACGATCACGAATGTGTTCTATTAATAACTTCACTTTGTTGGGTGGCTGGCGAGTAAACGGATATACCGCATAAATACCCAATTTTTTGCCCACCAGCTCAGGGAAAATGTCCACCAGCTGGCCGTTACGAAAGTCGTGATACACCAAACATCTTGGTACGTAGGCGATACCGTGGCCACCCAGGGCCGCTTTGCGAAGCGCGGTAGCGTTATCAGTAGAAAAACTGCCCGACACTTTAACAATGTAGTTGCCTTCATCACTCTTAAACTCCCAATCGGAAGCACCTGTGGTTTGATAGGCATACTGAAAACAGTTATGACGCGTCAAATCGATCGGTTCTACTGGTTTACCATTTTTGGCTATATAAGAAGGGGAAGCACACACGACCCATTGAGAATCGAGAATATGGCGCGCAATTAAGCTGGAGTCTTCAAGATACCCGGTGCGAATCACCAGATCGTAACCGTCAGCCACGAGATCAACAAAGCGATTATCAAGCGACATATCGACAGTCAACCCCGGATGAAGATTGCAAAATTCGGCGACTGCATCAGCCAGAATCAAGTCCCCAGAAATAGAGGGCACAGACATCTTGATATGTCCGCTGACATTCTCTCCAAAGCCTGCAACCGCATCCATAGCCTCCTGAGTGGCTTGCTTCACATTTTTAGCACTATGTAATAACACCTTCCCTGCTTCCGTCAGGGTCAATTTACGTGTTGTTCGATATAATAGCTGCGCGCCGATTTCTTCTTCCAATCTGGCAATTCTTTTGCTAACTACCGAATTTGTAAGGTTATTTACCTCAGCAACCTTACTAAAACTCCCCAGTTCAATCACCTGAGAAAATAGGATTAAATCGTCTGCTCTCATTTTATTATGTCACTTTTGGAATTAATCATTTTCATTATTTCCCTATATCTAAAAAAAATAAAGGAGTAGATTCACGCCCTGTTAACAAAACGATCACAACAAAACCATTACAACAAAAAGTCGCCTCTACAACGGAAACATACCGTTCAATCAGTCTGCGAACGAAGGATGTACAAATGAGTGAAACCCTACTTGCCCTCGTGGCATTTTCGCCAATTGTTGTTGCCGCCATTTTATTGGTTGGTCTCAACTGGCCTGCAAAAAAAGCTATGCCTGTTGCGTTCGGTCTAACCGTCGCTATTGCCCTCATGTTTTGGGATATGTCAGCAACTCGTGTACTGGCATCCATATTCCAAGGCCTAGGAATTACCGTATCTGTTCTCTGGATTGTGTTTGGCGCCATCTTCTTGCTCAACACTTTAAAACACACTGGAGCGATCACGACTATTCGTAACGGCTTTACCGATATCTCTGCCGACCGACGTGTTCAAACTATCATCATTGCGTGGTGTTTTGGCTCGTTCATCGAAGGAGCTTCTGGTTTCGGCACGCCAGCGGCGATTGCTGCACCTCTATTAGTTGCGATTGGCTTCCCTGCAATGGCAGCCGTGCTTATGGGCATGATGATTCAGTCTACACCTGTGTCATTTGGTGCTGTAGGCACACCGATCATTGTCGGTGTCAATAAAGGACTGGATTCACATAACATTACCGAGACATTGGTAACACAAGGTTCTTCATGGGAAGCATACCTACAGGACATTACTGCTCACGTAGCGGTTATCCACGCGGTTGTTGGTACTATGATTCCAGTGTTAATGGCTGTGATGTTAACACGATTCTTCGGTAAAAACAGAAGCTGGACTGAGGGTCTTGATATCCTGCCGTTTGCGCTGTTTGCTGGTGTCGCATTTACCGTTCCTTACGCGCTAACTGGTGTATTCTTGGGCCCTGAATTCCCATCTCTGATTGGCGGCCTAGTTGGTCTTTCAATTGTGGTAACGGCAGCGAAAAAAGGCTTCCTGGTACCAAAAACAAAATGGGACTTTGAAAGCGAAGACAAGTGGCCTGCAGAGTGGTTAGGTTCTCTTAAAATCAATATTCAAGATAACGCTGGTAAGCCAATGAGCCTCGCAATGGCTTGGGTTCCTTATGTATTGCTAGCTGTGATTCTTGTTGCTAGCCGTGTAAGCGCTGAGTTCAAGGGCTTCCTGCAAAGCATCAGCTTATCTTTCAGCAATATTCTTGGTGAAGCGGGCGTTAGTGCAGCGATCCAACCACTCTACCTACCTGGTGGCATCCTGGTGTTTGTTGCTCTACTAGCAGCACTACTGCAAAACTGCAGTGCGAAACCACTTCGTGAGGCATTCGGTGAATCAAGCAAAACATTAATTGGCGCTGGCTTCGTACTGGTATTCACCATTCCGATGGTACGTATCTTTATCAACTCAGGTATCAACGGTGCTGACCTTGCAAGTATGCCGGTAACTACAGCGAACTTTGCCTCTGACCTTGTAGGCTCTGCATTCCCGGCATTGAGCGCTACTGTTGGTGCACTAGGCGCGTTCATCGCTGGTTCGAACACGGTATCGAACATGATGTTCAGCCAATTCCAGTTTGAAGTCGCTCAAACGCTATCTATCTCGAGTGTGATTGTTGTTGCACTTCAAGCCGTCGGCGCGGCGGCAGGTAACATGATTGCGATTCACAACGTCGTCGCGGCATCAGCAACGGTTGGTCTGCTGGGACGTGAAGGTGCGACGCTACGTAAAACCGTTATCCCAACATTCTACTATCTTGTAATGACGGGCATCATCGGTTTAGTACTGATTTACGGATTCCATGTAACCGATATATTGATGAAGTAAACAAAAGCGCAGGGTGTCACCGCTCTGCCCTATTTTGACACAGCTATGAGCAACACTACCCAAGAAAGGCTTATTAAGTCTGAAAATCACCCCCGGTAGCTGTGTCACCTTCTCGCTTTTTGTATAACTGATTGAATAGTTGAACGCTGATTGTTCAATCAATTATGTAAATTGGTTACCTGAATTACTCTATCTGATAGTCGTAATTCTTGGTTAACCCTTATTCTGATGTCGTCAGCTACTCCGTAGCGATGAGAAACAATGCTCCACTACTTTGCTTAGAATAAACGCTAGGACACAATTATGATTATATCTGCTTCTACCGATTACCGCGCAGCCGCTAAAGCCAAGCTACCTCCATTTTTATTCCACTATATTGATGGCGGCTCTTACGATGAACGTACTCTGAAGCGCAATACTGACGATTTAGGCGATGTCGCACTTCGTCAGCGCGTCCTGCGTGACATGGCTGATTTGAGCCTGGAAACCGAGATCTTTGGTGAGAAACTTGCTATGCCTATCGCACTTGCTCCTGTTGGTTTGACGGGCATGTACGCACGCCGTGGCGAAGTGCAGGCAGCAAAAGCAGCAGAGAAAAAAGGCATTCCTTTCACCATGTCTACGGTTTCCGTTTGCCCAATTGAAGAAGTGGCTCCAGCGATTGAACGTCCAATGTGGTTCCAGCTATACGTCCTAAAGGACCGCGGCTTTATGAAAAACGTTCTAGAGCGTGCAAAAGCAGCAGGGGTAACGACGCTGGTCTTCACCGTTGATATGCCAGTACCAGGCGCGCGCTACCGCGACATGCACTCTGGTATGAGTGGCCCTAATGCCGCAATGCGCCGCGTATTTCAGGCTATGCGCCACCCAAGCTGGGCGCTGGATGTCGGTATGCTGGGTAAACCTCACGATTTAGGTAATATTTCCACTTACCGTGGTGAACCAACTAAGTTAGAAGATTACATTGGTTGGCTAGGTGCAAACTTTGATCCTTCAATCTCCTGGAAAGATCTAGAGTGGATTCGTGACTATTGGGATGGTCCAATGGTGATCAAAGGCATTCTCGATGAAGAAGATGCAAAAGACGCGGTACGCTTTGGTGCGGATGGTATTGTGGTATCTAACCACGGTGGTCGTCAGCTAGACGGTGTGCTTTCTACCGCTAAAGCTCTGCCAAGTATCGCTGACGCGGTTAAAGGCGATCTTAAGATTTTTGCTGACTCTGGTATTCGTACTGGATTGGATGTGGTTCGCATGCTTGCTCTTGGCGCTGACTGCACGCTGCTGGGACGCTCTTTTGTTTACGCACTGGCTGCACAAGGTGGTACTGGTGTAGAGAACCTGCTGGATCTGTACGACAAAGAAATGCGTGTAGCGATGACATTAACTGGTGCTAAAACGATTGCCGACCTTTCACAAGACTCATTAGTGAAAATACCAAATTAACGCTATATGAAACAAAAACGAGCCATCAGTGGCTCGTTTTTTTATGGCTAATTAGCTAGGGGCTGTAGAACATCGTCAATGGCGAAAGTGTCATTCTAATAGTGATTACGACGACGAAATCTAGCTAACTTGATGGACGTATTCGATCACCACTTGGTTGCCGTCAATAAACACGTTACTAATATCGCCATCCACCGTTACTCGGCTTTGCAGTTGTACAGAACCTATAGCAGACATTTCTCGCTCATTTAGAGTCGGAATCACTTGACTAGGGCGCACATGTAGCTGCTCGCATAGCTGTTTTACAAAACCCAATGTCAGGGGTGAACTACCACGTAATAAGCCAGAAAACTCATGCAAGCTTACGCCAAGGCGTTTCGCCATATCCATTTGAGTAATGTGCATTTTGGCTTTTTGTGACATCCAAATGTTATAGAGCGCAATTCTATCCTGCTCTTTAAATTCCATATCTGCCTCCGCTAATTTTAAGTGGCAATACCCTCTCACACTTGCCTCCGCTTAATGTTAGCGATAAGTCAAAGAACTTATAATTAAACGTTCAAGTCCTGTAAGTTAATATGACTCACTTTACTGACCATAATGCGGGTTCTATACAATCTTTGTTAAATTTCTGGGGTGAGCGTTTAATATCTGCTACCTTTCTCACCAAGACTCATTCGAAATAAAGTTACTTATGTCACAGTGGTTTATCGACCTGCAAAATTATGTTCAGACACATAGTCAGGATTGGAGCGGAAGCGTTCTTTTCATCACACTTGCCAGCTTTTTAGCCTGGGTAGCCTGGCGGTTGATTCGCTCTCGCCTGGCCATTTTGGTAGAAAAAACGCAATTCCATTGGGATGACATGCTGCTACAGGCACTAAAAGCGCCCGTGAGTACACTTATTTGGTGTTGGCCTGCAACCGTATCACTCGGCATTATTTTAGAAAGCGAGCTAAACGACAAGATAGACTGGCTGAGCACACTCAAGCTCATTTTGGTCATCAGCATATTGGTCTGGACCTTAATGAGGTTAATCACCAATGTAGAAGAATACGTACTCGAACATCAGAAACGTGACGAAACGACGGTACAGGCTATCGCAAAAGTGGCTCGCTTGTTCTTCGCGACACTAGGTATCCTCACGATCATGCAGGCGTTCGGTCTTTCTCTATCTGGCCTGCTCACATTTGGTGGTGTCGGTGGCTTGATCGTGGGTTTAGCCGCTAAAGATTTACTGTCTAACTTCTTTGGTGGTTTGATGATCTATTTCGACCGACCATTTAAGGTCGGGGACTGGGTCCGCTCGCCAGACAGAGAGATCGAAGGTACCGTTGAACGTATCGGCTGGCGCATGACGATTATTCGTACATTTGATAGACGCCCACTGTACGTACCAAATTCGGTTTTCAGTAGTATTGTCGTGGAGAACCCATCTCGAATGCTCAATCGACGTATCTATGAAAAAATTGGCCTTCGCTATGATGATGCTGAAAAAGTGCCGGAGATCATCACTGCAGTCAAAGAGATGCTGAAGACTCACAAAGACATCGATGCACGCCAAACGCTAATAGTGAACTTTGATTCTTTTGGCCCTTCGTCGTTAAACTTCTTTGTTTACACCTTCACGAAAACCGTCAACTGGGTCCGCTACCACGAGGTGAAGCAGGATGTTTTACTGCAAGTTGTCTCTATTATCAAAGAGCACGATGCAGACATTGCCTTCCCAACTCAAACGCTTAAGCTGGACCCAATTCAAATCGCCAACGCAACGGGACAAGATGACGACGATTTGTAACGATTTAACAATACAAAGCCCACTCGATTGAGTGGGCTTTGACATTATGGTTTAAGCAGGCGTTATTGCTTAGTCAGAATCAGACGCGCATTCAATGCTTGAACCGGACGATTGTTCTCACCCATTGCTTTTTCAAACTTTTTGATTTGTTGGCCAGAAATAGTCTGCGGCTCTTTAATGACTAACCAACGTACCCCTTCTGAACACGGCGGCGTCGTTAAAGAACCATTGAAACGGTAATAGTCTTTATCACTCGGGATAAGAGCACTCGCATCAAAGGGCGCACGAATAGTAACGTTATTCTCTTTTTCAGGAACACTCTCAAGCAAGTTGGCTAGCGCTGGGTTAGCATCACCCTCCTCGAAGAATACCGCAACAACCGCCAGATTCCCCTGGTCATCAGCATGAACGTAGTGCGCCTCTAACGGGTAGGATTTTCCATCTACATGGTTTTCTGACGGAGTATGGAAGTGAAATTGCTTAAGGTTAAATGACTGCCCGTCAACAAGCAGGTTGTTATCCCCTTCTAAACTCGTTTGTAGAGTATGACCATTGTTCGTTAGTGAAATTGCTTTACCTTTGTAATCTAATTCCAGCTTGGCCAACTCAGCCTGAACCGCAGACTGTATATTAATCGGGCTCTGGTTTTTCCCCTGTGCACACTCAGAAGCAAACTCTCCCCAGTGTTCAGGACCATGGTTGCCTTCATATCCCCAATTAGCTGCATGCGCTGTACCAACTAATGCCAGTGATAAACCTAACGCTGTAAGTGACTTATTCATAGTTTTACCTTATTCCATCAAGCGAAGTATTTTTAACCTCGCTATACTAATCGCATAAGATCCAGTAGGAATAGTCTGAAAACTTTGATTGCAAAAAAACTTTGGTAGCAAAGTCTCTCGCTGTGTAATTGACAGTTATCTCATCCGCTATAGGTTCACAGAAAGTCACAAAAATCAAACGTAGAAACCCTCTTGGAAATCATCTTCACTTTAAACGTTGCATAACTGGCAACAGGCCTGAAATAGATATTGCATCAATAATCAGGTCAATCCTTGAATGGATTTATTGGGGGTCTGGCGTTGTTTCAAGCCCTGCCGGTATTTGGTAAAATCGCGGCATAATTTATTAGCGAGAACCAGTGAGTGGCAAAACGTACTCCAGTTATAGAAATGACGTCCTATGGGATTTACTCCCACTGGGATGCAAAAGCCAAAGAGTTGCCTCAAATTAAAGCGTTCACCCAAACCGTGACCGCCGATGAAGGGGTTGAGTTTGGCTTTACCGTCAATATTAAAAAAGCGAAAGGACAACTATTACAGTTTTGCATCCATCATCCGGGCATCATCAACAAGAAAGGAAAAATACTCGCGCCTTTTGATGGTGAAGTGTATGTACGGAGCAATGACTGGCACTTTTATCTGGGAGATACCATTCAGCTGCTGTGCCCGATTAATGGACTAGAAAGCAACTTGGGTGAATGGCGAATGATGCTGGAAATGGAAGGTAAAATCATCGCCGAGAAAACATTCAAAGTCGTCGCTCGTGACGAAGGTCAGTTCTGGAAAAACCGAGGTTTTTAAACTGACTTATGTTAAAAATCCACTAAAAGCAGACTCATAGCGACACTTAATGAGCCTGCTTACTGACCAATTATGTTTCAATGCTCGTTTTATAGAGGCTTAACGTTAGTCGCGCACGGACCTTTCTGCCCTTGCCCTACTTCATATTCTACTTTCTGACCATCATTCAGCGATTTATAACCACTCATTTTAATTTCGGAGTGATGGACAAATAAATCTTTGCTGCCATCATCTGGGGTAATGAAGCCAAATCCTTTATCCCCATTGAACCACTTAACTATTCCTGTACTCATATTCTCGATCTTCATATTCGGTGAACTATGAATGACTTACCTTGCTATCACCATCACAAGAGCCGTTTTGTTTTAACGCTTTTATTAGCTCTAAAATAGGCCAATTGATTAATTGCACATAAAACCACAAGTAACCATTAACTTAGTATGGGCAATAGACAAGAAAATTGCTGAAAATATTTTGAGCTGATCTTGGTAAAGAAGCCGATATCCTCATCCGGAGTTATTACCCGCTTAGGATCACTTACCTCAACTCAGCCATAGAGCACACGAACGTCAATATTAGCTCCCCAGCCAAACAGAAGTCTTCTTTCTACATTTAAGTTCCAACGTTGGTCCGTCATACTGTTCAAGGTTAAATTATGGGGCGAGTATCACACTAAACATTCATATATCAGATTATTCTAATGCATATAACTAAGTTTCATACCCAAGCAGGTATGAATAAATTACTGTCCGTTCGTCAGCAGGCCAAAAAACATGCAACTTTATGCAAAGTGCCCTTCTTGTAAGAAGAGTTCGGTATTTAATCGAATACACCGAACATTCATAGAAAAAGTGTTTCGAAAAAAGCACTTAAAATACGAGTGTGTAAATTGTTCAGCAGAAGTTTTTTCTCATCAAACTCAAAGAGATATCGTTCTCCATCGAAATAGGAGCTGCAATGAACAATAACATCAGATCGATAGATCAAGCTGAAGGTTTACGTCGTCTTGTGAAATCTCCAACTGGCTTAGATAAATTAAAGGCTATACAAGTTGCATTACGGCAAGCCATTATTGCGGGTAAATTTAAAGAAGCAGAGACACTCATGGCATTGCTAGATAACGCTCAAACAGAGCTAGAAAAAACGTATTGGAGATAGCATCCGTTCAGTTCGTCTTTGTGGGGGCAGGTTTTTTGTGATAAATCGCTAATTAAGATTCATTGATTAAGAATACGGCTTACACTCGTAAATATGGCGCTAAAAGGGGCTATATTTTCCATTTTAATGTTTCGCCGGACATCTGGGGTATAAACAAAAAACGCCCCTTTCGGAGCGCTTTTCTTACTTAGAAGGTAAAGGTTATTCCCAATCTAGGATAACTTTACCAGACTGACCGCTACGCATAACGTCGAAACCTTCTTGGAAGTCATCGATCTTGTAGTGGTGCGTGATGATTGGCGACAGATCCAGACCTGATTGGATCAGTGAAGCCATCTTGTACCAAGTTTCGAACATCTCACGTCCGTAGATGCCCTTGATAACCAGACCTTTAAAGATCACTTGGTTCCAGTCGATCCCCATGTCTGATGGTGGAATACCTAGCAGAGCAATACGGCCGCCGTGGTTCATGGTTGTTAGCATTGAGTTGAACGCTGCAGGGTTGCCAGACATTTCAAGGCCAACATCGAAGCCTTCTGTCATGTTCAACTCTGCCATTACATCATCTAGCTTCTCTTCTGCTACGTTTACTGCACGAGTTACACCCATCTTACGAGCAAGCTCCAGACGGTACTCGTTAACGTCTGTGATGACTACGTGACGCGCACCAACGTGTTTTGCAACCGCAGCTGCCATGATGCCGATTGGACCAGCACCCGTGATCAGCACATCTTCACCAACTAGGTCGAAAGAGAGTGCGGTGTGTACTGCGTTACCAAACGGGTCGAAGATCGATGCAAGATCGTCAGAGATCTCATCTGGAATCTTAAAAGCATTGAACGCTGGGATAACCAGGTATTCCGCAAACGCACCTTCACGGTTAACGCCCACACCGATGGTGTTACGACACAGGTGTGTACGACCACCACGGCAGTTACGGCAGTGACCACAAGTAATGTGGCCTTCGCCAGAGACGCGATCGCCAATTTCAAAGCCACGAACTTCCTGACCAATCGCTACGACTTCACCTACGTACTCGTGGCCCACAACCATAGGTACTGGAATGGTTTTTTGTGACCATTCATCCCAGTTGTAGATATGAACGTCTGTACCACAGATCGCGGTTTTCTTAATTTTTATCAGAATGTCGTTGTGGCCAACCTGAGGTTTTTCCACCTCGGTCATCCAGATGCCTTCTTCAGGCTTTAGCTTTGATAATGCTCTAATTTTCATAATGTAACCCAAACTATAGGTGCTAAACGTTAGCACCTAAAAGCCTTAAATAATGCCCATATCCTTACCAACTTGGATGAATGCGTCGATCGCACGATCCAACTGCTCACGAGAGTGCGCCGCTGACATTTGAGTGCGGATACGCGCCTGACCTTTTGGCACAACAGGGAATGAGAAGCCGATGACGTAGATGCCTTTTTCTAGTGCTCGCTCAGCGAACTCAGCCGCTACTTTCGCATCACCGAGCATAATTGGGATGATTGCGTGATCAGCACCGCCCATGGTGAAGCCAGCCGCTTCCATACGTGCACGGAAATGCGCTGCGTTTTCCCACAGACGGTCACGTAGGTCACCACTTTCTTCTAGTAGGTCTAGAACGCGGATTGACGCATTAACGATTGCCGGAGCAACAGAGTTCGAGAACAGGTATGGGCGAGAACGCTGACGTAGCCAGTCGATCACTTCAGCTTTACCAGATGTGTAACCGCCTGAAGCGCCGCCCATTGCTTTGCCTAGCGTGCCTGTGATGATATCGATACGGTCAACGACATCATGGTATTCGTGCGTACCTGCGCCAGTCTTACCCATAAAGCCAACGGCGTGAGAATCATCAACCATGGTCAATGCACCGTATTTTTCTGCCAGGTCACAGATAGCAGGAAGGTTCGCGACAACGCCATCCATTGAGAACACGCCATCGGTAACGATTAGAATGTGGCGAGCACCCGCTTCTTTTGCCGCAATCAGTTGTTGCTCTAGCTCTTCCATGTTGTTGTTTGAGTAACGGAAGCGCATTGCCTTACACAGACGAACACCATCAATAATAGACGCATGGTTTAGTGCGTCAGAGATAATTGCATCTTCTTTACCAAGAATGGTTTCAAACAGACCAGCATTTGCATCAAAGCAAGAAGTGTAAAGAATCGTATCTTCCTTACCCAGGAACTTTGACAGTTTCTGCTCTAGCTCCTTATGGATGTCTTGAGTACCACAAATAAAACGTACTGACGCCATGCCAAAACCA
This sequence comes from Vibrio sp. EA2, assembly GCF_033042495.1. Taxonomy (NCBI): domain Bacteria; kingdom Pseudomonadati; phylum Pseudomonadota; class Gammaproteobacteria; order Vibrionales; family Vibrionaceae; genus Vibrio; species Vibrio sp. EA2. The sequence continues at coordinate 293,863 of NZ_JAWLID010000004.1, read as the reverse complement.
TGCTCGTCCATGCCCGCTTTACCCGCTTCAATCAGGGCAGGGTGGTTAGCAAGGCCTAAGTAGTTATTTGCACAGAAGTTCAGTACTTCTTCACCGGTTGAGATTTTCACAGCGGCTTGCTGTTGAGACGTAATAATACGTTCTGCTTTGTAAAGACCTTCAGCCTTCACTTCTTCAATTTGCTGTTGAATCTGTTGGTAAAATGCAGAAGACATTCGCAATTCCTTCTTGATTACGTTGGCGAGTTTTCACTCGTTTTGAATTTGGTTTAGCCTTTATGTGACGGGCGTCACCGGCGATCACTGTTCAATTAATTGTAGTGTAATTCAAAGCAGGAAGAGGGATTATCCCTTGAGGTGGAAAAGCATTAATGAACCTGAGGCACAAATATCATCAATGCTTTACTATCATATTGTATTGAAAGGATTTACAACCAGATTGGCTGTTTTAGTAAGGCTTCAAACTCCTCAGCAGGCAGTGGACGGCTATAGTAGAAACCTTGCCCGAACTCACAGTTTAGGTCATTGAGAAAATCGACGTGTCGGCTCTCTTCGATGCCTTCAGCAACAATTTTTAGATTGAGTGCTTTCGCCATCGCAACGATCACATTAACCAGTTCTCGATCTGACTCATTTTCAAACACGTTCTGCATGAATGCCCGATCGATTTTCAGACGATCAAATGGGAACTTCTGCAAGTAACTTAATGCTGAATACCCCGTTCCAAAATCATCGATAGTCAGTTTGGTTCCTAAAGCGCGTAAGTTGTCTAGCATATCCAGGAGCTCCTGGTTATGGTTGAACAACAAACTTTCCGTTACTTCGACATCAAACTTGTCTGCGGCAAGCCCTGACTCACGTAAGTTTTGCGTAATAAGCTCAAGCAATCGTTCACAATAACGGAATTGCACACTAGAGAAGTTGACCGACATAAACAAAGGAGTGATAGATTGCCATTGTGCAGCGCGCTGACACGCTTGCTGAATAGCAAATTCTCCCACTTGGTGAATTAATCCATTTTTTTCCGCGATGGAGATGAACTCTTCAGGATTAACGAAACCGTATTTGTCATCATTCCAACGCATCAGTGCTTCAGCCCCGACAATCTGACCGGTTTTCAACTCCACAATCGGCTGGTAATACACTTCCAATAACTGATTGGAAATCGCACTGCGTAGTCGGCTTTCCAAATCGAGATAGCGCTGTAAATCTTGGTTCATGTTCTGGTCATAAAAGCAGAAAGCGTCACGGCCGTCTTGTTTGACTCGATACATTGCCATATCAGCACACGCCAGTAATTGCTCCGCCGTTTCTCCATCATCAGGGAACACTGACATCCCGATACTGCTGCTCAGGAAAAACTCATGATTGTTCCACACCAATGGCGCATCAAACGAAGACAGTACACTGGAAGCGACACGTTTAGCCGCTTCACCATTTGGTAAATCAGGCACAACCAGTAAGAACTCGTCACCACCAATTCTGGCCAGTAAGTCCGTTTGTCTCGCCACACGGTGTAGTCGCTGTGCACTGAGCTTAAGGATTTCATCACCAACAAAATGACCCATGGAATCATTGATCTGTTTAAAGTGATCCAAATCGATAAACATAACGAGTACTTGAGTGCCATTACGAGAAGCTCGTATTAATTCCAACGCCAACCTTTCTGAACCATAGCTACGATTGGGTAAATTGGTTAACGTGTCATATTTCGCTTGGAACTCGAGCTCTTTTTCTGAAGCGATACGTCGTTCAATCTCATTAGTCAGTTTTTGGTTTTGTTTAGATAGAATATCCTTGCGCTTTTTCTCTTCTTCAAGCTTTATTTTTAATCCAATTCTATTGTTATTTGCAATAAAAGCATAACAGAGGCCAATAACGATCATTACAGCAAGAATACTCAGGCCAATAATAAATAGACGAGAGGTAAGAACATCGCTTTCACTTAAAGGTTCAAACCAAGCTCTTAATTTAAAGTGGTATCGATCAACTGGCACTTCAAAATAGATTTTATTCTTCAATTCTTTTGGTTCAACTAAACGCTGGTGTTGTTTATCTGTAGAATTCTTCGTAATAGAGTCCCACACAACCATTTCAACGTTTTTAACATTGAGAACCATTCGACTATAACTATCTTCATGTTCCTGATTGGTCAGTTGTTCAATCACGACATTGGTATTGATGTCGGCCACAATAAACGCAACTTGTTTACCCGAAAACGCGACTTTTTTGACCACTTGAATGAGGGTACCGTCCTCATCTTCAGACGCATAAACTTCCTCTGTATGGCCATGATCGATTGAGAGTTTATTGACGTCTATCACCTGTAAGTCCTGAGGTTCTGTAGAGACAATAATCGTTCCATCACCTCCCACCAGCGTTAACTTATTATAAATATGGCTGTTATTTATTTTCTTACTCGCTATTTTACTATCAAAGCGGTGTTTAAGATTAATGAGACTCGCACCTAAACCATATTCCATTGACATGCCAGAAGCTAAGTTGGCAAAAAAGGTTTGAACCGTCTTATCACCAGATAAATTTTCAACATCTTCACTTGCAATAGTAAATAAGTTGTCAAGTGTACTAGCATAACTTTTTACTTTTAAGTCTAACTCTCTATATTGTGACTCTTTTAATTTATCTTGACCTAGACTGGTAACCACAATAAGCATTGTCAAATAGGCAGACACTAAAATGGCGCTTATTGTTATTATTTTTCTACTGGATATTTTTTTAACAGCCTTTTTCATTAATCTGTCTTACTTTTTTCTATGAAATAATCATTGTAAAAGTAGTAAATAGATGGGTAATACTTCTTCACCAGTTTTTCATACGTTCCATCTTGTTTAATAGAATTCAAATATTGGTCAAACGCTTCACGTAGCTCTGGTGAATTTTTCCGAAATGCTACCGCCATCTTTTGATTTTCTGATATTGGGCCAATCACTTTTATTTCGCCTGGCCATTTTTCTAGTGCGATAAGTGTATCAGCAACATCTAAAAGTGTACTTTCAGCATCATTCTTCAAAATTGCTGGTACCATCTCATTTAAGAGACGATCACCATCAGGAAGAATGACTTTTGCTCCCGTGTCATATAAGTCATAAAGATTGGGATCCAGACAGGAGTGCTCCAAAGCTAAAACCTCTCGGCCGTCAATAAGCTCTTTAACGATACTAATGTCGTCGTCAATCGAACCCGTAGGTTTAATGGGAGAAAGAGATGAGTCCGTTCTGGAGACCAACCAAACACCAGAAGGGAAGTAATCCTGAGAAAAGTCGACGACTTCAGTTCTCCAGTCAAGAATAGTGACACCGTTAGCAATCAGATCGCCTTCAATGGGTGTTGTTTCACCTAAAACCGCCCTTTTGTCTTGGTAATGCACATGCTGACCAATTAGCTTGCCAATCATATTACTCCACTGAGCAGGCACGTATTCGTAACGCACCCCCAAGGATTGAGCGAAGCCTCTTACTATGTCCACATCAAACCCTGTCAGTGTTTCCATTTCACCTTGTTCGATATAAGAAACAAAATTGGCGTAAGGAACACCGATATGACGTAGGACTCCACTCTCGCGGATTTCTTCCAGATCACTTGACCAAACAGAAGATGACATAACAGTCGCTGTTATGAGCCCTACCGTTGCTATGGTTCGTTTAAGTATCTTGACTGACATAGTGCATAACCTTTTTCACAAAGCGCCCAAACAGCAGGCGCTCAAGTGATAAACAATAATCTTAGAATGAGCGTGAGTAGTACAAGTCTGCAATCGCTTGGACTAATCCTTCTACATCTTGCTCATCATGGAACAAGTGTGTAGAGATACGAAGCGCGTGGATATCGTCATTATCATCTTTGTTCAACTTGAAATCGGTTGTACGGACGATATAGCCATACTCCTCGCGCAGAAGATCTCGGAACTGAGTCAAAATATCAATTCTCGTCAACCTATCAAAAAATGGGTTGAACGTCGTGATACCACTCTTTAGACCGTCTACATTCGGCGAGAAAATTTTCGCATCTGGCAAAGCCTCAGCGAGTAACTCTTTACACAGACTGCCTAAACCAAGAACACGCTCTTCAATTCGATCACGGCCAATTTCATCCCACATTTTACAGCTATCCGTTAACGCTTGCTTTGCAGGGAAGTTATCGTTACCAATGTACTGAAACTGGGCTTGCTGACCTATAGAATCAACATGAGACAGTGATGAGTTAATCAACCACAGCGGATTTTCTCGATCGCTCCAGTAGTCATCATTCAAACGCCCGCCAAGGATACCCTTCTCATCTTTTCGTACGTATAAAATACCAGTCGCGCCGGCACCACACTGCCATTTATGCCCAGAACCTGCATAAAAGTCACAGTCTAAGTCATGGAAATCAAGATTTAGCATGCCAATGGTGTGAGCACCGTCTATCAACGTAGGGATATTGTATTCTTTTGCGAGCCCACAAATATCCTTGGCCGGTAAAGCCGTGCCTGTTTTATAAGTGATATGAGAGAAAACGATCAGTCGCACATTCGCATTTGATTCAATCGCTGTACGGAATGCGTCAACATATTTGTCTACCGATACCTCTTCCTTACCAGTAAACTCAGGAAGTTGAATTTCAACAATCTCAGCCTTGAAACGCTCTTTTGCGACGTTAAGAGGAGAAAGGGCTGCCGCATGTTCATGATGCGTTGTAAGGATAACGTCACCCTCTTCGAATTGCAGTCCATTGATGATTGTACACATGCCGTCGGTTGTATTTCGGCTAAGGATAATTTCGTCGCCATCCGCGCCAAATCCCGCAGCAATTTGCTCTGCCATATTACTCACTTGTGGCCAAGGACCAAACTTGCCTTGCATATCCCATGGGTATGTTGCCACTAGCTTGTTATTTTCTGCGTAGTTTTCCAGTACATGCTTCGGCATAGAACCTGTCGTGCCAATGTTCATGTACGTCGTTTTTTTGTCTAGAACAAACTGCTTTTGAACTTTACGCCAAAATTGTCTATCGTTTTTACTACCTAGACCTTGACTACCCCAGTTAATTTTCTGCTCACCGGCTTGTGCTATGCCGGAAAAGGCAGATGCACTCACACCAGCAACAACGGCGCCCGTTGCCCCTTTGAGAAAATTACGGCGGCTGCGATCTGTCTGAGTAGATTCCTTATTGCTCATCTTTTTTCATTCCTTGTCGAAATTAGCCATCAAATTGTTAATTAAGAACACGTAACTATTTGTTACTAAAACATTATTACTTATTCAAACCATAGTTTAATTTTTTTCTGCGTAATTAAGTGATCCTTATTCCATTTTTCTAACAAAATGATGACATAAGCAACAACTTAACTACTAGAAGATATTCACCTTGGTTCATAGTGAAATATTAGCTAAGTTGACGAATATTAATAGGAAAAGTTTAAATTCTCCTTTCGTTTAAAACAGCGATGAGCACTATCCTTAAGGTTAACAGCTTTATCTTTATCAACTATTTCAAATACCTTTACTGTTCATTCATTAATTATCACGATGATTCTCATACCAAATATCTCTGATATGCTAAGTTTTATTAAAGTCGGGAATTCGGCGGTACGGCTTGAGATCTTTCTTTAGTTCACAGGAAAAGTTGTTAAAAGAGCATGAAACAAAACACGCTCTTTCATGAAACGGATACTTTGAACTTAAGACCATCCGAATATAAATATGGAAGGACAAACCATGTTAAAAGGATTACTGAGCATTTCTGCAACTGCGACATTGATCGGAGTAATTGCCCCTGCTGCGATTGCACAATCGATCTCCATGACCGACCTCAATACCAACAAAAGCGTTGGAACCGTGGAGCTATCAGAAAGTCCGTACGGTGTTGTATTTACCCCTAATTTATCCAGCGTCCCAGCTGGCTTACATGGCTTTCATGTGCATGTAAACCCATCTTGTGAAAGTGCCGAAAAAGATGGAAAAACAGTTCTAGGTGGTGGTGCTGGCGGCCATTATGATCCGCAAAATACAGGTAAGCACGGCTATCCTTGGACAGACGATAACCACCTCGGCGATCTTCCTGCTTTATATGCCGATATGCAAGGCAATGCCATTTCCCCTGTCCTAGCCCCACGTCTGAAGTTATCTGACTTAAAAGGCAGAGCGTTAATGATCCATGCAGGAGGCGACAATCATTCTGATCAGCCAGCGAAACTTGGTGGTGGTGGAGCTCGCATTGTTTGCGGGGTGATCGAGTAACGCCCTCATCCCCCCATTGGCCTGTGTATTGAGTTTGTATTTAAGCGTAATAACCAGACGGAAATATAAGGCAAAAGAGAATCCTTCTCCTCGCTTCAGATGAGAAGGATTTGTTCTTCCTAAACGCCAACGATCAGACACCGTTACAAAATTCGTGAAAGCGAGACGGACACACTTGAATCTACTCATGCAGTGCCAGAAAATACCGTCATTACGCGCTACAGAACCAAAACCTATGGTTAATACAAAACTTATCGCCCTGCTTCCTGATCTCGCCTCGTTTATCTTGGTAGTGAATGAAGGTAGCTTTACCGCCGCCGCAAAACAGCTTGGTGTCACGCCTTCTGCTTTGAGCAAATTGATCACAAGATTAGAGCATGCGCTTTCGGTGAAATTGTTTGAACGCACGACTCGTAAACTGCTCATCACGCAAGCAGGTCAAAAAGTCTATGATCAAAGCATTGCGATGGTTAATGCAGCACAGCAGGCCGTCGAACTTTCAGCACAAGATCATACTGAGCCAGCAGGTGCCCTCACTGTTGCCGCACCAGAAGCGTTTTTAAATTCAGTACTTCAGCCCTTTGTTTTACCTTTCTTACAGCGATACCCCAAGATCCAATTAAAGCTGCGTGCCGCAGATGGAGAGATCGATCTATTTCGTCAAGGTATCGATGTCGCTTTCAAGTTGACCGATAAACCCGACGAAAACCTGGTATTAAAAGAGATCAGTAAAACCAATCTGGTGTTGTGTGCATCACCAAACTACCTAGCAGAGCACGGAATGCCAGATCACCCAACCCAGCTGGAACAGCACGACTGTATTTATCTCGCAGAGAACGATAAAGACAACATTTGGTCCTTTTTTAAAGAAGAGGCATTCCATTCTGTTGCAGTCAATGGACGCTACGCGGTAAACCACTCACAAATGCGTCTAAATGGCGTTAAAGCAGGGTTAGGTATTGGCATTTTTCATGACTTTGTGGTTAAAAAAGCTCTGGCGCGCGGTGAGGTTGTCGAAGTGCTTGCAGATTGGATGATCAAGAGTAACTATCACGGTGCGGTTGCCATGCAATACCCACAAACGAAATACATGCCAGCGCGCTTGCGTGTATTTCTCGATTTTGTCAATCAACACCTGGTCACAAAGGAACCTAACCATGTTTAATGCGATTCATCATGTCGCCATCATATGCAATGATTACCCAAAGTCTAAGCACTTTTATAGCGAAATATTGGGACTGCCTATTCTTGCAGAAAACTACCGTGAAGCGCGGGATTCTTACAAGCTTGATCTTGAATTACCTGATGGCAGTCAAATTGAGTTATTCAGTTTTCCAGGTGCCCCGGAGCGTCCAAGTTTTCCGGAAGCTCAAGGCTTACGTCATCTGGCGTTTCAAGTTGATGATGTTGAGGAAGTCAAAGCATACCTTGAATCGAAAAATATCGAAGTAGAGCCCATTCGAATTGATGAATTCACCGGTAAAGCCTTTACTTTCTTTCAGGATCCGGATCGGTTGCCTTTGGAGCTATATCAGAAGTAATTATTGAAGACAGAAAGCTGAAGGGTATTGGTGGAGTTCTGGTGGTATTTAAAGCGTATCAGAGTGATACTTGGTTTTTTATCAGGTAATCAACGGGGGCGCTCGTGGAACTGGCGTTTCAAATCGTACACTTAGAGCCAAAAAAGTGTAACGTTCAGAAATAACCGAGCTCAGTCGTAAAAGTAAAGGTGTAGTTGGAAGTGAGTCGTGATGAAAGGGTGAAAAGTAACTGAATGGGCAAGGTTTCCCCTTATGCGTGACAGCACTATCGCCCTCTTCAACCTGTATCAATTCAAAGCCATTAAGCGTACATAGCGTCGCCCATACACCCATGCTGTTACCATGAGCATTGATAACAGGCATCATTGTTACTAGCGCCCAACTCAAGGCACTAATAAGCAGCATGGAGCGATAAAATGGAATTAATCTACGCATAACGGTGACTTAACAAATTTCACACAGCGTAACCAATTCTAAGTACAAGCTCAATAAAGGATTTCAGGCTCAGCGCTATTTTCCGTCACAAATAAAAAGACCCGCAGCGTTGCAGGTCTTGAAATAATGAGACGGTTAGCAAAATCAACCAAACAGCTTGCTCCAGATACTTGGGTTACGCTTGTCGTGGTACTCTTCGCGCAAGCTGTCAATGTCACGCAATTGCTGTTTGGCTTCCGTTAAATTGCCGGCATCCAAATCCGCTTCGATTTTATCAAGCGCGACCGTTAACTTGTTAAAACCTTCCAGATACGTATCAAACTTCTCTGGTGGGTAGTTACCGCGCTTAGATTGCTCTACGATCGCTTGTAGGCTATCAATTGCTGACTTCATGGTTTCAACATCCGACGCTTCAGCCGCTTGTTTGAAATCCATCTTCATCTGTTTCATGTTCTGTTTGAGATCAACCGCTTCCGCCATTACGTTGCTTGAGCCCAACGCAATTGCACACCCCAAAATTAAAGGACGTAACATCTTCACTTCTCCATTTTTAGTGCCGAATTCTATGTCGGCTTTGTTTATCCGAATCATCCAATATTCTGGATGATTCGGATAGTTAAGCTACGCAGTGTAAAGGAAACCCACTAAGGGTGCATTAGCAAAATGTAATCAAGTTTATGCATTACGCATTTCTTCATACTCAGCAATGGGCGCTCGCCCACGAAGTTCTAAGAATGACAAGAACTGTTTCGCCGAGTGCGTAATAACTTTGTCAGTCTGGATGCCAACGCTGTCCAGGAGCTCGCCAACCAAATCAAGATTCCCGACATCATGGCAAAAATGAGCGTCACTGCCCGTGGTAAAAAACACACCGAGTTCTTTACCAATCCGCGCGATTTCATGACAACGGTCGACACTCCCTACGCGGCTATTCCCTTTCAGCGTCGTATTGTTGATCTCAATGGCAACGTTATGTTCTTTGGCGCATTTCAGAACCGTTGCAAAATCAAAGTCAAAGTTAGGGTTACCGAGGTGTCCAAGCGCATCAACACGACCACTTTGGATAACATTGAGTAACGCTTCGGTATGAGTTTCTCGGTTCGACGGATTAAATACCGGCTCATGGAAACTAGCAATCACCCAATCGAGGTTACGGTCAACGCTTAAAGGGATATCAATATCGCCTTCCGTATTCAGGATATTGGCTTCAACGCCACGAATGATCGCGATACCTTCGAGGTGACGAGGCAGAATTTTCTGGTTGGAGAAAAACCAGTAGTGAGGTGCTCCCGGCATCGATTCTGCGTGGTCGGTAGTGCAGAACATCACGAGTCCGTTCTCTTTTGCCGACTGAGCATTTTCAATCAACGTACTGTAAGCGTGGCCGCTGGCATACGTATGTGTATGGGTATCCACCTTAAATTCCATCATTTACTCTCTTAGATTTACAGCTTTTCAGGTATTGTATACCCAAACGAAGTCAAGATGCAGGTTATACAATCTCTAGTCTACAAGCCGCAATCGCTCCCATCGAATAAAACCTCACCAGTATAAATAGTGAGAATGGATGTAAGCAATGTTGTGCTTGTTGGAGTCTTGACTAAAGTAAATGTAATAACAAATCTAACAATAAGGACAGGTTATGAGGTTAAATCATTTTTTGATTAGCGGGGCTTGCCTCATTTTGCCTATGACGACCATCGCAGATACAGACACAACGCTCTCTGAGCAAGGTATATCCGCAGCTATCATTGGTGGTGAACCTACCATGTTGAATCAACTGCCGTTTTTTGCTCGTTTGGTACTCTATAAAACCGGAGCTAACGAATTCGCTAATATTTGCGGCGGTTCTATAGTGAATGACCGCTACATTTTAACTGCCGCACACTGTGTGGAGTCAGAGGTATTCACCGATGGCTGGAGTACTGACGACTTACGTGTTTTAGTCAAAAACCCGACCATGGACGACGTTTATGTCTCCGAGTTTAAAGACGTGCGTAGAATTACCATTCATCCAGACTATGACGCGAGTACGTTGTGGATTAACGATCTGGCCCTGCTGGAACTCTCGCGACCGATTACTGATAACGTACAATCCATCACTCTGCCACAAGATTTCGGTGATTACAGTGACGAGGCCGTTTACCAAATCTTTGGCTTGGGACAGACCTCGACCACTGATACCTCGGGAGCAAACTATTTACGCTGGGCAGAAATTGAACCGTTGACCGACGTAGAATGCGCCGCATTAGTTTCAGGCTTCAACGCTCAAGAAACATTATGTGCCAATGGTTTTGAGGATCGGGAATATACCGGGATTTGCCGAGGTGATTCTGGCGGACCACTAACCTACGTCGACAGCAACGGCAGGTATCAACAGATAGGTATCGTGAGTTATGGCTCGTCCATTTGTGAATCTCCCGCTATACCGAGTGTATTCACCGAAATACTTAACTACACCACTTGGATTGAGCTACATACGAGCGACGGCGTAAAAACCAGTTACGATGCTGAATTAGCCGCAACTGAAGACTACCACAGTGAGGGAGATCCTCAGATCTTTGAAGAAGACGACAATGATGATGCTAACAGTGAAGATGGCGGTAGCAGTGGCTCAGTCGGTGCTGGCTTCTTGTTAATCGGTGGATGGCTCGGTTGGATGCGTCGACGCCACTTTAGTAACAAACAATTAGTGAAATAAAGCCATCAGCGAACCAAGCAAAACGAACAATACTTAACCTATAAAAAGAAAACAGCCTACCCGAGTCATTGGGCGGCTGTTTTTCCTCTAACGACGAATATAAATTGCACTAGTGCCTGTTGCTTTACCTTGCGGAATTCTAAAACCCACTTTTAACATGGTGTTGTGCAGTACTTTGTTAAACAACTCGAACTCAACCGTCTCTTTTAATTGGTTGAGTTGCTGAGTTCTTAACTCGGGGAATTTCATTAGCGCTTCTTTACGTATATTTTTTAATTCTTCGCTATTAATACTTTGTTTACTTAGCAATTTATTCCCGATAAAACTTTCATAAGCACGAGCGCATTTCATCAATCGTAAAACAAATTCATTCATTGTTTGCTTTCTTTTCATTAGGGTCTGACGTTGAGAACACATATTCATATTGTGTTCCAGCCTTGCGAAAAGATAGCAAGAAGTGGTGCAATAAACGTGTAGGAAAACGCCTAATTGATTGAAAGAATTTGCGTTTTCAATTTGTGCAATATGTAGCGAGTTATACCCATAAGTACAGATATAACTAATCACTTAATCAACTAGTTGAGTAGCTCACTTTGCCGCTACACTTAAGCTATGCACCGAAATGAAGGATTGAAAATGTTTACGTTTCTGCTCACTGTGGTTGTTATGCTTGCTTTTGCGGCCAATTCTCTCTTGTGTCGCGCCGCATTAGTCGACGGATTGAGTGATGCAGGCAGCTTTACCATTATCCGCTTAATCTCTGGAGCAGCCACCCTAATCCTTTTTCTTATCGCTACTGGAACCTGGCATTCAGAAAAGCCGACCAGTCGCTTTAAGGTACTCGCAGGTGTGACGCTATTTGGCTATGCGGTATTAATTTCGTACGCGTATCTGAATATGGATGCCGGAACGGGTGCACTACTCTTATTTGGGGCGGTACAGTTGACACTTCTGACTTTACATTGGTGGCAAGGTGAACGATTCAAAACCTTAGAAGTCATTGGCATCGTCATGTCCATTCTCGGTTTCGCGTGGCTAATGCTTCCATCAGCGACTCGTCCGGATGTTTGGTCGACACTACTTATTGTGATATCTGGCGTTTGTTGGGCGCTCTTTACTGCGCTAGGCAAACAGGCACCATCACCCAGTAGTGGTATCACGTGGGGTTTTATCGCCGCCTCAGTGATCAGTCTACTCGTTTCCCCATTTCTTCTCGCTTCGGTTAACCTCAGCACTGAAGGTATCTTACTTGCAGTTACGTCCGGAGTGCTTGCATCAGGGATCGGTTATTTACTCTGGTATCACGTTATACAGAAACTTACCTTGCTTCAGGCAGCAGTCAGCCAGCTCTCGGTGCCCGTTATCGCCTTGCTGCTTGGGTCGGTTCTGCTCGGTGAATCCCTGTCACTGCATTCTATCCTCACCAGCACAATCATTTTGGGTGGTATTGCACTGGTTTTTCTATCTCGTTCCCGGAGCGTAAACGAAGATTGATACGACCTTTACAACTCAATAAAAAATAAAACTTTTCGTCTCAAATCCCTATTCATCATCTATGCTTTTTAAAGGCGGTGGCATAGATGGCAATGACTATCTTCCCTGCTTAATCTCTGGCGATTTATCGATTTAATGAAAAGCCACGGCTAGGAAAGAGCAGAAATCTGTTTCATAAATAAGACTGTGAGCAAATAGCCATTTTGAGCATTTGCCCAATCTCCCTAATAACAACAAGGGATACAGGGGAGTTGACTGATTTATATACATCTCGTTTTGACACAGGATTTACAATCCGCCTCTTTTTGCTCGCTATATTCCGCCAACCCAAATATAGTTGGACTCACAATCCAAGATTGGTTTTATTAATAAAATCATCAATTTAAAATGATAAGCCTGAGCAAACTTTGACTATGAACGACAAAATAAAATTTGCTATAAAAGTATCGCTTAGCCTCACCTTGGCTTATCTGATCCCCTTTGCAATGGGGTGGCCTCAAGCATCGACGGCAGCAACCACAGTGATGCTGATAGCCACAACGGGAAGTCGCCGAGAGTCTCTTGCGAAAGGCACATTGCGAGTTCTCGGCACCCTAGTCGGGGCGGTTGTCGGCTTGTTGCTGGTTGGACTCTTCGCACAAGATCGCCTGCTGTATATGCTTAGCGTGTCGCTTGTCGTTTCATTCATCTTTTATTTTCGTAACGCTTACCAAAAAGACCCTACGCTACTGATGCTTACCGGGGTGATGACGTTAATGATGTCCAACGGTGGTGATGCGGACGGTGCCTTTCTTTATGGTGTCGATCGCGCTTATATGACGGTCTTTGGCGTGGTGGTGTATACATTGGTCGGTACTTTTCTCTTCCCGGTCAAAACCGAACAGAACCTGCGCCAGCTTATTGAACAATTAAATCAAACTCAGCAAGCGTTATTCGCTACGATTGTACATAGCTTTGAACAAAGTCATGAATCACATCCTGAGTCTGTAGATGGTTCAGAACCACCAGAGGAATCAGAACACCGAGCTTCTCAACTCAATATCGACAAGCTCACCGAAGAAATGTTTGCTGCGCAAAATAGTCTGGAGCAACGATTTACCACTGTAAGTGTTGAGTGCAGTGACGTCTCCGCGTATTTAAAAGAGTGGCAGTTGGCGGTTCACCTGAGCAAACAAATTACTCAGCAATTATCGGTTGCCGTGCATAGCCACTTTAGCCTTGAAGAAGATCGTCAGTGCATCACGAACTTTGATGAAACGATCGCGGAAATAGAACAGTTATTCCATACCTGTCAGCAGGTTTGGGAAGACAATGAGCACGTTTATCGCGCCAAAGAATTTAAGGTTGAATACAATCAAGAGTCGTTAGATTCAGCACCACACCTTAGTAAAGGCTCGGCGATCACATTAGGCTTTCTGCTGGAATCAATGCATCAGAACCTGTCGCGCCTGGCTGAAAGTATCAGCTGTATAGATTCGGTGACGAACAACGTCTCATTCCACGTCGAAATGCCCAAACCAAAAAGTAAATTCTTGTGGTGGGATGCAGAAAATTTCAAAACAGGGGTCAAAACCTTTGTCACTTATTGGGTTGCGGGTCTCATCTGGATTTACTTTAACCCTCCGGGCGGCTACTCGTTTGTTATTTTCTCGACTATGTTTATGTCCTTGCTTTCCTTTGTCCCCGTGCACCCGATTTTGTTGCTGGTGCTGTTCACCTTTGGTTTCTTATTTGCGGTGCCTTCTTACCTATTTATCTTGCCGCAACTGGACCTGGGGCTTGAGCTTGGCCTGTTCATCTTTAGCTACACATTTATTGGTTTTTACCTTTTCAACGGGCCGATAACCATCTTTTACATGGTCGGCCTGTTTGTACTCGGGCTGGACAATAATATGTTCTACCACTTCGGCATCCTAATGACGATCATGACACTGTTCTACTTGGTCGTATTCATGATTATTTTTGCTCATTACTTCCCGTTCAGTTCAAGACCCGAGCACCTTTTCTTAACCATAAAAGAACGCTATTTCCGGCATACACGCGCTCTGTTTGTCACCTATCAAAAGCAGTCTGATTCTTTTCTCACGCCACTAAAACGCGCTTTGCACCTGGTGACATTGAATGTGTCGGCAAAGAAACTCAAAGTGTGGGGTTCAAAAATCAACCACAAACATTTTGACCAAACAACGCCAGAAGCGATTGGTGCGTTCAGCAAAGCTTGTGATGTCCTATCCAGCCACATCAATGTGCTCATGGTCGCTGAGAAAAAACTGTTGATGAATCCGTTGATTAACCAACTTCGTCAACAGCATCGTGACTCGATCATTCCATCAATGGCAGGGGCGTTAGCCAGCCATCAGGTAACAGAAGAACTCGACTCCGTTTTTAATCAATACAGTCAGGATTACCAGTCTTTCGAAGATAAATTGGAAGATTTTTTTAATGAGTTAGATTTATCTGACTACGCTTACTCAGAGATAGCGGGTTTTTATATCTTGCTGAATTTAAAACGGAACGTGTTCGAAGCAATTAAACATTGCAAGCAAACCTACGAGGATATCGATTGGGTGAACTTACAACAGAAGCGGTTTTAAAGGTAGGGGTATGATGCTGCAAAAATTAACCAAACCAAGCCTCGCCATAATAACTCTGATTGGACTCAGTGCGTGTACGACTGTGGGGCCGGATTATGTCCATCCACAGCAATCGGCTTTACCAAGCGATTGGTCATTGCAAAAGGCCGCTCAGGATACCGAACAATCGGAGCGAAAAGTACAACAATGGTGGCAACAATTCAATGACCCGACGTTGAATCAACTGGTTGAACTGGCAAGCCAGCAAAACCTTGATTTGGAGGCTGCCGGGTTACGTATTGTCCAAGCCCGAGCCTTAGTCGGCGTTGCATCCGGACTGCAGTATCCACAGGTACAAACCGTATCCGGTAATTTGGCACGTGCTTACGTTAATGATCAGGGGCTCAATAACGCCGCACTCAGCTTTGACGCCGCCTGGGAGATGGATATTTGGGGGAAATACGCACGCGGGATTGAATCGGTAGAGGCTGGATACTATGCAACGATTGCGTCTTACCACGACATCATGGTGACCATCACTTCAGAAGTGGTACGAAATTACATCAACTATCGAACCTACCAAGAACGTATTTTACTCTCTAAACGAAACATCGAGATTCAAGAGCGCGTGGTACACATCACTCAAGTTCAATTTGACTCGGGTAACGTGACGGAACTTGACGTACAACAAGCGCAAAACCAGTTATACACCACCAAAGCGGCTCAGCCGAGCCTTGAAATTGCAATGAAGCAGTCGCGCACTGCCATTGCCCTTCTGCTAGGCGTATTACCAGAAGAAGTCGATGCAATACTCGCATCAGACGGGGTTCCTGAGCGCATCGCAGAATACGAAACGCAATTTAAATCGACAGGCAGAAAAACGGCGTTATCAGGTAATGACGAGAACTCCATTGTTCCACGTCCACCACTTTTAGAGACCCAAATCGACGCAAACCTGGTTATGCGTAGGCCAGACCTGCAAGTCTCTGAGATGCAGGCTCGCGCACAAAGCGCTCAGATTGGTGCAGCGGAAGCGGCTTTATACCCCAGTTTTTCTCTGTTCGGGTCGATTGGTATCGACAGTACCGTCCCGGATGGTAGTAGCTTTAGTTTTAGTGACTCGCTCACCATGGTTGCTGGCCCTGCCTTTAGCTGGAACATTTTCCAATATGGGCGTGTGAAAAATAACATCCGTTTCGAAGATGCCAGCTTTCAGGAAACCTTAACCAGCTACAACAAGAAAGTACTGCAGGCCGTTAATGAGGTCACCAATGCCTTAGAAGCTTATGACCTGTATTTACAACAAAAATCGCTCCGTTTGCAGTCGGTAAACTCATCGATTCGGGCCTTCAACATTTCGATGACGCAATACGAAAACGGCCAAATATCCTTTGAGCGTCTACTGAACTCAGTAGAGAAAATGACGCGAGCAGAAGACAACTATGCCTCCATTAAAGGCAATGTCGCCAATCAGGTCGTCGCTCTGTACAAGTCCCTTGGTGGGGGTTGGCAAGCACAAACCGGTAAGCCGTTCTTATCTGACGAGATTGCGAAGCAGATGGTCGAACGCACCGACTGGGATGGGTATTTAGACAAAGAGAATCGTGTTCTGCCGCCGCTTCCGATTCAACAGACAAACAGCACGGTAGTACCTAAAGGGGAGGAACCATAATGCCTTATGAACTCTCTTGGGGTGATGTGTACTTTTCCCCTTTGCTTCTGGTGCTTTTTCTTGCGGTCACTGCAACCTGGATTACCGTGATCCTGTTAAATAAGGCGCGCTTGTCTCGTTTTATCGCTTTTCCGTCGCTGACTTTCATCGCCATCATGGTCTTTTATGTGGTGGCAATCGACAGCTTTTATATTCAATTTTAGGTGCCAAACAAGATGAAAAAACTATTCGTAATTGCACTCAATCTTGTCATTCTTGGTGGCGCAGCTTGGCTCGGCTATCAAAAATATGAAGAGTATTTTAATAACCCCTGGACACGCGATGGTCAGGTACGCGCCAACGTCATCAAAGTCGCGCCACGAGTATCCGGCCCGATTGTGAACGTTGCAGTTAAAGATAATCAAGAAGTCAAAACTGGCGATTTATTGTTTGAGATCGATCCAACCACCTACGAGGTTGCATTGTCGCAAGCAGAAGTGGGACTGGAAAAGTCCATCGTCAGCTCTCGCGGAAAAAAAATCGAATACGACCGTTTAACGGATATCCGAGCGAAAGATCGCGGTGCTGTATCGCACAAAGATCTTATTCGCCGTGAGATCGCTTATGAAGAGTCTCTATTGCAAATTAAGGCGGCAGAAGAGCAGTTAAAGTCTGCGAAGTTGAACCTTAGCTATACCAAAGTTTATGCAACTGTCGACGGGTTTGTTTCTAACCTTGATATCCGTAACGGTACACAAGCCGTTGCCAACCAGCCTCTGCTCGCGCTTATCGATAAAAACAGCTTTTGGGTGTTTGGTTTCTTCCGTGAAAACCAGTTGCAACAAATAGAGGCTGGCAGCAAAGCTAAAGTAACGTTGATGTCTCATCCAGATACACCTATCGACGCTACTGTTGATTCCATTGGATGGGGTATCGCACCAAGAGACGGCACTGTCGGTTATAACCTACTGCCAAATGTGAACCCTGTCTTCCAGTGGATACGTCTGGCACAGCGTATTCCCGTGCGTATTTCCATTAACGAATTGCCAGAAGACATTGAGCTTCGATTTGGACTTTCAGCCTCCATCATGGTGATGAAAGACTCATCAGAAAATAATGAATAGCGATTAATTGAGAGAACAGCCATGGTCATTGGTAAAAAACTCAAAAATATTAATGAAGAAAACAACTTCTTCTATCTCACACTGTCACTCATCGTTTTGTTGATTGGCAGTGCGTCCGTCCAGATGGTGAATGAAGGGGCCATAGAACATATTTTACAAGCATGTACGGTAATCACATTTATCGTCTGCTTCGCCAGTCTGCGATTTGATAAAACCTGGTCTCGATTTCTTTACACCCTTTTTGCTGTATGGGTGATCGTCATCGTAATAAAAACGATATTTCATATCCAAGAAATGAACGTCGTGATGCTCGCATTAACCTTCGCGTTTTTCTTTGGCACCTTTAAATCGATTGCAAGACAAATCCTGTTTACTGGTCACGTCAACAGTAACAAAGTCATTGGGTCTGTTGCGTTGTTCCTGTTGCTGGGTTTGATGTGGGCCATCGCCTACCTCATTTTACTGGAGTTTTCACCACAGGCTTTCACCGGCATGGAGGCGATATCCTGGGGCCAAAACTTCTCCAATGCGGCATATTTCAGTTTCGTCACCCTGACCACTCTTGGTTATGGCGATATCAGTCCTCTGACTCCGTTGGCTCAAGTCATCGTTTATTTAGAGGCCATTACAGGTGTGTTTTATATGGCTATTGTGGTTTCTAGCCTCGTCAGTTCCAACATTGATCATCAGGTAAATAAAAATGGATAAATCATCGGAAAGAAATGAAAGTAAGATTTTCATCAGTAATATGGTGGAATCGGCAATACGTATTGGCTTGATCTTCGTATTGTTTATGTTTACGTACGACATTATCAAGCCTTTCATCCTTCCCGTTATTTGGGGGGCAATCATTGCAGTGGCACTTTTACCCGTCACTAAAAGGCTGCAACGAGCCTATGGTGGCAGGCGGGGTTTGGCAGCAACCACCATTGCTTTGCTCGGTATCGCTCTATTAGTAACCCCACTCGTTATGGTATCGGGTTCTATTTACGATGGTGCAACCCACGCTCTGCAAGTACTTCAGAGTGGTAATGTCAAAATACCAGGACCTAAACCATCAGTTGCAGACTGGCCACTTGTCGGTGGTAAGCTCTATGACACCTGGACACTTTTCTCAACGAATTTAGAGCAAGCCATTCAAACCTTTATGCCTCAGATTAAGTCAGCATTAACTTCCCTGCTTGGCATGATGGGTGGCGCTCTGGGTAGTGTATTACTTTCTATTTTATCTCTGGCGATTGCCGCTGGTTTTATGACTTACTCAGAGTCATTGGCATCGGGTCTTACCACAATTGCCATTCGTACCGCAGGTGACAATGCCAAAAGCTGGGCAACACTGATTGCGGCAACGATTAAGAGCGTGCTACTTGGCGTTGTCGGTGTCGCGGCCATTCAAGCGTTGCTGATTGGTGCGGGCTTCTTCGTATTTGGCGTGCCTGCCGCAGGCTTACTGACTTTGATACTGATGATTTTATGTATCGCTCAGTTACCAGCTCTTCTTGCCGTGTTGCCTGTGATTGGCTACATGTACATGACCCAAGACAGCACCACAGCGACCTTGTTTACCGTTTGGGCTATCGTTGGTGCGCTTTCTGAAAACTTACTCAAACCAATGCTTATGGGCCGAGGCGTGGACACTCCGATGCCAATTATCCTGATTGGTGCCATCGGCGGTATGCTTTTCTACGGCATCGTCGGTCTCTTCCTTGGCGCGGTTATTCTTTCTATTTGGTATGAGTTATTTGTTTGGTGGCTAAGCATTGAGAAAGCCCAACAGCAAGAGGAAATGGCCGAGCTACTTGATGAGTCAGGAGAACAAAGTGAGTCTGGCAACGGTGCAGGCATTTAAGTTCATCAGAACTTAAATCGGCACTCATGAATATTACAAGCCGTTGCATTGCAGCGGTTTGTTTTTTGAGGTCATATTTTGATCTGACTAACGATCAAAAATGAAACTAATGTTAAATTTTCATACTTATTACACTTGATTGTTGCAATCAAACGCATAACGATGCACTCTCGATGCTCACTACTAAAAAATAGTGCTTAGGATAAAAACAATGAAATTGATCAAGCCTTTAACTTGCGCGCTCGCTCTGGCAATGAGCAGCATGGCATTTGCTGACGTAACCGTTAGTGTTCCTGACGACGTTTCAGTACTCGCTGCAAACGGTGAAAAAGTAAAACTGGATGGCGGCTTTTTTGCTTCTGAAAGAACAATGACACTCCCTGATGGTGTCAACCAGGTCGTATTCCGATTTTCGCCGTTTTTCAACCAGGGCAATGACCGCGTCAGTGTTGAAAGCGACGTTATCGTCACCAGCTTTACGGCTTCAGACTCTGAACTGGCGCTTCAACTTCCAGAGTACCGCAACTTGAATGATGCAGAAGACAACATCAAAGACTTAGACTGGAAACTGGTTGATGCATCTGGCAACGCGATTGCCGTTAAGCAAGACAAGCTTATCAAAGAAGGTATGCAGATTGGTCGTGATTATGTTCGCGAAGTAGAAGATTACAACCGAACTGGCGGCGTGGCAGCAATTGCTGTTGCAGGAGCGATGGTTCAGCCAATGACCTTACCAGCAGAAATCCCTGAGGATATGAAGCGAGCACGAGCGGCGGCAAAAGCAGATTCAACCGCCGAAGAAATGCTGCACTTCTGGTACCAAAAAGCGGACGCAGAAACCAAAGCTCGCTTCAAAGCGTATATCAACCAACAATAACGTTTGGTCTTTCTGAGTTTAAAAGCCACATCTAATGTAAATGCCGTTCGTTTAGCAGCTAACGGCGTCTTTAAGCCTCCAGTCATCCTGAACAACGACGAAGGAGTGTGATTCAGGATCTAATTTCCGCGCACTTTATGGCCGAAATTATTTCCTTAACTGCTCAGCGCGCTGCTATTAGATTCCTAGTCTCGCTAGAGCTCGCTGGAATGACACAGATGAAATCGTTAAGTGATTGGCATCTGGTGTGGCTTTTTCGTTTTGTAATCAACTCTATGGTTGAACCTTACCATTTCCAGCTTTACCAGTAACGTTCGTAAATGATGTTACCGCCAGTCTTAGCTCGAAACTTCTCTAAACCACGCTCTTGTAACACCGGCAGGGTGTCTTTAATCATTTCTGGATTGCCACACAGCATGACAAAACTGCTGTTAGGTGAAAACTCTACATCGGCTTGATTTGAAAGCTCTCCGGATGCAATAAAGTCTGGAATTCGGCCTTGCAGCTTCCCTTCCACCGTTTCTCGGCTAACGACAGGCACATACTTTAAGCGGCCTTCGTAGCGTTGCTCCAGGTGTTCAATTAAGTATTTATACACGAGGTCTTTTTCGTACCGCACACCATGAACCAATACAATCTTCTCGTTGTGCGGGAGCAGATTGATGTCGTCTAATAATGACAAGAATGGCCCAATCCCCGTCCCCGTTGAAAGCAACCAAAGATCATGGGCTTGTTTTGGAATCGTATCATGGATCAAGTCGCCGTGGGCCGTCTCACCCACATAGATACTATCGCCAGTCTTCAACTTTTGCAGTTTCGGCGACAATTGTCCTTGCGGATCCGCGACAATCAAAAACTCTAACCAGTCAAACTGTTCGCTCGGTGCATTCACTACTGAGTAGGCACGGCTGATGAGGTTTCCACTGTCATCTAACAGCGCGAGTTTGGTAAATTGACCAGCTTTAAAGGAAAGTGGAGCGCCAGATACTCGTAAGCTGAACAGATCTTCTGTCCAGTCTATTCGCTTCTCAACTCTGGCGAGATTGAAGTTTTTCAGTTCTGCCATGAGACATCTCCCTTTTTGCTACTCTCAAATAAACTTACGCTTCCAACGACACTATGTAAAGTTCTAACTTTACATAGTGAGCCAATTCATTTCACATTTAGAGAACAATTTTATTACATCTTAAAGAATTACATCTAGAATAAATACTCAGATTAATAAGTAACCTCACAATTTGTGGCAACGTTGATGAAAAGGAACAAAGAAAATGGACACACAACTAAAGGACTTCCCCGTCGTTACAGAAATCAGAGTCGCTTGGGGAGAGATGGATGCCTTGCAACATGTTAACAACGTCGTCTACTTTCGTTACTTCGAGACCGCGCGTTTGGATTATTTTGAAGCGATTAATTTGCTCGTTGATCTACAAACCTCGCAAATTAGCCCTGTTTTGAGTGAAACTCAGTGTCGCTACAAGTTACCTGTAACTTACCCGGACACTCTGCTGGTTGGCTCACGAGTAATCGATATGCAGGGAGACCGCATGACGATGGAGTATCAGGTATTTAGTAAGAAGTGGGGAAAAGTGGTCACCGTGGCTACCGCAACAGGCGTGATGTTCGATTTTAAAAATAATACTAAGACCGAGATTCCAGACAAGGTCCGTAAGTCGATTCTGGAACTGGAGGCAACGGTAGGAAGTACTCACCACCTGGAGTGATCTTGATGTTAAGGTTCCCGATTGCGCTCATTCGTCGCGTTCGGGAATCATTGCCTTATGTTGGCCTCTTAACAAAACGTCTCGATGTAGAGTGCTTCAACTTTATCTCTGGCCCATTGCGTCTTACGCAGAAACTTTAACGACGACTTAATAGACGGATCTTTTTTAAAGCAGTTAACACGAATACGTTCATACATGCCGTTCCACCCAAAGTGCTCAACCAAACGGGTAACAATTTTTTCTAAACTCAACCCGTGTAGTGGGTTATTCGGTTGTTCGTTGCTCATGATTTCAATCCAACAAGTTATAAGCGATTTGGCGGGCTAATCTAACTGAAACCAACGTGAACCCCAACTGTTATTTGTCTCAGACTAAAAACAGCCCGACTAAAAGCGGGCTGCAGTCTATACTTCCTGAACAATTAACCTGGACCCGAGTTACTTAAAGAACGATTTCACCCACAAAACAATGCTGTCCCAAATTTGACCAAACCACGAGGCGGGTTCAACCGCTTGGTTACTGACTAATGGATAGCTGGCGACGGTTTCATCGTTATTTTTCCATACGACTTTACCAACCACTTGGCCTTGCTCAATTGGCGCCACTAAAGGGTCGTTCATCTCAACACTCTTGTCCAAACCGGCCGTCATTGTTCGAGGTAAGGTCAAATAGGCATCTTCCGGAAAGCTCGCTTCTATTTCACTCACCTTGCCTTTCCAAACTTTAACCTTCGATTCCACCTGTCCTTGTGTGGCCACCTTCTTGGTGTCATAAAAGCGGAAGCCATAACTCAGCAAGTTTTTAGACTGACTGATGCGTGCTTGTGGACTAGGTGTTCCCATCACAACCGAGATCAGACGCATTTTACCTTCAGTGGCTGAGCTGACCAGACTATAACCTGCATTACTGGTGTAACCTGTTTTACCACCATCCACTCTTATCGAATTATCCCACAACAGCTTATTGCGGTTGTATTGGGTAATATCGTTCCACTTGAACACCTTTTCATTGTAAAGCGCATAGACATCAGGAACATCATTGATGATCGATTTCATCAAGGTTGCCATATCGATAGGAGAGGTTTGGATCCCTTCACTATCAAGCCCGTGAGAATTCACAAAATACGTGTCTTGAAGTCCGAGCTTTTCTGCCCAGCCATTCATCAGTGCCACAAATCCGCGCTCGCTGCCTGCCACGTGTTCAGCAAGCGCAACACATGCGTCATTTCCCGATTGAATAATGACACCGCGCATTAAATTCGCAACGCTGATTTCGTCTTTCGGTTGGATAAACATTTTTGATGAGCCGGGGAATTTTTCTGACCACGCATTTTCGCTGACGGTCACTAAATCATCCCAATTGAGCCGACCTTCTTTGATTTCCTGACCCACAACATACGCAGTCATGAGTTTGGTTAAACTTGCAGGTGCTAATCCAGCTCTCCCGTTCTGTTCCGCGATAATGGCCCCCGACTGAAAGTCCATTAACACATACCCTTTTGCCTGTAACTGAGGTGGGTTTGGCGTAACCACTGCAAAGGCAGGCACGCTCACTAAACAAGTCACGATAATCCATCGAGCCAGTGACACTTTCATTCAACATCCTCCACGATTTGCACTGCACTTTATAGCAACTCTAATTAGCATAGCTCACTCAACCAGTTGCACCAGTCGCTAATCGTTTCATTTTCTTGAACTTACGCTGATTTTACAAAAGAGGCTTAATGGCTCAGGTTTGACCGACTCAGCGGCGGATTCTTGGTTAATCACCCATTTCCAAGTAAAGTAACGAGCGTAAGGTCTACTAGATGCTGAACCCAACAAGGATATAAAAAATAACAATGAATGCTCAATCATTTATCGACGCAGGATTGCACTACACTCCCCATATATTTCATGTCCCACTGGATTATCAAGATGAGAGTAAAGGCAGCATAGAAGTCTTCGCTCGCTCGGTTTGCCTGGTGGGAGACGAGGATTCAACAAAGCCATGGCTGGTGTATCTACAAGGTGGTCCGGGCTTTCCTTCTCCCCGTCAAAATGGCCACAACGGCTGGATAAAAAGAGCGCTTCAAGAGTACCGAGTATTACTGCTTGATCAGCGTGGTACTGGCAACAGCTCGGTAATCAATCATCAAACGCTGGCACATCTGACACCACAACAGCAGGCGGAATACCTAACTCTGTTTCGTGCCGATAATATTGTGCGTGATGCTGAATTTATACGTCAGCAATTTGGTGTAGCTAAATGGGCGATTTTAGGTCAAAGCTTCGGTGGCTTTTGTTCTTTAACCTATTTATCAATGTTCCCTGAAAGTCTGACCCGAAGCTACATTACTGGTGGCGTGCCATCTGTTTCGCGTCACCCTGACGATGTCTATCAAGCCACGTTTAAACGTACGATGGATAAAAACCAGGCGTTCTTTCAGCAATTTCCTAAAGCACAACAGCTTTGCCAGACCATTGCCGAACACCTGCTAGAGAATGAGGAATTCCTGCCAAACGGGCAACGATTTACGGTTGAGCAGTTCCAACAAATTGGTATTAATTTTGGCGTCAGCGATACCTTCCTGCCAACCTATTACTGGTTGGAGAGCGCACTAATCGAGGTAAATGGAAAAACACAGCTACGTTACGAATTTTTGAGTGACATGCTGGCGCAGCAAAACTTCCAAACCAACCCTATTTACGCCATTTTGCACGAGTCTATATACTGCCAGGGCTTTGCTTCAAATTGGAGTGCACACCGAGTACGTCAGTCAAACCCGGCGTTTAACTATAAAAAAGGCCAACCTTTCTACTTTACCGGGGAAATGGTTTTCCCATGGATGTTTGACCAATACACCAACCTAAAGCCACTGAAAGAAGCTGCTGAAATACTGGCAAGCAAAGAGAATTGGTCACCACTTTATGATCAGAACCTGCTGGCAATGAACAAGGTCCCGGTAAGCTGCGCGGTATACGCCGATGATATGTTTGTGGAAATGGATATCAGCCGAGAAACACTCGCTTCTATACCGAATGCAAAAGCATGGATCACCAACGAATATGAACACAACGGCCTTCGTGCGGACGGTGAACGCATTCTGGATACGTTAATAGCCATGGGTAACCAGACCGCTGCGACTTTGGTTTAATAAGCTGGCCGCGACAAAGTATCAACGCCTTTTCCCAATCAAAAGGCGTTTTTCTGTTTTGTGACGGGGAGTCGATAAGTCCGCTAATCTTTTATCCGTTTTGTCATCGACTTAGTCATCACTCGATAACCCATTTTGTGATAAAAATCTTCACCTTCGTAGTTAAACGAGGCGACAGACAACCCAATCTCCTCAACCCCCTGACTGGAAAGCGCACTTTCCATTTTATCCATCAAAGACAAGCCAATGCCCAAGTTTCGATGGCTTTCTGATACCACGAGCTCATTAATAAAGCCTACGTATTTTTCGGGTGAAATGATGGAATTAAGTTCACGAGTGGTTCCAGAAATAAACCCCACCACTTTACGGTGTGAACAAGCAACAAATGCAGTGATACTGCCATCGAAATATTTTTCAAAGATGTTGCGGCTACGCCTAATCTCTGCCATTTCTTGTGGAGAACGATAAAAATCAGGCTCAGCTTGATAGTGCGAAGTATCGAGCTCAACCAAAAGAAGTTTGAGAAGTGGAATATCCTCTTCTCGAAGTCGCCGGATATGAAACTGCTGCATGTCTGTGCCCTGCCAACCATTTAGTTGAAACTTGTGTTTATTATTTTACGGTAATGCTCTGAATGCCCTTTGTAGTAACCAGGACTCAACCAATTAAACGTACAAATTTCGCTCAACTCTGTCGAGCCCAAGCTCGCCAGTAGTGAGAAGTTTTTGTCGATAGTTTGAAGGGTTACAAGGTTTGCAGGGAATCAGCAACCGCTCTGCATCCACAAATTCCAACTCGCCTATTATCATGCTTGTTTGATATCCGATGGGTTTAACTGTATACCCGACCGTTTTAGTCAGGTATACTCCGGGCCGTTATAATTTTATGGTCATCGACCACCTGTTTTATTAAAGCCTGTTTTATTAAGGAAACCTCATGAGTCAGTATGTTGTCTGCGCGCTGTACAAGTTTGTAGAACTGGGTAACTATCAAGAGCTACGCGAACCATTGCTTGCGCTGATGGAAAAGCACCAGATTCGTGGCACCCTTCTGCTGGCAAGTGAAGGAATCAACGGTACTGTTGCTTCGGACCGCGCGGGTATTGATACCCTGCTTGAATGGCTAAATGCAGAACCACGTCTCGCCGGTACCGTTTATAAAGAGTCACTTGCAGAGTCACAGCCTTTCAACCGCACTAAAGTGAAACTCAAGAAAGAGATCGTAACTTTGGGTGTAGAAGGCATCGATCCTCGCCATGTGGTTGGCACTTATGTGAAACCACAAGACTGGAACGACCTGATTGCTGATCCAGAAGTGTTTGTGGTCGATACACGCAATGATTACGAAATTGAGATCGGTACATTTAAAGGTGCAATTAACCCAAATACTGACACTTTCCGCGAATTTCCAGACTACGTGAAAGAAAACATGGATCCGGCTAAGCATAAGAAAGTAGCGATGTTCTGTACCGGTGGTATCCGTTGTGAAAAATCGACGGCGTATATGAAAGAGCAAGGCTTTGACGAAGTTTATCACCTTGAAGGCGGCATCCTGAAGTACCTGGAAGACGTCCCACAAGAAGAAAGTCTATGGGAAGGCGATTGCTATGTATTTGACGGACGTGTTGCTGTCAATCATCAGCTAGAAAAAGCAGACTACGACTTATGTAATGCTTGCCGTCTGCCCATTACTCAAGAAGACAAAGAGTCAGAGCTCTATGAACAAGGCGTAAGCTGCCCTAAATGTCATGGTTCCCACTCCGAAGAGCAAATTGCTCGATTCCGCGAGCGTGAAAAGCAGATTTCTTTGGCGGATCAACGTGGTGAACAGCACGTTGGCGGCGAAAGTGCGAAGCAACGTGAAGAGCGACGTGCGGCTAAGCTTGCGCAAAAAGAGGCACAGCGTAACAAGGCATAAAAGCGATTCATTTCTGCTTAAAGCGAGCTACATTTGAGTGGCTCGCTTCTTCTATTCTCTCCTCAAAGAACAATACCGTTCAATCCAATCTAAGCCCTTCATTAACACCACACATGCTTCATCGATCAAATAATCCGTCAGTTGAAACAACATCAATCCGTTGATCGTCTATCGATAGCAGCGCGTACAAGCAAAGAACATCTCCAGGGAGTTTGTCGTACCCTCAACACAAAAGGAACACATTATGTTGAAACGTACATTTGCTATCGCCGCAACGCTAATCGCGACCCTGTCTTTCCTACTTCCAGTAAAAGCGCATGAACATGGAATGATGAAAGCCGATATTGTTGATGTCGCTGCTGACAATGGATCATTCAATACACTTGTCGCTGCCGTTAAAGCCGCTGACTTGGTAGAAACGCTCAAAGGGGAAGGGCCTTTTACTGTGTTTGCCCCTACAGACGATGCCTTCGCAAAACTTCCTGAAGGAACCTTGGATATGCTCCTGATGCCAGAGAACAAAGACAAGTTAGTCGCTATTTTGACCTATCATGTGGTACCAGGAAAAGTAATGGCAGCCGACGTTGTAACGCTTGATAAAGCCACCACCGTTCAGGGGCAGGACGTTATGATAAAAACCATGGGTGATAAAGTCATGGTCAACAACGCCAATGTGACCGCCACCGATGTTAAAGCCAAAAACGGTGTGATACATGTGATTGATACGGTAATTATGCCGAAATAATTTCATTGGCAATATACAGATATAAAGGGCGGAGAGAGTCCGCCCCTACAAATGGCCCTGGGTCTGTAAACCGATCTTAAGATATCAGGTGCAAAAGTGACAATTCTCTCGATCTAAGTCATGAGCATCTGCTAACTTTTTCAAGTGCGCTCTGCCCTCTTCAAGTCCCATCTCATAACCTTCAAGCAACACAGACTGGCGCATCGATAATCGCTGAACGTGAAAATTATCAGGCGGAGCAATAACGCGGATACGCGCATCTTGCGGCGGATTACGAATAAATTCCAGCGACTCATTGTAGTTCTCAGCACGGCGCAACATGGCGTCGACCATTTTAGGATGTTCTGCAAAAAGCTTCTTGGTAAGCCAGGTGGTTTTTGCTGGCTTCTTGGCGTAGTTCAGCGGCTGAGATAGCACGACAGTAATGTCTCGAGCCCCTCTTCGGTAAGCTTCGCGAACTGGTATTGAATCAGCAACGCCTCCGTCGGTGTAACAGCCACCAGAAAAACAAGGCGTATGTTTGTATGCGATGGGCAAAGCCGTCGTCGCCTCTAGTGCGTGATGAAAATTGTCCCGGTTGACTCGGTAGTAATCCGCTTTTCCCGTATCGACATTGGTAGTGGTTGCATAAAACGGAATGCCATCAAACAGCTTCTTCTCATCAACCGGGTACAAACGATTAGACTCTTCAAATAACCACTTAACGTCAATGAGATCGCCGCCCTTAATAAAGCGGGCCGGATCGAAAAAACGTTTACAGGTTGCAAGCTTAGTGATGATATTAATGCTGCGATGTGGGTAATCAGTTAAGTAACCAATCAGATTCGATGCACCTGCTGAAACACCAATTGCAAAATCAAAGGGTTTGTAATTTTGCTCCATAAATGCGTCTAGCACACCACTAGCGAAGACGCCTCGCATCGCTCCACCTTCAACCACAATTGCTTTTTTGACCATGTTTCCTCCCCAATACTGTGCTTCAAAATAGTATTGAAAGTAAGGCAATAGAAACAATTGGTTATTCTTATTATTTAGATAGGTGATTCCTATTCCAACGCCAAATCTGGCGGCGAATTATAACCAGTCACAATGCCCAAACCTCAAATAAGAATAGTTGGATTACAAGAAGACGCTCTTATAGGCTTCCGCAGCGCCATCAATCAGCATTTGAGTGCCAATAACCGCTAATATCAGGCCCATCATTTTGGTCACTACATTAAGCGCACTAGGGCCAACGGCTTTTACTAACTTATCGCCAAATAGGAACAAGATGTAGGTGATAATACAAAGCACAGCAAATGAAACAATAGTAATGATGGTTTGATCAAACCCACCTGCGGTAGCAAAGTTCATCGCTGTTGCAATGGTTCCAGGGCCAGCTAGTATCGGCATCGCAAGCGGTGATACCGCAATACTTAACGCCGCTTGTTGCTGAGCGGGAGAGTAAGCCTTTTCTTTGGTTTTTTGGTGAGTAGTGTCACCTTGCAGCATGTTGTAACCAATCAAAAAGACCAGAATTCCGCCAGTAATACGCAGCGCATACAGCGTAATACCAAATAAATCGAAGATCAGCTTTCCTGCCATTGAAAACACCGCCACGATGATAAAGGCAATGAATACGGAACGCAGTGCTATGGAGCGAACCGTCTCTTTATCTTCATCTGCGGTTAAGCTCAAGAAGATTGGAATATTCGCAATAGGGTTCATGATGGCAAAGAAACCCATAAACACCGTTACTGTGTGAACGATTAACTCTTGCATCTTTTTACCGGATGTAATGCATTGATTTTAAGTCAGTATATACCTATCTATTCCGACTTGCCTGATTCCCCTTCCTCGCTCGTAAAACTTATAGTTTAAGGCTCACTTTTTCTTTTGAGAGAGTTTACCCAGCCATCAAATGCCGATAAGGTAAAGTTCACGAATTAAGACAACAATAACAAAGGATGTTAAATCATCATGAACAGCACGATTCAAACCATACTCAGCCACCGTTCAATTAGAAAATTCAGCCCACAACCTATCGATAAAACCCAGCTAGACACCATTATTCAAGCAGGTCTGGCTGCATCATCTTCAAGCATGCTGCAAGTCGTTTCTATTATCCGAGTCACTGATCCAGAGAAGCGCGCACAGTTGGCGCAATACGCTGGTAACCAAGCTTACGTTGCGAGTGCGGCAGAATTTTTGGTGTTCTGCATTGATTATCAGCGTCACGCGGATATCAACTCTCAAGTTCAAGCCGACTTTACCGAATTAACGCTTATCGGGGCGGTTGATTCCGGCATTATGGCGCAAAATTGTCTGTTGGCGGCAGAGTCGATGGGGTTGGGTGGCGTATACATTGGTGGTTTGAGAAATAATGCTCAGGGTGTTGATGAGTTACTCGGCTTACCTGCCAATACTGCGATTTTATTTGGTATGTGTCTTGGCCATCCAGAGCAAGACCCTGAAGTTAAACCTCGCTTACCTGCGAAGGTTATCGTGCACGAAAATCAGTACCAACCTCTAAACCTTGAAGACATAAAGGATTACGACCAAACTATGCACGATTACTACGCCACACGTTCAAGTAATCAGAAGCAAAGCACCTGGTCTGAGGAAGTGACAACAAAATTAGCCGGAGAGTCTCGCCCGCACATTTTGCCGTATTTAAATAGCAAAGGGCTAGCGAAGCGGTAAATTGAACGGACCAATGCCCTGACAATCACTGAACGTCCATAGCGGGTCATTCCAGCGAGCCATATCGAGACTAGGAATCTATATTGGGTTGGTGGCATTCAAAACAACCTGAAAAGCCGCTGGGAGTGGGATCATATACGGCTATCAAGTCTCTCCAATGCACAATGCTGATAGGGTCCTTATTCCAATGTAGTAACGATCCATCAGAGAACAATGCTATTGATTAGACTTTTGTATTGCTCTCATTGCTACTGATTAATGAACATTATACATAGGCTTTAGTTGCATATTTAGTCCTGAGTTATTTAGAAGGGAGTAATAGCCAGCTCAATATGCAACCAAAACACAAAATATCGAAGTGTAACAATAGATGAATATTAGTTTTATACTCGATAAATATGTTAAAAAGTAGCCTTTACCACCAGCAAATACGTTAATTAACTGTTAATGTGACATTTTTTATGGTGACCTTGGTCACATCTACTGACCATGAATCGGTTTTTTCTTTCGCGTTTTTTCACTCCGCTGCTAACCTGCACGCCACTTTGAAGTGAACTCAGAGTGCATAACTATAAGGAGTGTTCTCATGAATACCAAGAAACCGATGTCGCTTACCAGCCGTGTTATTTTCGGTATGGTGGCGGGTATCTTGACAGGATTTGCAATTCGCACACTTTTTGCCGACAACGGATTTGTCGACGCATACATTGTTAATGGATTATTTGAAGTTGGCGGACAGATCTTTGTCGCCAGCTTGAAGATGCTAGTAGTACCTTTGGTATTTGTATCACTCGTTTGTGGTACTAGCTCTCTAAAAGACCTATCTACTTTAGGTCGCATGGGTGGTAAAACCCTAGCTTTATACATTGCAACAACAGCGGTCGCTATCACGCTTGCTCTGACAATGGGCACCGTGTTCCAGCCAGGCGCTGGCGCTGATCTTACTGCGGTAAGTTCATTTAAGTCAGCCGAAGCACCATCTTTGGGTCAGGTGATCATCGATATGTTCCCGACTAACCCAATCAGTGCAATGGCTGAAGGTAAAACGCTTCAAGTTATCGTGTTTGCCGTTTTATTTGGTATCGCGATCAGCGCTGCTGGTAAACCAGGTGAGCGCATCGCTGCATTCTTCTCAGACTTGAATGAAGTGATCATGAAGCTGGTTGCTATTTTGATGAACCTTGCACCATTTGGTGTGTTCTTCCTGATGGCGAAGCTGTTTACTGGTCTTGGACTGGGTGCAATCCTAAACCTGGCCGAGTACTTCATCGTTCTGGCTGGCACACTGTTGTTACACGGTCTGGTTACCTACAGCGTGATGTTAAAAGGATTTACGGGCCTTAGCCCAATCACCTTCCTGCGTAAGATGGAAGATGCTGTGATGTTTGCATTCTCTACTGCATCATCAAACGCAACCATTCCTGTTACGATGGAAACAGCAAAACACCGCATGGGCGTTGAAAACCGTGTGTCGTCATTCACAGTGCCACTTGGCGCAACCGTGAATATGGACGGAACGGCAATCATGCAAGGCGTTGCAACCGCGTTTATCGCGCAAGCATTCAACATTGATTTAACCATGGGTGACTACCTGATGGTTATCATGACAGCGACTCTGGCGTCTATCGGTACCGCTGGTGTTCCTGGTGTTGGCCTTGTAATGCTGGCTATGGTACTAAACCAAGTAGGCTTACCTCTGGAAGGTATTGCGCTAATTATGGGTGTTGACCGTCTACTGGATATGATTCGTACCGCCGTAAACATTACTGGTGATAGTGCTGTAACGGTTATTGTTGCTAAATCAGAAGGCGCATTGGATGAAGCTCGCTTCAACGACCCAATGGCCGGCGTAGCCGAAGAAGAAGTGCATCTTAAACGTGCTGACGCTTAAACCGTTTTACGGTGATCCTGTCTAAAACAAAGCCCCGATGGAAACATCGGGGCTTTGTTTATCGAGCCCAGCTTCCTGACCAGTTAATCTTTCGGATTGGGGTTACTGCACCAGCAGGAAGGAATTTAGTCGTTAGCCATTGAATTCAGCTTCGCTCTGGCTTGTTCTTCATGTTCTGGCGTAATAGCGTTACCAACCGTGTTCGCAGCCAATGTGAGCGCTGCCATATCATCAGTAAATCCGACACCGGCTAACACATCTGGCACCATATCAGTGGGAAGAACGAAATACGCTAACGCTCCGCCAAGAATCGCTTTATGGCGCACGGAGGTATTGGCGTCTGTCATTGCGAGCCAGGATTTAATTCCCATCACAGCAAGCTCTTCACCCGCTTTCTTGACCGATCGTTTCATCTTGTGCCAAAACGTTTTTTCATCTGGCACTTTTAGCGTGTCATCAACGGTGTCATTAGGCGCCGATTTTAAAGACATAGCTGTAGTCATCATTGCCTCCAGTAGTTATGACGATTGCAATAATAGTAATGATGCGAGTCTGAACGTAACATTAATGGGTCCGTCTTTACTGAAATGAAAAGTACGACGAACAAAAACAGCCCCCAAACCTGAGTTTGAGGGCTCTGACGTTTTGCAATCTGGATTCAAACCCAAAATTAGCTTTTTGAACTAGTGACTTACGGTTTCTCTCTGCCTACAAAAGCAACCACTACTTTGTCACCATCAAGAGTACGTGAGAAGACGTATGCTCCGTCTTGAGCGATCACTTCATGCTTACCTGCACCAACTGCAGGATGGGCCTTACGGAACTGCCCTAGCGTTTGCCAATGTTTCAGTAGTGCTTGCTTCTCGTCAGTCAGCTTCCAGACCATGTCAGAGCGGGTCCCTTGATGGAAATCATCTGCATACGGGCCAATGTTACGCCCGACTTCATCGCCATAATAGACCTGTACAGCGCCAGGGCTTAACAACAGTGCATTCGCTGCGTTACGCTGCATGGCGTAGTCTTTGAAGCGTGAGAAGAACAACTCGGTATCGTGAGAGGACATATAACTGACCGGGTTAAAACCTTTCTCGTTGGCGATAGTGTCGGCATAGCTTTGGTAAGTTTCGGCCATTTGACTAAAACAGGCTGCGCCTTTATCCAGCTTCTTCTGCATATCAAAGTTGATCAGTGCATCGAAACCATCGTCAAAATAAGGGCTGCGATAAGCCGTATGTCCCCAAACTTCACCCATCATCCAAAATGGTTGGCCCGATTTTCCGTTCTCTTTACGCCACTGCTCTAAGCTCTGAGACGCTTCTTTCTTCAGGCGTTTCCACACTTCGCCTTCGACATGTTTTACGGTATCTACGCGATAACCATCAATTCCAAAGCGTTTGACCCAATCGGTTTGCCACTCAATTAAGTAGTCCGACACGGTATAATTATCACGCGCCTTAACACGCGTCCCCGGGTTATCAAGCAGCCACTGTGGTGGTGTGACTGTTTGCTCTGCTTCCGTAATAAAGTCCGGCAGCCCGGCAAGCGACATGGTTATGTCACTGCTGCCCGGCTCAGAGTATCCCGGCAGACCAGCTCGGACCCAATCACCGCCCCACCAGTGAACCCAGTTAGGGCTTTGGTAATCTACGAATTGATGGTAGCTGTGCCAGTTCTCTCCGTTCTTCGGTTGCCAGTCTCCCCACTTTTCAGGTAAATCAGCGCCCGGCTTTAGAACTTCAATGCCATCAAACTGTAAATCCGCTAATGTAGAGTAACCGGTGTGGTTGATAACGGCGTCCATTAGCACTTTCAGTCCACGTTTATGAGCTTCTTCCACCAGCGTTTTTAAGTCTTCTTCACTACCGAAGTTTTCGTCAATCTTAGTGAAATCACGCGTCCAGTAACCGTGATAGGCATAGAATGGAAACGAGCCGCTATCACCACCGCCAACAAAACCGTGTACCTGTTCGACAATCGGTGAGAGCCAAATGGCATCCGTCCCCAAACTCTTAATGTAGTCGAGCTTTTCAATCACCCCTTTGAGATCACCGCCGTGGAAGGTGCCGATTTCTTCCTTACCGTCTTTTTTACGCCCATAACTGTTGTCATTACTGCTATCGGCGTTATTGAATCTATCGACCATCACAAAGTAGATGTTGGTATTTCGGTAATCAAACGGAATTGCTTGTTTGGTTTTCTTAATCGGCTCGAGTAATACGATACCGCCTGAGGCGCTGTCAGGCATCAGAGAGACTTGTTGATTTTTCACTTCGACGATCTGTCCAGAGTAGGCATCCCGCAAGTTGGTTCCATCGGGGAAACTATCCCCCAATGCAATGGAGACTTCGCCGCCTTGGTAAACTTCACATTGGACGGTTGGAATAGGACGTTTAAACTCAGTTTTTGCTGCCTTCTTGGGTTCTCGCTTGAAGAGAAGCGTGTTTGCCTGCTCATCATAGGCAAATAAGTAATCTCCGGTAAAACGTATTTTCAGCGGCAGTTCGGTCGGCTCACCACAGTTTAACGAAATGGGGGTATTGAACTTTATTTTTTGCTCTTCCGGAGCAGTACAGTTTCCCTCAATACCGGTTATTTTTAACGTGTAACCATCTTTAGTCAGCGGCACAACTAAAGGCTGCTCAGCGCTGAGCGGAAAGTCGCGGCTATTAGTTGTGGTTGAAATGGTGATATTGGGTTCGGCAATGACGCTTGCCGACGCAAGTAATAATGTCGTCGTGATCAGATTCAGTTTCATCGTTCCGTCCATTGGTTGCGCATGTGATCCACGCAAACTTATTAGTTTTATTCAAGCTAATAGTAAATGGACGAAATTCTGAGCACATCATTCTAACCCCCTACGCCCCAAAGCTTGGATTAACTCACATTTTGGCGCTATTAAGGCGTAGTTCAATTTTTCTCCAACTGAACGATACCAGCCCTCTGTTAACCTTTCGTGGTTCGCTTAGCTCGAAAGGTCAACAGGCCCTAAGTTACTCATTTGACTTACCGCCCATCGGGTACGGCGCTGAGTATAGTCGCTTTGCGGGTAAACTTTTATGCGATAAGGATTAGGCAGCACTACGGCTAGTTGCGCCGCTTGCCACTTTGACAGTTTATCTGAACTCAGCCCAAAATAGGTTTGAGCGGCGGCTTCTGCACCATAGATGCCCGGGCCAAATTCAACCACATTGAGATAGACCTCCAGAATACGCTCTTTACTCCACATCGCTTCCATAAGCAGTGCAAAGTAAAGCTCATAAGCCTTGCGCACATAAGAATGAGCAGGAAACAAAAACACATTCTTAGCGGTTTGTTGGGTAATCGTGCTTGCTCCGCGGGATGGGCCATTTTCGTCCGCATTCGCTATCACATTAAACAGAGACTCAAAATCGACACCATTGTGAGTCGGGAATTTCTGGTCTTCTGTTGCAATCACAGCAAGCTGCATATTTTTAGAGATTTGTGATAAAGGCACCCATTCATGCTGACTGTGGTCAGGATAATTTGTTGGAGGTGAGATGAGGCGACTGAGCTTCCAGCCCCAAATTGGAGGATCGACAAACTTTACCGCTCCGACTAATACAACTGGAGCAATTAATAGCACCAACACCACTTTAATTAGAAATGACTTTAGCCTTTTGAACATTCACAGTATCCCGACAACTCACAGCTTTGAAAGCAAGCGAGCAAGATTGCCGTATTCTGAAAAGAACAACAAGTTTCTGAGGTTAAAATTTGGTCAAAAAAAGCCCGATTTACAATGTAAAGCGGGCTTGAAGATTTAGAAAAGCGGCTTACTTAGCAAGCTTGTAGAACACGGTTGATAAAGGTGGAATACGCAAACCAAGAGATTGTGGAAGCGACTCGCTTTCGATCGACTCAGTCGCAACACTCTTGAGAACCTTGAAGCCACTGCCACCGTATTTGCTGTCATCCGTATTAAGCAGAAGTTCGTATGTCCCTTCATTCGGAACACCTAAGCGGAACTTCTCGTGCGGAACCGGCGTAAAGTTGGTGATCACCAAAATACGCTCACCGTCCTGGCTAATTCGCTCATGAGCCAAAATACTCGCATCCGCTTCATCTTGAAGACGCCATTCGAAGCCAGCTGGAACACAATCCTGATCGTGCATAGCAGGTTCAGTTCGGTAAAGGTGATTCAGATCACGCGTCAGATCTTGAACCCCTTTATGGCGTTCGAACTCCAGCAAGAACCATTGAAGTTGATCATCATGGTTCCATTCTGCAGTTTGACCTAACTCTGCGCCCATAAAGTTGAGCTTTTTACCTGGTTGCCCATACATATGACCGTAATAGGCACGCAAGTTCGCAGTCTGTTGCCACTCATCACCTGGCATTTTGTTGTGAATAGATCCTTTACCATATACTACTTCGTCGTGCGATAACGACAATACGTAGTTCTCGCTGTGAGCGTAAATAAGCGGGAATGTGATGGTATTGTGATGGTATTTGCGGTGAACAGGATCTTCTTTCATGTAAGAAAGGCTATCGTGCATCCAGCCCATATTCCACTTAAACCCAAAGCCTAAGCCCCCCATGAAGGTTGGCGCTGACACTCCAGGGAATGCCGTAGACTCTTCGGCAATCGTCATGGCGTTCGGGAAATGTTTGTACACTTCCTCGTTCATCCATTTTAGCGTCGCAATCGCTTCATAGTTTTCGTTACCGCCATCGATATTCGGAATCCACTGATCGTGACTGCGCGAGTAATCGAGGTAGATCATCGAAGCAACCGCATCGACCCGGATACCATCGATATGGAATTGTTCGAACCAGTACAGCGCATTAGCCACCAGAAAACGACGAACATGCTCATGGCCTACATCATAGATATAGGAGTTCCAATCCTGGTGCCAGCCGCGACGCGGGTCAGGATCGTGATACAAAGGTGTACCATCAAAGTTGGCCAAACCATGATCGTCGGATGGGAAGTGCGCAGGCACCCAATCGAGAACAACACCAATCCCCGCCTGGTGGCAAGCATCAACGAAGTATTTGAAGTCATCTGGCGAGCCATAACGACTGGTTGGCGCAAATAGCCCCACAGGTTGATAACCCCAAGAGCCATAGAATGGATGCTCAGAAACTGGCATCAGCTCGACGTGGGTATACTCCATGTCGACTAAGTAAGGCACTAATTGTTCTGCCAGCTCACGGTAGTTAAGAAACTCTCCCTGCTCATTGCGTTTCCAGGAGCCCGCGTGTAGCTCATAGAAAGACAACGCTTCATGACGCTTTTCCGTCACAGGGCGGCTTTGCCATTGAGTATCCTGCCATTGGTAACGATTGTGGTCGTAAGTAACTGATGCGAATGAAGGGTACTGCTCAGAATAAAAGCCCCAAGGGTCTTGCTTGTGAGGTAAGCCTTCACCATGCGGACCTTTAAGTTCATATTTGTATTGTACACCCTCTTCTAAATCAGGAACGAACAAGCCCCAAATACCGTAATCGAGACGCTGCATTGGCTGACGACGGCCATCCCACTGGTTAAATCCGCCGATCAAACTCACGGCTGAAGCATGTGGTGCATAAACTAGGAAACGAACGCCAGAGATATGTTTACCTCCACGTTCTAGAGTGACAAAGTGCGAACCCATGTAGTGATACATGTCTTTCGGTGTGTGCAGGTGTTCGTACTCTTGGTAAATATTGTGGTATTGGTACGGGTCGTCAATGATTTGTTCTACGCCATTCCAATCTACAGCTAGGCGGTAATGTGTAAGGTGTAAATCGCGTTTTTCTTTAAGAATAAATCCGCTTTCACCTTCTCGTTCAAGGGCAACTCTTGGCTCCCCTTCAACCAATAATTCAACTTTATCAGCACCTGGCATCCAGACTCTTAGAGAGCCTTCACCATCATCAATAAACGGCCCAAGCGTTGCAAATGGATCAGAGTAAGAGGCCTGAGCTAGCAGTTCATAGGCACGTTCATACTTTTTCTTTGTTCTCTTTATTTTATTTGTTTTCGTATCTTTCAAACCTTTCTCCCTAGAGCCAATATCCACCTTAAACAGACCGATTTAGGTAATATTGGTTTGCACAGCCAACATTATAAACTTACTAAAATGCACTGCTTCGAACGTCTATGTTTGCAAGCAGCATCAAAAAACGAAAATGCCCGCTATTATCGCGGGCATAATAACAGTACTCCATCCTAACGGATTGTTTTTATAGAATGAGTGACCTATATGGAAATTTCTTACCTCAAACAAACAAATTTATAATCATTTTACTTGTCTAGCCCACTCAATTGGTCTTACTTGCTTGCCTGAGCACGTACTTCTGTTAGGCGTTTCGCAATTCGATTTACATCTTCACGACTAAAGATTTCATCAAGGTTCATCGACAACTTACGACGCCAGTTTGGATACTCATCGACGGTACCCGGGATATTGACCGGTTGATCCATCTCTAACCAGTCCTCCAGCTGAACGCTAAGCAGAGCAGAGTCACCAGCAGCAACATGCAATTGAAGCGCTTCGCTTAAGTACGAATCCATTGGAACGTATTGTGCATCGTGACCAATACCCTCTGGCAGGTAACCATGCCAGCGAACACTATCCAGAATGCCTTGTTTACATTTCAGACGATCAGCAAATAGCTCTTCTAGCTGTTCTTCATCTGGGTATAGACCGATCTCACGACCCATCTTCAAGTCATCACAGTGCCAGAAGCCGCGTAACGTTGGCATATCGTGCGTACATAAAGCGGCCATAGATTGCTCAGCGTAATGCTTAGGAGAAATGAAGCCGCCGTCGTTTTTAGATGTTTCGAAGAAAAATACCTTGTATGAGTGCACGCCTGCATCACGCAGAATATCGACAATTTCATCTGGCACTGTACCCAAGTCTTCACCGATAACTGAACATTGGTGACGGTGTGATTCAAGCGCCAAGATTGCCAACATGTCTTCTACTGGGTAGTACAGGTAAGCTCCTTCCGTTGCTTTTTCGCCTTTTGGAATCCACCACAGACGCAACAAACCAAGCACATGGTCAATACGCAGTGAGCCACAGTGCTTCATATTGGCACGCAGTAGCTGGATGAAAGCATCGTAACCCGTCGCTTCTAGAGCTTGCGGGTTCAACGGTGGCAACCCCCAGTTTTGACCAAGTGGGCCTAGTACATCTGGTGGCGCACCAATGCTTGCGTCCAGCACTAAGTTGCCTTCGTCAGCCCAGGTTTCGCTACCAGAATCTGCTACGCCAACGGCAAGGTCACGGTACAGACCTACAGACATGCCTTTTTCTTCAGCCAGTACTTGAGCTTCTTTAATTTGATCGTCTGCGATCCACTGCAAGTACATGTAAAGATGAACACGGTCTTTTTGATCTTTAATGTATTTCTGCGTTCCCGCTGACTCGAATGTACGGTACTTCTCAGGGAATACAGGCCAACCCCACATATTTTCGTCTTCTGCATGTAGATCGGCATGAAGTGCGTCAAATGCTGCTTGATGTAATAAGCTGTCACCACCTTTCTCAACAAAGTCTAAGAACGCGCGAGCACGGTCGGTATTTTTATCTAAATGACGAGCTTTGAACTCACTAAATAGAAGCGGTAACACACTCATCTTAAGCGCAGAAACTTCGGTGTAATTCACCCAGTGAGACTCACGCACTTTTTGCAGACGTTGCTGGAATTCCGCACTACCGACTTGTTGCTGTGCTTCTACACTGAGGGCGAACTCAGGTACTGATACCACATCAATGTACATGATGTTCAACCAGCGGCGCGAAGATGGGCTGTACGGGCTCGCACCTTCCGGATTCGCTGGGAACAGAGAGTGAATTGGGTTCAAGCCAATGAAGTCACCACCACGAGAAGCAATGTCACTAACTAATTGCTTGAGGTCGCCGAAGTCACCGATACCCCAGTTATGCTGAGTACGCAGTGTATAAAGCTGGATACTCGGGCCCCAAAGTTTTTTGTGTTGGTTAAGCGCATCTTGTTTGTAACAAGCTTTTGGCGTAATGATCAATGACATTTCGTAAGGTGTTTTACGACGCTTACGATTGATGATCAGTTTGTGGTAACCCCATGCCAGATTCTTTGGCAATGCAAACACTAGAGGGCCACCCTCAGCACGTTCGTCACGAACAATTTGAGACTGAAGATAGCCTTCAAGTACCTCTCCTTGCTCTGTTTCTAAACGCCAGCTGAATTCACTCTCACGAGCACTCGTACCTAGGTTTAGTTCCACTTCGACAGGGTCACCATCGCGTAAAACAAGAACAGGGGCTAGTACGTCTTTTTTATGCTTTTTCTCAGCAGAAGCTAATAGTTTTTCATCACTGCTAGTGTCATAGCCAAGTGAAGCGAGCAAACGGCGTAGCGTCTCATCAGACACCTTAGCCTCATCGCCCCATGCGCTAACGTAACTGTCAGCCAGTCTCGCCAATGACGCGACTTTCTTTAATGCTGTTTGTTCTTTCATCGCTTTCTCCGAAGGTAATGCAAACACCTTCCATGTAGGGTTTTATTGTTTTATTGATAACTTTAATTTGGAAATGACCAAGGTAGCGCTTGGCTACCTTGGTCATTAGAACGCTTATTAACGGTGAACCGCTTCTAGTTTCCAGATGTTATTCACATAGTCTCGAATTGAGCGGTCTGATGTGAACTTGCCGACAAGGGCTGTGTTTAGGATTGCTTTCTTAGCCCAACCCGCCTGATCTTTGTACTGCTCACTCATATCTTCATGCGCTTTCACGTAAGAGGCGAAGTCTGCAAGACATAGGTATGGGTCACCGCCATCAAGTAGGCTGTCGTAAGTTGCACGCAATAGGCCTGGTTGACCTGGCGTGAACTCTTCACCCACGAGTAAATCCATAGAGGCTTTTAGCAAGTGATCTGCGTTGTAGTAGTCAAATGGGTTGTAGCCTTGAGCTTTAGTCGCTTTCACTCCTTCAACATCCAAACCGAAGATATAGATGTTTTCGTCACCCACTTCTTCACGAATCTCAACGTTTGCACCATCCATTGTACCGATAGTAAGAGCACCATTTAGCGCCATCTTCATGTTACCAGTACCAGATGCTTCTTTACCTGCTAGCGAGATTTGTTGTGATACGTCCGCCGCAGGAATAATGATTTCTGCCATGCTCACGCGGTAGTCAGGAATGAATACCACTTTAAGCTTGTTACCGATGCGAGGGTCGCTGTTGATCTTCTCTGCAATCTTGTTGATTGCGAAAATGATTTCTTTCGCCAGGTGGTAACCCGGTGCTGCTTTCGCTGCGAAGAACACAACACGTGGTACACACTCAAAACCAGGCTCGTTAAGGATGCGATGGTAAAGTGACAATACGTGTAGAAGATCTAAGTGTTGGCGCTTGTATTCATGTAGACGCTTGATTTGAACATCGAAGATCGCATTAGTATCCAGCTCGATACCCATGTTCTCTTTCACCCAGTTAGCCAGGCGCTCTTTGTTCTCTTTCTTCACTGCCATGAATTCTTTTTGGAATTTCTCGTCAGTGGCGTATTTAGCGATACCTTCTAGTAGCTCTAGCTTCGCTGGCCACTCGTTACCAATCTTGTCAGTAATTAACTGCGACAGACCTGGGTTACAGAACTTCAACCAACGACGCGGAGTGATACCATTCGTTACATTGTGTAGACGAGTTGGGTACAGCTCATGGAACTCTGGGAACAGGTCTTTCTTAACCAATTCAGAGTGAAGGGCTGCGACACCATTAACCGCGTATGAACCGATTACACTCAGGTTAGCCATACGTACCATGCGGTGGAAACCGTCTTCGATGATTGACAGTTTTTGCTGTTTCGCAACATCACCAGGCCACTTAGCACGAACTTCTTGTAGGAAGCGATGGTTGATCTCGTAGATGATCTCCATGTGACGTGGAAGCAGGTGCTGAATGAGCGACTCTGGCCATGTCTCTAGTGCTTCTGGAAGTAATGTGTGGTTTGTGTACGCGAATGTGTGCGAACAGATTTCCCACGCCGCTTCCCAAGACAGACCTTTCTCATCAACCAGGATGCGCATTAGCTCAGGAATAGCGATAGTTGGGTGCGTATCGTTAAGCTGGATAGTCTCTTGCTTTGGCAGTTCTTCTAGTGAGTAGCCTGCTGCTTCGTGGCGGCGCAGAATATCGCGTACTGACGCCGCAGAGTGGAAGTACTGCTGCATTAGACGAAGTGT
Source organism: Vibrio sp. EA2 (assembly GCF_033042495.1). NCBI lineage: Bacteria > Pseudomonadati > Pseudomonadota > Gammaproteobacteria > Vibrionales > Vibrionaceae > Vibrio > Vibrio sp. EA2. The sequence goes on along the minus strand of NZ_JAWLID010000004.1, from coordinate 251,099 downwards.
TTTACCTTTCTCATGGTTGTCATTCGGGTAAAGCACTTTGGTAATGTTACCTGCGTCGATCAGCGCATGCTGAGCTTCGAAGTAGTTACCATTGTTAAAGCTAGCCAATGAGAATGGTGCAATTGCCTGACATTCCCAAAGACGCAGCGGGTAAACCGTTTCTGATTCGTAACCTACGATTGGCAGATCCCAAGGCATCGCTTTTACTGTCATGCCAGGAACCCATTTACGAACTTCTTTACCGTTCTCGTTCACTACTTCAACGTGACCGTAGAAGCCGATTTCCTGTGCAAGTTCTGGACGAGCCACTTCCCACGGGTAACCTTCTACACCACACCATGCATCTGGTGCTTCTTGTTGACGGCCATCTTTGAAAGATTGCTTAAATAGACCGTATTCGTAGTGTAGGCCGTAACCCACTGTTGGGTATTCTTGCGCGGCACATGAATCCATGAAACATGCAGCCAGACGGCCAAGACCGCCGTTACCTAGTGATGGGTCGCGTTCTTCTTCAAGCAGGTCAGTGACGCTATGACCCAATTCAGCCATTGCTTCTGATACTTGATCGTACAGACCCATGCTGATTAAGTTATTGCCCGTTAAACGGCCAATTAGGAATTCTAGAGAAAGGTAGTTAACGCTCTTAGCACCTTTGATGCGTGGATCTTCTTCAGTAGCAAGCAAATCAAAAGTAGTGATTTCCGCTAGTGCACGACCCATTGCTAGGTACCATGCGCGGCTATCTGCGTTTTCAACAGTATGTGCGTAAGTCACTGATAAGTGCTTTTTAACGCTATCTTGGAACGATTTTTTGTCAAACTTTTTTTGTTGTGTAGGTTTCATTACGAAATTCTCACGTCTTTTAGTAATTCATCTGCCATACATCGTGCATTTACCGGTGTGAATAAACATCCTCCTGTTTATCCTCCTTTGAAGGAGGAGGAATGAGGGCGTAGAGGGGGGGATCACCAAGCAGTTAGTGATCTCAATCGCAACAAAACTTCATTCGCTCCACTTCTTAGTGATTCCGATCACAGGTGAATATGAGAAAAGGCTAAAATTCACTCATAATGTTTTTTGAGGCGCTGACGATCTAAGATGTGAATTTTGTCTTAGCGATCACATTCCCCTCGTTAATAAAAGTAAAATTCACCAAGTGTTCGTGCAGAAAATAATATCCCTCACCACAAACTAGAACAAAAAAGTGATTTATATCACAAATAAAGGGCGTAGTTGGTGTCATTTACGCCATCTCGCGAGAATTAGGAAGTTGATCAAAGTAACGTGTCTTCCCGATATCGTAACATCCCACTCGATTTGCATTTCTGTTCACTTTTCAAACAAATTAAATTTAGGTGACGCAAACCGTTTTCAGATATCGCTGGCTTACACAAATGAAGGACATAACGATTTATGTGGATTCCATCTAAGCTCACTCGCCCAGGTCGGTTACACAACGCCATTGTGCGTCCAAGAGTGCTGGACTTACTACAACAAGCGCCTTACTACAAATTGGTTTTGTTTCGCTCACCTGCCGGTTACGGTAAAACGACGATGGCAGCCCAATGGTTATCCGATAAACCGAATGTTGGCTGGTATAGTATTGATGACAGCGATAATGACGGCTTCCGCTTTGTCAATTACCTGTTACAGGCACTAAATAAAGCAACAAACTTCAGTTGCTCTAACGCGCAGAAACTGGCGGAAAAGCGCCAAATCTCATCATTGCGCTCCCTTTATAGTGAACTGTTTGCAGAAATGGCTGACTTTCATCAGGAATGTTACGTGGTACTCGATGACTATCACTTAATCACCAATGATGAGATTCATGAGTCGATGCGCTTCTTCTTAAAGCACATGCCAGACAATCTAACCGTGGTCGTCACAAGCCGTGCAACACCACCACTGGGTACCGCAAACCTGCGGGTGCGCGACTTGATGATCGAAATTGGCAACGACATGTTAGCCTTTGACACGGAAGAAACCACTCGCTTCTTTAACCAGCGCATTGCTGACGGTATAGATGAAGACATGGCCAATAGCCTCAGAACGTATGTTGAGGGCTGGCCGTCTGCACTGCAACTCATCGCACTGCAGGCACAGCATCAAAACCGTACCTTGGCGCAAACGGTGGAGTCTGTCTCTCAATTTAACCACGCGCATTTATGGGATTACCTTGTAGAAGAAGTATTCGATTTGCTTGATCAGGAAACCCGTAAATTCCTGATGCAGGTATCGGTTTTGGATCATTTCAACGACGAGTTAGTCTTTGCCTTGACTCAACGTGAAGATGCCCTCGGTATGATCGAATCTCTGAATCGTTACGGTCTGTTTATTTATCCTTTGGAAGGCGGACACAACTGGTTCCGATTCCACAACTTGTTTGGTGAGTTTTTGTCTCATGAACGTCAGGCTCGCATTCCTCAGCAAGAGAAAGATCTGCACCGCAATGCCGCTTTGGCATGGTTGCAGCAGAAATCGCCTCACCAAGCTATTCACCACGCTCAGAAGTCAGATGACAAAGATTTAGTGATTGAAATCCTAAATGAATTTGGTTGGAAAATGTTTAACCAAGGCGAACTCAGCACGCTGGAAAATGCCATTCGTCAGCTTGATTCAGACTTGCTGTTTAGTCATCCAAAACTGACAATGTTGCGTGCCTGGCTGGCGCAAAGTCAGCACCGTTACAATCAGGTTGGTCAGTTACTTGAAGAAGCAGAAGCCGAGCACCAAAAGCGTAACATTGAGTTGGATGAGCACTATCAAGGGCAGGCCAACGCTCTGCTTGCGCAGGTTGCCATTAACAGTAACCAGCCAGAAAAAGCACTTGAGCTAGCAGAGCTCGCACTCAGTAAGCTCGATCACACGATCTATCGTAGCCGAATCGTTGCAACCTCTGTCGTTGGAGAAGTAAACCACGTACTGGGTAAACTGGATCGCGCATTACCAATGATGCAGCAAACAGAAAAACTGGCTCGCCAATATCAGGTTTATCATCAGGCGTTATGGGCGATTTTACAACAAAGTGAAATTTTGATTGCTCAGGGTTATGTTCAGGCTGCTTTTGAGTTGCAGGATTCTGCTTTCCGTCTGATTGAAGAGCATCAGCTTCAGCATGTTCCGCTGCATGAATTCTTACTCCGTATTCGAGCACAGGTATTTTGGTGCTGGAATCGTCTGGATGAAGCAGAAGAGTGTGCTTATAAGGGACTGCAGATCTTAGAAAACCACTCACCAAGTAAGCACTTACATAGCTATTCTATGTTAGCACGTATTGCTGTCGGGCGAGGAGAGCTCGACAAAGCGGGTAAGTTTATTGAGCATATTCAACACTTGATGAAACAAGCAACCTACCACGTTGACTGGACAGCAAACGCCTCATTGTCCCTGATTCTATTTTGGCAAGCGCGTGGGAACATGGAAGCGATACAAGAGTGGCTCAGCACGGCAGTTCGTCCGGATTCAGCATGCAACCATTTCTGTCAATTGCAATGGCGTAATATTGCTCGTGCTCACATTAATCTGGGCCAGTATGACGAAGCTCGTCAAGCGTTGGACTTCCTGCAAAGTGAAGCACATCGCAGCAACCTAGTCACCGATACTAACCGAAACTTAGTCGTCGAAGCGGTGCTCGCAGCACGTCAGAAAGATGAAGAGCAAGCGAAATCCTTACTGAAAGAAGCGCTAGTAATGACCAACCAGACAGGCATGGTTGGAAACTTCCTGACTGATGGCGCAACCATAGGTGGTTTATTAGAGAAGCTCAGCCTGCGTCATGAATTGGGTGATTTAGAGCGCCATCGTGCTCAACAACTGATGAAAGACATTTCATCGAATCAGCGCAGCCGTTCTATTCACTTCGACGAAGACTTTATTGAGAAACTGGTGAACCACCCGAACGTACCTGAGTTAGTACGCACTAGCCCGCTAACTCAGCGTGAATGGCAGGTGCTGGGTTTGATTTACTCTGGCTTTAGTAATGAACAAATTGCTCAAGAGCTCGATGTGGCAGGGACAACGATTAAAACTCATATTCGTAACTTGTATCAAAAGCTAAACATTGCCAATCGTAAAGAAGCCATTATCACGGCAGAAAACCTACTGCAGTTAATGGGATACTAAAGAGTCTACTCAATATTGAGAAACACAGGGTTGGCGTGAAAGCGTCAGCCCTTTTTTATTGAGCGGACTTAAGGCTGTGTAGCAAGTCATTTTATTCACACAAAAAAATAGCCAACCGCAATAATCGCGATTGGCTCATATTTATTGTGAACAAATTGCATTCACTAACAACGTCAGTTGGCTAGGTGACCCTCGGCTTAATAAGGGTCGTTGCGCATTATGCATAATATATGCCAACATTTAAAGCATTATTTTTGGAGTCGAGATCCCACATTATAAATATCGACATTATTATCTGTAGCAAAACGAAAAGTCACATTGCAATTAGCAAATGCAAATTGCGAAAACACATCATCAATCGCAGTTATTGAGTTATATCTTGATAGCTACCTAAAACGGCCAAAGTTTGAACTGTAATCAACCGGTTAGAGATGAAGTTATGTTGTCATAACAATACTATTTCATACTTTTTTACCGGCAATGTTTGTATACTCTGTCCCATCAACAGACATGAACAGTACAACAATGAACTATCTAATTACTTTCTTTAAAGGAATGGCAATGGGTGCAGCCGATGTGGTTCCCGGCGTCTCTGGCGGTACTATCGCTTTTATCACTGGCATTTACGATACATTGCTAGAGAGTATTCGACGCATCAACCCAGCCCTTTTATCGGTTTGGAAAAGAGAAGGAACAAAAGCCGCATTTAACCATATCAATGGTTTTTTCCTTATCACGCTGTTTTCCGGTATTTTCGTTAGCATTGCGACACTCGCTAAGCTGATCACCTGGTTGTTAGATACCCACCCTATTCCAATTTGGTCATTCTTTTTTGGGCTAATTCTGGTTTCGGTTTACCACATCGTGCGTCAGGTAGAAAAGCGGGACGCGATTCGTTTTGTTACGTTATTGGCAGGCGTTGCATTTGCTTACAGCATTACCGTGCTTAAGCCTCTGCATATGGAGCCGACGATGCTGAATACACTGCTCGCTGGCTCTATCGCTATTTGTGCCATGATCCTACCTGGTATTTCCGGTAGCTTTATTTTGCTACTCATTGGCATGTACACACCAGTGCTAGCAGCCGTTAAAGGGTTCCAGGTCGACATCTTAGCGCTATTTTTATCGGGCTGCGTTATTGGACTACTGACGTTTTCACACTTGTTATCTTGGTTGTTACGCAAGTTTCGAGACGCAACATTAATGTTCCTGACCGGGTTAATGCTTGGCACACTGCCTAAAATATGGCCGTGGAAAGAAACGCTGACTTGGCGTACAAACTCAAAAGGTGAGCAAGTGCCGTTACTTCAGCATAACTTGACACCATTTGAATATGAGCACATAACCTCTCAGCCGTCACAGCTCGTTATTGCCATTGTCATGATGCTGGCTGCCATCGCTCTGGTATTGAGCCTGGAAAAGTTCGCTGATTCAGATCAGTAAACATTATTCTATGAACGGAGCCACTGGCTCCGTTTTTTTATTCAATCTCATAAACATGCACAATTTCTTGGAACTGGTCTCGTTGAGCATTGTACAGGTGTGCTACGATGCGGTTCTTATTAAGTGATAAATACTGAGCCTTAATGAAACTGTTAAACATAACAGGCGTCGCTGTGGCACTGGTCGCAGGATTTTACGCCCCAACCCTAATCAAAAACTTGTCGACTTCCTCAGAGCTCAAACCGCTTGATGAATATTGCTTTTTATCTACCACAGCTTGCGTCCAACAAGATGTCGCTATGACGCTTAATGTCGATAACACCCAGCCCTTAATCCCTGCTCAGCTCACAGTAGAGTGGTCAGACAGCAAAGCTGAACAACTCGTCCTGAGCCTGTCTGGGCTAGAAATGGAAATGGGTGAACCTAAGTTTTTATTAAACAAAGTGTCTCCAGGAAAATACATGGGTGAAGTGGTCTTGCCAGTCTGTACTCAAGAGTCGATGACTTGGGTAGGTGAGCTCACTGACGGACAAAACACTATTTATCCAGCCATCAAAATGCATAGGTAAGGAATCTTTATGAGCCGCAACTGGTCCCTATTTCTAGTGGTCGCTTTCGTACTCGGATTTGGCGCGAAAAGCTATTTGGACAACCAAGAAAACGTCCCAACTGAACAAACGGAATCGGCCAAATCAGAACAAACTGTATTATTTGGTGAAAACGGCCAACCCGTCGACATCTTCGATGTGAATGATCCTCGTATTCGCATCGTGTACTTTGGGTTCACCCGCTGTCCTGACGTTTGCCCAACGTCGCTCGCCATGTTAGCTGGTGCATTGAACCAAATTGAAGATGGCCAAAAAGCCCAACTACGCCCAATGTTTATCTCTCTCGATCCTGAGCGCGATGAAGCAGATGCATCGGCAAAATACGCACACTACTTCCATCCGATGATTGAAGGTTTATCAGCACCGCTAGACATCACAACTCCGCTGGCGCACAGCTACGGCGTTATTTTCCGCAAAACAGAACTAGAAGGCTCTGAGCTGGAATACACACTGGACCATAGTTCTTACTTCTACTTCTTAAAACCTGACGGAACTTTGATCACCAAAGTGCCTCATACGCTAACACCAGCACCAATCGTCGAGGCAATTTCACAACTCACTACAGAGGAAGGTTAGAATGAAAGCCAGACAATTCATCAAAGCACTGGCAATGAGTGCTCTGCTTCTTAGTCCCCTTGCTCAAGCTAAGCTGGATGTAATGGCGCACGAACCTTATGCACGTGCAATGGCACCTGGGGCCACCACCAGCGCGGTGTTCGTTACGTTTGCAAACCGCAGTCAGGAAGACATTAAAATTGTCTCTGCAGAAACGCCGGCGGCAGGAAAAGTTGAACTGCATGATGTCATCACGGAAGGTGATGTTATGAAGATGCGTCAAATCGATCACATCACACTCAACGCAAAATCGACCACTGAGCTCAAGCCGGGAAGCTTACATATTATGTTGTTCAATCTCACACAGCCGCTGCAAGAAGGCGATGAGATTACCGTCACCGTAACGTTCGACAACGGTCTGAAACAGAGCTTCAATGCGCCAGTGAAAAAAGTGATGGCAATGATGAAACACTCAGCACATTAATGCCTTCTGGGGCTTCTGGATGAATTCATTCGCGAGCCCTGCTTTTCCCTTCTTCAGCGATCCTCCCTGCCATTTATTTCAAAGTTCAATTCTGTGCTTTGTCCCTCACCTGTGTAAGCTCATTTGAGATATAACTTAATTTCCACATTCAAGAGATAGACAGTATGTTGCAAGGGCTAAAACGCATCTTTAAATTCCTTACTCAGGTCAACCCAAATATGGATCAGGATGTCGACACGATCATTGCGGCGATCGGAGGCATTGACAATGTTTTAGAGACTGGCGCGTGTGCCACTCGTCTAAGGCTGACTCTCAAATCCACTTCCATCGTAGACAAAGAAGCGCTGAAACAGCATGGGGCTCATGGTGTCGTCGTGTTAGATGATAGTCATATCCAGATCATCTATGGTCTAAAAGCCAACACCTACTCGCAAATAATGGAAGAGAAAAGAGTTAACCGCACATAGCACTTTTAAGACGAAACTCTCTACCGGAATACATACTTTTTTTGCAACACTGACCTCAACGGAAAATCCACTCAAGCGATTAGGTTGGAAACCGTTTTTCCAACAGCCGCTGACACTAGATGATTATGAAAACACGCAGTTTGCACGAGTGAGAAGCGGCAACGCCATCAAGATTAATAACGTTTCGGCTCTGGTTGGTCAATTAAATTTAAGGAGACATTAGTCTCCTTTTTAATAACTTTATTAAAAGCATCATTCATAATCACTAATTTTTTGCAACACAAACAACTTAAATTAATAACATTAAGCAAACATTTAATCCAAAAACAAACTAAAACTAGACACAAAATATTACCAAGCTAAGATATGGGCTGTTCAGTCAGAGAGTGGCTGAATAGATAAAAACAGGATAATTGATAATCATATGTTTTAGTGACCAGAACCAATGCTCATCTCTTGTTTATCAAGGACATTAACGCCGTGTAATGGGTAGTTATTATTCAATCACTTAGACATAACATTGCAGGAATGATGTATGCAACATAACAGCCTCGTTGCCCGATATGCTCGTGGTAACCTCGTTCTCCAGATCCTTGTCGGCATTGTCTTTGGTGTCTTACTGGCGACAGTTTCACCAAGTCACGCTGAAAGCGCTGGATTGATTGGTAGCCTTTTTGTTGGAGCGCTTAAAGCGATTGCTCCGATCCTTGTATTTGTTTTGGTCGCAGCGTCTATCGCAAACCAAAAGAAAAACCAACACACTTATATGCGTCCAATCGTGATGCTCTACCTGATGGGCACATTCTTCGCTGCACTATCAGCCGTGGTTCTAAGCTTCCTTTTCCCAACCACTTTAACGCTTGTAACCGGCGCTGAAGGCGCGAATCCACCACAAGGTATTGCAGAAGTTCTACACACACTACTGTTCAAAATCGTTGATAACCCAGTAAACGCACTAGTAGAAGCAAACTACATCGGTATTCTTGCTTGGGGTGTTGGTCTTGGTCTGGCACTGCATCACGCGTCAGCAACAACCAAAGCGCTATTTGAAGATCTAAGCCACAGTGTGTCACAGATCGTACGCTTTATTATTCGTCTTGCGCCATTTGGTATCTTCGGTTTGGTCGCTTCTACGTTCGCAACAACTGGTTTCAGCGCGATAGCGAGCTATGCTCACCTACTAGCAGTACTGCTAGGTGCAATGTTTATCATCGCATTGGTAGTAAACCCAGCGATCGTTTACTTCAAAACCAAACAAAACCCGTACCCATTGGTTTTCCAATGTCTGCGTGAAAGTGGTGTAACTGCATTCTTCACTCGTTCAAGTGCGGCAAACATCCCAGTGAACATGGCGTTGTGTGAGAAGCTAAAATTAGACGAAGACACTTACTCAGTGTCTATCCCTCTAGGCGCAACCATCAACATGGCGGGTGCTGCAATCACTATTACAACGCTAACGTTGGCTGCCGTTCATACTATGGGTATTGAAGTTGACCTATTAACAGCATTGCTTCTGAGTATCGTTGCAGCCGTTTCTGCATGTGGTGCTTCAGGCGTTGCAGGTGGCTCTCTACTACTGATCCCTCTTGCTTGTGGCCTATTCGGTATCTCAAATGACGTTGCAATGCAGGTTGTTGCGGTCGGCTTTATCATCGGCGTTATTCAAGACTCAGCAGAAACTGCACTAAACAGCTCTACAGACGTTGTCTTCACTGCTGCAGTTTGCCGTTCAGAGCACCAAAAAGAACAGCAATAATCGAATTACGATTCAATAGACAAATAAAATGGGGAGCCGATGTGGCTCCCCATTTTTTATATCCGGCTTATTAAGCTATTTACGCTTCAGCTAAAGTCACTTCTTCAATTGGGAAATGTTTACCTGGCTCGACAAACTCTTGCTGAGCGGCGATAGTTTGTAATTCCCACTCGCCAGCATGGAAAGTTGCACTTAATACGCCATAACAAGCATCATGACAGTGCTGGAACGCCTGTTTCGGACTCCAGCCCTTGAGTAGCCCAGCAGTAAAAATCGCTGAGATAAGATCACCCACGCCAACAGGTTGTTTGTCAAATTCAAAATGCGGGCGTTGCGCAAGATAAATGCCCTCTTGTGTCGCGAGTAACATGTTGAAGCTGCCATTTTCCAGACAGTAAAGATGTTTGACCAACACCACTTTCGGGCCCTTCGCTAACGCTTTCTGACAAGCGGTGATCGCATCGTCCAGTGTATGGATTTCCATTTCTGCAAACTGACTCAGTTCGAACTGATTTGGCACAATCACATCCGCCATTGGCATCAGACGCGTTAACAGGTTTTCAGCAATCCCAGGGGCAACAATACAGCCTTTATCCGGCGCGCCCATCACTGGGTCACAGACATAAAGCGCGTCAGGGTTGTTACTCTTAACTTGCCTGACCGTTTCTTCTACTGCAAGACACTGCTCCGCACTTCCTTGGTAGCCGGTTAATACCGCCTGGCACTTTCCCAGTGCACCAATATTCCCCAAACCACGAACAAGCTCACTGATGTCGTCCGCAGAAAAAGCTCGCCCTGTCCACCCCTCTTGGTATTGGGTATGGTTAGAAAATTGCACAGTATGAATAGGCCACACTTCGAAACCCATACGCTGCATAGGGAAAACAGCACTGCTGTTACCAGCATGGCCAAAAGAAACATGAGATTGAATTGAGAGGATACCTTGCATGATACCTGTCCTCTTATTTTTGTTATCGATAATGCAAAGAATGCGGCAAGCGCGAGTTTGCGAAACCGCTAGTGTATCCGACTAGCAGAGATTGTTTAACTCAATTCTGCCCACCTCACCGGAGTTGACCGGAGCCAATATCGACCGGTGAACAGAGAGAAGAGTACGCCAGTTAACCGTTATACGTAACCGAGACAAAAGAACGTGATTCAGGCATTTCTATCCAAATTCTTTGTTGTCAAAGGTATTTCTCTGCATTCACAGCACATTGATATTAGATGTCTAGTCTCGCGAAGGCTCACTGGAATGGCGCGATAGAGCGTCTGAAGTGACAGCCATAACTCAATAGTGACGGATAATGAGAATTACGTTTTCAGAAAATTCTGACTGAAGTCGAGAGCTTCTTTTGAGAGGCTGGATGACGTTGACCACTTAGGCTCACACTCTACGACCAAATCATCCTGGAAGTTAAAACATTCCTCTTCTAACACTTTTTGTTTGGAGCCGTTTTTGTTTGTGAACACTTGTCCCACAGCATCTTCATCAGGGAAGTACGCCTCACGCTTATAAACCTTGTTTAACGCTCGAATGATGGCGTGTTTTTTCACCATACCTGATGTCAGCATTTTTTGCAGAGGTTTGGCAATCACTTGTAGGCCCACCACCACATCAACACCGATATTGCCCGCGACTTTATCCCGTAAGGCTCGTGCGGGTTCGTAGCCCATACTGGCAGCAAGAAACAGCCAGATATACGCAATGGCGTTGCCCGTTTTGCTAGAATCTTTCCAGGCTTCTCCAGCATAATACATGCCTTCCGCACTGCCGAGCTCCGCGGCACTTTCCAGCCAGTAACGGCCTTTCAGCATGCTCTTTTCAGTGCCAATGCCCTTGGTGTAACACAGTCCTACCTGAATTTTCCCAGCAATACTGTCTTTCTCTGCAGCCTTCATAAACCAATAGAGTGCGTCGGCACTGTGGCCCGATGTATTTTCCGGGGATAATAGCCATTCCCCCATATGCAGCATCGCATCAATACAGCCCTCATTGGCCGCTTCTTCGATCAGTTCATGCCCTTTGGCAATGTTCTGTTCCACACCTCGACCAAAAACCAGCGCTTTTCCGGTGATAAATTTCGCTTCCAGATCACCTTCTACGCCAGCGATCGCAGTGCGCCAAAAGTTTGCCTGCTCTTTTAGAACCACATCTTCACGCATACGCTCACTCATGCGAACAATGCCGTACATGCCACTGATGTTGTCCAGCTTCGCCGCTTTGTCGTACCAATACAAAGCCTGCTTGGTATTGTTTCTTTCCGCTTCTTTCGCCAGAAATAAAATTGTTGGTATATGCCCGGTTTCAGCCTTAAATTCCCGCTCTTTAAGCTCTTGCTCACGGGCTTTTTTCATTGCCTTGCGATATGCCGCCTCACGAGCCTGCCGCTCAAGTTCCAGGCGTTGCTTTCGCATCGACAGCGAGATCATCCACACAAATATCAGGACAAGTGAAAGGCCAGTTGCCGCAATGGCAATACCCATGCTACTCATAAACCGCCTCTTGTTCTCCATGATATAAATTGACGTTCCCCCATAGGGAAACCCTTAAATTGCTTTTGTCTGAATAGTTTCAGCACTTTGACTTTATATCGGCTACCCGATGAAAATCTGAAGTTGAGAAATAAAGAATGACGTGATTAAAACTCAGACGCCTTAACTTATTTTTTATCGAAAATTATTAGTTAGCTTTTTATAGAAGGTAGTCACGCTTTTGGGGCTGAGACACTCTCCTCCCCTGTCATCCCCCCTTCCTACTCCTATCAAAATTAACATTTTGAGTGTGTGTCGCTCCTCTCACTATGCGTTCATTTTATTAGTTAATTTGTGAACCAAATCCACTGTGTAAGAAAATTTTCATTTGTAAAAAACTAAGCAGTCCGTTCTCACATTTTGCTGATGAGTCAGTGTATTAGCATTTCTTTGAACATTTCCTTTCGGCATTTGCACCAGATAGGACGTAGCGTTCTTCCGTTCTTTGAGCCGAAGAACTGACGCGTTCTTTATATCAATTCAATAAAAATGGATTTGTAAACGTGGACAAAAAAACATTTAAATTATCAATAATTGCCAAAACCGTACTGCCTTTGATCTCCGTCGCGGTGATCAGCGGTTGTGGTAGTGACAGCACCGACGACAATACCACCAGCCCGAGTGCAGGACTGTACCCTGCGGGAGAGAATGAAGTTGTTGTTTACTATAAACGTGACGTTGCCTCAGCATCGACAGCAAACGGCTACGATGGCTGGGGTCTGCATCTATGGAACGGTGAAGGCTGTACCAGTACTGATTTAGATGCCATGGGCATTACGAGCAGTGGTACGGATTGGGCATCACCTCGCCCATTTGATGGTATCAGCGAAACTTACGGTGCGTACTACGTACTTAAAGTCGATCCTGATGCATCTGACCCTTACGAATGTATGAACTTCATCTTACACAATGGCGACGACAAAGCATTCGGTAGTTCAAACTCTAAGGTTGAACTGACTAAGATCGGCGAATCTAAAGGCGTATTTGGCTTCCACGGCAGTAGCGAACTTTTCTACGAGCCAATAGAAGAGCGCCCTGTTGACGTTGACGGTCAAAAAGCTCATTGGTTAGATGCCACCACAATTGCGTGGGAAGCAGCAGCAAACGCTGACTCAATGAAGCTTTACTACAGCCTGACTAACGACATCCAAATGGATGAAGACAAACAGATCACTGGTGGCACAGCGATAGAACTAAGCAAAGCAGGTGATTTGTCTGACGAGCTGAAATCTCGCTTCCGTCACCTGTCCAGCCTGCAAGCTGCTGGTATTGATGTGGATGACGCAACACTACGTACCATTCTGAAATCACAAATCGTGATGGTAGCCTACAATGCCGATGGCGATGTTATTTCCGCAACAGAGGTGCAAAAACCAGGCGTACTGGATGCGGTATTCGCTGATGCCGATGCTGGTAACGCGATCGGTCAGGAACTGGGCGCGATTGTTGAAGGCGGCGCTGCAACCTTCAAGCTATGGGCACCTACGGCTCAAGATGTTTCTCTGATCATCTACGATGAGAACCTGCAAGAAGAGTCAACCGTTACCATGACGGAAGACAGCGTCACTGGTATTTGGGCTTCAGAGCCACAAAGTAACGTAGTGAACAAATTCTACCGCTACCAAGTGAAGGTTTACCATCCAACTACAGGTGTTGTGGAAACGCGTATGGTCACTGACCCATACTCACTAAGCTTGTCGCTAAACTCTCTTTACTCACAAGTTGTCGACCTCGACGATGCTAGCTTAATGCCACAAGACTGGAACAATTACGAACGTCCAACCGTTGAGAAAGACGAAGATCACGTATTGTACGAATCACATCTGCGTGATTTCAGTTTTAGTGACAGCCAAGGCACTGCTGCATACAACGGCAAATACCTTGCTCTGACAGAACCTGAACGTGAGTCTGTTTCTCACCTACAAGCACTGAAAGATGCTGGTTTAACAACCCTACACATCCTGCCTGCATTTGATATCGCTACCGTCGATGAGAATGTGGATAACCGCGTCGACATTAACGACACCGTTGGCAAGCTATGTGGCATTAAACCAGATGCGGCAGTTTGTGAATCAGAAGATGAGGCGAAAGTCATTGAAGATGTCCTGAACGGTTACGATCCTGCAAGCGGTTCGGCACAGACACTAATGAATGATCTGCGTATGCTCGACAGCTTCAACTGGGGGTACGATCCATTCCATTACACCGTACCGGAAGGCAGCTACGCGACGAACCCGAATGGCACACAGCGTATTCTGGAGTTCCGTGAGATGGTTCAGGCAACGCATAAGATGGATCTGAAACTGGTGATGGACGTGGTGTACAACCATACCAACGCATCAGGCATCAATGAAAAATCTGTTCTGGATAAAATCGTTCCGGGGTACTACCACCGTCTAAACGTGAATACCGGTGGCGTAGAAAACTCCACCTGCTGTGATAACACCGCAACTGAAAACCTGATGATGGGCAAACTGATGGTTGACTCACTGAAGGTGTGGGCAGAAGACTACAAAGTCGATGGTTTCCGCTTTGACTTGATGGGCCACCAACCAAAAGATGTGATGGTTTACGCGTTAGAGCAAATCCGTCAGATCGACCCGAACACGCTATTCTACGGCGAAGGTTGGGACTTTGGTGAAGTGGCTAACGATGCGCGCTTTGACCAGGCGACGCAGCTAAACATGGCTGGCACAGAGATTGGTACCTTCTCTGACCGTCTACGTGATGCTGTTCGTGGTGGTGGTCCATTCGATGGTGGTGTTGATTCAGATGGTAACCACTCACTTCGCTATAACCAAGGTTTTGGTAACGCTGCATACGCAAATGAAGAAACCAGAACCGATGCGGATTCAGTGAATGGCCGTCTGCATAACCAAGATATCGTTCGTCTGGGTATGGCTGGTAACTTGGCAGACTACATCCTTGTCGATTACACCGGTGAGACCAAGCTTGGTAAAAACGTAGACTACAATGGTGCGCCAGCAGGCTACACTAAGATACCTTCAGAGAACATCGCTTACGTTTCTAAGCACGATAACCAAACACTGTGGGATAACAACGCCTACAAGATCGCAACAGGTATCAGCTCTGCTGAACGTGCTCGTATGCAAAGCGTATCGCTCTCAACCGTAATGCTAGGCCAGGGTATTCCGTTCATTCACATGGGTTCAGAGCTACTTCGTTCTAAATCAATGCAGCGCGACTCTTACGATTCTGGCGACTGGTTCAACCGTGTCTTCTTTGACGGTAGCGACAACAACTGGAATGTCGGTTTACCTCGCGAAGACAAAGATGGCGATAACTGGGATCTTATCAAAACGATCATCAGCGACAGCACAGCCAAGCCTGATACAACCGACATTGAGCTAACCAAGCAGCAATTCCTCGAGCTACTAAAAATCCGTAGTTCAAGCGAACTGTTCCGTCTGGATACCGCTCAAGAAGTGATGAATCGTGTCGACTTCCGCAACGTGGGTCAAGATCAAGTTGCTGGTCTGATTGTCATGTCTATTGATGATGGTGTATCGGCCGGTCAGGATCTGGATCCAGCAAACGACGCGATTGTCGCAGTAGTTAACTCATCATCTGAGGCACAATCGTTTACCATAGCTGGCGCGAGCGGCTTTGAACTTCATACCGTACAGCAAAACTCTGCGGATCCTGTTGTTCAAGGAGCAAGCTTCTCTGAAGAAACCTTCACAGTACCAGCGCTAACAACAGCGGTATTTGTACAGCCTCAAGCTGGCGCGCAAGGTGCGGGTCTGCCTGTGAATACGTCAAACAAAGACGTATCGAGCATTCCTCCTTACGGTGAAACTGTGGTTTATGTGAAAGGCACAATGAACGGTTGGGCAGACAGCTCAGACTGGGCAATGACCTTCATTGGCAACGGCATGTACTCTGTCACTGGCGTATTGGAAGCAGGTGTTCATGAGTTCAAATTTGCAGATGCTGGTTGGTCAAATCCAAACATTGGTTGTAGCGCAGCGGATCAGGGCGGTGACTCTCTAGATTTGGGAACGGGTGACAACTGTTCATTAACGGTAACTGAAACGGGTAAGTACAACTTCATTCTTAACGCACTTAATGTTCAAGATGAAAGCGTAGAAAAGCCTGTCGTTTCGGTAACGAAGTCAGCAGATGCACCAACGTTTGGCGAAACTGCACTTTACCTACGCGGTGATGTCACAGACGTTAACTGGGGAGCAATAGAAAGCGCGAAGTTCAGCTACGTGGCAAACGATGTATACTCATTAGACATCAACCTGACTGCGGGCACGTTCGACATGAAGGTCGCCAGCTCAGATTGGGCTGACGAAACTAACTTCGGTGGTCAGGGCGCAATTGAGTTCGGTACGCCATTAACCATGGAAGCGGGCGGCGCAAGCGGTAACATCAGTATCACGGTGCCAGCAGACGGAAGCTATAACTTCCACTTTAATGCCGCTGATACAACAGCACCAATCGTAACAGTGACTCAAAACTAATTGATTCAACGATACCAAAAGGGGAAGCAATCGCTTCCCCCTTTTTTTTAACTTCTACAAGCTTAAATTTTACTTATTGGCGTATTGCAAAAAAGCGCGCTTGTAAAGGCGACATTGGGATTAGATACTGGCCATTACTTGGCGTGATCGTCTCATTCGTCAGCAAGTCAACCAGATCTTGATTGCTGCCAACAGACTCCTCACTTAGTATCACGTTTCTCGCGCTTTCTAACGTATTCAACGTGAACAACACTCGGTCTGCACCTGCTGTTTTTAAGTCAACATAACTGCCGTTGTCCGCCATCAAATTAGTGCGTGAACCTTCATATAATGCAGGATGTGCAGCACGCATAGTCATCAGAGATTGAACATAACTTTTAAGGTCAGCCTGATTAGCATCTAAAGTTGCGGTAATCCCTTCAATTTTCGCGCTGCTTCTGGCAACGTGGTCATCACATAATCCCGCAAGAGCACAAGTGTTGATGTCCTCTTTTGCTGCAAAGCCGTCAACTTGGTCGCCAATTTCGTCTCCGTAATACAAAGTTATCGGTCCCGAGTAAGCCGCTTGGAAAGCGAATGCCGCTTTATGGCGCAACCAGTATTCTGCTTCGTTGACATCCGCCAGCCCACCTCGTTGCAATAGATCACCAAACCGCACTAAGTCGTGGTTACCTATCATCAAGTTTGGTTGTGCATGGCTTGGATATTGTTGGTGAGTAAGGTAGCCATTATCTAGCCAATCAACCCCTCTTCCACCAACACCGCTTTCATTTACTGCTAAGGTTTCGACAATTCGGTAGCGCATCGGGAAATCAAAAGCGGAACACAAGGCAGGATCACTTTCAGCGCCATAAGCCTCATCTGCAATGTCTGATTCCCCTTTCCAGATTTCCGCCACCATGTAACCAAGAGGGTTCACCTGCTCACCTTCGCTATTGGTGTAAGTCACATTTTGCGAGGCTTGATCGACCGCTTTGCGCAGTTGTGTCCAGGCTTCTGTGGGCACCTGATACGCCTGATCTAAACGCCAGCCATCTATTTTGAGCTCGTTAATCCAATAGGTC
This sequence comes from Vibrio sp. EA2, assembly GCF_033042495.1. NCBI lineage: Bacteria > Pseudomonadati > Pseudomonadota > Gammaproteobacteria > Vibrionales > Vibrionaceae > Vibrio > Vibrio sp. EA2. The sequence continues at coordinate 233,575 of NZ_JAWLID010000004.1, read as the reverse complement.
GCCACTTCTTTATAAAACTCAAGGCTCTGTGGATAATCAACAGGGTTATTTGATCCCGAAGGTAATAAACCGGAAGGTGATGGTTTAATTAACCCCGCTTTATGGTGTCCGAACACACCATCAAAAAAGACGTACAAGCCTCGTCTGTGTGCTTCTTCCACCAGCGTTCTTGCGGTTTCTAAATCACCAAAGTTCGGATCTATCGTAAAATAATCCGTCGCATAGTACCCCGTGGCATCCAAACGATCAGCCCAGTCATCTTGCCCATCAATGGCTTCAGACTCAAAAATAGGCGTTAGCCAAATTGCATTCATCCCCAAGCTTTGGATGTAGTCCAGTGAATCAATAATACCTTGCAGGTCACCATTGTGATGACTGGTGCCATATCCCGTGGAATAACCAATACTCGTATCGCCATCGACAAAGCTTTCAACCATGATCTGATAAGTCCGAAGCTGATTACTTTGCTCCAATACACTTGTCTGGCAAGCATAGTTACTGACTTCGGGTAACGTTGCTCCGCCATTATCACCATCAGATGAATTACAGCCCGCTAGAGCGCCTGTTACGGCTAAGGCCAGTAAAGATCGATATAGTCGTTTATTCACGTATAATCTCCCCAAAAAATAGCCCCAGCATTTTTCACATGCAGGGGCTAATTAAATAAAAATCAAAATTAAACTAACTTAACAGAATATTACTGGCACTTATTTACCATGACATTAAGAGGTTTACCTTCCCCTTCAAACTGAAGGCTCCAGACATATTCCCCGCCTTCTTTAATATCAACTGAAGTGTCTGTACCGTAACCACCAAAGGTTAATGGCGTTAATTCGCCAACATTCATTCGATTACCTTTAGCCGTGAACTGAGGGAACCATAACTCTGTTGCATATTGCATTTTAAATGAGCCTGATTTTTCTTGAGTCACCGCTTGATAGATATTATTTCCTTTGTAATTATATTGGCGCTGAGGCACATGTTTCCAGTCAGAATCTGCAAATGTACCAACGACAAATAACGGTTTCTTAATTGGTCCTTTGTCTGCACTATCTGGGTTATCACAAGTCTGCATGAATGCAATCGCTTCCGCATCAGACATATTCATAACGGGCTGTGCAGCCGTTTCAGTCTCAGAGGTAGATTGACAACCAACTAAAGCAACAAGTAAGGCAGCAGCAAGAGAAGTCTTCATCATCTTCATATTCACGTTATTCCTTTTTAATTAGTAAAGCTCGTTAAAACAGACAAAGCTTAATATTGAAATTTCCTCATGTATGAGGTAATAAAAACTTTATCCTGCTGAGCTTAATTACTTGGATAGATATATTCACCCGAACATAAAATTCAGGTTAGGAATATTGTTTAATTATTACTCTAGCCAGTACTAAAAACAAAGGGATAAAAATAAATATGTGAATGAGATAACTGTATGTAGGGGTGAATATTTAAAGGTTTATTTATTATTTAAAAGGCCAGCATTGCACTGGCCTTTTTTATTCTATTATTTGCTATTTACCGCTTTAACAAATACTTCTTGTGCACCTTCGATGCCTAACTCTTTCGCTTCATCGAGTAAGGTTAAGGCTTTAGGAATATTCTCTTCGGCTACTGCTCTTTCAATTGCACGATGGTAGTAACCGGTTAATTCCGCACCTTCTGGAATATTATCGTTTTTCGCAACAATCTTAGTCGAAACAATATCATTCGCAGTTACCGATAGACGGAACTGACCGAGAGGGCTGTGCTGTGCATATGGATCAGCAATATCTGGCGGCTGAGTATGACGTGCTTTAGCATAGGCTTTTGCCGGATGCAGAATCTGAGTACTTCCTTTCAAGTCTTCGGAAGTGGTGTAAATTAACACATGAAGGTCATTGCCACTCATGTCAGGAATAACATTGAGATCAAGTACGAATTTGTCGTTGTCCAACATTTTTGCCGGTACGTACTCAAACTTTGAGAAATCTGCGGAGTAAACCGTTTTTCCGTCCGCATTAACCACGATGACATTTGGCGCATAAAATCGAAGGTCTGTGCTGACGAATGTCTCTAGTTTCAAATCGAGACTGCCACGGTTTCCTGGAAGTGCAAATGCTGCGATAGCGCCTGCGCTGTTACCATCCAGTAGCATTTGGCTTTTATCAGTCAAAGCAAAATCAGTAACCACAGGTACATCGAGCGGTACCCATTGAATATCACCAGACTGGGTGATCACTTGTTGCTGGTCATTAGATGTCATCTCTACTTGTTCTACAGACGCACAGCCAGACGCCAACATGCCCAGCAGTACGGGAGCAAGCCATTTTCTCATTACTGTCTACCTCGACTTTTTATTGTTTTTGAAATAAATACAGCCAGATAGGTTCTGGCTGTATCATTCTAGGACAATTTAGGACTTAGTGGCTAGATGATTACCACCAAGCTTCAGCTTGTACACCAAATTGGAATGTATCGTCTGAACGACCGCCGTCAAATTTTTGCGAATCGTTATCGTCGTCAGCGGTTAGGTAAGTCGCGTATAGACGGATTTCTGGACGTGCCCAGAAGCTAGAGCCAGCAGACCACGCTTGAGCAACAGTCATCTTACCGTAAGTGCTTTCGAAACCATCGTCGTCGTCAATTGCGTAACCCGCTTCGAAGATAGTCTTGTTGTTTTCATCCCATTTGAATACTGGGCGAGCAACTACAGAGAATGTTTCCCACTTGTCTTGACCGTCCCACATGTCGTTACCAACACCGTAAACTAACTGGTGACCAAGTTCCCAGTTATCACCCAGGCCGATTACACCCCAGTTGATGATACGGTAGCCGTCTGCACCGTCGTTAGCTTCTGCACCGTACCAGCTACCGTCGCCGTAGAATGCGAATGCTTTAGAGTAACCTTCTGTACCGTACTGGAATACAGTTTTGTTAAAGCCAGAGTCTAGACCTTGAGTCAGCTCAGCAGTAACCATAACGCCATCTTTCGCGTCTTTAGTGCTGTTAGGAGCATCGTCAGTTTCGTTTACGATTGCGTAGTCCAGACCCATTTCTAGAGTTGCGTTTGACCACAGAGAAAGACCTGCATAGCGAAGGTCTAGAGTATTAACGTTCGCATCGCCGCCGTCGTTACCTGGGTCAGCAATATCACCGCGGTCGTTACGAACCCATGCGAAAGATAGTTTACCAGGGCCAGCTTCGATACCTTCAATACCCGCGCCTGCACCAGAGATGTTCCAGTAGTAGAAGTCAGAGATATGAACGTCGTGACGTTGGTAGAAGCGCTTACCTGCCCAAAGTGTTGCTTCAGGAGCGAAGTTTAGCAGGCCATTCGCTTGAACATTGAACTGACGTAGAGCGAATTGTGCGTCATCAACACAATCAACGCCGTCTATAGCATCGTTGTCATCGTAGCTTAGACCACAGTTAGCAGAAGTACTTTCCCAGTCGTTAGAACCGTTAGAAGTCATCGCAACCATAGAGTCTACATAGAACGTTTTACCGTTGTTGTTGTAAACTTCCTGGCCTAGTTGTACTTCACCGTAGATATCGCCTTCGTTACCAAGACGACCAATTTTGTTCTTTTCAAATGTTACTTGTTGGCCACCGTCACCACTCACGCCAACGCCAGCACGCATGTAACCATGAAAATCCACTGCGAATGCAGAGCCAGCAGCTAAAGAAGCAGCCACTGCTGCAGCAATTACACTTACTTTTTTCATTCTTAACTCCATTAAGGGTATTTATAATTCTGTCTTTCCTGCTCGCTCTATAGATGAATAAAAGGCAGTTTAACTTCACCTAGAGAATGAGAGGTAAGATGGGAACAAGTCCCCGTTTGTTTCAACACAATCGAGATTACCGGAGGCGTACAAGGATGACTTCCTCCGCCCTAAACTAAATTAAGGGGGATGAGAAAGGCGTAGAAAATATACCGCATGGCGTTTCATCTAGCTATATCACGGATATAGGGCGTAGTTCGTAAGTATTTTCATTTATGGACAGGTACAAAATGATAGGAAGGTCAAACTTTAAACAAAAAAGTGATAAATTAAAGTAATTAAATTACATGAATATTTTATCTTGTTTTGTAATTAAGGCTGTTGACCTTAGTAAGACAAAGTTTTTAACTTATAGTTTCCTATAGGTAGCAATAATTATTAAATAAAGAATCTCAGATGACGCAAATTCGATCTCGCCCATATCCCTTGGGTGCAACACTGAATAAAGAAGGCTGTAACTTCGCTATTCACTCGCCCGAGAATAAAGACATAAAACTGGCGTTGTTTTCCGACGACGGCAAGTACACGCTGTACGATCTACCTGGCGAATACGCGGGTATACGGCACACCTTTATTCCAAAAGTTAAGGCTGGTCAGAAGTACGGCTACATCGTCTCCCATAATGACGAACCGCTGCTCATCTCGGACCCTTACGCCAAATCCATCGATAAGGCACTCCATTACCAACCGCCTTACTCTGCAAAGAAAAGCTTTGATATGCCAAAGTGTGTGGTTATCAAGGATGACTTTGACTGGCAGAAAACAGAACACCCACGTATCCCAAGAGAAGAGATGGTGCTATTCGAGACCCACGTAAAAGGTCTGACTCAGCTAAACCCGAAGGTCGAAGCGGCTAAGAAAGGTCGCTATTTGGGGTTATCCTCTCCAGAGATGCTCGCTTTCTATAAACAACAGAACATTAACACGTTGCAGCTGCTACCTGTCGCCGCGTGTATGCACGAGCCTCATCTTTTGGAAATGAAGAAGGTAAACTACTGGGGCTATAACCCTTACCTGTTTATGACACCAGACCCTCGCTATGCGAAGAAAGACGCGGTCAACGAGCTAAAAGAAACCATTCGTGAATTGCATAAAAACGGCATCGAAGTCATTCTGGATGTGGTCTATAACCACACCGCTGAAGGTGGCGAAGGACCAACGATTTTTAACCTGAAGGCTCTGGATTCTCGTTTTTACATAAAGCATGGCACTCACTTTGCTAACTATACCGGCTGTGGCAATACCGTTGACCTCACTTATCAGCCGGCATTGAACTTAGTCATGGACACGCTTCGTTACTGGGTGAGTGAATTCAAAGTGGATGGCTTCCGCTTCGACTTGGCCGCGACACTTGGACGTCAGGGAGACAATTACAATCCAGAAGCGGCGTTTTTTAAAGCGGTGGCGCAAGATCCCGTTCTCCGTGAGACAAAGTTAATCGCTGAGCCCTGGGATATCGGCCCTAACGGCTACCAAGTGGGTAACTTCCCCTTTGGCTGGAATGAGTGTAACGATAAGCTGCGTGACATCTCTCGTAGCTTCTGGCGCGGCGACCAAGGCTACTTAAAAGAGTTTGCGACACGCCTAATGGGATCAAGAGATATTTATAGCGCCGCCAATTGGCCTTACAAACTGACGGTCAACTACATCACTTATCATGATGGCTTCACACTGCAAGATTTAGTGTCTTATAAGCACAAACATAATGAAGCCAATGGCGAAGAAAACCGCGATGGACACGGTGATAACCGTTCAGAGAACTACGGTGTCGAGGGTGAGACGGAAAACTTGATAGTCATTGCGACTCGCGAAAAGCAAAAACGCAATCTTATCGCAAGTTTGTTGTTTTCATTTGGTATTCCTCACATCCTGACGGCTGACGTGTTGTCTCACACACAGGAAGGCAATAACAATGCCTACTGTCAGGACAACGAAACCAGCTGGTTAAACTGGGGCCAAACAGAACGCAAACAACATTTCAAAATCTGGATGTCGCAAATGGTTGCTAACCGCAACAAGTACATGGTGCCGTTTATTCGCTCATTCAGTGGTGATAACCGCAATAACAACCGGATCTTCTGGCGAAGAACGGATGGTCACCTAATGGAGCACGACGACTGGAACCGCCTTAGCTCTGTGGCACTACACCTTGGGATTGGCAAAGATGGCCAAGAGCTGGTGTACTTAATCAACCAGACCAATGCGACTGCACGCTTTAAGTTGCCAAATGACCGTAAACAGAATTGGGTTACGATTTGTGATACCAACGTACGTAACTTAAATCCTGGCCATGCTGAGGGCGAAGTGCTACTTTCACCGACTTCCATGGTGATACTGCATTACCAGCCAAACTCTAAAGCGAAACCCACTGTGTAATGATAATGCCAATCGCTTAACGACTTCATCTGTGTCATTCCAGCGAGCTCTAGCGAGACTAGGAATCTAATAGCAGCGCGCTGACCAGTTAATGAAATAATTTCGACCATAAAGTGCTTGGAAATTAGATCCTGAATCACACTCCTTCGTCGTTGTTCAGGATGACTGGAGGCTTAAAGACACCGTTAGCTGCTAAACGAACGGCATTTCTGCGTAATGAGCGGTTCTTTAGGGTAGAACGAGAAGCAAAAAGCCGATGCTTTTAAGCGCATCGGCTTTTTATTCTCTTGCCAAGGGAACGTTCCCCAAAATTATAATCGGCTAACAGGTTTCACGTTCGATGTTTTGGAAAGTAAGCACCACTTTGCTCATTTCCTCGCCACGACCTTCAATACGTTCAAGCAGCATTTTTGCGGCATTTTCCCCTGCTTTATCAAACGCATAGTTAAACGTTGATAAGCTTGGAATACTAATGCTCGACAGTTCGTCATTACCAACGCCGAGCACGCGTACCTGCTCTCCGACCTTAACGCCCATTTCACGCAGCGCCTTCACAGCACCCACGGCAATACGGTCAGTCGCACAAAACAGACCATCGACTTGCGGGTAGTTTTTTATCAACTCTTGCGCTTGCTGGTAACCAGACTCTATGGTGAAGTCACCTCGTGCATGGGCGAGCAATGATTGCTGGTGAAAAGATAAAGCCTGCTCAAGACCCTGCGAGCGCTGTACATCAACGGCAATATCATCACCTTGAACGCCGATGAAAGCGACGTGTTGACAACCAGCTCCAATCAGGCGGTTACCCGCTTCAAACCCCACACGTACGTCGTCATGAACAACACTTGGTACATTATGCAATGAACCATCCTGCCCGACGAGGACAACCGGTACATTGGACTGCTGAATCGCTTTAATTAATTTTGAGTCTAAATGCGTCGCGTAGAGAATAATGCCCTCAACCCGCTTTTGGTTAAATATCTGAATATATTCAACTTCTTTTTCATAGAGCTGGTGTGTATTGGCCAATAGAACGTGCTTGCCAGACTGCTCAATAACCGCGGTTAACCCATCAACACCCTGAGAAACAGCATGAGAAGAAACGCGAGGTACGATCACACCAATAAGATTTGTCTTTTGTGATTTGAGATCCTTGGCCACTTGATTCACTACGTAGCCACACTCTTCCACCGCTTTACGCACTTTAACTTTAGTGGCTTCCTTTACCCCATACTCGTCGTTTATCACGCGAGATACGGTAGATTTCGATACACCAGCCAAACGCGCAACGTCGTGCAAACTTGCCATATTGCCCCTATTCCACTTATTTATTGGGATTGTTTGCAGAAAGCTATCTGTATCCCGAGTCAATTAACGTGATTTTACCCTCGTTAAGCGGAGTTTTGTTAATCAATATAGGGATCACACTCACATATTTCAGTCTTATGCTTTGACCACTTATGAATAATCATCAAAAATCCACTTTGCAAACGTTCCCAAAAATACAAAAACGATAAATCAGGTGCTGATAGGTACTCAGACCACAAAGCTAACTGGGTTTGAGTATCATAAAGTCAAATATCCCCTCGATATTAGGTGGGGAAGCAGGTGGGTCGGTAACAGCGAGCAATCTGTACTATTGGCGTATGCACTTGGATACATTTTTAAATTTCAGTAATACCAATCGGGGTGTGCAATGAACTATCCAGTCATAGCAAAACAATTACTCGAGCACTTAGGCGGTAAAGATAACCTTCAAGCCCTCGCTCACTGCGCAACGCGCCTGCGCCTAGCGCTAAAAGATGAAGACAAAGTTAATGAAGAAGCCATCGGCAACTTAGACGGCGTAAAAGGCCAGTTTAAAGTTGCGGGCCAATACCAGATTATTTTTGGCTCTGGCATCGTAAATCAGGTGTACGCTGAACTGGCGAAACAGACTGGTTTAGCTGAAATGTCGACGAATGACGTTGCATCGGCTGGAGCCCAGAAACAAAATATCGTTCAACGTGCCGTGAAGGGTCTGTCGGATATTTTTGTTCCAATTATTCCGGCGATCGTTGCGGGCGGTTTGCTGATGGGTCTTTTCAACCTACTTACCGCACAAGGCTTGTTTATTGAAGATCAGTCCATCATAGAGGCCTACCCGGGTTTGGCTGATTTAGCGAGCATGATCAACACATTCGCCAATGCACCTTTTGTTTATCTACCTGTTTTACTGGCATTTTCTGCTTCGAAGAAATTTGGCGGCAACCCATTCTTAGGTGCTGCACTTGGTATGCTAATGGTTCACCCAGACCTGTTAAATGGTTGGGGCTTTGGTAGTGCATCGGTTTCGGGCACGGTCCCAACCTGGAACATTCTGGGCTTAGAGATCCAGAAAGTGGGTTACCAAGGTTCAGTACTACCGGTTCTCGTCTCTGCGTTTATTCTGGCAAAAGTTGAGATCGGTCTGCGTAAAGTGATCCCTTCAGTACTGGATAACTTGCTGACGCCGATGCTGGCTATCTTTATTACCGGCTTCATTACTTTCACTCTCGTAGGTCCGTTTACTCGCGACCTTGGCTTTATGCTTGGTGACGGTCTGAACTGGCTATACGATTCCGCAGGTTTCGTTGGCGGTGCGCTGTTTGGCTTTATCTACGCTCCATTTGTTATTACCGGTATGCATCACAGCTTTATCGCGATTGAAACTCAGCTACTGGCCGACATCGCAACTACTGGCGGTACCTTTATCTTCCCAATTGCAGCCATGTCAAACATAGCCCAAGGCGCAGCGGCACTAGCCGTAGGTTTCACAACTCGTGATACAAAAATGAAAGGCATCGCAGTGCCATCTGGTATCACTGGCCTTCTTGGGATCACAGAGCCGGCCATGTTTGGTGTGAACCTGAAACTTCGTTATCCATTCCTGGCGGCAATCGTAGGTTCAGCTGTAGCGAGCGCGTTTATCACTCTATTTAACGTGAAAGCACAAGCTCTTGGTGCGGCAGGCTTGCCAGGTATTATCTCAATCTCACCAGGCAAGATAAGCTACTACATTGTCGGCATGATTATCGCCTTCATCACAGCATTCGCCCTGACGGTTGTACTGGGCATGCGTGAGAAAGCAAAACAAGGTAAACAAGCAGCTGCTTAAGATTGCTAGCGTCTATGTTAACCACTGTCCCATCTTCGTTTCTCGCTCCTGAGGTATGAGAACTTAAATCAGATGGAAACAGCCCCCACGCCATTAGGTTTTAGAACCAAGCCAGTCAGAAGTCTTCTGACTGGCTTTTTTTGTTTCTTCCGGTCGACTTCTCAATGGCTCATTTGGTGTTGTAAGTATTAATGAACCCATGTATATTTATGAACCATTACATTATGTGAACCAAATTCTTTATCAGGCAAATGACCATGACAACCTATCTTTATTCACGCTATTCGCCTCGAAACCGAGCTTATAGTGAGAACCTTCCAATATTGAAAGCTGCCGCCCCTGAAGCGATGCATTTCGAAGATCAGGGACGTGGCTGTATACCACCCGCTGAGCGTGAGGCATTTCAAAAGTTAATTGATACCGTCAAACCTGGTGATACGGTCATCATTTGGTGGCTAACGACGTTTGGACGTGATTTCAGTCAGTCACTCAATACCATCGAACTGTTACTCAATAAGAATGTGACACTGAAAACGGTGTGCGAACCGCTGTGCTTCGAGCCAAACTCGCTCGAAACCCAAACCATGATCGCACTGCTATCTGGCTATGAAAAAGTGCAAACCCAACACCGCTTGTTTGCGGCGGAACAAGGTCGACGTGCGCTCAAAGGCGAACCAGAAAGGTGGAAGAAGAAATTCCGAGGTCGCCCAGCGGATAAGGAAAAGCATCAGCAAATCGCGACACTACTGCTTGAAGGTAACACGCTACAAAGCGTTGCCCAGCAGTGTGAAGTTAGCTTATCGACCGTAAAACGTGTCAAAGCCAAACTGAATGAATTTGATGATGAAGGTGGGCTGAGAACACGCGGGAGAGCGGGTCTTGCAAATGGTGAATCTTCATGAGAAACGCCATTAACTTTCGTTCCATTTTACTCGCATGCTTGATTATCAGTATTGGTCAGTTGAGTATGGGACTGGTTATGCCATCCCTGCCATGGATAGCGAAAGACTTTTCTATTTCACTCGATCAAGCCCAACTATTAGTAAGTATTTACTTACTTGGCTTTGGCCCATCCCAGTTTATCTATGGCCCGATATCTGATGCACTAGGCAGAAAAAAGGTCTTGTTAACCGGGTTGCTGATTGCCATGTCCGGGCTGCTGATGATCATATTTATGAGTCAGACTTTTACTGGCATGGTCATGGGGCGTTTTCTGCAAGGGCTTGGTACTGGCTGTTGTGCCGTGTTAGCTCGTGCCTCTACCCGCGATCGCTTTAGCGGAAATGAACTTCCGGTCGCGATGTCTTACATTGCAATGGCGGCTTCAATCACGCCTCTTATGGCGCCCGTGATTGGTGGTTTCATTAACTTCCATTTCGGCTGGAGTATGGTGTTTATTTCGTTGTTAGGTTATGTCTCGATTGCCTGGATTATTATTGCTTTTCGATTTACAGAGACAATACCAAAGCGTACTTCCATTCCATCACCTAAGAGGATGTTACGTCAGTACCGCAACCTATTGACCTCTCGTTACTTTATGAGTTTTGCTAGCATCAGTTGGCTTAACTTTAGCTTGATGATCACAACCGTATCTGTCATGCCATTTATTATGCAGGATCAGATCGGAATGACTTCGGATGAATACGCCATGTGGGCACTCATCCCTGCCCTTGGTATGTTGGGTGGCACAACCATTTGTAACCGTGCTCGTCCAATTATCGGCAATAAAAAGATGCTGCTATGTACCCCGGCGTTACATATCAGCGCAGCGTTATGGCTATTCTTCTGCCCGGTAGAGCCTTTATACTTAATGCTTGGGCAACTGCTGATGATTTTAGGTAATGGCATTGCTCTGCCATGTGCCCAAGCCTTGGTCATGCAGCCGTATAAGGAGCAAGCAGGTACCGCAGCCGCAATGTCTGGTGGCGGTCAAATGATCGTCTCTTCACTGGTCAGTTTGACGCTGGTTCAGTTTGGTTTGAGTGAAGCCTGGCACCTTTCACTGGTTATCGCCCTGTTCACTGCCATCACATTAATGAATATTCTGCGGGGATTCAGTACCTCGTTACCTGCTGAGCAGACGGTTGACCAAGTCACTCAGTCAAGCTAGTCATATTGGTTATAAAAGAAAAGGGGCGCCACAGTGTACACTGCAGCGCCCCTTTATCATTTGAGTTGCTATTTAGAAGTTAGCCGTCATACCAACATAGTAAGTGCGTGGTGCTTCTACATAGCCAATGTTTTCAAGCTCTTTCGAGACACTTTCATCGGTCAGGTTGGTAACACCGGCACGAACGCGCAGTGACTCATTCACATGGTATACCGTACCCATATCTAGCGTTGTGTAAGAGTCTTGGGTTAACTCTGAATCAATCTTACGCTCACCGCGGTAACGAGCACTTGCAAACAAGTCCAGATCTTGAGTTGGGTACCAATTCAGGCGAGCAAATGCTGAGTGCTTGTAACGCTCATTAAGCTCTTCGCCTGTCGATTTGTCTTCAGTATCCAGGTAAGTGTAGTTACCTGACATTGCCCACTGCTCAGAAAGCTGGATGTTACCGGTCAACTCTACGCCTTGAATAACCGCTTTAGAGACATTTTGAAATGACTTGTATGGATTAGAAAGCTCACGGTCGATTGGGTTACCATTTTCGTCGATACAGCTCATGATCGAACTTGACCACGTTCCTGTTTCACAGAAAACATCAGTTTGTTCAATCAGGTTTTCAACCTCGTTACGGAATAACGCGGTTTCAATATCCCAGTTACGAGCACTGTATAGTGCAGAAAGCTCATAGTTGATGCTGGTTTCAGCACCAAGATCTTCATTACCCTGAATGTCACAGTTACCTTTACAACTGATCAATTTAAAGTCTGAGTTATTCTGTGTCATGGTTGGCGCTTTAAATGCTTTACCTACGCCACCTTTTAGAACCAGTGAGTCTGTGGTTTGGTGTACAAGGTAAACACGCGGGCTGAATTCTTCACCGAATTGCTCATGCTTGTCCAAACGGCCACCAATGGTTGCGGTTAACGTATCCGTCACTTCCCACTGATCCTGAGCAAACACTGCACCTTGGTAGGCTTCTGCTTTGTTATCAACCAGGTTTTCCGGGTTGCTTAGCTCGCTATTCTGATAATCCATGCCGAATGTGAACGTATGGCTATCGCCAAAATAAGTCGTCGCCGATGCTTCAACAATTTGTGTCAGTTCTTCAATTGAATCCACACCATCGTTCGCGGCATCAACGTTATCCACGTTTTCACGCGAGTAACGCACTTGAGTATCACCCCAAGACCACAACCCTGTGTGTGAGATTGCCTGGCTATCACGTTTAACACGAGACTCAGAGTAAATTACTCGTGTTGCACTTTCCGCCGCGGTATCACGTTCATCATTACTGAAGCCTAAATCCAGATCGATAAACTGGTTCTCAGCTAAGTGCCATGACAATGTACCAAACAACGCCAATGTGTCACGCTCTTCTAACGCCGTAACCTCAGAACGATCGTAGTCAACGCCTCTTACCGTTTTAATACCTGAGTAAGGTTGCCACGCATCGCGGCTGGTTTGTGACACGGATAAACGTGCAAATAATGTGTCATCAATTAAAGCACCTGACGTGGTTAGGCCAACCGTATATTTCTGCCCGCCGTTGCCGTCATTTGGTGTCGCGTTATCCAGGCTTAGCTGAGAGCTCCAGTCGTTTTCAGGCGACTTAGTAATGATATTGATCGTACCGCCCATTCCATCAGAGCCGTAAAGCGCAGACATAGGACCACGGATAATTTCAACACGTTCAATTGAATCCATTGGAATGGCAGAGAGATCAAAGTCGTTACCACGAACAATCGCACTCGCAGAACTCATACGACGGCCATTCACCATGATAAGCGTGTATTTTGAATCCATACCACGGATAGAGATCTGCTGACGCCCCGCTCGAGTGCTGTCGTAATCGGACTCGACGCTGGTCTGGTTTGCTACGATATCCGCTAATGTAATACCAGGATCATTCTCGATATCTTCTGCGGTAATGACGGACATCGATGCCGGCGCATTTTTCAACTCTAACTGAGTACGAGTTGCCGTCACAACCATCTGTTCATCGACGTTGGTTGGCGTGGTATCAGCTGATACTGACATTGAGGCGCATAGTGCACCGATCACCACTGCTAATGGCTTTGTTGCTAACAGAGTAGTCTTAGGCATAATAAAACCTGTTATTATTATTGAAAGTTATAATGATAATAGTTCGCATTAAATAGGTTTTATTTAGCTAAAACAAGTCCCCCTGCATCCAATGAGCAAATTACCACTATACACAAAGTGAATAACAAGAAACTCGATCATTCACCTTCAATAGGTTCGTATATTTCTTTGAATAAAGACTTAACCCAATTACACATCGGATCGTTGTGATAGCGTTTATGCCAATACAGATAGACTGACTCGCTATCAAGACGAATTGCTTCTGGTACCTTTTTTGTTACCAGCTTGCGGCCAAGGCATGCTCCCTCTGCAAATGGGGTGGGTAAATGAAATACCACATCCGTTTCTTCCGCAATGGCAGGCGCCGCATTAAAATTAGACAGCTGTATGGGTATCGACAGTCTGCGATTTTTATCCACCACACCAAGCTCGGCGAACCGGTGGTAAATTGACAACGTTTTTCCTCCCTGCAGGGAGATCTGGCCAAAATTGCATTCCAGTAACATGTCTATCGTTAACTCTTCGACATCGGCCAATGGATGAGAATCGCTCATTAAGAATCGATAGTCTCGATTGGCAATTTTCATGCGATACAGGTTTTGCTCAGAACTCGGGGGAGAAGCGGTAGAAAGCACAAAATGCACATCACCAGTAATCAAATCATCGAAATGCCTTTTGGGGATAGAGTCGATATCGACAATCATGTTCGGAGCTTCTTCTCGAATGCGTGCAATCACACTAGGTAACAACATCGTCACTTGAGGCACTAAACCATAAAAGCGTATCGTCCCTTTGCTCTTCTCTGGCACAAAAGACTGCCCATGCATTAGCTTTTCTAACCCAGTTAGTACGGAGGTTAAATCCTGCTTGATGACCTCAGCTTTTGGTGTCAGCTCATAACCATGTGCGGTCCTAACCAGTAGTTCATCGTTAAATAAATTTCTAAGCTTTTGTAAAGACCGACTCACGGATGGCTGGCTCATATTCAGCAAAACCGCAGTATTAGACACGTGCTTTTCTTCAAGTAAGTTCTTGAGAATAAACAGCAAGCTTAAATCCATTTGACTTAAATTCACTTTTTGAATACTCACTATTCTGACAATTCAGTTGCTGGTTATAACCTATCTGATAACGTGTCTGCAATCAATAATCATTCTTATTTGTTTTAAATCAAATTAAGTTTCAATACTTTTCAGCTCATCTTTTGCTCTGCTTTCACGTTTAAACGCTTTCCAGTTAGATGGCTGACTTATAGACCTTTTTGGGAATCATTATGTTTGGTAAAACTTCTCTTCGTGTAGCAACAAGTGCGCTACTACTGGCATTAGCGCCCATCGGGGCCATCGCAAAAACCTACCAACACAGCATGGGCTCGGTAGAAATTAATGAAGTACCGAAACGCGTCGTCGTCCTCGGCTACGGTAGTCTTGATTTCGTCGATGCTCTTGGGATCACGCCAGTGGGTGTGCCAAAGACACTACTTCCAACCACACTGGAGAAGTACAAAAGCGACTCCGTGGTAAACACCGGCAGTGTAAAAGAAGTCAATTTCGAAACGTTATTTACGTTGAAACCCGATCTGATCATCGCAGAAACCCGCATGGCTGAGATCTACCCAGATCTGAAAGACATCGCTCCGACTTACATGTTCGAAATTGATACGACAGACTACTGGAAAACCACGCAGAAGCACTGGCAGGCATTAGGCGAAATCTTCGAGAAGAAAGACCAGGCGAATCAATTGATAGAAGATGTTCAAGGTCAGATCGATGCCCTGCATAATAAAGTTGTCCAGAACCCACCACGTGCTTTAACCGTTTCGAACAGCGGCAATAGCTTGGCGATGTTCGGGGAAAAAAGCCGTTTCTCATTTGTGTATGATGAAGCAGGCTTCAAGACATCAACTTCTGAAAAGGTGAAATCCGTCGCTGGCAGGCACGGCAATCTGATTTCATTTGAGTACATAGCAGATGCGCAACCAGAAGTATTATTGGTGCTTGATCGTGAACAAGCAATTGGTCAGAGCAACGGTAAAGCAAAAGCGTTATTTGACAATGAACTGGTGAAATCAACACCAGCTGCTAAAAATGGTCGTGTGATGTTTATTGACCCAGCGGCTTGGTACTTGACTGCAGGCGGTTACCATTCAACTCAAACCATGATTAAAGAGCTAAACCAAGTCGTTGTTAACTAAAAAGCCCTCTTTACTCACCGTATAGAAAATGACCTTTCCGCTTTGGGTGTGAAAGGTCATTGTCGTATATATAAAGCTGTATCTGCACTATGAAATTACATCATGTTTTGGCGTTTGCTTTGCTCATCTTACTCGCTGGCACCTCTTTGCTGGTCGGAGTAGCAAACGTATCTCTCACGCAAATTTTGTCTGGTGACAGCCATAGTTTGAATATTTTGTTAGTCAGTCGACTTCCGCGTTTACTAGCCATTGTCTTAGCTGGCGCAGGTTTAAGTATCGCCGGATTGATCATGCAACAAATCGTTCAAAACCGCTTTGCTGCACCATCCACCACAGGTACCGTCGACTGGGCAATGTTTGGTTATATCATTGCTTTGATCTTCTTCGCAGATATGAGCAGTTGGGTCCACCTCGTAACCATCTTCGCTTTTTCGGTGCTTGGTACGGTCATTTTTGTACGCTTCCTGCAGAAGTTGAAGTTCAAAAATACCGTTTTAGTCCCATTGATCGGCATCATGTATGGCAATGTGGTCTCTTCGATGACGACCTTTGTCGCGTATAAATATGATTTAGTTCAGACACTTGGTTCATGGACGGTTGCGAATTTCGCATCTGTTTTACGCGGTAACTACGAGTTTCTATATTTGGCGCTCCCTGTATCGGTACTGGCTTACGCTTATGCCAACCGCTTTAGTGCCGCTAGTGTCGGTGAGAGTTTCGCCAAAAACATCGGCTTAAATTACCAACGTATTGTACTTATTGGCGTTATCTTAGTTGCGGTGTTGTCATCATCGGTTGTGATGATCGTGGGGATGATTCCTTTCCTTGGCCTTATCGTGCCAAACCTGGTGTCGATATTTATTGGCGATAACATGCGTCGCAATTTGCCTTGGACGGCTTATGCAGGTGTGATTCTGGTGCTGACCTGCGACATTTTAGGCCGTCTGATTATCTTCCCTTACGAAATCCCTATTTCGATGATCATCAGCATCTTAGGCGGTACTGTTTTCATTTACCTGGTATTGAGAGACAAAGCGAATGCGTGATTCCATTAAAGTCATGGTACTCGCGGTTGTCGCAGTACTCATTTGTGCCGTATTTATCGGCAAAGGTTTAACACCGGACAACTACCAATTTTTCTTGTCTCGTCGTGTACCTAAAGTCCTGGCAATTGTATTAGCGGCTATCGCCATTGCCTCCTCGTCACTAATCTTCCAGACGATCACCAATAACCGAATCCTGACCCCGTCAATTCTCGGTTTTGATTCCCTGTATGTGATGATTCAGGTGGTATTGGTGGTGATGTTTGGTGGTCTGAGTGCTCTGGTCATCAACAGCAAACTCAATTTTGTTCTGTCTACTGGCATCATGATTGTGTGTGCGATGACCCTGTTCAGCTTCTACTTTCGAGGACGTCAGCGCAACATCTTCACCCTGTTACTGATTGGTATCGTGCTCAGCAGCTTGTTCAGTAGCATCACTGGCTTTTTCACTATGGTGACCGACCCGGACGAGTTTAACTTCATTCAGGGCTCCATGTTTGCCAGCTTTAATAACATCAACAGCGAGCTGGTCTACTGGTGTGTCGTGCCTATGCTGCTATGTGGCGGCTATTTAATGCGTATCTCAAATAAACTGGATGTGATGTGGCTAGGTGTGGATAACGCTAAGAGTTTGGGCGTGAACACGCATAAGCTAACGATGCAAGTGATGTTCATCATCACGCTGATGGTCTCTATTTCAACCGCTCTGATTGGCCCAATCCTGTTCTTTGGTTTGATTGTGGTGGCGTTAACTCGTCAAGTATTTACTGGATACCAGCATCGCCTTCTGATTGTCGCAAGTTCTGTGCTGTCAGTGGTTTTGCTGTCTGGCGGCCAGTGGGTAGTCGAAAACCTATTCGATTTCGATACCACGATCAGCGTAATCATCAACTTTATTGGCGGCGGTTACTTCCTAGTTCTGCTTATGAAAAATAAATTCGACTAAAGGTTTATCACATGATCCGTATTCAAGGTTTAAGCAAAAAATACAATGAAAAATACGTGGTAAAAAATGCGGATGCCCTTTTTCCACTTGGTAAAGTAACCAGCATTATCGGCCCAAATGGCGCCGGTAAAAGTACCCTGCTGTCGATGGCAAGTCGCCTGACAGAAAGCGATGCAGGTACTGTCGTGATCGGTGATAAACCGCTTGATCAATGGAACACGGAAGATTTGGCCAAGCGCCTTTCCGTGCTGCGTCAGTCCAACAACATCAATATGCGTTTTACTGTGCGTGATTTGGTCGCGTTTGGCCGTTTCCCCTACTCTCAGGGACGCTTAACAGCAGAAGACAATCGCATCATTGAAGAGTCTATGCAGCATCTGGAAATCGACCATTTACAAGATCGCTTTATTGATCAGCTGTCTGGTGGTCAGCGACAAATGGCTTTCATTGCGATGGTTGTAGCACAAGATACCGACTACATATTCCTTGATGAGCCACTGAATAACCTCGATATCAAACACTCTGTCGATATCATGAGTACACTGCACAAGTTGGCCAAACTGAAAAACAAAGCGGTCGTGATCGTGATTCACGACATTAACTTTGCCTCCTGCTATTCCGACCATATCGTCGCAATGAAGCTGGGTGAAGTCATTAAGGCAGGTACAGTAGAAGAGGTCATTGATGAAGCGGTATTAAGCGACATCTATGAGATTCGGTTTATCGTCCAGGAAATCGATGGGAACCGTATTTCTTTATACTATCGACGTTAACTCTATCAGCACACGAAATGGCGGCCTCGGGTCGCCATTTTTGTTTTAAACCCAAGACGGTTAACAGCGACACCGCTCCCTTGTGAGAAACAGCGTACGTAACACCATAATGCCTCAAATAGGAACATCTGTGTCTCAAAATAGTGCAAACATTCTGTCAACACCTAGAAAAACATCAACTATTCATATAAAAACAACAACTTAAAAACTGGTCTACATTTTGCTTTGTATATATAGAATCGATGCTTCGATATAGATGCATCTACCACCAGCAACTCAAATGACGCTCGCGTTATAGTTGCTTAGTTAGATTGTTTTGTTTACTTAGTTCTATCAAGGTGACTTAGTATGTTGTGTACAAACCATATCGCTAATTGGATAACCCTCGATTTTAAAATCGCCTTCTTTTTCCCTGCGCAATAACACTTCGTATTGGGCGCACAGCAATGTGCTCTGTACTGCTATTCGTTCAAACCAGCAGTACCACTCGATTAGCCCAAACCAAATATCAAGCATACAGAACGGTAAATCACACACTTATCTTGTTCGATAACTCACCTCTGTTGTCGCTCAATCATAGGTAATGTGTTTGCTGCAGTGCGTTTATTTCTGAATTTAAGATTTGGGAAGGCACTATTTTATTTCAATCCATCTGTATGCCTTAAAAATATTCGAAAATTATCTTTTAGGGAAAATAACATGGAAAACTTTAAACACTTACCTGAGCCGTTTCGTATTCGAGTTATTGAGCCAGTAAAACGCACTACACGTGAATATAGAGAAGAAGCGATTCTAAAAGCGGGTATGAACCCTTTTCTTCTGGATAGCGAAGATGTGTTTATCGACCTTCTTACCGATAGTGGTACAGGTGCTATTACGCAAGAGATGCAAGCCGCAATGCTACGTGGCGATGAAGCATACAGCGGCAGCCGCAGCTACCATGCACTTCAACAAGCCGTTGAGGATATCTTTGGCTACCAATACACCATCCCAACTCACCAAGGGCGTGGTGCAGAGCAAATTTACATTCCGGTACTGATTAAAAAACGCGAGAAAGAGAAAGGATTAGACAGAAGCAAGATGGTTGCGCTGTCGAATTACTTTTTTGACACCACACAAGGCCATACACAATTAAACTGCTGTGTTGCGAAAAACGTTTATACCGAAGAAGCCTTTGATACTTCAATCGAAGCAGACTTTAAAGGTAACTTTGATCTGGAGAAACTAGAACAGGCGATCTTAGAAGTCGGCGCTGCGAATGTGCCTTATATTGTTAGCACCATCACTTGTAACTCCGCCGGTGGCCAGCCAGTATCGCTTGCTAACCTAAAAGCAGTTTATGAGATTGGTCAGAAATACGATATCCCAGTCATCATGGACTCGGCGCGTTTCGCAGAGAATGCTTACTTCATTCAACAACGCGAACCTGGCTATGCTGACTGGTCAATCGAAGCCATCACCAAAGAGAGCTACAAATACGCAGATGGTCTGGCAATGTCAGCTAAGAAAGATGCCATGGTACAAATGGGCGGTTTGCTTTGTTTTAAAGATGATTCGTTAATGGATGTATACACGGAGTGCCGCACGTTGTGTGTCGTTCAGGAGGGCTTCCCAACCTATGGTGGACTTGAGGGTGGCGCTATGGAGCGTCTTGCCGTAGGCCTTTACGATGGTATGCGTCAGGACTGGCTGGCGTACCGAATCGGTCAGGTTCAGTACCTGGTTGATAAGCTGGAAGCGATTGGCATTGTTTGTCAGCAAGCGGGTGGACATGCTGCCTTCGTTGACGCAAGCAAACTCCTGCCACACATTCCTGCAGAGCAATTCCCGGCACATGCACTGGCGTGTGAGCTTTATAAAGTCGCTGGTATTCGCGCAGTAGAAATTGGCTCTCTTCTATTAGGCCGTGATCCTGCTACGGGCAAACAGCACCCATGTCCGGCTGAGCTACTTCGTCTCACCATTCCTCGCGCTACTTATACACAAACGCATATGGATTTCATTGTCGAAGCTTTCCAGGCGGTAAAAGAAAATGCAGCCAATGTAAAAGGCCTGGACTTTACTTATGAGCCAGAAGTTTTACGTCACTTCACCGCGCGTCTAAAAGAGGTTGAGGCAGAGACTCAATCTCAATCCATCACGACAGCAGAAACAGTATAAAAACTAAAAATTTAAGCGCAGCGTGGACGGTTGCGCTTTTTATTTATTTTGATAAAGGAATAGCATCATGAATAAAACCCCATCTTTAGTTGGTGGCTCCTGTATTATTGCCAGTGTCTGTGTTGGTGCAGGTATGCTTGGCCTGCCAAGCGCCAGTGCGGGCGCCTGGACCGTGTGGTCCATCCTCGCCATTTTATTAACCATGGTCGTGATGACAATATCGGGATGGATGTTGTTGGAAGCGTTTAAAGAGTACGATTTAAAAGTTTCTTTTAATACCGTAACCAAAGAGCTACTAGGTAAAAAAGTTAACTTTATTAATAACCTAACCGTATATTTTGTCGGCGGTATTTTACTTTATGCCTATATTACGTCTTCTGGGTTAATTATTCAGAACTTGCTTGATATCGATAGCAAAAGCGCTTCGGTTATTTTCGTGGCCGTATTTTCTGCTTTCGTATGGCACTCGACCAGAGCAGTAGACAGAATCTCAGTTCTGTTGATTCTGTTCATGATACTTAGCTTCGTATTTGGTGTCTCGGGACTGGCAGCCAATATAGACACCTCTATTCTGCTAGACACCATCAGTCAGGAATCACAGTACGCCCCTTATGCAATGGCCATTTTACCTGTGGCTCTGACTTCATTTGGTTACCACCACTCCGTGGCTTCTATGCGCGCCTATTACGGTGAAGAAAACAAAGCTAAAAATGCAATTTTGGGCGGTACGGTCATCGCTTCTGTTCTGTATTTATTATGGCTGACTAGCATCTTCGGTAATTTGCCTCGCGTTGATTTTGGCCCGGTGATTGAACAAGGTGGTAACGTAGATGTACTGCTAAGTGCACTTGGCTCTGTGATTGAATCAGAAAAAGTAAGCCAGGCAATTAACAGCTTTTCAATGGCAGCGATTCTTTCTTCTTTTATTGGTGTTGGTTTAGGCGTGTTTGATTTCCTTGCCGACCTGTTTAAATTTGAAGATAACCGCACTGGCCGCGCAAAAACGTGGGCCGTGACTTTTGTCCCACCTCTGGTTTTATCTTTGCTGTTTCCATTTGGATTTGTTAGCGCCATTGGCTATGCCGGAGCCGCTGCAACCGTATGGACCTGCATCATTCCGGCACTGTTAGTGAGAAAATCGCGCAAAGCATCCAGCACTAAAGAAGGGTTTAGAGCTCCTGGTGGGCAAGTAATGCTAACGGGAGTGCTCGTTTTTGGCGTAGTGACTGCTGCTTTCCACTTTATGACGATGGTGGGAATGCTACCTACGTACACGGGGTAGAGTTCCTCATGCTCGGCACGACAATCACAGTATACTTACAGGAACGTCCGTAAAATCATAAGAAAAGTCCGAAATGATTGACCAACAAGAAACGATCACTGTTAGAAAAGACTGATTTTGTTAATATTCGTTTTGAGTCGACGCTGACGACGACACCAACCTGAATAAACTGCCACGTGATGGCTCAGAGCCATTCACGTGAGCAAGACTCATTAAGTCACAATGTTAGGTTGGTGTATCATAACTATCACTAAATCTTAAAAAAATCAGTCAAAAGGAAAACAATGACAATTGAAAGAATAGAATCCACAGAGCGTATGAGCCGTATTGTTAAGCACAACGGTACCATTTATCTTTGTGGCCAGACAGCCGGTGATGCGGCGTGGGATATTACCGAGCAAACAGAGCGCTGCCTCGCTAAGATTGATGCCTTACTTGAAACCGCGGGCAGCCATCGCGACAAACTCCTATCCGTGACTATCTACCTTCGCGACATGAAAGACTTCGCAGAGATGAACAAAGTGTGGGACGCCTGGGTTGCCAACGGAGAAAAACCTGCACGTGCATGTGTTGAAGCTCGTATGGCAAGAGATGTTATTTTAGTTGAAATGTCGGTCGTTGCAGCTCAATAGATAAAATAACGCCGGACATTTGCCCGGCGTTTTTTGAGAAGAATTCAGAGTAAATCTTTACTGTGCGTCTGGCTTTAATGCGTATTTTCCCGAACCAAGAAACATAATCGCAATGGAAGCAAACAAATAAACACCTATGCCTTCAACCGCCCAAGCACCAAATTTATTTAAGGAGAACAAATCCCCCATATTTAAAAGGTAGATAACCATTAAGCAAGTGCCAGCAACAACAACTGAAGCCAAGCGAGTATATAAGCCAATAATCATCAAGATGGGCGCTACCACTTCTCCTAAATACACCCCATATGCGACAAAAGCCGGCAAACCGTGATCGACCAACAAGCCTTGTATAAAGTCGGTACCGCCAATAACTTTATGGATGCCGTGCAACAAAAATAGGAATGCAAAACTGACACGCAACACCAATTTACCCACGTCGGGTTTCGCCAAAAGTCTATCGATAAAATTTAATAGTTCACCCATAACCACTGCCTTTTCTTAGTCTAATAATACTCACTATAGAGGTCAGCAGAGGTAATTATCAGCGTAAAACATTAACTAACTCCATCAATTTTTCCGAACAACATCATTGACATAAATCAATCTGACTATAAGGAGATTACGATATAAGGAAAAGTCTGTGGCGTCTCAGCATTTAGGTTGTAGGAGTGAATATTTGTTTGAGCTCGTCAAATAACCACTGAAATACCGGTCCGTTCATCCTGCCCTTTTTAAATACCAAATCGACAGGTGCATTCCACGGCTTATGGTCAAACGCGACTTTAATCTTGTGTAGTTCACCCGACTCGATTAAATCATTCACTAAAAAAGAGGGCAAATAGGCCCAGCCTACCTGCTGCTTGACTAACTCCAGCGCACTGTAATGACTGGAGCTCCACCAGACTTTGGGCGCGATGCTGATCAATGCTTGAGACTCGACTTTGGATTTACCCCTAATCGCAAGTTGGCGGTACGGAGCAAGATCGGATTGCAACTCGACATCAATATCAGCCAACGGGTAATTAGGATGACAAACAGGAAGGTAATCAATGCTTCCCACATAACAAAAGTCGACTTGCTTTAACTGTTCAAACTCGGTGAACATCACTCCGATATCGACATCACCATTTGCCACTTCAGTGGAGATATCGCCAGACGCCAAGCTCAGTACATCGATCTGAATCGTCGGAAACTCTCTATCTAGACGCTTAAACAAACCAGCAAACTTTGGATTATACACGCCATCATCGATAGCTATCGTTAACTGACTTTCTTCCATTTTTTCAATAGATTGAGCGATTTTTTCAAACTCATCGGCCTGGGCTAACAGGTTTTTCGCACTGCGTATCAACCGCTCCCCCGCTGGGGTAAGCTTAGGGCTTCTGGCAGAACGATCAAACAATTCGATGCCCAAATCAATCTCTAGGGTACTGATACCATGGCTAACCGCAGATTGCACCTTACCCATTTTTCTTGCACAAGCAGAAAAGGATCCTAGCTCCGCAGAGAGTACCAACATCCTAACTTGTTCCAAACTCAACATATGAAAAAAAATCGATAGTTATTAACTTTTATCCATCATAATAATCGATACCATAGCCTGCAAATGTTTTTCCTTTATCTAATTAGGTGGAAATTATGAGCTGGTTATATTTAGTTTTAGCTGGTCTTACGGAAATTGGATGGCCGGTTGGATTGAAAGTTGCTCAGTCTGGGCACAAGGTGTTAGGGATAACAATGGCAGTGGTCTTCATGGCGATCAGCGGCGCGTTGCTGTTTGCGGCACAACGTGCGATCCCTATGGGCACCGCATACGCAGTTTGGACAGGCATTGGCGCAGCGGGGACATTTCTTGTCGGCGTTTATTTCTACGGAGACCCGACCTCCATGATTCGCTACATCGGCATTATGTTGATCTTGTCTGGTGTGGTGATGCTGAAACTTGGCCATTAATTTAATACTAGCATTAACGCAGCCCTTATCGTGCCTGCGTTAATGTTTAGATCCCCCCACTAAAAGTCCTTTACTCCATCACAGAGAAGTCTGCTGTTTTCAAGTCGAAAGCGCTGAGCAGAGGGTGCGGAGTGACTCCGGTTACTAACACAATATCGACGGCCGGTAACGGAGGCATATCGGTGAGAATCTTGAGATCATTCGAGACACTTAAGCGCCCCATCGCACCTATGGCCAACCCCTCCCGAACAATCGCTCTTTGAGCAGATGCGGTATTGCAACAGGCTAACAGTTGGTAAGAGATGCCTCTTTTGGTTAATCCATCTATCGCCGCCGCATGGTATTTACAGTCAGGCTGGAAAAGCGCAAGCGGGAGAGGCTTGGAGCGATCAACGTCGTAGTCCTGACTAACGATCCACACGCCCTTATCGTGGGCAAGCCAATGCCCTTCTTCACTTTCTGCGGAACGCGTCAGTATCGCGGCGTCAATTTTACCTTCATCCAGCCACTCCCTTAGTGTAACACTGGGTTGGCTGAACACTTGAATAGAACATGTTGGTTCAGCCTTTTTTAGAATTGCGATGACTTTTGGCAGAATAGTGTCGTTGTAGTCTTCCGGGCAACCTAACCTGAGAGGTTGCTTATCCTGATAACGACTCACCTGTTTGACGGCGTTATTATGCAAAGCGACTAATTGCTCAGCATGGGCTCGTAGCGTAAGTCCGGCCTCACTGAGCACCAGATTACGTCCTTCTTTCACAAACAGACGAATCTTCAGTTCGTCTTCGAGCTTACGCATCTGAGCGCTAAACGCAGACTGGGTTCGGTTAATTTGCTTCGCGGCTCGGGTAAAACTGCCCGTTTCTGCAAATGCCAGAAGGCTTCTTAAAGCATCAATATCCATACTAAGCTTATCTATCGGTTTTATTAATATGTTCCATCAAAACTATCCGTTAGTTTTCGATAAAACAATCTATTACCGTAAATGTTCTTAAACATGGCTCAAAAACAAGGAAGTACGGATGAAACTGTATATCGGCAACCAAAACTACTCAAGCTGGTCTCTCAGAGCATGGCTTATCTTCATGCAATACGACATCGACGTTGAGATCGAGAAAATCAAACTGTTTACGGACGAATTTTACAACACACTGGAGGACATTACACCGACCGCCAAGGTACCAACTTTAGTTTGTAGTGATGTTACCGTGTGGGACTCGCTGGCGATTCTCGAGTACGTAAACGAAGCTTTCTTAGACGGTAAGGCGTGGCCACAATCTCTTACTGAGCGAGCCAAAGCAAGAGCTATATCAGCTGAAATGCATTCAGGATTTATGGCACTACGTAACGAGATGCCAATGAACTGTCGCGCTAAGAGGTCGGTAGCTTTGAGCAAAGACGCGCTTAAAGACATCGAGCGTATTGACCAAATCTGGTCACTGCAAATGGAACAATACCCGGATGGTTGGCTATTTGGAGAATGGTCGATTGCAGATGCGATGTATGCACCTGTGGTACTGCGCACGCTTACTTACGGCATCAAGCTATCAGAAAAGGCAACCCAATATCAGCAGAAAGTCTTGAATAGCGACACCATGCAGCGTTGGCTAACGGAAGCCAGCCTTGAAACGGACATCGTCGAAGAAGATGAAGCGGGTGAGCCGATCTAGCCTGCTTATCACCTATCCCCCAACTAAAAAGCCAGGGGATAGGTAGTTAACGAAGATAATTAGCGCTAGTTGTTACTTGGAAAAGCAAATTGCGCCGCTTCGTTGGTTTGTGGCTTTGGCCATTTCTGAGTAATGGATTTACGGCGAGTGTAGAAGCGCACGCCGTCAGGGCCATACGCATGGAGATCGCCAAACAACGAACGTTTCCAGCCACCAAAGCTATGGTAAGCCACCGGGACAGGAAGCGGTACATTGACACCAACCATGCCAGCTTCCACTTCGTCGCAGAATATCTCAGCCGTTTCACCATCGCGTGTAAAGATGCAAGTCCCGTTACCAAACTCGTGTTCATTAATGAGCTGAATGCCCTCTTCAAGAGAGTTCACGCGCACAACACACAACACAGGGCCAAAGATTTCGTCGGTGTAAATCTTCATTTCTGGTGTCACTTTGTCGAACAAGCTGCCACCGATAAAGTAGCCAGCAGAGAAATCAGGAACCGAAAGCCCACGACCATCCACAACTAATTCAGCACCAGCCTCAACACCGCTTTCAATATAACCGGAAATCTTCTCTAAATGCTCTTTCGCAATCACTGGTCCCATGTCCACCGAGTTCTGAGTAAAGGCTCCGACTCGCAATTCTTGGATAAGCGGGGTCAATTCTTTCACCAAGTTATCTGCGACTTCATCACCCACACACACCGCAACTGAAATCGCCATACAGCGTTCACCACAAGAGCCAAATGCCGCACCCATCAGTGAATTGATGGTGCTCGAAACTTCGGCGTCCGGCATGATGATCGCATGGTTTTTCGCGCCACCAAGTGCCTGTACTCGTTTACCGCGCTTAGTGCCTTCCGAATAAATATATTCCGCGACAGGCGTCGAACCCACGAAGCTCATCGCTTTCACTTCCGGAGCTTCGATCAACGCGTCAACAACCTCTTTGCCGCCATTTACCACGCTTAATACGCCATTTGGCAACCCTGCCTTATGCAATAACTCAACAATAAATAACGTTGAAGCCGGTACCTTCTCTGACGGCTTGAGGATAAAACAGTTACCGCAAACAACCGCAAGTGGATACATCCAAAGCGGCACCATTGCAGGGAAGTTAAATGGTGTAATACCAGCGACGATGCCGACAGGTTTGTGATCACTCCATGCATTAATGCCCGGCCCGGTTCCTCGGGTGTATTCGCCTTTTAATAACTCTGGTGCACCACAAGCGTATTCCACATTCTCGATACCACGCTGCAGTTCGCCGAGAGAATCTTCTATCGTTTTACCATGCTCTTCACTGATCAAACGCGCAATCTGATCTTGATTCGCTTCCAAAAGATCCTTGAACGCAAACATGATACGCGCTCGTTTTAGCGGAGGCGTTTTACTCCAGGCTGGATAGGCACGTTTCGCTGATTCTATTGCCTGATTCACGGTTTCAGACGTACCCATTTCTACTTGGCGAATCGGCTCACCTGTCGCCGGGTTGTAGACATCAATCGTCGAACCTGAGTGTGAGAACTTGTCTCCGTCAATAAAGTGAGAAATAACTTCCATGATCTGACTTCCTTCCTTAATTTTTTTAATTTAGTTGATTCAATGTCTCGTAAACCGCGTCGAATAAGCGCTCTAGATCTTCAGCTTTGGCATTAAAATTTGGACCGAATTGAATCGTGTCGCCACCAGAACGTACATAGAATCCTTTTTCCCACAGGTCTAATGTACATTCGAGCGGCCTAATCGTTGGATCATTGTCTCTCGGTGCGATCTGAATCGCTCCGGCTAAGCCGCAATTTCTGATGTCGAGAACGTGGTTTGCACCTTTTATCGCATGCAGTTTATTTTCAAAAATCGGTGCCAGCTCGCTCGACTGTTGGATTAACGCGTCTTTTTCCAACAGGTCTAATGTTGCCAACCCTGCGGCACACGCGACGGGATGAGCGGAATAAGTATAGCCGTGAGCAAACTCGATCATATGAGGAGGTAAATCCTGCTCCATAAATGCCTGATAGATTTCATGAGACGTAATCACTGCGCCCATTGGGATTGCACCATTGGTAAGCTGCTTCGCGGTGTTTATAATATCTGGCGTCACGCCAAAATACTCAGCACCAGTCCAGCATCCCATACGCCCATAGGCAGTAATCACTTCATCAAAGATCAGCAGGATGTCATGCTGATCACAGATTTCGCGCAGACGCTGTAGGTACCCTTTCGGCGGCACAATCACGCCCGCAGAGCCCGACATTGGTTCTACAATAATTGCGGCAATATTGGATGCATCATGAAGCTCAATGAGTTTCAAAAACTCATTCGCAAGTTCCACTCCACCTGTTTCCGCACAGCCTTTTGTGAAAGCTAATTCAGGCTGTAAAGTGTGAGGAATATGGTCGGCATCAAACAGCTGACCGAATGTCTTTCTATTGCCGCCAATGCCACCCAGACTGGTGCCGCCAACGTTAACGCCATGGTAGCCACGGGCGCGACCAATCAGCTTAGTTTTCGACGCTTTGCCTTTGACACGCCAGTAAGCTCTTGCCAATTTGAGTGATGTGTCCGCACATTCCGAGCCCGATCCGGTAAACAGCACATGATCGAGCCCTTCTGGCATCTTCTCGACGATTTTATCTGCCAGTTTAAAGGAGAGCTCGTGACCAAATTGAAACGCAGGTGAGTAATCCAGGGTACCTAGCTGCTCAGCGACCGCTTTTTGAATCTCCTGACGACCGTGGCCAGCACCACATGTCCAAAGCCCAGAAAGCGAGTCGTAAATATCACGACCATTAGCATCTTTCAGCCATGAGCCTTGAGCTTGAGTGATGATGCGTGGGTTTTGGTGAAAACTGCGGTTGGAAGTAAATGCCATCCAATGAGCAGAAAGATCTGTATCGATTCCGTCTTGTGCAAATTTATAGTTACTCATCGCTATACCATCCTTGTAGTGACTAGACTTATTTTTAGCACATGAGTATGTTAAGTAGATTATAAATTTACTTTACGTTAGTTATGAAAAAGCTCAACAATAAAAACCGAAGCATCATTAATCAGATCACCGACTTTGATATCAAGCTGATCCGCCTGTTTAAAACCGTTGTCGAGTGCGGAAGTTATACCGCCGCTGAACCTATTCTTGGCATTACCAAGTCGGCAATATCGTTACAAATGAGCGACCTTGAGAAACGTTTGAATATGAAGCTTTGTCATCGAGGACGAGGCGGAATCACACTGACCGATGAAGGCGAAGCGGTCCTAGAATCTGCCCACATTCTGCTGGCTTCAATTGAGCAATTTCGCAATGACGTCAACCAAATCAATAACGAGCTGCGTGGCGAGCTCAATATCGCGCTAGTCAATAATTTAGTTACTCAGCCACACATGAAAATAACCCGCGCGCTAAAACACATCCGCAAGATGAGCGAAAAAATCAATATCAACATCACAATGTCGACACCAGCGGATATAGAAAAAGGCCTGATCGACGGACGATTTCATGTCGGCGCGTTCCCTACCAATAACCAGAGTAGCAACTTCAACTACCGAACACTGTATAACGAAAGTTACTTTCTTTACTGCAGCAATGAGCACCCATTTTTTATGGACAGCGATCAGGATATAGAACGCCTTAAACAGACCAATTCGGTCATCACAAGGCATAGAATGTCTCCAGAAGTCACCGACCTATATCAAAAGCTCAGATGTTCAGCAACGGCGTCCGATCATGAAGGTATCGCGTTCCTCATACTGACAGGGACTTACATCGGATTTTTGCCCCAGCACTACGCCGATTACTGGAGCAATAGCGGTAAAATGCGTGCGCTGTTTCCCGATGTTTTCCATTTCAGCTCAGATATTTCATTAGTGACCAAAAGCGGGTTAAAACACAACCAAATACTAGATAAATTCTTAGAAATCATAGAGTAAACATTAATTAATAAATGTTATCCTGACGATAAAAAACTTGTTCTTTATTTGCTGTATTTTTTATTGCGCGTGAAAACTTATGACCTTAATATCGCGCTGCTTCTTGATGATAGCCAATCCGAGTACATCACAGCAGTTTTGTGGCAAGGCGATAGAGCAACTATCCAAGAGTTTCTTTGACGGCGGTAACCCCGCTCTTATTGACGCTCCACTTTTCATCACAATGCCCATGAAAAGTGTCTACTTAACTTTGGAGGTTTGCGATGGCTCATTCTGCGTCTGTACTAGGTTTTCAATCTTTTTCTTCTCCGGCTTTACCAGCGGAGACGGTCGATCTTATTCAAACATCTGTTGAACAATTTGGCGCGCCATTGTTAATGCTCGACTGCGATATGATTCGTAAAAATTACAGAGCACTAAGCCAAGCATTACCGAATGTCACTCTACACTTTGCATTGAAGCCATTGCCTCATCCAACGGTGGTTAAAACCCTATTGGAAGAAGGCGCAAGTTTTGATTTGGCGACATCAGGTGAAGTTGACCTGGTAAAACAGCAAGGTGTCCCTGCTGATCGCACGATCCATACTCACCCTATCAAGCGTGACCGTGATATTCGTGATGCGTTAGCGTATGGCTGCAATGTGTTTGTTGTTGATAACCTGAACGAGCTTGAAAAGTTCAAAGCATACAGCCACAAAGTAGAACTACTTGTGCGTTTGAGCTTCCGTAACTCAGATGTGTTTGCCGACTTGTCGAAAAAATTCGGTTGTACGCCAGAACAGGCACTCAACATCATCGAAACAGCGAAAAAGTGGAATATTCGTATTAAGGGACTGTCGTTCCATGTTGGTTCACAAACGATGAACCCACAGAAATACGTTGATGCAATCCGTACTTGTAAGCAAGTGATGGACGAAGTTGTGGCTCGCGGTTTACCTGCATTGAGCACACTGGATATTGGTGGTGGCTTCCCGGTTTCTTACTCAGAAAAAGTGATGCCAATTGATGAATTCTGCGTACCGATTAACGAAGCGTTAAACGAGTTACCAGAAACAGTACAGGTCATTGCAGAACCAGGTCGCTTTATTGTTGCAGAGTCAGTAACCAGCGTGGCATCAGTGATGGGTCAGGCAGAGCGTGACGGCCAAATGTGGTACTACCTGGATGATGGTATCTACGGCTCATTCAGCGGTTTGATGTTTGATGACGCGCAATACCCGTTGGTAACGTTGAAGCACGAAGGCGAGTACTTACCAAGTGTGTTGTCTGGCCCAACTTGCGACAGCATTGATGTGATCGCAGAAAACGTAATGCTACCAAAACTAGAAAACGGCGACTTGATCATTGGCCGTATGATGGGCGCTTACACCAGCGCTACAGCAACGGATTTTAACTTCTTCAAACGTGCAGAGACCGTTGTTATCAACGAATTTGAAGAAGACAGCCAACGTATGTTTGGTTAAAAACAAATAGAGATAGAACACAAAAGCTCCCAACTCTGGGAGCTTTTTTATTTGGTAAAACAAAAAATTAAGCCTCATCCACGAGCAACATCTAAACGATCCGATATCACGCTAACGCATATTACTTACACACATCGACAAACCACTCGACAAAAGACATCACGTCTTTGGATGCATCTTTCCTTTTGCAGATGTTGTAAAACTTATCGGTATTACTTGCGACATCAAACAGTGTGACCAAGTCGCCTCTTTTGATTTCCTCGCGGAAAGCATCAATAGGGCAAAGTGCGATACCATGGCCTGCGATAGCGGAAATCACGAGTAAGTTAAAATCGGCATAGGTGTTGCCTGGAAGCCCCCCCTCCACATCGACTCCAGCCAATTTGAACCACTCTGTCCAACCTTCTTTGTTTTCATCGTGAATGACCTCGGAACGGAGTAAGTCTTTTGGTTCATCAAACGGGCCATTCTCTTCTAAAAACTTAGGACTGCAAACTGCGTAGGTGTTCCTTGAGATGAATGGAATTTCAATCACATCATCCGATTCCTGTTCGATGTAGGTGATGAGTACGTCATAGGTACTTCCCGCCAGTTGATCCCGCATATCCACATACAAAACCTGCACTTCAACGTCTGGGTAGAGCTTGGTAAAACTTTTCAGGTTTGGAACCAGCCACCGAGTAGCAATCGAAGGAATACACCCGACGACTAACGAACTTTTCCTGCCTCTGACTTTAAAATCCGTCGCAATATCCGCGAGCTCATCAAAAACACGCCCGGTTCTATGCTTTAGCTCATGTCCGGTTTGGGTCAGCGTAACGCTCCTGCCTTTTTTCTTGAATAATTCAACTCCAAACCACTCTTCGAGATTTGATATCTGATGGCTGATAGCCGTACTCGTGACATGTAACTCCTCGGCAGCTTTAGAAAAATTCTCATACTTTGCTGCACAATTAAATGCTTTTAGAGCATTAAGAGGAGGTACTAAAAACCCTTTATTTTCACTCATAAATAGTCAACTTTTTCTCATCATTCAATCTAGATTTCATCATTTGTTTACAAAAAACTCAAGTGATAGCATTGTTTTCGTAATAAAAACCAGCCAAAGCCAACAGGATTGGTGAATTAATTTCATAAGGAAAACACATGTTTGTAAGAAGTTTAAAAGACGTAGCTACGAGTGATTACTTTGTTGATTGGGGTAACGGTACGAGCCACCGACTGCTTACTGAGCAAGATGGTATGGGCTTTACGGTTTGCCACACCGTTGTTGCACAAGGTTCAGAGTCAATCCTTGAATACAAAAACCATCTAGAAGCATGTTACTGCATTGCTGGCGATGGCGAAGTTGAAGACATGGAAGGCAATGTCTACAAAATCTCTCAAGGCGATATTTATGTTTTGGATAAGCATGATAAGCACTACCTGCGAGCTTCAGAGAAAAATGACATGGTTCTAGTCTCTGTGTTTAACCCACCACTAAAAGGCACAGAAAGACACAACCTTTCTGGAGATGGCTCATCAAGCTACTAATCTCAGCGCCCCTTAAATAACAAACAACTACATTCAGGGAGGAATGTCTATGGGTTATCTATATACAGCCTTCATTCTCTACTTACTGGGAATGCTGGCTATTGGGTACTACTTCTACAGAAAAACGAATACGGTATCCGATTACATATTAGGTTCTCGTAATCTACCACCAAGTGTTGCGGCATTAAGTTCAGGGGCTTCTGATCTGAGTGGTTGGGCGTTGATGGGTTTACCGGGGGCGCTTTATGCCGGCGGCCTCGGCTCCGTATGGATTATTGTATTTACCCTGATGGGTGTTTACCTCAACTGGAAGCTAATCGCACCTAGGCTGCGTTTAGAGACGGAAAAACTAAACGACGCTCAGACGATTCCAGAATATTTACACAACCGTTTTAAAGACAATACCAATGTTCTGCAACTTACGTCCTCGCTCGTCACTTTGCTATTTTTTACCCTTTACGTAGCAGCTGGACTCAGTGGCGGAGCGGTTCTCTTTGAAAGTACATTCGGCTTAAGTTACGAATCGGCCCTAATTATTGGCTCGATTGTTATCGTCTCTTACACCTTTATGGGTGGTTATCTTGCGGTATGCTGGACGGACTTTTTCCAAGGGTTAATGATGGCGTTATCGCTGTTCATTACCGCTTTAAGCCTATATTTCCTGTTTAGTGCTCCGGAACAAGGCGTCAGTTTTAGCCAGATAATGAGTGAGATTTCGCTGGAAAGCTTAAAACCATCTAATGGCTGGTTCTTGGGTCTTTTATCTCTCAGTGGTTGGTGTATTGGTTATTTAGGACAACCTCACGTACTCGTCCGCTTTATGAGTGTACGTAGCGTAGAAGACGTGAAAGTTTCTCGCCGAATTGCCATGATCTGGTCAACCATAACCATGATGTCTGCAGTCGTTATTGGTGTGCTCGGGTCATACTATTTTGAGCCAAAGCTTGATAATGCAGAAACGGTATTTATCGCATTAGCTCAGGCATTCTACCACCCATTAGTTGCTGGGCTGATTATTGCCGGTGTACTTGCTGCAATCATGAGTACAATAGATTCGCAGTTGTTAGTATGTTCAACCACAATCTCTGAAGACCTATACAAAACCTATCTGCGTAAAAATGCATCTGACAAAGAGGTGTTACTGGTTGCACGCCTTGGTGTCATTGCTGTCGCACTAATTGGCCTTGCGCTGGCATTCAACAAAGCGGATCAAACACTATTAAGCATGGTTGCCTTCGCCTGGGGTGGATTTGGTGCAGCCTTTGGTCCTGTCATCTTACTGAGCTTGTTCTGGCCAGCAATGACCAAAGCGGCCGCTATCTTTGGAATGATAACAGGTGCAGCAATTGCATTAGTTTGGGAAATTTTGGACGGAGGTATTTTTGATATCTTTGGTGTCGTGCCAGGCTTCCTAATGTCCACAATAGTGATTGTTGTATCAACCTTGCTGTCAGCCAAAAACGACGGTAAAGAAAGCGAGACATCATTGCAATTTAAGTAAAGTAATCAGGCTGCTCTTGAGTCTCTAGAAAACTACCTTCAGACGAAGGTGGTTTTTTATTGCTGGAAGACTCTGACGACACAGTAAATCAAGTTACAAAACTCCCAGCACAAAAGGGCATCAACCGTTCCCAAAAAGGCGAATTACTCTTTCCTGTATAACAAAGAGGTGAGCACTATGACTCACCTCTTGAATTCTGACTTTTGGAGAAAGTAATATTTACATTAGTTCAATGTGATCTGAACAGAACGCTCAAGTTGTGCGTTACTACCATTCGTTAAAGGCTGTTGATCTGCAACACCAGATGTGTGGATGCGTTCAGCGTCAATACCTTGATCGATCATGTATTGTGCAACATGCTCTGCACGCTGCGTTGAAACACGTTCATTAGTAGCAGCAGAACCAGTCGCATCCGTACGGCCTACGATTTCAGCAGTCAACTCAGAGTTGCTACGCATTGTCGTGATCACTTCATCAAGGTTGTAACGACCGTAGTCATTTACATCAACCTGACCCACTTGGTAAGGCAGTGTGTAAGTAGAACGAGAAGTTTGCGTCACTTCTTTTACGACTTCTACTGGCACTTCAACTTGCTCTTCCACGACTAGAGGCGTTTCAGGTTGGCCGAATTTGTACGTCATGCCCCAGTACACTTGGCTTAGGTCAAGGTCATGGCCATTTTTCGCTTCAAGATTGTTGTAGTAGTCGTAACCGATTTTTGTCGTTACAGCATTAGTCAGTTGGTATTCAAGACCCACACCTGCAGTACCGCTAAAGCTGTCAGTTTTCAGTTCGCTACCATCCGCAAAGATGTAGGTTGCACCAAGCTTACCGAACATCGACAAGTTGTCAGTGAAGTACAGGTTTCCTTTCATACCTAAAGTGCCAAGGTGCAGTTCTGCATCGCTTAGGTTATGCATGTAATCGTAGCTGCCGTATAGACCAAAATGCTTGCCGAAATCGTAACCCATTTCAAGTTTAGGGCTCAGTACTTCGCTTTCTCCAGCATCAGTATCAGATAGACCCATACCAGCTGCTGCACCCAGCCAAAATCCAGATTTATCGATATTTTGATCTAAGTCCGCTGCATTTGCTGCCGAAATACCACCAGCCACAATAATTGCTAGCGTTGCTACTTTTAGTTTCATATATTTTCTGCCTTTTTTCAATTATTCGATATAAAATTAAAATCGATAATTATCGAAATAAAAATAATCAATTAACTGAGTCAATAATGTGTAATTTAATTAAAACAAGGAACAACTAGTAATAAGAATGAAATTACATGTTATATGAATGCAGGTTTTTAATTAACAACTCAAATTTATCTCTGTCATAAATGACATTTATAGAATCCGGTCACATTATATTTACTAATTCATTTCAAAATCATTAATTCACGAGATGCATAAAACCATACCATTTCGCTCAAAAATCAAACTAAATTAACAAATTACCTCTCTATAGAAAGAGAACGCCTCATTTTTGAAATTATATTTTCCATAACTGTAACTACATGAGTTTCAGATAGTTCTTACATAAACCATAAATCAGAGGTTATTATTTAATCATTAGAAGGAGATTTTGGTGATAAATTTAAAAGCTAATTGAGTTTATTCTTCCTAAAATTCTTAGCTAGCAGGGAGATTTTAAATATTCCGTATATACGAATATAGGGATTTAAAAATTCTCCAATAAAAAGGGCGTATTATTTACGCCCTATGTGTAGTCCCTTTAATAGTGGCAGTAAAAACTAGCCAGTTATATTGCTTGGCTTCACTAGGTCATATCTGGTTCAAACAATTTGCGTTTCATGTAAAACTTCACCCAAACAGCACTTATCGCTATCACTAAAGCCAAAATGCCTCCAGTAATGGTGTAAACCAGCGATGTCATCTCCGGTGAAGGTGAGTTATTCAGCGCGACATAACCCATCCCGATAATCCCTAAGATCTGCGGCAGTGGGTAAAAAGGCGTTTTGTACGGACGCTTGTGTTCCGGCATACGTTTACGCAATACGATGACATTGATATGAGCCACCATGTAAGCCAGTAACCAGCTTGTGGTTGCCGCAATCACCAACACAATCAGTGAATCGATATCGAGAAACAAGAACGGAATAGAGGTACAACCAACCATCACCACGATGCCTACCCAAGGCACATCAAAGCGATTCAGCGCTTTAAACTGTGGAAATACCTGATCTTGCATCGCCATTCCGTGCAGCATTCTTGGGATAGAGGCCAAAATAGTATTCACGGTACTACAGGTTGCAGCTAGCGCCATCACCGTTGCAATCACTAAACCAGCTTGCCCGAAGACAGCATTGATGTAATCAAGATATGGGATTGGTGAGCCCACTAACGTATCCACGTTGAGATAAAGGCTGGCTCCGTAGGCAAAAGCGAGAAATATTAGGAAGATCAACAACAATGAAAGGTGCATAGAACGGGGGATATTTTTAACAGGATTTTTCACCTCTTTGATCATCGGGCAAATAAACTCGACGCCGACCATCAGCCACATTGCTAACGCAACTAAACCAATAAAGCTGCCATCAATCACACCACCAAAGCTCCAATCTACGGTTGTGCCTGATAACTCAGGGTGTGGCTCACTTAATCCGGTAATCGCGCACAATCCGACAAGGATAAGCGCGGCGACCAAAATAAACGCCAGCAGGTTCTGAACTCGGGCAAAAACATCCGCGCCCACCATGTTTGTCACACTGAGCAAAACAAGGATACCTAAAGGCACCACTTTTTCAGGCAGTACACCCGGTAATAGCTCACTCAGCATGGCATCGACCAAGAACAGCTCCACGGGTAGCGCCAAAACAGAAACAACTACATACCCGGCGAACACAGCAACAATGGCCGGGAAATGTCCCATCGCCTTCTGCGTGTAGGTGGCGAGAGAACCCTCCTGGGGAAACATCAGAGATAATTCTGCAAAACTCATTGCATTAAACTGGGCCAAAACAAAAGCGGTAAACATCGCTGCAATGAAAGCCATTCCTCCAAGACCAATGCCCTGAGTCGCCGAAATCATCGCCCCCTGAACAATAACTAGACCAATACAGATCGCCATCATGGTCATGAGGCCAATTTTTAACTTTTGATTCTTAGTCGCTGATCCTTCAGCTATATGAATGCTGTTACTTCTGACTAATTCGTTCATAACCCTATTCCTTAGATTACTTAAATCAAAATACTCATTTAGCTTGGTAAAGCTACAATCGCGCAAACCGGTATGGCTCGGGATTAATAAGTGGTGTCGTGCCACTAATCAGATCGGCTGCGAGCATCCCTGCAGCAGGCCCTGTGCCAAACCCATGACCGGAAAATCCAGTAGCAATAGTCAATCCAGGTATGGCATCCAGCCTGTCGATAACGGGCTTGGAATCTGGCGTGATATCAATCAGCCCGCCCCACTCTTCAGCAATTTCAGCTTGCTCAAAATCAGGCCACGCTTTGCGCAGGTTTTTCAGTGCTTCTTGGTTTAAACCAGAGTTATGATCCGGGTTCATTACGCGAATCTGTTCGAACATGGAAGATTTGTTGCGTGACCAGCGTTTTGAAGCTTTAAGATCCTCAATGAAATGTCGCCCGACCGAAATTCTCAGTGCATCACGTTGCTGTTTCAGCTGCCCTAAATAACGGTGTCCAATCAGGAAGTGATCAAGCGTCAGGCGTGCTTCTATCGCACCGCGCTGCATGATGACAAAGCCGCCATCCAAGTGTTTACGAAATGAGAAATCAGGACCTGCAACGGCGATATCCGTTGGCCCATCCATCGGCTTAGAACGCATAACGGAGCAAATCAAAGGCAACGAAGGCAAAGATACACCGTGGTGACTCAAGAAAGCTTTAGACCATGCCCCGCCAGCTAGCAGTACTTGCTCACAACGAATCTCACCCTTTTCAGTCACCACGCCGCTGATTTTTCCTCCTGACAAAGACAAATTACGCACCGCGCAGTTCTGGATAATCACCGCACCTTTATCAATAGCGGCTTTTGCCATCGCACTGGTTGCGATGGATGGTTCAGCTCTGCCATCTGACGCGGTATAGATTCCGCCGAGCCATTTACCTTCACCACCAGGCACCATGGATTTGATTTCGTCAGCGGTTAGCAACTTAGAGTCAAGAGAAAGAGGTTTAACGGATTCAAGCCACGACTCATAAGCACCCATCTGCTTTTCGTTATCAGCCAGGAACATGATGCCACTTTGCTTGTAATCCACATCACGGTTGATTCTTTCTGACATGCCCGCCCATAACTGGTCAGAAGCGAGTGCCAAAGGAACATCTTCCGCATGACGATTGGTTTTACGTATCCAACCCAAATTGCGTGAA
This sequence comes from Vibrio sp. EA2, assembly GCF_033042495.1. NCBI lineage: Bacteria > Pseudomonadati > Pseudomonadota > Gammaproteobacteria > Vibrionales > Vibrionaceae > Vibrio > Vibrio sp. EA2. Next base: position 194,652 of record NZ_JAWLID010000004.1, on the reverse strand, counting down.
GATTGCTCCGCGCCAACGAAGCCTTTTTCAATCACAACAACTGGAATGTTTCTCTCAGCTAATGTCAGTGCCGCATTAATACCAACAATGCCGCCACCAATAATCACGACGCTTGTCGATGTTGGTAGCTCGTTTGGTGTCTCTACAAATTCGAGTGTTTTTATCATGTCTACATCCCTTTAATAACCTAAGCTGGGGACACTCAAAACTCAGTGCGTTTCTTGTTCCAGCTCAGGTTAAAATGATAAGAATCTGCCTTGTTAGCCGATAATGCGATGTTCGGTATCGCTCTTAGAAGCACCTCGGTAAGCCGTCACTTCCAACTCAACTTTGTAAATACTTGAGCCCAGAGGAGGACACGTGACCGTGGTCGTAGGATCGATTTCTTTAAACTTGCTGCCGATGTGTTCCATCACAGCGCCGACGTCGTCTGGATTTTGAATGAACACTTTTGACGTCACGACATCGCCCAAGCTCGCGTCTACAGCCGCAAGAGCCCGCTCAATATTGAGAAACACTTGATCAGTTTGCTCGAACACATCGTCTGGCATTGCGTTGGTTTCCGGGTTTCTTCCCGCAGTGTTGGAGACGAATATCCAGTTATCGACAGTCACGACACGTGAGTAACTCGCAATCTCTTCGAATCGGGAGCCAGTTTTTACCTTGATTATTTTTGCCATCTCTACATTTCCTTTGTTCTGTTATGCCACTCGATTTAGCTAAGTACTGGCTCATCCCATAAATTCAGCGAAACACCAATGCCTTTCTCAACAGCGTTGCGGTAAATTTTGGTTGCCCAAGCCACATCTTCGACTGGCATGCCACCCACTGACATCACGATGATTTCTTCGTCGTTTTTACGCCCCGGAGTAACACCTGCGACAATCTCACCCAGATCTTCTAGTTCACTTGCAGACATTTTTTCAGCGTCGATCATATCCATAAAGCGCATTCCAACCAGAGGGATGATGTTGTGAGTCGGCTTGGGTACCTCTTCAAACCACGCCTCATACAGCCCTTTGTTATCCATTACTTTGCGAATATCAGACTTTTCCATCCCTTCATCGAGACGACAGCTGGCTGGCATCGCAAGAAATGCCCCCGGTTTTACCCACTCGCGTTTCACTTCTGGATAAGTAGACGGATCACCGGTCTCACCTGAGTTGCAGTAAGTCACCAGATCGGAGTCTCGAACCGCTTCTTCAACGGTATCGACAATCTGTACATTGGTGATTTGCGGGTAAGAAGCGGCGAGCCAAGTCATAAAGCTGTCCAGGCTCTTTGTGCCACGGCCTTTAATTTTGATGGTGTCAACTTGCGGGCAGGCAGCGATGAACGCAGCGACAGTGGTTTTGCCCATTACACCCGGGCCAAGTAAGCCAATCACCTTGGCATCTTTTCTCGCAAGATGGCGCGCGCCCACACCCGGTACTGCACCGGTTCGATACGCTGATAGCAGGTTTGCTGACATGTACGCCAGTGGAGCACTGGTCTCAATATCATTCAGGATAAACATCAGAATCGATCGAGGAAGACCTTTCTCTCGGTTGGCGATGTTCGAGCCATACCACTTCACACCACACGTCTGGTAATCACCGCCCAGATAAGCAGGCATCGCCATCAAACGCCTGTCTGCCGTTGGTTTTGGCATCATAGGGAAAGGCGATTCATCAGGGAATGTTACCATTGCGCCGTGCGAGTCATTGTTCGCACCTGCCATTCGGTAGTCACCTTTATGGAGTAATGCAAACATCTCCTCCATGGTATCGACACACGCAGGCATATCCGTTACGCCTGCTTTAATCATGTCCTGCTCTGAAAGGTATATAAAATCAATTTTTGTGCTGTCTGACATAACGCCACCTATATCCGTATAGTTTGTTATTTAATGCTTCATGCATACCTAATCAATGCGCTCCGGAAGTCCGTGATTTAAGTGCCGGCCACTTCCGTACTGAGCCATTACTTTCGATACTATTAGGCAATTTTTCCGGCGTATTGAATTTTTGCGACATTGGGAAACACGGGGCTTCTCGTACAAATATGGCACCTTACTTGCTCTACTTGCTTACTTTGGCGGCTTATCGCTGATCAGTGAGGAAAAGTGAATGGTGGCTTCATCAATGATGTTCAATATTTCGGGAATTCACTCAAAACAGCCTTGGTTTGTCTTGAGCTCAGAGCAGTTTCTTACCCGGCTGTCCTCCGACAACCCCGAAGTATCACACTTCTACAGTTTTAAAGCTGGGAGTTCGGAAGCCCCGACGACTGCGATTCCGGATGGCTGTATTGATATCGTCTTTGATTGTGATGCCGATACATCCGGCGCTTTGGCCTACGGCACAAGGTTAGAGGCATCATCGGTCAAGTTTGAACGTGGCCACCGCTATTTCGGTGTAAGGTTTAACCCAGGTGTAATGCCAGACTTTTTACATGCTTCAGCAGGTGAACTCACCAATAAAGAATATTGTTTACAAGACGTTATGCCACACTCTGCACAACTCATTGATTACGTTTTAGAAGCAAAAGATTTTTCGAAACAAGTAGAGGCTGTAAGCCAGTTTCTCAACAGTAACATCCAGCGAAACTCGGCTAACGTAACACGACAGATCGTAGCCAAAATTTGTCAGCATAAAGGGAACATTCAAGTTCAGGAATTAGAGCGGTTTTCGGGATACACCAGTAGAACTTTGCAGCGAATGTTCAAGAATGATATCGGCTTGTCACCGAAAGGATTTAGCCGCGCAATTCGTTGCCAATCAGCCGTTTACGATATCAATCACAGCAACAACCTCACGTTTTCTAACCTAGCAACAGATTTAGGTTTCAGCGACCAACCCCACTTCCTGCGAGAGTTTAAGAAGTTGGTGAATGTTACCCCACTCGAGTATCAAAACAGAGTAAAAGAAAAGACTTACCTAGAGCGAATTCATTGCTACTAAAAGCACTTTAATGGTGCGCTTTGCTCTAAATTTGTACACTTCTGCGTGTTTTTCTCACAATAAAAGTCACTCGTAAACGAAAATAAACAGTGGTAATCGAAATCTCAGCACTTAGAATGCACCAACAGAAACTGATGACCAAACTAGAGAAATTTTATGCTTCGTGATTACACCTTCGATTGCCTTGTAACCATGCCTCGTCATGAGCTGGAAGAGTTTAGTGCTCGCATGATCAGCAAAATGGTGCCAGAAGACGTGATGAATGAGCTGTTTACTTTTGATCAAGAAGAAGTGGATAGTGAAGACCGCATGTTGTCTGCCCGCCTTGATGCGATGCTGCGTATGACGGCTATTGCGCTGAGTGAAGTTCAACAAGCTTTTGATGACTCAGAAAATGCGAAGCAAAACAGCGAGAGAATGACGCGGCTGATCCTATGGCATTTCTATGCTATCTCATTTCGTTTGGAAGAAGCCATCACTTTGGAAACGCATTGTGAGCAAGTAGAAAAACTGCTTGAAAACACCCCGACGGATGTCTTTGTATGGGTTAAAACACTGACAGATCTTCTGCATACTTATGCTGAGCTCAATGCGAAGCAAACCCCGCAAGACTAAGTTCGTTTTACTCTATTCAGGTTAATTGGAACAAAGTAGATCAACGATTCACCTTCTTCCATCGCTATTCTAAGTCACTGCCAGTTTAATCAGGACTGCCTCTACCTGGCAGAAAGTAACGTAGGAAAGTCATTATTTAATGGCAAAAAACAAAAAGCTCCTTGCGGAGCTTTTTGCTGCTTTATTGAAGACCATACTGTGTCAAAGTAGAAAGCAGTTGGTCTTCTCAATAAGCACTATTTTAGCTGGTAAGCACGCAAGGTTGTTACTTGCGCTGAGCTAGAGCCTTCGTCGCTCATCACGACACGTAAATGAACAAATTCACCGGCTTTAGCGTCATTTGGCACAGTCGCGACCCACTGACCATCTTCATGAGCCACTTCTGCGTTGACCCAGTCAGATTCATTCAGTTTGTCGCTAACCGGGCAGTATGAGTAGGCAGATACGTAGCTCACCACACATTCTTGACCGTAAGCGTACTGCAGAGTTACTTCTGACAGGCTGACATTATCAATGCTGTCCATTTCACCCGATAGCACAATCTTCGCAGGCTCGCCCGCTGGATGGCTGTTGTGAATATCCACTGGCACATCAAGTTGCGGAACCAAAATAGGCTGTGCTCCCTGAATGCTCTGATCAGTCATAAAGGTAAAAATACCCTGATAGAATGAACCCAGCTTGTCGCCGATCGGAGAACGCTCCGCCACACCGCGGTTATAGTTTCGTAACTCTAGGCGAACTTCAGCACTTTCAACAGGCACGGTTAAAGAACCAGCATCCAAGTAAGTACTCTCACCATTCACCCATAAACCATACGCTGAACGGCCATTTTGACCTGCAATCGCATCGTGACCAGACGCATCCCCGAACTGCGGGAAGTTCCAGCTGATCACATTGGTATCACGGTAACCAACAGCATAATCGCTAGTATTCAAACTCGCACTTTTCGGTCCTTTCAGCCAGGTTGTCTCTTCTTTCTCACCAGCAGACATAATTCGTGGACCGTCGAAGTACGCGCCATCCGATTGAATACGGCTGCCTGGCATGACAATGTTGGTCCAGGTGTTTTTGCTAGTTGCTGTGTAGTATTCGTCACGTACAACCGGTGCAATTAACAATTGTGGGCTACCCGTTGAGTAGAACTCACCAGTACTATTGGTTTGTGCCATCATGTCACGGAACACAGGTTGCTCTGTACCTTGGGCGTGATATGCAGCACTGATGTGATACAAGTCTTTATCATGCACGCGAATTAAGCCACCTTTGTTGTGACCATCGGTGATGTGATGTAACTGATAAGTATAAGGCGTTTTGTCAACCGCAGTACCCGACCAGCTTATCTTGTTGCGACCTTGCTGGATTTCAGCAAATAGCATTTCACCTTCTTCGGCACTTAAACCCACAATGGGCTTCGTCGGAATACCGGTAAAGGCTGTTTTAAAACGACCATTTGTGCCCGGGCGATAGAAAACCACACCTATCGCACCTTTATCCAGCGCGCCTCTCACCATATAAGATGTAATACTGTAAGAGTTCTGGATCAGCGCAATTTTACCTTCTAAATCAAATTGGCTCCAATCAGTGTTATAACCGCCTTCACCAACCGGTACTACTTCTGCAGTGCCCTCACCATCAAAACCAACGGCAAGACCTTGTGCAACAGCATGTAATTTCTGGCCATTTTCCATACTCAACACAGTTTCAGGCGCGGTCGCATGAGTGGAAACGAATGAACGGAAACGGCTGTCGTAACCTTGTGACCACAAATACATGTGTTCCACATAGTCTGGCATCAAATCAATCGCCGCGAGCTTGGCGACTTTGTTGTCATCCAACGCGTAAGTGAAACCAAAGGAGAAACCCTGAGTATCGATTGGCTTGTCCGCTTTAAACTCCACTTTCTCTGCCATACCAGCATCGAACGTCAGTACGGTATCTGACGTGACTTTGTGGTCAAGGTATGCCATCTGCGCCGCTGACTCAGGTAGACCACCAAAATCAGAGTCATTATCGTAAGTTACAATGTGTGAAATAACGCTGTAGTTACCTTTCGGCAGGCTAACACTGGCTTGACCATTGTTAAAGTTAACGGCTTGACCCCAATCATCTTCTTCATTGATGATATAAGCTTTAGAGAAATAGTTTGCAGGCTTGCCACGATTGTCGTAGGCATACATCGTCAAATCTACTTCCGGCGGTTGGATCATGAACGATACCGGCACGGTAATTTGATCATCAGATTGACCAGTACTCACGCCTTTAATGCGTCCGGTAATGGTGCCATACGCGCCATCTCGTAGCGCCACTTGTGGTTCAATCCACACAGGCACATCCACTGAACCATTCGCAGGCACCGTCACTGATTTAACCCCTAAACCGGCCAGAGTCGCTGGCAATTGCGTTTTACCATCTTCGCCAATCAGATCCATGCTCAGCTTATAGCTCACGTCATTGTCGCTAATGTTAGTCAGAGTCACATATGCGTCTACACTGACAGCTGACGCCACATCAACGAAGCGGCCCAACTCAACGTTTGGCGCGGCAATAACGGGTTGAGTAATGGCGCGGTTTACATCCATTGGGCCTGCACCTTGCTCTAACACATGGGCGTCATTGTCAAATACTGAAGAAGTCAGAACACGTTTCAATTGTACCGGGGAAAGCTCAGGACGCGCCTGTAATACAATCGCTGCACCACCTGCAACATGAGGTGCTGACATTGATGTTCCCGACAAAGAGCGGTATGCATTGAAACCCACACCACCCGACGCCGCTGCCACTACATCGACACCCTGTGAGCCGATATCTGGTTTCGCAGAGTGTCCATCGGGTGACGGACCACGTGAAGAGAACGCGGCCGTCTTGTTTTCACGATCCAGCGCAGCCACCGTTAAGGCACTTGGCGCACAACCCGGTGAACCCACTGTTTCACGGGTGAAGCTGTTACCGGCAGAGATAACAAACAGGGCTTGATCCCTAAATGCTTCAACCACATCAACCATTGGGCCTTCACAGGCAGTTGCTGAACCACCCAGTGACATATTGACAATGTCCGCGCCATTTTCGACCGCCCAGATCATGCCATTAATAATACCGTAGGTACTGCCGCCGCCACTGTTGTTCAGCACTTTACCGACTAAAAGGTCTGCGCCAGGCGCCATGCCTTCCCAGTAGCCATTCGATTCAGCCCCCGTACCCGCAATAGTCGAAGCCGTGTGGGTACCGTGGCCATTTAAATCATCAACGCCGTTTGAAGAAAATGAAAAGTCTTGTGAGCCAATCACCTGCCCCTGTAAATCACGGTGTTCAACATCGTAGCCTGTATCCAATACCGCCACTGTGACGCCTTCACCATTAAACGTAACGGCTGACGGACCTAACGCGCCTGTTAAAGGCACGGTCGGAGTCAACGTAGTGCCAACAGATTGCTTATGACCGTGGATCACTGCGTCAAGCCAGACCCCTTCAATACGTCCGTCTTGTGTCAGGCTTTCCCACACTTCAGCGGCTTTATCTTTTGCGATACCAAATGCTGCGCTGTCAATTAATTCAATTTCACCCGTTAGTGAAGTGCCCTCAATCACAGTCGGAGTTGCAGCGCCTGCGAGTAAACCATCGGTGTATTCGATAATGACAGGGAGATTGTCTGTGCTCGCATCATCATAATTTGACTGATATAACTTATTGATATTAAACAACTCTAAATCAATAGCGCGTGAATCAACAAAAGGCTGTGCCTTTGCTGGTACCAAGTAGGTATCGTTACCGCGTTTGAACACAGAAGTAACAATTTCCACACCATCTTTATTCAGCATACGAATACCGCCGAGTTCACCGGTATTACTCACAACAGCACTAACTTTGTCGCCAGTAATAAGGGTAAACTCAACCCCTTTTGCCCCACCTTGGACTGCAGCCAATTCCGTTTCGGCTTGTGTACAAAGTGACATGCTTGCACCTAATAACGCTAAACAATGCACAGCAACTTTGCTGCGCTTAAAGCGACTACTCATAAATTTCCCTATATCTAGATTTATATTTTTATAGTTCGCCCGCATTTATTTCCTAATGATTACGAACTAAATCTCTTTATTTAAAACGCAGTACATACAGCCCCTGAGAATTAGGAAAAATTATTAACACACTACTCATTTTAGGTAAATAAAATGTGAAGCCTTACGACTTCCGGCACGACAATCGTATTATTTTTGAGCGTTTTAAACGTATTTTTATGGTTTGTGAAATCATGAGTATCTACCGTGAAGGATATGAATTACAAGCTATTGAAATAATTAAATTATTACCATTTTTTAAAATAGAAAAAGTGTCTATTCAGGCTGGAAACTCCCACTGCCGATAATGATCAATTCATCATAAATTCAGCAAAGATAAGTATTTAACTAGGTAATTATCTGAACAAAGATCAAGTTATTAGATGTAATATTAAATAAAAAATAAAAACGATCGTTTAAAACGCATATTTAGATTACTCATCCAGATTTACTTAGTTCCATTTTGATTGACAAGACTCTATCTGAACAAGTTTTACAGGGAGGTGGTTCTTCTCCACATCATTTGATCATAACGCTGCCATCCAATGAATATAATATGTTGATTTAACTAATTTTAATCTTCAACAAATGAAAAATATCTTGACTCAACGACTTTCTCATCTGGCCAATATTCAAGGACAAAAAAATCTCCGCCATTAAAGTGGACGAGTTGACACAGAGCGACGAAATATTAAGTTCTATTAATCTGTAAAAATAACATCTATTACAGAATAATATTTTGAAAAATAATTGATGATGAATATCGAAACATGTCAATCCGCATTATTACTCGTGCTACAAAAGTGATATCTACTGAAATTATTCATCACTATTATCGCGTTTAACTGGAGCCACTTTTAAAGGCGTAAGCTTTAAATTATTCAGTACGCTGTTTCCCTCAACTGAGAAAACTGAAATATCATTATTTGACTGACCAACAAAATAAAGATTAGAAAGCGAGATCTGACCATCGTTAACAAATACTTCTATAGAGAACGTATCAACAATAATATCTAGCTTCAGACTACCGTTGTTGGCACTAACGACCGCCTTACGTTCCTCACTATATACATTAGGCATCAAGCTTGCTATTGCATCATGATCACGTCTGATAAACACCGTTTTATCTGCAAAGTTATATCCAACGATGGCGTATTGACCCTCCTTTCCCATAAGGCGAAATTGAAGCTCGCTAGCATCAGAATCCGCGTCAATATCAACATTGATTCGATACGCATCCGAGTTCGGTTTAGGTAAGACTGTTTTTGTTGATTCAGAGACTTCGACGGCCGAGCGAGTATAGGCATTCCCTTCCAACTCAGAAATGGCCTCAATAGGCGTGGATAAAAGCACAGGCTCTCCATCGACCGTTCTGAGTTGTATTTGACGTACGATAGAACTCGCTGCGCCATGCCATTCCTTTATAGGCAATTTTGTTGCGTAAGCCCAATTATTTAGCCAACCGATTGCATACCGAGAGTCAAGACTTTGTTTCGTTTCCTGGTCTGTATTAGCCCACGATACCGTCGCATAAAAGTCAGCTCCAGAATCAAGCCACTTGGGTACATTGCTTTCTGGTGTAAAACGTTTTCCATCCCAATCACCAACCCAGTAAACGGTGCCTGTGGTTTTTCCTGTTTTAAAGCCGTTCGCTCCGGAGGCCAGTACCCAGCGAGTATTATTAGGATCACCATCAAGCGAGAGCTGAAACAGATCAGGGCACTCCAAAAGACCCAGATCGTCACGCTGGAAATCAGATTGATACGTCCAGTGTTTAAGATCAGGAGAAGTATAGAAGCCGATTTTGTGTCCTTCCGCGAGCGCCATTAGCCATTGACTATTCTCCTCATCCCAGATGACTTTTGGATCTCGCCAATGTTCCGCTCCAGGATTATCCATGATGGGGTTGCCTTTATACTCTTCAAAGTGGTAACCACCATCCGTCGAGACAAAGAGCGACTGTCGCTGAACCCCCTCATGCTGTTGAGTGACTATTGCAATCACTGCGTCTTTACCAAAACCCGCCGTATTATTGGTATCCACGACGGCGCTGCCAGTCTGAATATCCCCAAGGCCGTTTTTGTATTTGTGGATGGCAATCCCCTGCTCCTGCCAGTGGACAAGATCGGTTGATGTCATATGGTACCACTCTGTGCCATTGCCATTCGGGTAGTCAGCGTTATACAGATAGTAGTAATGCCAAACACCATTGATGCGCAATGGACGCTGAGGATCGTTCATCCAGTGTCGGTTGGGAGTAAGATGTATTGCAGGCCGATAGGGTGACCATTTAAGTGGACGAGTAAAGGGAGACAATTCTGAAGAGGTCTGCTCAACAAATGGTGGTAAACAGCTCACAACACCAGATGCTAACAGCGTACAGAGTGTGAAAGTAGTCCTGACAGGCTTTACGCCCAAGAATGAATTTAGTTTAAAGCGCATAACCCTACTAATGATCATAGAGGGGCGGAAAGCCCGCCCCTCTAAATTTATGCAATACAGAAATCAGTGAATTCTACTTAAGCGGTTTTCGGATAACACCGCTCGGATTCACGTTCACATTTGAAGGGATATCAGCCCAGCCACCTAATCCATTCGTTCCGTAAGTGTAATCAACCTCTGATGAGTCCCCATCAATCAGGACTTTGACTGTTGGTGCCAACGTGCCACCACGTCGGAAGCCTTCTTTAAAGCCGACTGTATCTATGAATGATTGAACCAAACCGCCAGGCATCACATAGTGTGAGTAAGACTGGAAGTGACCTGCAGGTTGGTTGTAGTCCGGATCGAAAGGTGTGCCTGGGTAGAAGTTCAGGTTAGTTGGGTTACCAAGCACTAAACCAGAGCCTTGGTTCATTGGTTGGTAATCACTGCGGATACCATCACCAACAAAGCCATAAACGCCTTCTGGGCCTGTGATACCATTGGCAAACGTCGTGCTGTGGCTAATAGTGAACAGGTAGTATTTACCATCTTTCTGATAGATTTGAGGACGTTCGGTCTGGTCAGTAACACAGTTAGCCGACAGGATAGGTGGTAAAAATTCCCACTCAGTAAGGTCTTCATTCGTCGCTCGTGCTAAACCAACGTTACCAATTTGGAAAGTCGCACCCGAAGCATTCACTTCTCGCACAGTTTCTGCGTAAGGGTCACCCACTTGGTATCCGAGATCTTCTGCGGTACATTTTGCCGAGCCCCTTTCCATTGCAGAGTTCCCCTCAAACACCATAAAGGTTTCACCTGGGTGAGCAGGATCTTCAAAGGTGAACGGGTCACGGAAGTTAAAGTAAGGGTTCTGTTCAGCAGTTTGATAGTAAGTACCGTCAGCTTCCAGAAGATTAATCACTGTATCGAATCCAGTGAACTTCACGCCATTTTTATTCGCGTGTATCTTACCGACACTGAGCGCAATACGTGGATCATATGGCTTCACATCATTGCCTTCTGAGTCGCGATAAAACGCAACATCAGTAAAGAAAAGTTTGACCTCGCCACCTGGAAAAACTCGTGCAGAACCAGACCATTGTGTTTGATGACTGTATGATTGGTCTTCAAAGATTTCCCCGGTTACCCCTTCATCAAAAACAAGACCACCATAGGTCCATCCACCATTTTCCGGACGCTCTTCCGCTGGGATGCCCGCAGGGCGATAGAAATAGCCGATCTTCGCAAACTGGTGGCGTTCATCAAAACCTAGGCTTCGATCCGCAACAAGCGAAAAAATGACTTCCTGACCATTAATACTGTATTGGTTCGCATCTGCATCAGTTAATGGCCATGAATCCCACACCCATACCTGGTCGTTAGACATGTCCGGAAAGTCCTGTGGAACACTCGGCATGGTATACTCTTGTGGCATTGAGTTTTCACGCGATCCCGCCATAGGGTCAGACAAGCGCTTAAGTTGGCGCGCGTCAGCTCTAGTCCACTTAGCCGTAAAGTTACTATCAGGAGAGTAAGCTTCTTGAGTGTGTACTGTAGGCTCAGGACCTGGTTGAAGCTGAGCTGCAAAACTCGCCGGGCTCACCGCAGCTGAGCCGATTATCATGCCTAATATTGGCACTCCCGCTTTAATTTTTGTTGAACGCATTTTACTTACCTGTTAATAAAAATATCAAATATTCAATTTTCCAAAGTGGTTAACCTTCAGCAATGTCACGAACTAACAACTTCAAAATCCATTCTAAATATCCTCAAAACACTAAAATATTTGGTAACGTTCCCTAAAACAGGTAAAACTCAACCCTTCACTTCCAAATCACCGTTAAGAGCGACTGGATATGTCCGTGAACGAGAACATCAAAGCAAAATTTGGGTTTGCGAGACGAATAAATTTAATTAGTCGGCATACAAAACTGGCGGTCCCGCTATCATAGGAAATATCCGTTAGATCGGAGACTTTGCGTCACCCCCTTTCAGAGGTTTTGCCTTTTCAGTCAAGCATCTTACAAAAGGATAGATGACAAACTGATCGTGGATAAGCCTTTGCTGTCCACGTGAAAAATCATAGCAATGAAATATTACAATTCAAGAACAACAAGGTTAAACCTATAAACTCTGACAATAGCTTTACGCCAAAACGCGTTTATCTATGAATGTAATATCCTAGCCAAACCTTACGGGAACTGACTTGTATCCGGTTACAATTAATCTACACAGAAAATACCTCACGCTTTCCTACGCAAATTAAACTATTTGCATAAAAATCAAGTTACTATGACAAAAGATAATTTATAAACAAAACAAGACCAAAAAGTAGACACGAAACAATTTTCTATCTCAATTTTATTTAAAATGATGGGAACGTTACCGACAGAGATTAGACTAACTCATCGCTATTCAAGCAACGCCCGCCATTTTCACTTCGTCAATTTTTTCTGGATGTTTCTGATACGGCTACGCTGAAACATCTATGAATATTTGTATGTCTGCTCCTCAAAACTCAGCCTCGTAATTTATGAAGTAAGGAGGATTTACAAACTGGCATTCTTGATAAAATAATCAGAATCAATAGGAAGGTGGGCATTCACATGGACAAACGTCAAAAGCAGCAGATGCAATTTGAAAAGAGCGGAGAGAATCTCATCGTTGGCAATATTGACGATTGTCCGATATCTCCGGGACAATTGGCTCGGACGACGGAGGCTTCTCCTTATGTGGTGGAAGCTTTTCAAAGTGGATTAACGGCTGAAGTATTTCGGGTTCGGTTTGGCGGAAAAGACTACACTCTGAAAAAGAAGCGCCCTGAAGCCAAGGTACAAAATCTTAATGGACAGTTGTCGTTCCTGAATGAAGTGCAGCGTCGTTCTGATTTGCAAAAGCAGAAAGATTCTACGCACACCTCCGTGGACTTCGAATGCATCGTGCCGACGGTGTACGCTGATTATCGCTTAGGCATCATTCTTTCTGAGTGGATAGAAGGGAAACCCATCAGCGATGTATCTTCCTCATTGCTTTACCAGCTATTCTCAACCTTATCTGCGTGTGAAAAAATTGGCCTATTCGAGTGGGACTTGTGCAGTGGCAATCTGCTCGTAGATGACGATCATAAGCTCTGGCTGTTCGACTTCGGGTACATGTACCCCTTCGACCCGCTAACGGAGCTCAACAGTGACGGCCTTAATGCGCCTATCTTTCAGTTTTGTGAGCGCTTTGAAACTCGATTCCTTTCGGGCTGGCTTGAGCAGCAAGGTTATTCTCACCAAGAATCATTAACCCTGTTCAAAAACGTGAAACATGAAGCACTTAGCGTCTTACTAGAGCAATGCAAGTGGCTACGTCTTAACCACGCCAGTTCAGCCGTTTTAAACCACAAAGAAGCGCAAGTGACCAAATACCAAACCGCCCTTCAGAATGAAAAAGCCTTAGAGGACTTATTCATTGTTGAGATGTTCCGCTCGCATGTTTTGGATATCGAAGATGATATTGATGGGAAAAGTTGTACTGCAACGACGCTAAAGCGCGTTAATACGGTTGTTGAGATGGTAAACGATCATTTTGATTTCCTCCGCGAACAAGGTGCACTGTTCTACCAAAATGAAGGGAAATCAAAGCAAGAACTTATGGACTCCTACCGCGACAAACTTGCTTTGGTGAAGGAATATCAGCTCAGTAAAAACCACCAGTAACCACTGAATAGCCAAAGTAAAATGTCCATCTTCTCACTTGGGCTAAGTGACGATTGTGCTACTTCTTAATCGGATTAAGAATGATCGTTGTGCGTTTTGCTTTCGGTCCAAATACTGATCGCGCACGCGACTTAACCTCTTCCAAAGTGATGCTTTTAGCCGTTTGTTCCACATTCAGCAACAGATCCAGCCCATAATTATGCACCAGATAACGACCATATGCCCATGCTCGCTGGCTAGGTCTGTCCTCCATTCCTTGCATGGCGACCACCAATTGTTTCGCTGCGATATCGACCTCTTTCTGGTTAATGTTTTTCGCCAGATCATCAAAAATTTTATTTAACTGACTGTCCATGACCGCCACATCTTTTGGGTCGACTTGCGATTCAAAGATCCAATCCGAGACTTGCTCACGATCCTGTATCATCGGGTAAATACTCGGACTGTAATCCAGACTCAGATCTTCACGTAATTGAGCCATTACGCGTCCAGCACTGATGCGCTGTAAAATGTCGACAACCATCGTGTCCCGCGCGCTTTGGGTAACATCATTGGCGTTGGTCAAACGCTGTAAATAAAGTGAAGACGGCTCATGACCATCCGTCATTACAGAGCGACCAGATGCCTGCGGATTCAAAGCCACGTGGTAATCAATAGGCTCACCAGGTGTCATTTCAATAGAAGCAACAAACTTGGTCAACAGAGGTTCAAGTTGCTCTGGTTCTATGTCCGCAACCACCACCATTTTGTAGCCGTTATTGAACTTAAACAAACGCTTGTGTACCGCCAGTATCTGTTCTGCGGTAACGCTCTCGACACCATCGCTATCCAAAATACGATGGCGACTTTCCGGCAGATAAGCATTTTGATTGGCTTCCTGAACCAGCTTTCCCATTGGTGATTCAAAAAACGCGCGACGCTGCTGTTTAAATTCTTGCTTTACCGCTGTCAATTGGCGCTCATCGACCTTAATTTCTGTGCTCAGGTTATAAATTGCATTCAATGCACTTTCCAACTGTGCTTTTTGCGTGGTGACTTTTACGCCGTGACTGGTGGTATCTAACATCGGAACAATAGATGTATTGTTGCTACGCAAGTAACTGTCTAACTCCGAACCTGAAAAGTCCCCGAGCCCGCTTCTTACCGCTGCCATGGTGGCGATCTCGTAAGCTGGGTAAAGCGGCTTATCTACTGCCGCTTTTCCGCCTTGGCTTGCAAAGTAAATGTAAGCGCGCCCACCCGCTTTTTCGTCTTTTTGAAACCATACATCTACGCCATTAGAGAGTGTGTATACCTCAAACCCTCCCGCCTCTTTGCGAGCACTGATAATGCTGCCTTCCTTAACTGGCTGAAGGAAACCACCCGCTCTCGCTTCCATCGACAATGGTTTTTCTCCGGGTTGGAAATAAGCCGTATTTAGAGATGAGAATACATCGGGAAACTGCGTGCGCGTTTCGTTTTTGCTCATCCCGATAGAAAAGCTCGGCGGCAAAGATAACAGCTCTGTAATGTGAGCATTCACACTGGCTAACGTGGCGTTGTCGAGAAACGTTGCCAGACTATGAGCATAACTTGATTTGGACTGGCTGACGCTGTTTTGCTCTAACTGGAATACACGCGCATCAGCGTAGCTATTAGGTTTACGCTTGCTCCAGTCCGAATCCAGATTGGTGAGTTCACCTTGCCAGTTAGCCATAACACTGTCTAATTCTGCTTGGGTGACGCCATAACTCCGAAGCGAAGTTAGCGTGCTGATAAACAGGCGGTGCATTTTTTCGCGGCGCTCTGGCGCAAACGCAATACCGGCAGACATCATCCGGTGGTAGTTAGAATAGTAAGGTTGAGCGTACGCATACTGGAAAGGAACGGCAGCATCATTGAGATCCGTGATCAGTCTCTGCTGGATCAATTGTCCAGCGACTTCATCCAGCCATTCTTGATGCTGTTGTTCGACGGTTTGGCGTCCTATCGCGCCTCGTTCAACAACAAGATGCAGGCTGGGTGACTCAATGGAGTTACTTGGCAGGATTTCATTATTGATGTTAACGCGAATATCGCGGCGTTTTTTAATCACCACATCTGACGTGCTTTTCCAGCTGGAAAAGGTCTTGTTAATGTCTTCCGCAAGAGCGTCGACATTAACATTGCCGGTCACGATAAGCTCGGCGTACTGCGGTTGGTACCACTGTTGATAAAAGCTTTTCAGCGTAACTGGCGTCGCCTTTTCTATCGAATCTCGAGTACCAATAGGATCATGCTCGCCATAAAGTGTCCCCTCCACCGAAGCTTGATACGCATTTAAAGCAAAAGGCTTATCATCCGGGTTCGCACGACGCCACTCACCTAAGATCACGCCTTTTTCTTTTTCCACTTGGGTTGGTGAAAAGGTCAGCCCGTCGCCAATATCGCGCATCCAGATTAGTGCGTCTTGCAATTGACTTGGGTTTGCGAGCTCCAGTTTGTATCCTGTCTGCTGATAGGTCGTGAAAGCATTGATGTCCGCGCCAAAACTCCCTCCGGACTGCTCGAATAATCTTATCGCCTCATTACCAGAAAAGTGCGTACTGCCATTAAATGCCATGTGCTCAACAAAATGTGCATAACCTTTTTGGCTTGTTTGCTCTTGGAACGAACCAATGTTCATCACCATACGCACAGAGATCTCTTGGTCTTGTGTCGGGTAAATATGATATTTCAAACCATTCGGTAACTGATTAACGTACCAGTTGGTGTCAGCTTGAATATTTGTCGAGTTAGGGGTAACAACACAGCCCGACAATATTAAGGTCGAGGCTAACAAACTATAGCGCATAGCAATGTTCCGAGATGATGACCATGCAATTCAAACTCTTTCTAGTCGCATAGCCTTAATATACGTGATGGGGCCTTCGGCTTAAATCCATGCTCCAGACCCCGCTTTAGCGGTGGCTTATATCCAATTGAAGTCCAGGTGCAAGACTCAAAGCGTAGCCACCAGCTCAAGTTAAAGAAAACTAATGCAAGTGTAGGTCAAAACGAACACTCTCTCCGAGTCGCTCAAGCTTGTCGGAAGTCTCGACAAAAAATCGATGACGCTCCCCTTTAGAGTGAAGATCTAAGTTGACTCTATCACCTCTTCCGGGCGTTGATACGGCAAACTGAAAGCCTGTCTGTGTTTCCTCACAAAGCAATAAACACGGCTTATCGACCTCTAAAGTGACACCTTCTTGCGTATCAGACTCAGGTATTTCAATACGGCCCGGATGACGAAAAACACAACCAATATGGCCTTGATAAACCACCGCCTGAAGCGCAGGCGTATTCTCCAATACCTTAACATAAGGTTGAGCGGCATAACGTTTCGTCTCTGCTAATGAAGACCCAGGCAACAGCGTATATTCATAACAGGCATTTTTAGGTTGAACACCATGGTCAATTGACAATTTAAACACCCTGCCACTCACTTTGTCTGCACTCAAGTGGGCATTAATTCGCTGCCAACTGCCTTGTTGTATGTGACTATGTAAGTGAGCATTCACATTACCTAGAACGTAACCCACATTTGCATGATGCAACCAACTTTTGGCTTTAACCAGCGTAGACTCCCCATTATGGTATGCATCAATTACACACGCTGGGAAATCATAGTGGCACTGGTTAATCGTGGTCATTACCGGTTCAGGGTGCGTCGAACTTATCCCCGCACCAAGAGCGATAATCGCGCCCTCACAAAAGAACCACGATTTTAGCCCCTGGGTTTGCATCACATCCAGCTCGAAACTAGTGATCCCCCAACGGCGATTGCTGACGCCGCCCGTCCAGTCGGTTTGTTGTTCTATTCTTCCCCATTCGTGGGCTGGCATTACAATTTGTGGACACGTCACACCCGGAATCTTAGCCCAATCCCAATAAGGATAAATATCGTGGTACTCGTTACCCGTCACCCCAATATTCATACTGCCAAAACCCAACCAAAAACCCGTCAGATTTTCCTGATTACCAGTTTCAATCGGCGTGATTCGACAAGAATTGGCTTTCACAGACACGGCGTATTTATTATTAGCCATAACCGCGTAATCAGAACGCCAGAAGTGTTTAAACCCAGAAAAAGGGTAGTCATGCCCCTGAAGGTGTTCGAGATATCTTTGCAACTGAAGGCGATAATCAGGGAACAAAGCCAACAACATCTTCGCTTGAGTTGTCAGCATGGTTCGACAATGCGGTTTTTCCAAATCAGGTTTGGCGATAGCCCGGCCACAAGCGTTGTAGTCCCAGCGCCCGGTCCGAGTCATCCATACCGAGCCTTGGAGATAGTAAGTCAATAACAAACGTTGTTGCTGTGATGAAAAACGGAATCGAGTCTGCGCGCAAACATAAGCCCAGGGAAGCGCAACATTGATAAACGATTCACCATAGCCACCATTTTGTAATTGCGGACCGTGCTGTTGATAGGAGAAATCAGCCTGTATGCCCTCTTCCTGAGTGATGGCAATCGTTTCTGCTATCGCTTCCATCGCCTTTGCAAAAAGTGATTCATCCCTTTCTAACAACCCACGATAGGCTATTCCATTGGCAAGATCGACTCGATTAGCGCCTGTCATTGACGCGTTATTGGGCAGATCTTCTATCAACTGCTTGATTAACGTTTCACTAAGCTCTTCACTGAGCAACAGAGCGATTGGCCCCATCAGTCGTTGCTTACCGATTTGGTTCCACCACCAGTTCCAGTTAGTTGGATTTATTTGATACCAATACGCCAAGGCCTGTTCAGCAATAGTATGCGCGTTTAAACAGCGCTGACGTTTAAATTGGCAAGCGAGAACCAGCACACGCTGTAAATAAGCATGGATGATTTGTCCATCCTGTACGGCGTCTGCCAACTGGAGATCGGGCCAACCTGAATGGGGAGAAAAAGTGGCTTGCCACTGCGCTACTTGCCGTTGCCAGACTTGTTGTGTTTGAAGAGACAATTGCTGTTCAACAATTGTGTGTGACACCTTATGTCGGATCTGCATCAAATGTTGTGAATACACGATGCGAATAACTCCTTAATTCAGCCAGAAAGGGGGATGCAACAGTCAACCTTGTTCACTGTCAGAAAATAAAAAAAGAAGGTGCTCTCACACCTTCTTTGACTTGATTAGTTATCGAACCAACTCCACTCATATGGCTGTAATGCCAATTGTTGTGGTTCACCTTGTGTATTGAATACCGTGACCTGCTGAGCTTGATCCGTGAAGTTCACGGCCGCGGCTTTGTTGGTCTCAGGATAAAAAGCAACATCGACGTACGGGTTGTTAGACAACCATGCGTGAGAAACCGCTTCCTGCTGGGTCAGCCACAACAGAATGTGTTGTAGCAAACGCGCGTTTTCCATACTGAATGGCAAGTTACCCAGATACACAGCTCGACCAGCACCGTATCCGCGCGCGGTTAACGCCAAATGTTGTCCCTGTGCTGCCAATACCGTCAAGTCATCCGCTTGTGGGTACACATAGCTTGGGTTACCGAAGTCTTCGTCACCCTTAATGAACTGACTTAAGTAATGGTTTTCCGCGATTTGCAGTGGCATCGCGACGCGTCCCATCGTCAGGGAGGTTTCTTTCTCTAAACCAAATACATCGCCAAGCTGGAAGTAACGGCCATTTTTCTGCCATGCAGAAGGCTCAGACACACCCAGTAAGCCACCGCCTTCAGCAACAAACTGACGCAGTGCAACGATGACTTTTGGATCGTTCCAACACTCACCACCACTCCATGCAGAGTTCGCATCACCCGTGTTGATGATAACTTTGATCTCCGGATCGATGCCTTTTTCTGCAATGTCATCAAAGCTGATGAACTCAACGTCAAACGGCAAACCAGACAGACACTCAAGGATGTTGTTACCTACCAGTTCCATCACATCAGGGCGAGGCGGAACGTAGAAACGCTGGTCTCGAGCCTGGTTTTGCAGCCAGCTACGTGCCGCGCCCCATGCGCTTAACACGGCAACTTTTCCTGCTACTTTCTTCGATTCACTGCGTTGTGTGAACTCAAGGTAGTCACCGAACTGACTTGAGATTTCCGTCACATGGTCAATAAAGTGCGGGAACTGGTTCGCGAGTGACAAGTAGCCACCATAGCCAATACGGTCCAACGGTTTTTGCAACATCGCACGGCGAATCTTGGTCCAGTTAGACATAGATTCAACCACAGGATCATTCCCCTCGCGGAATACATCCGGGAAGAAGTAAGGATAAAAACGCGCTTCACGAATCTGATCACCGCCTGAATCCGTTAAACGACGCAGGGCTACGCCATCTTCTACCGCGCCGACATTGATATCGATGCCAATCTTTTGGTAGCTCTCAAGGAACGGTTCTGTGCCAATCCAGTGGTCACCCTGGAACATTGCGGTCTTTTTGCCTGCTTGATGAGCCATGTTGACCAGCTCTGCGGCAAACTCCACAACGAATTCCTGGACAAAGGTCATCCAATCTTGGTACTGCTTAGAAGGCACTTTATAGGTACCGTTGTAGTAACCGGCATCAACAAAATCTTCTGGAGACAACTTGTAGCCAAAACGCTTTTCAAAATCTTCCAGCGCTCGTGGGCTCACGGTTTCGCCATAGCCCGTCCAATCGCGGTAAATGTCTTGGTTCTTTTCACCCGTATCGATAACAAACAAAAACGCAAAGGTGGTGAATCGAACTACTGTGGTATTTGGATGCGTTTCTAACCAGTGTGCAAAATGGTTTAACAAATGTGCACGACATTCCGGATGGTATGGGTCAAGACTCTTAATACGAGGACCTTTCCAATCGTTAGTCAGCGCGTTGTACATAGAAACGCTGTCCCAAACCTGGCGCGCCATAAAGGTAATGGTGTACTCGTGATAAGGGATCGCATCAAAGATTTCAATACGTTGATGTTCCGCATCAAATTCCCACTTGTCAGCCGGAATCACTTCGTTCAAGGTACGGTTTCTAACTTCCCACCAAAGCTTCGGCTCACTGTCATCATCCAGTTCATATTTG
The DNA here is from genome assembly GCF_033042495.1 of Vibrio sp. EA2. NCBI lineage: Bacteria > Pseudomonadati > Pseudomonadota > Gammaproteobacteria > Vibrionales > Vibrionaceae > Vibrio > Vibrio sp. EA2. The sequence goes on along the minus strand of NZ_JAWLID010000004.1, from coordinate 173,917 downwards.
TCTTTGCTGTAACCATTGAGTGGGTAAATCTCAACGCGATCACTCATCGCCGTCACAGGGAACGACATCAGATATTTACGATGTAAATACTCTGGATGTTGGTTCGCGTATTCCTGATCAGCACGAACAAGGCACATCACTGAATAGATGTCGCTGTCTTGCTCAGCTAATGAATCTGGCATGGTTGTACCATCGCTGTCGCGAAGTGCATCCGCTTGCCAACGCTGATATAAATCCAGTACTACTTCTTCCTGCCCTTCTTCGACAGGCAGGGTCATATGACCTTTACGAGAGGCAACTTGGGTCATGATAGGCTCCAAAAAGTTGGGAGAGACAGGGGGCTTTCATCCCCCTGAATGGATATTCGAGTGTGCTTACCAGAAGAACTTCTGATAACCGTTTGCGCGCATCAAAGCTTCTAGATAATAGTAATCACCGTACGGCAACATGTTGTCGCACAGACCAACTTTGACAAACGAAGCGCCATGCGCAAGCAAGCCAAGCGCAGATTCATCGCCCGTTAAATCACAGCTGTTCATCAGACCTTGCAACAGGAAGTTACCCCAATCACGGTACTGCTTCGCTTCTTCTGGATCTTGAATACACTGCGAAATCAACAGTAAGCCCGCAGCAGTAATCGCGCCTGCTGAACTATCTTTATACTGAATTTCGTCACTTGGTAGCGAGTAATCCCAAACAGGAACGCCATCGTCTGTGATTTGCTCTACAGCGTAGCGAGCTAGCTTCTTCGCCAGCGTTAGGAATTTCTCGTCTTGAGTGTACAGATAAGTTTGAGCGAAACCGTGGATTGCCCATGACTGTCCGCGAGCCCAACAGGAATCATCCGCGTAACCTTGGAACGTCTCACCTTTGATCGGCTCCTGAGTGACTGGATGGAAGTTAAATGAGTGATACGTTGAGTAATCCTCACGCACAATATGCTTCGCTAGCGTCTCGCTGTGTCGAGTTGCGGCTTGCGCATAAACAGGAGAACCTGTCACTTTTGACGCCCAAAATAGTAACGCCGTATTTTGCAGAGAATCGATGATCGATTTGCCTTGCGTAATTTCAGGGCCAAGAGGATGCGTGTCATTCCACGCAACGATATAACCACCAATCTTTCTGAAACGATGGATAAGGTGATCAGCGGCGCGAATTGCCATCATTTTTGACTCTTCATCGCCCGTCAATTTGTAATCGGCCACGCAGCTTAAGCTGTATTGGAAACCTAAGTCGTGATCTAACCAGAATGGGTCAAGCAGCATGTCGGCAAAATATTGTTTGCGCAACTTGGCACTGTTTTTAAACTGCTGATCAGCCGTCATTTGGTAGCAGAGCCATAACTCTCCAGTCCAAAAAGACGATACCCAATCAAACTGGTCACAGTAATCCCATTGATGCTCTGACGTACCAATTTTTGGATTACGCTCACCAATTTTAGGAATATTGCGCTTAATCGCTTCTACTACCGTGGTTAGATGGTTCACCACTTTTGTTTCGTCCAGTGTGCCTGGCAACGGACGCAAAGTAATCGTTTCACTCATACCGAAATTCTCTTAAAACCTTTGTAATGCAAACTCAGGGTTATGCTCGATGATATATCTATAGTTTACAGTGATACTTTTCTATAAACGCATAACTCGCTCACATTTTTAAAACATCATTTCATTTTAAATATTAATTTCAAAAAAAGCTGATTTTCAGCTTTCTATTACAGCGAATGGTCAAACTCGCCAACCGCCAACTACCTTTATGATTCAGCGGTTCGGAGAAGCGTTTCTTCTCCGAACGTCGCACAACTAGTCTTGCTGCTTGTAGTGCGTCTCTGAAGCGTTGCGTAG
>NZ_JAWLID010000004.1:171586-171992 GCF_033042495.1 Vibrio sp. EA2 | reverse complement strand
ACTGCGTAGTAATGGTGGTAAAAAGCTCGCATGTACTTGCCAATAAGCGTCGGGATTTCCGCCGATAAACGGTGCTCCATGCCAGCCCATTGAGTAAGGGAAAGAGCACTGAAAAAGGTTATCGTACTTAGTGGTTAACAACTTAATCGTCTTGGCGAGATCAACCTGGATCTCTTGAGTCATTTCCGTCAGTCGGCCCAGCTTAACTTTTGGCAAGACCATCGTCTCGAACGGCCAAGCTGCCCAGTAAGGAACCAAGGCCACCCAATAATCACTTTCGACAACAATACGCTCGCCAGACGCCACTTCACGCTGCACATAATCCAACAACAGAGGGCTATGGTGTCGTTCAAAATAGTGCTGCTGCTGTTGGTCTTTTCTGGCTACCAAGGTTGGTACAAAACTG
>NZ_JAWLID010000004.1:0-171509 GCF_033042495.1 Vibrio sp. EA2 | reverse complement strand
AGGATAACGCTGGCTCAGTTCTTCCGTTTGTTCTATCCAAGTAGTAATCACATGTCCAATTTCTTCCACGCTCAACTCTGGCAAAGTGCGGCTGTGATCAGGCGAGAAGCAGATCACTCGGCTTTCCCCTTTGGCACTATGAAGTTGAAAAAGAGGATCATCGCTCACTGGTGAATCAGGGGTTTGCTCTGTAAGGGCGGCAAAGTCGTTCTTAAACACGAACGTACCTTGATAATTCGGATTCACATCACCGCTGATTCTAGTATTTGTTGGGCACAAAAAGCATGAGTCATCATAATTCGGCAGGCTTTCAATATTGAGGGTTTCTTGTTGCCCTTGCCACGGTCTTTTCGCGCGATGAGGCGACACCAGCACCCACTCACCCGTAAGAGGATTAAAACGACGGTGAGGATGCTCTGCTACATCAAATGATTGAGACATTATGTTTCCTTAAAGAATTAAGATTGGTAACCATTCGGATTGCGCTGCTGCCAGTTCCAACTGTGCTCAACCATATCCATTAAATCGTGATTCGCGCTCCAACCGAGCTCTTTCTCAGCCTTATCCACTTCGGCAAAACACTGCGCAATATCACCGGCTCTTCGTGGCTCGATGCGCACTGGTAACTCTCGGCCCAGTACCTTATTCATCGCTGCAACCATATCTAATACGCTGACGCCATTACCCGTCCCAAGGTTGTAGACATGCAGCCCACTAACATTGCCTCGCTCTTCCAGTGCCGCCACATGGCCTTCGACGAGATCTTGAACATGAATGTAGTCACGCACGCCAGTGCCATCATGCGTTGGGTAGTCGTTACCGAAAATAGAGAGCGTGTCGCGTCGTCCAATCGCCACTTGAGTAATAAACGGCATCAGGTTATTGGGAATACCAGTTGGGTCTTCACCAATTAAACCGCTAGGATGAGCCCCGATCGGGTTGAAATAACGTAACAGCGTGATGCTCCAGTCTGGATTGGCAGCAGAGAAATCTCTCAAACAACTTTCGACCATATGTTTACTCGTACCATATGGGTTGGTCGTTGCGCCGGTTTGGGCAGTTTCAGAAATAGGAACCGTTAGAGGATCGCCATAGACCGTCGCCGATGAACTGAAGATCAAACGGTAAACATGTGCGGCTCTCATCGCAGCCAACAAATTTAGCGTGCCTGAGACGTTGTTATCATAATACTCAAGCGGTTTAGCCACCGACTCGCCGACTGCTTTAAGCCCGGCGAAATGCATCACGGCACCGATTTTGTGCTGTTCGAAAATGCAATCAAGCGCGAGGCGATCACGAATGTCGCCCTGATAAACAACCAATGGACGCCCAATCAACTTCTCAATACGAACCACAGCCTTAGGGTTACTGTTGCTGAAGTTATCCAGCACAATCGGTTCATGTCCTGCAGCAGCCAGTGCGACACAGGCGTGACTACCGATATAGCCGCAGCCACCCGTCACTAATACTTTCATGAATTACCTCTTACAAATGAGCTTTAACAATGGCGTCAATCGATCGGAAAAATGTTCTTCTCGTACCGACGTTGCACCATTTAATAGTGATGCTTTGGCGTTCGCTTTAAAGCGACAGAAATAGACGCTCCGCCCACTGGTTGACACATAATCATCGAGCATCTGTACACCAAGATGGTCAATGAAGTTGATCCCTCTTCCTAAAATAATCAACTGCTTAGAACTGATCTTCTGCAACTCTTGATGGAGGTATTGAACGCAACCAAAGAAAATCGAACCATTAATACGAACAACCGCGATATCTTGCTGATCGTCAATATTCAGCTCATCGCAATTGAGTAACTCGATAGTTGGTCGCGACGTTCTGCGTAGATAGAAGAAAAGAGAGGCGGCTACGCCAACATAAATAGAAAGTTCAAGATGAAGAAAAATCGCAGCTAGGCTGGTCACAACCAAAATAAATATCTCTTTACCATCATGTTTTGCAATCACTTTAATGTGATGAACATCCACCAGGTTCCAGGCAACAACCAGCAACAACCCCCCCATTCCTGCAATCGGTATATAGGCTGCGTACGGAGCAAACAGCACCATGATGATTAATAAGAATAAGCCAGCGAACACCGCGGCTAGTGGGGTTTGTGCGCCGCTACTGTAATTCACGCCGCTGCGGGTGAAAGAGCCCGAGGAGACATAACAAGAGAAGAACGAGCCAACCATGTTTGAAATTCCCTGGCCGATAAACTCTTGATTGCTATCAAGCTGTTGGCGAGATTTCATCGCCACTGAGCGGCTAATTGAAATCGCTTCAACCAGACCCAACATCGCAACCGCGAAAATACCGTCAAGCATGGTAGATATATGGCTAAAACCAACAAAAGGAGAAGACAGGCTTAAATAGTTACTGCTTACTTGGCTCACCATCAAAACCTCGTTACCGGCATGATTCATCCAAGTCGCAAATCCCATCGCCACCAAGGTCGCGAATAACATGTGGGGTAGTTTTGGCCAAATGCGTTTACACAACACACAAACTGCGATGGTAACAATGCCTACTAATAGCTCTTTACTATTTAATCCATTGATATTACTGACTAGCAGTATGATATTTTCAACCGCCGTTTCGCCCGAGTCATATTGTAAGCCCAATACATGTTTAAGCTGGCTGACCCCGATAACAATCGCCGCACCTAAAGTGAACCCAAGCACCACAGAGTGAGACACAAAATTGACCACAACGCCAAAACGCAACAGTCCGAAAAGCAGTTGAATAATCCCGGCACACAGGGTCAACGTAAAACACAGTTGGATGTAAAGTGGCGTTCCCGGATCAGCGAATTGACTTATGGTGGTAAAGACAATCACCGAAAGAGCCGCTGTCGGGCCCGAAATCAAATGATGCGATGAGCCAAACAGTGATGCCAAAATAGCGGGAATAATTGCCGTATACAGACCAAACTCAGGCGGCAAACCTGCAATCATGGCGTAAGCAATACCTTGGGGGAGCACGATAATTGCTCCTGTAAGTCCGGCTAAGATATCCGCTTTAAGAGTTTGAGAGTTTACCTTGGAAGACCAGCTTAAAAACGGAAACAGAAGGGACAACTTGCGATGTTCAACAGCGCGCATCACGATTCCTCTAACAACAGTCGATTTATGACGGGAAGATGATCACCTCGCTTTCCTGTACTCACCCAGAAACTAAAAATTCATACAGAAGCAAAATGAGCACAAAAACTATAAACAATCGCCCCGATGCAATCAACATCAAATGAAACGTCATTTCATTTTTAATTTTTATCATTTTCAATTATGTGACACAGATTATAAAACATCGTTTCAAAATTGATTTATCACTCCATAGTGATACTATTTAGCTGTGAACGCTAGTTAGCTATTAGTTGTTCTTATTTTATGAAATATTTCTTCACTATCAGATTAATGTTTTTAATCCAAAGATATTGAATATGAGTCATTTAAAATACGATGGTTTTAATGAGGTTAATTTAGCAGCATTTGAAACTTAAAGTCTTTGATAGCTCAAAGTAAGTTTTAACCGGTATTGGCCCTACGAAAGTAGTTACTGGTTGAAATAAGATATAGCTTTATATTTCCTAAGATATTGTTTGCATACTAAAAGAGCCCTTATGGGCTCTTTCTTTTTATGTAAATAAGATCAATTAACTTATTCATCAATAATTATCCCTTCTATTAACATCTAACATCGCCTTATATCCCTATAAAACAAAATACACATTAAAATATCACAACACCCATTTATCTTTTCCGATCTTATTTATTAAAAAATAAAACGACATCTTATTTAAGCAGCAACAAGGTAAAGCCAATGTAGATACGTCTAACAATGGACAGATCTTGCCAAAACTTCATAGGAACCTTTTTAATATTTTTACAAATTACGAATTCTGAAAACAAAAAAGCCGCATAACGCGGCCTTTATAGATAACTTAAAGTCACCATGAGTTAGAGTAACCAGTGAACTTTACGCCACTTCTTTAGGTAGTTCGGCAACAGGAACCGCTGCAATCAATTTTTGAGTGTATGGTTCTTGTGGGTTATGAATTACCTGCTCGATGGTACCCTGCTCCATTATTGTGCCGTGTTGCAGTACGATCACTCGATCACAGAAGTACTTCACGGTTGCAATGTCATGGGTGATTAAGATGAACGATGTGCCAAATTCGTTTTGGAACTCAATCAATAGGTCCAAAACCTGTGCACGCAATGATACGTCCAATGCTGCGGTCGCCTCATCTGCAATGATGAGTTTAGGGATCGTCGCCAGTGCGCGAGCAATAACAATTCGCTGGCGCTGCCCGCCAGAGAATGCGTGTGGATAGCGGCTTGAGAACTCCGCTGGCAAACCCACTCGACGCATCATATTACGTACGCGATCTTTACGTTCTTGCGCGCTCATCTCTGTGCGAAGCAGTTTCAGCGGCTCTTCAATGATATCCGCAACCGTCATACGTGGATTTAAAGAGGACCATGGATCCTGGAAAATCAAACGCAGATCGGCAAACAAAGGATCGCGTTTCACACGCTTGTAGTCAGCAAGCTCTAGCTCGATGTCGCTATTTTCGTCTACGTAACGAATGTTACCTGACGTTGCTGGCTGCATACCTAAAATCGCTCGACCTAAGGTACTTTTGCCCGAACCGGACTCACCAACAATTCCCAAAGATTCACCTGGGTGCAGCGTTAACGTCGCATTGTTCACCGCCGTCATAAATTGTTTTTTCTCGAACAACTTGCCCGGTTTTTCAAACACTTTAGTGACGTTGTTGACATCTAAAAGTGGCGTTTGCCCTGCGTAAACAAACGGCTTTTTCACCTTAGAAGGTAGCTCAAGCGCACGCGTCGCATTCATCAGCTTAATCGTATATGGGTGCTCAGGTCGCTCGAAGATTTGGCGCACATCACCTTGCTCGACAACCACACCTTTTTCCATAACGACGACACGGTCCGAGATTTGTGCCACTACCCCTAAATCATGAGTAATGAACAAAATAGCCATGCCTATCTCTTGCTGCAGTTTGGCAAACAGTTCCAAAATTTCAGCTTGAGTGGTCACATCTAACGCCGTTGTTGGCTCGTCGGCGATTAGTACATCCGGACGACTGGCAATCGCCATCGCGATGACAACTCGTTGACGCTGACCACCAGATAACTGGAATGAGTACTTGTTAATCAAACTTTCCGGCTCAGGCATTTGCACCTGAGTCAAAAGTTCAATTGCACGTTCATGCGCCACTTGTTTCGTGATGCCTGGGTCCACAAGACAAAGCACTTCTTTAATTTGATCGCCAACCGTATGAACCGGGCTCAGTGCTGCCATTGGCTCTTGCGATACCAATGAGAAGTTAAAGCGACGCAAATTACGCATTTCTTCACTACGCGGATACAACGTGGTGATATCCACCTTGGATCCATCGGTATGATAAAGAATTTCCCCTGAATCGATTCGTCCTGGTTTGTCCAGCAGTTGAAGAATCGCGCTGGTTGTCACCGATTTACCAGAACCCGACTCACCGATGACAGACAAGGTTTCCCCACGATTTAAATGAAACGATACGTTTTTAACAGCGTGGAAGGTTTCCATCGTTGTCGGGAAGCTGACGTTCAGATCTTTAACTTCAAGAATTTTTTCCGCCATTTTAAATACCTTATTTTGCACCTTGTTCATGGTAAGGGTCGCAGGCGTCACGTAAACCGTCACCTACAAAGTTCATCGCTAGAATGGCAATAACCACACTTGCTGCTGGAATTAACAGCCAGATCGCATCCGCTAGAGCACGGATATTTTGGGCTTCTTGTAACAATACCCCCCAACTCACCATGGGTGGTTGAAGGCCTAGACCTAAGAAGCTAAGCGCTGTTTCGCCCAAAATCATGCCCGGAATCGCTAGTGTAACCACTGCGATGATATGGCTCAGGAAGTTTGGCACCATGTAACGGCGGATAATTTCAAATGGCGAGTTGCCATCTAACCATGCCGCTGCAACATACTCTTCGCTCTTCAATGACATAAAGCGGCTGCGCACGACGCGAGCCATATCTGGCCATGCAACCAAACCTAAGATAATGGTGATCAGGAAGTAACGCTGCAACGAGCTCCAGTCATTAGGTAATGACGCACCTAGCGCCATCCAAAGTGGAAGCGTTGGTACCGATTTAACAATCTCCATGGTACGTTGGATAAAGTTATCTACTCTGCCACCAAAGTAACCGGAGATACCACCCACCAAAATACCGATGAAAAAGGTAAAAAATACACCAATTAGACCCACCGACAGCGAGATACGCGCACCATGAATCAGTCGCGATAACATATCGCGTCCCATTCGATCAGAACCAAGGATGAAGAAAGGATCACGTTTATTTTTCGGCGCAAGTAACTTGTACTTCATCGGAATGAAGCCCGCTAACGTGTACGGTTCTACCTCACCAAAAAATTCAAAATAAACTTTCTTGGCAGGATTTTCGGTGTAATGACGTTTTAGCGAACGTAGGTCGGTTTTGACTGTGTAGCCGATTAAATGTGGAGCCCAATCCCAACCTTCAGCGGTTTTCTCAAACAGATTTATCTCTTGCGGAGGCGCATACGTGTATCGACGCCAGTTGTCGCTTGAGTTAAACGGTGCAAAAAACTCCGCGAATGCAGCGACAAAATAGATTAGCGCTAAGAACCACATACTGTACCAAGCCAGTTTGTGACGTCTTAATTTAAGACCAATCAATTGCCAGGCGGTTGCTTCCGTTAGGTCAATCTGTTTTTTCTTGCGCTTCCATACTCGAGCAAACATGCTATTAGCAGGAGCAGTTTGAATATTAGCTGTCATGATGATTACTCCTTGATTACAGACCAGCGCGGACGCGAGGGTCTACCCAATACATGATGAGGTCAGAAATGATGGTGCCGATAATGGTTAAGGTAGACATCAGCAATAGAATGTCGCCAGCCAGGTACATATCTTGGTTACGCAATGCGCTAAGCATGGTTGGTCCCATTGTCGGGATGTTCAACACCTGGCTTACAATCACGTCTGCACTGATAAGAAGTGGTAACTGCCAACCAATCGTCGCAGCAAGTGGTAGACACGCGACACGTATTGGGTACTTAACTAGAAGCGTAAATTCTTTTTGGCCTTTAGCTCGTGCAGTTTTTACATAAGGTTTAGTTAATTCATCGAGTAAGTTAGCACGCATAATACGAATGATACCCGCCATACCTGCGGTACCAGCAACGAGAATATACAGCCAGCTACGACTAACCCCGTCCATGAATTTTTCGAAACTCATCGGTTGAGAGATATACTCTGGCGAGTAAAGGCCAGACAGCATCACGTCAAAAGAGTGATAACCAATTAGCAAGGCAACAATCGCAATAACAAAGTTAGGCGTTGCCATACCAATGAAGCCAAATATGGTTGCGATGTAATCGCCAAATGAGTATTGACGCAGAGCAGAGTAAACACCGATTGGAATAGCCAACGTAAACTTGAAAACCAATACTGCACAGGCGAGAAGAATGGTAGGTAATAACGTAGGCTGAATGTTATCCCAAACCGGTTTATTGTTAACCAGAGAAAGCCCTAGATCACCTGTAAGTAGACCTCCCATCCAACTTATGTAACGCTCATGCAACGGTTTATCCAAACCAAACATTTCACGCAAAACAAGGATCTGCTCGGGGTCGACATCTTGACCCATAGCGGCCATTTCTGCGATTTTTGCAGAAGCAAAATCACCTGGTGGTAAATCAATAACGACAAAAACTAAAATAGACACGACCAGCAAAGTGGTAAACACCGCCGCTAATCTTTGTCCTATATACAGAAAAAAACTGCTCATAAATATTCCTACATTTGCAACTTCGCAAACAGTTAAAACAAGAGATTCGTTAGCCGCAGCTGCTAGTGACTGCGGCTAACAGGTCTGGTTTAACCATACCTAGTTCAACGAAATTACTTTGATTCCTTCCAAAGTTGAGCGGTACGCATTGGACCTGGCGACGCGATACTGTATGAGTTTGGAACCTCAGTATCAGCGTTGCGAACGCCTTTACGAATGATCACACCTTCATCCAGAGGTTGAACCGTACCAATCACATAGAAGTTTTCTTTCGCAATATCAATAATTTGCTGCATCAGCTTAGACTGTTCTTCATGAGAAGACGTTTTACCCATAGCTTGGTAAAGCTCAATTTGCTGCTTAACATGTTCAGGTGGCTCAACAGCATTAGCGTGTGCAGTATCGGTCATCCAGTAGTAGTAGCCTAAGCCCCAGGTAGACTCTGGGTTTTGAGGTGCATAGCTGCGGAAAGTATCCAACACACCGATACCACCATCACCTTTCGCTGGCGCTAAATCATATTCATTCGCCAAACGTTGAGTTTGCAGGTAAGAACCTTCAACGATACGGATATCCAGGAATACACCCACGTCTTTCCAATCGTTTTTCACAAGTTCAAGAATGTCTGTAGTTTCGCCAACACGTTGTTGGTTAACGAGCGCTTCGACGCGTAAACGGTTGCCAGTTTTATCAAGTCGGTAGCCATCGTCGTCTTTCTTGTTCAGACCGACTTTGTCTAACAGTTGGTTGGCAAGTTCTGGGTTAAACTCTGTGTATTGAGTTGCAAATTCCTCATCGTAGAATGCACTACCCTCTGAAGGCGCTGCTTGGTATGGCGCAACGACACCTGAGAAAATAGTCTCACTAATACCTTCACGATCAATTGCGTGAGAAAGTGCTACACGGAAATCTTTGTTAGAAAATAGTTCACGCTTGACGGGATCTTTGTGTGTTTGGTTTAAGCCAAGGATCAGCGCATTCATGGTAGTGCTTGGACGAGTCGCGTAAGTGTAGTCACCCTTCTTCTCGTTTTCGATGAGCATTGGGCGGTACTTAGCTACGCCAATATGACGAGTTTGGAAGTCTGTCTCACCAGCGGCAGCGCGAAGAACCATCTCTTCTTTATTCTCAGAGTAAGAGAAGTAAACCGTATCCAGGTAAGGTAATTGGTTACCCGCCGTATCGACTTGCCAATAGTATGGATTGCGTTCCCAAATTGCATATTGCGTTTGCGGACCTGGAGCGACTTTTACTTTCCAGGCGTTTACTGTAGGGCGGTCTGGGTTTTGGTAACTTTCCTGGAAGTAAATCGCACGACACTTAGTTTGGAAGTATTGCTGCCAGCTATCAAAGCCAGCGGCTTTTGCTTCTTCAGTCACTTTAGCGTTTACTTCAGGCAAAAATTGCTCACAGTAATGTTTCGGGAACTGAACGATGTTAGAACCATCCGTGTTCGCCAATTTACGAATGAACATACCATCGGCATTTTTTAGCGTGATTTTGATTGTGTGTTTGTCGACAACGGTACCGACTGCATCACCTGATTGACGAGCATAGAGTGGTTTGTTGCCAGACCAGTCTTCACGGTTAATTAAATCTAGGTAGAACTTGATGTCTTCCGCTGTAAACTCTGTTCCGTCAGACCATTTAACGCCTTTGCGCAAGCTGATCGTGTACTCTGTAAGCTCTGGGTTTACTGTGTAGCTAGTCGCTAGATTTGGCTCAATACCCGTGTAGTGACGGTTAAAGTTAAATAAGTTGTCGTACTTAAGCATACGCATGCGGTGACCACGGTCCGCTTTTAAACCAAGCAGACGCAATTCACCACCGTATTGACCGATAGATTCAATCGGCTCAACAACAAGTGGGTTTTCAGGCAAACGCTCAGAAACAGGGGCTAGTTGCCCAGCTGCCACCAACTCTTTTAGCTGTGGGGCTTCGTTGTACGTATCCGCCAAAGCAGAAAAAGAGACAGAGGCTGCAACCGCGATAGCGACTTTGCCAAGTAGAGGTAAGCTATTCTCATAACTCATCAGTAACTCCATGATTTGTATACAAATATAAAAATTAATTCTTTCGCACTTCGCGTAGCCATTTAACTCAGCGAGGCACATTGCCAGCGTTCACGGCGACAATATACTGGTGTGTACCGGGTTCGATACGACCAGTAATGGCCGGAACACTAGCTTGGGGATAAAGTAAATTGGTATTGGGTGCGCATGGGTAGACTCGGGTTTTCCCCTCACCTTGCAATAAAATCAGTTCACTAAAGAGCCGCTCAGACTCCACTCGTGCAGGCTGAATCACCTGATGGCTAAACCAAGCTGACCAGCCATCTACGGCATACCCGGTCATCACAAATTCCAAAGCAAAGTCTGTGGTGATCTCATGGCTGCGAAGTTCACCCTGCTCAGTAAATTGTTGGCGCGTTTTCACCACACAACCTTCAAACGGCTGCCATAAAGAGACCAGTGCATCGCCTTCGCGATAGCTATTGATATTTCGGGTGCGACTAAACCATTGACGAGTCTGTGGATGAGCAAAAGCAAAAATATTGTCTCCCGCCCAACCCTGATCCAACCAATTCGTTGATTCAACACACAGCCCGTGCGCGGAGCTGTAGGCAAACTTGCTGTATTTGTCATTACAATTACGCAGCTCGTTTGCAGGTGCGCTATTAGTCAGCAGATAACTACCCTGACGGCGGGTAATCAGGTGGCGATCACCAATCCACGTGGCGGGCATGCTGCTCGATAATGGTTGTTCTTCTACCGTCCAAAATGGATGCTGTTCAGGCAGGTAGAGGGCGTTAAAGGCTTTAAGTGCCAGCATCGGTGACGCGTAACTGGTATAGAATTCACTCACGAGCAAGTTAGGGTAAGCAAAGCCCGGTAACAACTGTGCCTGTTGATCCAAGATTGGCTGATTCGCCCACCAGCGCATGGTTTGCATCCAGTAGCTTTTTGCCATTGCGATATCAATATCAGGATGTTCAGTACGCGCCAATTCCGCCCAAAAAGCAGCACCAGCAAAGCGATAATTCAACGAGCGGCCGTAGCACAGAGGCTGACCATCTTCGCCAAACCAATATTGATAGCGATGAGAAAACTCTATTGCACGGTCAAGCAAAAGCTGACTGCCAGCACTATGATAATTGTCCCAGCGGGCGTACACCAATGCGTAAAGTTGGAAAGCAAACGGGTTGTAATAGTCCACCACACCTGTGAGACCATCTTGATACCACCCGTTTGTTAAATGCATTTCATCAATAAAAGCGAGGTCTTGTTCAAGCACCTGATGCTGAATTTCCACACCCAGTAACGATAGCGCTTTTAAGATCAGAACCCTAAACCAGCGCCAGTTGTTTGGTGGCAGCTCTAAATCGGTGACGGAATTTAACCAAGTCACAAGGTTAGTGCGCTGCTCGCGATCTAACGGCTGCCAGTAAAATTCGTTAGCATCGATCAACGCCACGGCAATCGATGACATCTCCACAACACGTTGGTCATAATTGCGTGGAAACTGCCAAAAGTCTGGGTGCATGGGATTGCTACCATTGGCGATCAACTGGCGCAACTCGGCATGCTCATCTTTCAGCGCTTCTCCAGCTGGCACTGCGCCCCACATCAAACGACAAACATGTTCGATACCCGCGACGCTTTCTGTATAGTGCGCCGCGCTATTAAAGTGCGGCACGTCTTGTATTGTTCCACGAACAACATCCATTTGGCGCTCTACAATCGCTTTTAGCATTTTCAGCGTTTCAGAACGGCCTGTGCATCCTTGCGCCGTATTTGCCAAACAATTCAAACTTATTGCCACGGGTTACTCGCTTAACAACAAAATCATCAATGAATGAATTAAAACCCATAAACCATAATTATTGAAACGCTTTTTTATATTTTTGATATAAAGATCAAAACTACGTTTTATTTTTTTAGTTCAATGCCCACCTGGCTCACAAAATTGAACTACCAAAAACAATAAAATTAAAACGCCGTTTCATTTATTAACGATTTGCTTTCTTAGCATAGAGTAAACAGGTTCTGATGAGCGGGGCTGATAGGACTACGGAATTGAAAGCACGCTGAAATAGAAAAATTAGCCTATGACAGCGTGTTCTTTAACAATGCCAGCAGAATTGCTCAAAGGATGGATGCGCACACCAGCCTAGGGATGGCGCATAAATCGAGCGTAATAGAGAGGTGGCAAGCCACGTTGTAAACATCGCCCCATCGCATCAAGGTAAGGGCGAAGATGAGAGAAAAACTGATAATACCCGTCACACAGATAATGCTTTGCGGATATGGACAACTCCCCGTTTGCATCGATCCGCTGTGCAGGGCAAGCGCCATGACAAAGCGAACGTTGGTCACATCGCTGGCAATGGATTTGGCTACCAGTTGGCTTGCGGGTAGCAAATTGTTGCTGGATCGGTGTTTCTATCAAGTCAGGGTAATCTCGCTGGTTGATATTCCCCACTTTAAATTCTGGATAAACAAAATGGTCACAGCTATAGGCATCACCATTGTGCTCAATCACAAGATTCTCCCCACACTGAGGGGCGTGTACACAAATAGAAGACGGCATACCCAAATGCATGCCGAGCGCATTATCAAAATGGCTGACGTACACTTTACCAATGTCACCTTTACGCCACTCTTCAAACACATCCACCATAAACTGGCCAAACTGCTCTGGAGATACACTTCGCTCCGAAACACCTTTGCCTTTTTCCGGTTCGACAATTGGAATGAACTGAATAAATGTCACCCCAAGTTGTTTCAGGTGCCGATATACTCGTTTACCATGATTGCCGTTGTGGTTTTGAATCACAGTCAGCACATTGGTATCGACCTGATACTTTTGTAGCGTCTGCAAACCTTGGATCACCTGACGATAAGAGCCCTTCCCACTGCGTGTTTTGCGGTAGTAGTCATGCAATTCTTCATCACCATCAATACTGATCCCAAC
Source organism: Vibrio sp. EA2 (assembly GCF_033042495.1). Taxonomy (NCBI): domain Bacteria; kingdom Pseudomonadati; phylum Pseudomonadota; class Gammaproteobacteria; order Vibrionales; family Vibrionaceae; genus Vibrio; species Vibrio sp. EA2. The sequence continues at coordinate 158,685 of NZ_JAWLID010000004.1, read as the reverse complement.
CAAAAACTCATGCTGTTTAAGAAACTCGGCCCAACTGTCATTAATCAGTACACCATTGGTTTGCAGCGTATTGATGATCTTCATTCCCGGACGGGCATATTTTTTTTGCAGCGCCACTGCCTGACGAAAAAACGCCAACCCTCTTAATGTCGGTTCCCCACCCTGCCAACCAAACGTCACTTCCGGACAACCAACAGGCTGGCTCTCTATGTAGCTTTTTATGTGTGCCTCAAGTGTCGTGTCACCCATATCAAACTGTTTGGTTTGCGGGTAATAGTCGGTTTTGTCGAGATAGAAGCAGTAGTCGCAATCTAAGTTGCACAAAGGTCCAATCGGCTTGGACAAAATATGAAACGGACGCTTTGCTTTCGCTTTACTGATGGGAATAATAAGTGACACCGTAACCACACCTTGTTATTAGTTGACGAATTATTTTAAAACGCCATTTTAATTTATCATCAATCCGTGATCACAAACAACATTTATAAAACGACGTTTCAATATAATATTTCAAACTCTCTACTATTGTGAATCATGAAAAACCCCAATTTACTCTATGTATTCCCCGATCAATTTCGCCTGATGTCGTTAGGTATCTGGCAAGATCCAAACTATCGTGACTTAATTCCCGGTGTGGGGGACCCTGTCCATACACCCAACCTTGATGCGTTTATCCAACAATCAACGTTGCTGAACAACGCCGTAAGTAACTGCCCAGTTTGTAGCCCACACCGCGGTAGCCTGATGACCGGGCAATTCCCGTCACGCAGTGGTGTACCGCTGAACTGTAACTCAGACCGCGTTGATTCCGAGTTGCCAAAAACCGCGATTTGTTTCACTGATGTCCTGTCAATGTCAGGCTATCACGTCGGTTATATCGGCAAATGGCATTTGGATGTACCGACACCAAATGATCCAGTGCAGCCCGGTCATTACGTTGACCCGAATATACCTGCCTGGGACTCGTACACCGAACCACAGCGCCGCCATGGAATAGATTATTGGTATGGATACGGCACGTTTGATGAACACAACAATCCCCACTACTACGACAGCGATGGCCGCCGTCACGAACCAAAGGTATGGTCGGCAGAACATGAAACCGACAAGGCGATTGAGTATCTGAAGAACGAACAAGGCCAGCGCGACGCAAACAAACCTTTTGCGCTGTTTATGTCGATGAACCCGCCACACAGCCCATATGACAGCCTTGACGATTGCCGTATGGAAGACTGGTTACGTTACAAAGACACGCCTGTTGATGAGCTTTTATTGCGCGAAAACGCTGATACGAGCCTCGAAAAAGCCAATAGCGCGCCTTATTACTTTGCCAATGTTACAGGCACCGACAGTGAGTTCGGCCGTCTGGTTGAGACACTGAAAGCGATCGGTGAATGGGACAATACCATCGTGGTATTTACCAGCGACCACGGAGAAACCTTGTGCAGCCAAGGCGTAAATGATGCCAAAAACTGCATCTATAACGAGGCATTTTCAGTACCTTTCATTGTAAAAGCTGCCGATCAGAGTCAGGCAAATCAACACCCAGCCTTTTTGAGCAGTGCTGATATTATGCCAACTGTCTTGGGATTGATGGGGCTTTCATCATCTTGCCCAACCAATATTCATGGCCGCAATCTCGATGAGATTTTCCGCTCAGGTTCGATGGATACCAGCCCCACTTACGCTCTCTATCTGAAGAACATCAATACCGCGCCAGGTGCAGACGGTAAAATCCGTGGCTATTTCGCTTCAGTTCGAGGCATTAAGACTGAGCGCTACTCCTTAGCACTACATATTGATGATTTCGGCCAAGTCGAAAAAACCCAATTTTTCGACAACATCCAAGATCCCTACCAAACCAATAATCTAGCATTCGACCCTGAACAAGCAGACCTTCGTCGCCTATTGCGCGCCATGGCAGAAGAATTGGTTCGAACCGACGATCCATGGGCTGACGGCCGAGTGCTTGATCACTTGCTTCCATATGACTTGTTCATTCACAGCGGAACCGATAAGGAATTCTCATGAGTAACGATACACTCCCTAATGTAATTATTATGTATGCCGATGATCTCGGTTTCGGCGATTTGAGCTGTTACGGTGCCAACGACATTCCAACGCCTAACCTGGATAAACTGGCTGAAGAAGGGCTTAAGTTCCATCAAGGTTATGCCACGGCGGCGACGTGTACGCCTTCGCGCTATAGTTTACTGACTGGCTCTTATCCTTGGCGTAACCCTAACGCAGCTGTTTTACCTGGCGATGCCCCGCAGATCATCACCATCTCTGATTTCACGATGCCAAAAATGTTCCAAAAGGCTGGCTATCGCACCGGCATCGTCGGTAAATGGCATTTAGGGCTCGGCAATGGTGAACTCGATTTCAATCAAGAAATTCAGGGAACACCAAACGATGTCGGTTTTGACGATTCCTACATTATGGCTGCGACCAATGACCGTGTTCCATGTGTCTACATCGACAATCGCCATGTTGATAACCTCGATCCTTCAGACCCGATTGAAGTGACCTACGATTGGGATCAAGCCTTTGATGACGTACCTACAGGCCGCCACAACCCAGAGCTTCTGGATGTCATGTACGATCATGGCCACGACGGCACGATCATCAATGGCGTTAGCCGTATCGGTCACATGCGCGGCGGTCAATCTGCTATCTGGGATGATGAAACCATGGGCGAAGTCTTTGCTGACAAAGCCATTGAGTTTATCGAGCAAAACCAAGATCAGCCGTTTTTCCTTTACTACGCCTTGCATCAACCGCACGTACCGCGTATTCCGAACCCTCGCTTTAGAGGCGTGACACCTCACGGTGTTCGCGGCGATGTAATCGTCGAAATGGATTGGTGCATTGGGCAGGTCCTCGATAAATTGGAAGAGCTGCAACTGGCTGATAATACGATCGTGATCTTCTCCAGCGACAACGGTCCGGTATTAAACGATGGCTATAAAGATCAAGCAGTTGAGTTCAACGGCGAACATCGAATGGCTGGCCCACTGCGCGGTGGTAAATACAGCCTGTTTGAAGGTGGAACACGAGTGCCATTTATTGTCCGCTGGCCAAACGGCGCTACCCGAGGAGAAACAGAAGCCTTGTTCAACCAAGTCGACCTTTATCACTGTTTTGCTCAGCTAACCGGCAGTGAACTGCAAGAGGAAGAAGCGCCAGATAGCCAACCACTGCTGGACACGTTACTGGGTAAGGAACCTCAAGGCCGAGACAATATGGTGCTTGAAGGGATGCAATACAAAAAGGTATTCAGAGACCAGCGTTACGCTTATATTCCGCCGCACGATGACGATTTTATCTGCCAATATACGGGGAATGAAAAAGGCAATCTCTCCAGCGCTCAGTTATTTGATTTGCACGATGATATTGGCCAGGTTGTTAACCTCGCCGAGCAGTATCCCGAAAAAGTAGAAGAGTTAGCTGCTCTGCTTGAAAAGAGTATTAAAGCACCACGCACTCGTTAACGACTGGTTGTTTATCACCACTTTCGTCACGAGACATAAGCTAAGCCCCGAAAATTGGGGCTTTTTAGCTAAATTAGCCACTTTGCGAAATAGCAATGGCACGAATCCAGAAACTAATAGGCCAGAACATAAGTGGGCTCAACGGCAGTCCACTCACCGTTACCTCTTTCAAAGGTTGCTACTATGGCGCCAAGTGCAAGAGGCTCTACATCATCAAACCCAATCACGAGCTGAAGACTAAGGCTGATTTGGTTGTCCTGAACACTGGGCTGCTGGAATCGCAAGAAGTAAAGCGGACCAAGCTCTGCAGCCTTTTTCGAGACTTCAGCCTCGGGAAGAGTTTCGGCCAAATCCGTCAGCATGTCGGGCTGAATAAGATGGTCAGACGAGACATACTTGATCTCTGCCTCCCGCAAGGTAGCAAGATCGGGAAAGTCGAGATCGCAATCAAGACCGGGCAGTTTAACCCCCTGGATAGCAACGCGTACCATAAGGAACTGAAGCTGTGCGAGATCTATTTTGTTCACAGGACTCCCCCTCTCATTTTTTTGTTTGCTAATGAACCTAGCTCATCTGTTCGAGTCGAACCAGAGTATCCATATCCATAGGCTCGGGAGCGACATCTTCTTCGACATCTGAGGATGACATTATATTTAACTCTAAAGGTTGTGGCGGAGCCTCATCCTTCACCGTTTCCATTTCCGCTTCCATCATGGGTTCCGGTGGTGCAGATGCATCGGCTAAAGTGGCTTCAGATCCTAGCGGCAACGGAGTCGGCGCTTCATTTTCACCAGACACGTCTGAATTACTTAGTTCCGCCAGTTCCAGGGGAGTTGGCCCATCAGAAAAATCATCGTTGTATAACGCTGAGTTAATCATTTCCGATCTCCTCTTTTGACTCTGTTATAGATAAACCTGGGTGATAAACTTGTCATCGGAATCCGTAACGGCAGTGACAACCTTGCCGTTAGCACGGCCAGACGTTAGCGCGATATGTACATTTGTGCATCCATCCGCGTTACCAGTCTTGACCTTTTTCCACCCAACACCGGACAAATAAGCCCAGTTGTTCTGAGAATGGTAAGTAGTAAAAATACGGCTGATGAGCTTATTGCTATGAGTAGCCATTGTCATATCTCCTTAAACTTAGACGTAAAGTTGTTCTATTTCGCTGGCGGTAGTTAATGCATTCACCGTCATTCCATTGGCTCGCGCCTCGCAAGCAGCATAAAACATTGAAGTAACTCCCTCCGGAGTTGCGGGCTTGATTTTTCGCCACCCGACATCTTGAATGTATGCCCAAGCGTTCTTGCCATGGTAACTGGTAAACACTTTTAGAAGTTGCTTGTTATTGGCCCATTGCTGCACGCCATAGATAGACTGTATACCGTCAATATCGTCTTGGTGCAGGTACCGATGTGGTCCTCCATAGTACGGTGCCATAAGAGCACCGCTCACTGAGGAGTGTCCGAGCCCTAACGCATGGCCAAATTCATGAGCAGCCACCGTGTAGAGATCTATGTTTGACGCAGGTAAATCGATTGACCACGTTTCAGCATCATCAAAGTGAGAATCTCCTGAGATTGCCCCTTGTTCCGGGTAGAAAGCATGAGCCAGAACTCCGCCACCACCATCAAAAGGACTGCCGTCACCATGGTCTCCAGTTACGAAGCGGATGATGATATCGGGACTTGCCGACATGGCCACTTCTTGAAAACTCAGAGGCGTGACCGCAGCCCAGTAACCAAATGCCGCACTAATCGCAGTGCGGATTTCAGCTGGCGTCAGATCACCAGTGAACTCCCGAAACGCATAGGTAAGGTTGTTACTGTTCCATTTTCGCCCGCTGTCGTTGTATTCACCACCTTCTATATACCCACAGCGTTTGTGGCTCATCTTATCTAGTGTCGCTTGATCTAACTTCCCAGTCGGGACGAGACCGTTGAACTCTTGAAACTTGCGTAACGCATGCTCTGTCTGTTCACTAAACTCCATTTCATTAGGAGGTGGGGCCACCGCATCCTTCGCCGACATGCCATAACGCGCATGGATGCCATTGTCGAAATAGCCGAACTTGCCCAAGTACTTGTTCAACCTTTCGACATTATCACCAAACGAACCAAACTCTGCTCCGGCTGATTTAGGTGTCACCGCATCATCTCGCGGTGCTTTTTTTCCTGAAACCATGAAAGAACTCCTTATTTCAAGAATTTTCTTTATGAGTGTCCGGCACTTACGTGTTGCCTTAAGGCAATCGTTTCATATGCCCCCTGTTTCATTAAAAATGAAGTGTAGAACAAGATCACAAAAGTGAACACCATAAAATACAAAATTATCAATAAAGTTTTATCGAGAAGCTTATACAGCAGGGTGAGAGAGACATAAAACCGAACTAAGGCTCTAAAAATCCAGTAAATTTTCCATGCTAGAAGCGTATGGAAGAGAACGAAATTGATCCACTAATCTCTATTTATCGTTGACTCGAATAAGCCGTGATTAAAGTTTCGTAAAGGGCAAACACTTATAAGATACAGATATACAAAACAATTAAACCCCGCAGGTAATAGCGGGGTTTATTATCATTATGACAGCACCTAGTTCGAATTCGGCTCTGTATTTAAACGCGATGTTATGACTTCTCTAATATCTTTTTGAGCGTTAGAGCAATCTCCTCCGCTGCCAGCATACCGCGATTCAAAGACCACAATTGCGGCGAAACCTCAACAACTTGCTGCTTTTTCACCGCAGTCAGCAATTTGAACAATGGATTTTTGCGCCATTCATCCACAACATTAGGCGTTGAATATAACCCAATCAGCAGCCAGTCTGGGTTAGCTTTGAGAAGAAACTCAAAACTTGTCGGCAAATAAGCCGTTTGCGTTTTATCTTCCAGAGGACTATTGAGCCCCAGAGTCGTCAAAACTCCACCAGCATAAGACACCGGACTATGTAGCCACATACCTTTGTCGGAAACAACACCAAACTGTATGGTGTCTTGGGTAGAAAAAACCTGTTTAAACTTTGCCATCGTTTGCTGATGCTGCTCGACTCGCTGCATCATTTGTTCTTGTTTGCCAATCGCGATACCAATTTTTATTGCAGACTCAAGGTTCTCTTGATACGTCTCACCCCGACTTTTTAGCAGCAATGTTGGCGCAATTCGCTGCAAATCCTGATAGATAGTGCGATGACGTTCAGCGTCAGCAATGATGAGATCCGGCTTGAGTTGTGCAATCACCTCTAAACTAGGCTGAGACCTAACGCCAACAGACTGCCAAGGCTCGACTTTGTCTCGAACAGCAGAAATGACGCGTGTTGGCTCTTTATCATCAGCGACACCGATTGGCGACACGTCCACTGCGGCTAAGGCATCGACGAAAGAGAACTCTAAAACGACAATACGTTCTGGAATTGTTTTAATCTCGAAGGTGCCCTGCTCATCTTGAACTGTACGCATCTGAGCCATACTCGAAAACGAAGCAACAACAAGCATCAGCAACACCAACGCAAGCACATAAAAACGGCCACTGCCCAATCTATTTAAATTTTCCATATCAATACATTCTCCAATGCTAAGATCGGCAAAGTCGCCAACCTAAGCTGGCGACTTTTCTTTCAGAGTGGGTTCAACAAACCACTTAAAACTGGTAGTTCAGATCAAGCGTGTAGGAACGTCCCGGTGCCGGGTAGCGACCAACCGGGCTGGTATCAATGCCGCGGAAGTAATAATCCTCGTCGAACAGATTATTCACGGCGACATTCATGCGCAGCTTACCCTGCTCGTCCTTGTATAAGTCAGCACCCAAATTAAAGTTCCAAACCATATACGACGGAACTTTACCAGTCGCTCCAGTACTATCCTCTGAGCGAGTATTGGCATTATCAGTGTACGCGTCACTAAAGTAGAATCCGGATAAGGTTGTATCTACGCCAGAGAATACATAAGTCGCATCCCAGCCAAGTTGGTGCTTAGAGGTGAACGGTAGCTGATTCCCTTTGTTATCACCGTCTTCTTCGAGTGTGGCATCTAAGTAATTATAGCTGGCACCTAAGCTAAGCAGAGGCAGTGATTCCGGAACATATCGAGCGGATAGCTCTATACCTTGATGTAACGTTTTACCGATGTTGTCAAAAGTTTGTGTCGCACTTTGCCATTGCAACTGGTCTTCAAAATCGATGCGGTAAACTGCCGCGTTAAAGCTTGTCTCGTTTTGAGTGTAACGCGCACCCAGTTCGTAGTTCCACGCTAACTCACTCCCCTCCTCACCTAAACCGCGGATATAGGCAATCTGAGGAGCTCGCAGAGATTTTTGTGCGTTAGCGTAAGTCACCCACTGTTCATTAACACTATACGCTACCGTCAAGCCTGGTAACCATTCTGTCACTTTGTTATCCGCGCTTTGTTCTTTTCCAAGATCGTCAAAGCTCATATCAACCGATTCAAAACGCAGTCCAGGAGTGATTTTGAGTGTATCGTTGAATAGACCAATTTCATTACTCACGTAACCTGCAAATGCATCGGTATCCAGATGCCAGTCACGCGGTACATTAGTGCTGCCGCCAGAGATAGGGGTCTGCGTCAGTTTGTAATCAATATCTTCATTGACGTAACGCGCCCCAATAATCCAGTTTTGAGTAATCGATTTCCCTTCACCAAAGTACATTGCCAGTTTCGGCTCAAAACCATACACCGTAAATTCACGTGGGGATGTACGAATATCGGTGGATGGCAGCGCAGGGTCCGCCCAGTGTCCACCAGCACTATTAAAGCCCCACTGGAAAAAACGCTCTGACTGATGACCAAAAGTAAGTAACTCAAGTTCAGCACTGTCTGCAAACGCTAAGTCTTGGATGTATTTGACGCTCCAACGCGTCGATTCACCTTGATACTCATCGTATGAACGCTTCGACTGATGACGATCTTGAGCATAGTCTTCTGGTGACAAAGCACCCGGCATTTGCGTATCCGCTTCATAACGCTGAACAAAGGCTTGCAGCTCTTGCGTGTCACTAAGCAGCCACTGCATTTTGGCTTGGAAATTCTTTACATCCGTGTCTGAATGTTCGCGAAAACTCTCGCCTTTGAGAAAGTTCCCCTCCAGTTGTAAGGCAAAACTATCATTCAACCAACCACCCGTCCTCAGGTAAAAATCGTTTAGCGGTGTATCTCCGCCTTCAAATACTGTGAGACGATTACTTATCTCCGCCTGCCAAGTGTAAGGAATCGGTTTAGTGACCAGGTTGATGACACCTCCCACGTTGTTCGGTCCGTACGGAACCGCCGCTCCGCCACGAACAATGTCAATTCGTTCAATCATAGACAGGGTGGCAGGGAAAATAGACTGACCAGTATGACCATACGGTGCGAGAGTAAGAGGAACCCCATCCATTAAAAATTGGGCATGACCACTGCGGCTCGCTTTTAAGCCGCGCACCGAAATATTGGGTAGGACACCAGTTCCGGTTTCATCCTGAACTTTAATACCCGGAACACTTTGCAGAGCGCCATCAATCGAGCTTGCGGCGGTTTTTTCGATTTGTTCACTAGTAATAATGGTTCGTGCTCCCGGGTACTCTCTGACGTCCTCAATTTCAGAGTTACCTATCACACTGCCCTTAACGACAACGGTTTCCATTGCTGACGAACTGGATTCTGCATCGGTAGCAGCGACAGCGTTTATTGATATGGTAGACGCGATAGCAATGGCGAGAGCACTATAGGTCGTAGACAATCCCGCACCAACACGCTCCTTGTTGTTCAAGTTTCGGTAAGACATTATTTTTCCTTTATAAAATAACTAAGCCGCGATTAACACCTTACTCACTAGCTTTCTGGGCTAATCGCTCTCAATATAAAAATCAGAGATCGTGCAAAAACACTAAAACTGGTAACCGTAGCTGAGCATGAACTCTGCTGGAGCACCGTAGCCAATCTGGTTCAAACCAGAGCTACCACTGGTCGCGCCAAGAATGTATTTTTCATCCAGAATGTTGTAGGCATTAGCCTGAAATTTATGACGTCCCGTTGTGTACGCCGCCATAATATCCACCGTGGTGTAATCGCCTAGCGCCACCGCTTCATCATTGCCAGCATATCGATCACCGACGTATTTCACACCACCACCTAAGCGCCAATTGTCATCCAGCTGATAAGTGCTCCAGATGGAAAACAGATGATCTGATACATCATTTGGTTTCTTGCCAGTGGCTTTATCTTCTGCGTCCAGATAGCTGTAACCAACCGAAAGATCCCACTGATTAGTGATCTTGCCGCGTGCTTCTAATTCAATACCTTGGTGACGCACTTCAATTTTGTCGATCACATCACCGTCTGTATTAGTTTGAGGCTGCTCTTGATCGATCTGGAAAAGTGCCATATTGAGCATTAATGCGTTATCAAGTAAGTAAGCCTTTGCACCCACTTCTTTAAGATCGGTATGGAAGAATTCCGCTAATTTTGGATTGATGTAGATCCCCGCGTAAGGTAATTGCCAAGAGCGCGCTAAACTGGCGTAAAACGATGCATCATTATTCATGCGGTATACCAAGCCAGCTCTATAACTGACTTTGTCATCGTCCATTTTTTCTTTCTCAGAACCCACTTTGCGTTGTTCCAAATCCATCGAATCGTAACGTACGTTACCAATCACAGACAGGTCGCCCATAGTATAAACATCCTGTACATAAACGCCTGTAGTAGTGGTGGTATTGTCACGAAATGGCTTGAAGCCTGGGTTTGGTGTAGGCTTGCTATCCGGATTATAAATATCTTGCGATGGAAGGTTAGAATCACCAGCCAGAAGAAGGTCGATATCAATCTGGTTAAAGTCAGCGCCCAACATCAGTTGGTTTGAGTTAGCATCCCAAATCAGCTCGGATTGAAGAGTGGTCGTGGTGCGCGGATCATAGCCGAAATTATTAACAGTTTGAGAAACGGTAGTATCCGTGACTGTACCTTGACGTGTACCTTTCTGCTCTAACTCAATGTGATTGAACGCTACACGGTTATTCCAAACCCACTGGTCGTTGAAGCGCCACTCGTAATCCACAGCAACACGAATGCTGTCTGATTCCTGATAATCATTAGTGCCACCAAAGTAAGTGCTTACTGGTACATCAACTGGCTTACCATTTTTTGATGGTACACCGCGATAAGGAACCAACTCTTGATGCGCATATTCGACATCAATGTCAATCGTGTGCCCATCAGCAGGCAGAACTCGAAGCGTGGGAGCGATGAAGAAATCGTTTGAATCTACCTGGTCTACGTAAGAATCCGCTTCTCGGTACTCTAAGTTAATTCGTCCATTAACCTTGTCTGACAATACCATCGAACTATCGACTTGGCCGACAAATTGGCTGTTACTGCCAACACTGCCATTAACGCGGGTGAACGAGTCTCCCTTGGCGCGCTTAGTCACTAAGTTAATGATGCCGCCAGCAGAACCACGCCCATAAAGCGCCCCTGCAGGCCCTTTAACAATTTCGACTCGTTCGACGTTTGCTAAGCTTCGGTATGATTGCAACGTACCATCATCTCGTAGTCCATCACGGTACATATCATTAAGAGAGTCAAAACCACGGATCATGAACTGGTCTCGGCTACCCTCTCCTAACGTATTATTGACCCCAGCAACCCCATCTAATGCATCCACCAGACGCACGGCGCCGCGATCTTGCATTTCAGTTTTAGTGACAACCGATACTGATTGTGGGACATCGAGCCACTCAACATCCGTTTTAGTTCCCGATTGTGGCATGTACTCGGCATAGCCTTCGTACTGGTAACCGTAAACTTGAACGGTTTCCATCATTGATGAGTCGAAGTTCTTCTCCTCAGAAGCCAAAGCCATCGGCGCAACAGCGTTTGCTACTACTGCAGAACTTATCGCAACCGCTAATGGGCTTAGAGGCAATAATTTATTCATTCCATGATTCCGTATAGTTTAGTTAGATCTTACGGATGCAAATAAGAACAAATATTATTTCTATTTTCAATATTAATTAATGATTAATTCAATATTTCCTTTTCAGCCACCTTTAATAAACAAAATCACAACATAAAATACACAAACCACGTCATACATATTCATTAGCAACAGATAAATATAAAACCAAGTTTGTACTGGTCATTTTCTGCTTTTCAGAAAAACAAAACCCCGCCAGCTTTGACGGGGTTTTGTTTATGTTACGCAGGCTATCTATCAACCAGGCGCTGACTTCAATACGGCTGAGCTCGCGACATTCTTGCGTCGTTCACTCATAATCAGCAACAAGCGTTGCAGGCCGATAAAGCCAAACAGCAAGATGCCGACAATAATTTTCGTCCACCATGAGCTTAACGTGCCATCAAAGGTAATGTAGGTTTGAATCAGGCCCTGAATAAGCACACCAAATAGTGAACCTAACACTGTACCCACACCGCCAGACAGTAAAGTTCCGCCGATAACAACTGCAGCAATAGCATCCAGTTCAACGCCGACTCCTGCTAACGGATACCCCGCCGAGGTATAAATCGAGAACACAATCCCTGCGCAAGTAGCAAGAAACGTCGATAACATATAGATACCAATCACGGTACGTCTGACGGGAACCCCCATTAATCCAGCAGAAGTTGCATTGCCGCCAACAGCATAAACGTTGTTACCAAAGCGAGTTCGGTGTGCAAGCAACATACCGACAACTACCACCATCAGCATGATGACAGCCATTAAGCTCAAACGACCGCCTCCCCATATATGCCAGGCGGTACGGGAGAGCTCTTTGTACATAGGGTCCTGAATCGGGATCGACTGCTCGGAAATCAAAAAGCTTGCCCCACGTAAGAAAAACATCCCGGCAAGTGTGACGATAAACGCCGGTATTTTCAGCGTATCGATAATCCAGCCCATAAAGCCGCCAAACAGCATTCCCATCACCAGTACCGTGAACATGGCCATTATTGGATCCATATTCCAGTCGCCGATCATTTTTGCCAGAAAGACACCAGTAAAAGCCACGACAGAACCCACCGAGAGATCAATACCACCAGAGAGGATCACAAAGGTCATGCCGACAGCAAGAATGCCAAGAAAAGCATTATCTGTCAGAATGTTACAAATCACTCTGGTTGTCATAAATGCCGGAAACTCAAGCGCGCAGAAGACATAACCGATGAAAAATACACAGATAGTAATGAACAGAGGAAAGTTACGTTTAATCATGATGGAATTTCCTCTTAAAGGCTTGAATCACTGTCGGAGACTGCATCACCAACACCAGTAAAACGACAACGGATTTAACGATGTGGTTCCACTGTGGCTGATAACCTGAAAGTAAAATCCCCGTGTTAATGCTTTGAATAATAAAGGCTCCTACCAGCGCCAGCAGCAGGTTAAATCGACCACCCATTAACGACGTACCGCCAATAACGACGGCGAGGATCGCGTCCATTTCGAGCCACAAACCAGCATTATTCGCATCGGCACCTTTGATATCGGCTGCGACAATAATCCCGGCAAGCGCGGCCATCAGGCCACTCAGAACATAAACCGACATTACTATTAATGGGGTATTAATCCCGGCGTTTTTTGCCGCTTTAATGTTGATGCCCACCGATTCAATAAACAGACCTAATGCAGTCTTCTTGGTTAAGCACCAAATACCTATGGTGGCGATGATCAACAGGATTATTGGTGTGGGCAGAAGTAAAAATGAACCGCTCCCGAACCAGGACAAGGTGTCGTTGGTAAAGGTGACGATTTGACCTTGAGTGATCAGCTGTGCGACACCTCGACCGGCCACCATGAGTATAAGAGTGGCGACAATCGGCTGGATCTTAAAGACCGCAACAAGAAAGCCATTCCATAGACCACACACAACACCTGAGAGCAGCGCGCAAACTAAAATCGTTGCTGGCGCGTAGCCCTGAGATGCCATACTTGCCATTACCGCTCCGCTGATAGCCATTACCGCCCCAACTGACAAATCAATACCGCCAGTGGCGATTACTAACGTCATCCCTATTGTGAGCAGAGCAACAGGGGCTCCTCGATTAAAAATGTCGATCACGCTGCCAAACAAACGCCCATCCTGAATATGGATAGAAAAGAAGTTATCAGCGATGATCGCGTTGACTAAAAACAGGCACAGAAGTGCCAACGCTTGTGGCGCACCTTTCGGTAGACTAAATCTGGATTTCGAAGATGCGCTTGTGCGAGTTGAAGGATTAAATGTTGTCATTGGAACCTCACATCGCTATCGCTTGCATAATGGCAGGCACGGATAAATCTTCTGTTGGGATTTCCGCTACCTGCTTACGATCCCGGAGCACAATAACTCGGTCGGCATAACCGACTAACTCTTCCAGTTCGGATGAAATAACCAATAACGCCAGGCCATTGGCACACAAGGATTCAATAAGACGGATGATCTCTGCGTGAGCCCCAACATCAATCCCACGGGTAGGTTCATCGAGAATTAAAAATTGGGGTTTCGTTAACAACCAACGAGCCAGCAACACTTTTTGCTGATTTCCCCCAGAGAGAAACTCAATCGGCTGCTCGATGTTCGGCGTTTTGATGTCTAGTTGTTTGATAAAGCGCTGAGACATCTCCTCCTGCTCGGCTCGGGATATGGGTCTAAACCACCCGCGCTGAGCCTGCAACGCCAGAATGATGTTTTCCCGCACTGATGCGGCTCCAACAATACCGTCGGTTTTGCGATCTTCAGGACAAAACCCAAAACCATTTAGTGACGCTTGCCGCGCAGAGCTCACTTTGGTTGGTCGATTTTTTAACTTACAAGTACCACTATCATTCGCCTCGATACCGAAAATAACCTTGGCAGTCTCGGTGCGGCCGGAGCCAAGTAAGCCGGCAAGCCCCACGATTTCACCAGCATGGACTTTGAGGTCAAATGGTTCAATCGTGCCACGCTTACCATAATCAGAAAACTCGACGACAGGTTCATCACTGAATTTGGTTTTCCCAGCACGTTTGAGAGCGTTATCCTCCAGCTCACGTCCTAGCATCCACTTAACCAGCTCAATCTGTGGCAACTGGCTTGTTTCCCGAGTTCCGACAAGTTCGCCATTTCTCAATACAGTAATGCGATCACTGACTTCATACACCTGATCGAGGAAATGGGTGATGAATACCAAACTAATACCTTTCACACGTAGATCACGCATGATGCCGAATAACATCTCTACTTCACTACTGTCCAAACTGGCGGTGGGCTCATCCAGGATCAAAATGTTTGCCGAAAGCGACACGGCTCTGGCGATCGAAATCACTTGCTGAATCGCCACAGAAAAACTATTCAGTGGTTGAGTGACATCCAGATTCAGACCATAACCGGTCATGATTTCTGTCGCTTGCTGAGCCATGCGTTTGCGATCAACAAATCCCCATTTTTTCGGCTCGTTACCAATAAAGAGGTTATCCATAACGGACATATTAGGCAGCAGATTGACTTCCTGATAAACCGTACCAATCCCGAGTTGCTGTGCATGAGCGGTGTTCTGCGGTGAAATGGATTGCCCATTAAGGAAGATATCCCCCGCGTCTCGTTGATAAACCCCAGTGAGCGTTTTTACTAAAGTTGATTTTCCCGCCCCATTCTCGCCGAGCAAGGCCATGATCTCGCCTTTTTTCAACGAGAAATCGACATTCTGTAGTGCCTTAACCCCAGGGAAGTGTTTGCTAATCCCTTGTGCACGTAAGACAACGTCATTGTTACCTAGATCTGAAGACATACAAACTCCAAAACCTCTCATCACAGTGTGATGAGAGGTTTTTAGCTAAAGATTAATAACCAAGGTCTTTTTTCATTTCGAGCTGTGACTGTGCATCTTCAGGCAAGTAGAGTTTTGACTCTGTCACTATTTTCTTCGGTGGTGTTGCACCGTCTTTCTTATAAGCGAGTAGAGCATCAAACGCTGGGCCTGCCATATTTGGCGTGAGTTCAACGGTCGCATTCGCTTCACCGTTTATCATGGCTTTAAATATATCTGGTACGGCATCAATAGAGACCACCAAAATATCTTCTCCAGGTTTTAACCCAGCTTCTTTAATGGCTTGTATTGCTCCAATGGCCATATCATCATTGTGAGAGAATACTGCGCAGATATTTTTCCCGCCACTTTCAGCTTTAATAAAGCTCTCCATGACTTCTTTACCTTTACTGCGGGTAAATTCACCAGACTGGGTACGCACAATATTGACATTTTCGGCCTGGCTAATGGCGTCGTTAAAGCCTTCTTTACGGTCAATGGCCACGCTAGCACCAACCGTCCCTTGCAATTCAACCACGTTACAAGGTTTATCTTTTACTGTATTGAGCAGCCATTCACCCGCAACTTTACCTTCTAGGACGTTATCAGCGGTCACGGCTGTCATGTAAAGTGAATCATCATCTACGGTGATACCACGGTCGAGAAGAAAGACCGGAATATCATAGTCTTTTGCTTCTTCAAGCACCGGCCCCCAACCCGTTTGTACCACAGGCGCAATAAAGATCGCATCCACACCTTGAGCAATAAAAGAGCGGACTGCTTTGATTTGGTTCTCTTGTTTTTGCTGTGCATCAGAAATTTTCAGGGTAATCCCACGCTTTTCCGCCTCCGATTTAGACACCGCCGTTTCAGCAGCGCGCCATCCTGATTCTGAACCAATTTGGGAAAAGCCGACTGTAAGAGTGTTAGCAAATATTGACGCAGACATACATAGACTACCGATCGCAGTCGCCAAGGTAAGTTTTTTTAGCATAATCGTTCTCTATCTATTTATTTTATCGTTTCACATTTAGGTATTGGTAAGATATTGCATTTAAGTGCATTTTTTATGCTAAATGAGGATAGGTAACAGATTTTTCAGCCGATTAGATCTTGGTCACAGCGGAAGGGAGATAGCTGTAAAGTCCATTCTAGTAGCAATTTAATACATATTTTAGCTTTTATTAATATTACTTTTTCCAACTTATCGTAAATAATATAAACGCAAAAATTTCCCCTTTTAAACAAGATAAATCTAGATACGTTAAGAAATTGTCTATGGCTCTTTACCGATCTTGCAAAAGCAAAAAAACCCGCATTCAAACCGGAATGCGGGTGGCTTTAAGTAAGGTAAAGCAGTGGATTAATAATAGAACTGGAAATTAGAACGAGTATTTCGCTACAAACTTAAGGCCGTAACCGTCTTCCTTCGTTCCGTCTGGCTTTTCTACAGAGCCAGTTTGAACGACAAAGTCTGTTTTGAATGAGTCAGTGACATCGTAGCCAAGACCTACGTACGCAGTTTGCGCTTCTGCAGCCGAACCTTGTACATCAGCGTCTGCGTATTGAAGTGAACCGTAAACTTTAAAACAATCAAATTCGTACGCTGCTGCTACAGAGTAAGTTTGACCGTCGTTTGGAATTAGCTTATCAAGACTAAGTTCAACACTGTCGCTTGCTTTCAAGCTCGCTGCGTTTTCGAAAGAAATGAATGCTGCGCCAAATTTGAAATCACCTACAGTTACGTCACCAGCTAAACCGACAGAGTTCGCTTTGTCACCGTCAGAACCGTAAGCTACCGCTGCAGAGAAATCGTCTACTTTGTAGTTCACAGATGTAGCGAAGTTTGCGTCGTTATTTGAATCGCTGTCAGTTTCGTAGTTTGCAGAAAACTCAAGATCGTTGATTGTTTTCTTGTAACGGATGCCTTGCCCGTCTACACCACCTTGACTGATTTGGTATAGGTTAGAACCTTCACCTTGCTTCGCTTTTCCAAGTACACCGAATGAGTTACCTGTATCACCGAAAGAGAAATTACCGTAAGTGGTGTGGTCAAATTCTAATTTAATATCAGCGAATTCTGCATTACGGTTTTCTTTTGTCACACTGTCGCCAGCATTAATTGCAAAAGAACCGATTAGTTTCGCATCTTCATTCAGCTGATGCGTACCTTTAACATTTAGATGTGCATCGGTAAATACATGTGGTTCTTTCTTTGTATCATCAGCATTAACGTAGATTGCGATACCTTTTGCCCAACCTGACATTTCAACTGTATTTTCGTCTGATTTGTAAATTTCACCAGCTGCCGCTGCACCAGTAAATAGAACAGAAATTGCAATAGCTAAAGGTTTGATGTTCATATCGTACTCCATATGTTGCATAACTTCATCGCAACTAATTGTATTAAAAGTATTTATAGGCTAAGAGATTACATTCTTATGCTGAATGTGTTTCTGAGATAATATTATCGAAATAAATTTAATTTAAAATTGAAATGTTATTTCAATTTAAATAAATAGGATCGAGATCATAGTTAAACCTATATTTGCAAAGTAACGATATGCAGTTTTATGCATTTAAATTATTAGTTTCGGCGTATTTTATTGATTAAAATCAAACGAAATATCACTCATTATTGAGGTGGCAGGGTTTGATATATAAATATGTTTTAAAAACAACCAATACAGTGATGATAAAATTGTGAAATAATAAAAATAAAAATTAGATATGAATCGCAATTCTATTTATAGATATATTCTTTATTATTTTAAAAATGCTAAGAGCGGAATCGGATATATAAATATATCTCTGAACATTGATGATAATTGATTTCGCATCTTTGAGGATTATGATTTTCACATGAGTGAGACGCTGGCTAAACAGCAGACAAAAGCCCTAAATCCAGCATGATGCTCGAGTGCTTGCGCGTATAAATGCTGTGTTCCAGGTTTCTGAGGTTGGGATGTTATGATGAGTTCGTAAGCTTTGCAGATTCTACCAACCAGCAATACTCAGTAGATCAAAGGGTTTTAAGATAGACAAAACAAAAGAGTCCCTACATCATGCAGGGACTCTTTCTAGTGATTTGTAGCGTTCTTAGGTCAGCAATTCATTTATGCTTTTGCTGTCTGTTTGTAGCGGTCAAAGATAACCGCTGCTAGTAGAATTAAACCACGAACAACGTATTGAGAAAACGGAGACATGTTCAGGAGGTTCATCGCGTTTTCTACAGTACCCAGAATAAGTACACCAGCGATAACGTAAGAGACTTTACCGATACCACCTTTTAGAGATACACCACCCAGAACACAAGCTGAGATAACCACCAGTTCAAAACCAACCGAAGTCATTGGCTGACCAGAAGTCATACGAGCTGCCAGAATAACACCCGCTAGTGCAGCCATGAAACCAGAGATGGTGTAGATCATCATCTTGGTCTTAACCACGTTTACACCTGCCAGACGTGCAGCTTCTTCGTTGCCACCAATCGCTAGTGTATTGCGGCCATAAACGGTACGGTTCAGTAGGAATGTGAAGACAGCGAATGTAATCAGTGTTAGCCAAATTGGGGTCGGAATACCGATAAAAGAAGAATTACCTAGCGCGAAGAAACTCTCTTCTGTGATACCTACCGCTTTACCGTCAGAGATGATGTAGCCTAGACCACGAGCGATCTGCATGGTTGCGAGCGTCGTAATTAGTGCGTTGATTTGCAGTTTGGCGATAACAAAGCCGTTTAACAGACCAAATGCCACACCAGAGAGTAGGCCAGCACCCACGCCCAGAACGACGCTGCTGGTCGCGTTGATAGCCACAGCCGTTACAACACCTGAACATGCGATGACTGAAGCAACAGAAAGGTCAAGGTCACCACAAGCAAGACAGAACAGCATGGCACATGCCACCATGCCACTCATTGAGATAGCCAGGCCTAAGCCTTTCATGTTAATGAAGGTTGCAAAGTAGGGAACGAAAAGGCAGCAGAGTATAAACAGACCTGCAAACACCATTAGCATTCCGAATTTATCCCAGATTTTACCGAAGCTAAAGCTGCCAGTTTTTGGAGCTGACTCTATCGCTTTTGTAGGGTTAGAAGTAGACATAATGATATTCCTTAATTTTAAGCGGCTGCCGACTCTTCTTTATCTAGCATGGCTAGACGAAGTGCGGTTTGTTCATTAAATTCGTCGCGTTGCAGTTCACCGGTTACCGCGCCGTCTTTCATAACAAGTACACGGTCAGAGATGCCCAACACTTCTGGTAAATCGCTGGAAACGACGAGTACCGTTACTCCGTTCTCTGCCAGCTTAAAAATGAGTTCGTAAATTTCAGATTTGGCGCCCACATCGATACCACGAGTAGGTTCATCCAGTAAGATGACGCTCATTGCGGTTGACAACCAACGACCAAGAATCACTTTCTGCTGGTTACCACCTGATAGCTTGCCAATTGGCTGCTCCAGCGAAGAAGCTTTGACATTCAGCGCTTCTTTTTGCTTCGAGGCGTTGTTCTTTTCCCATTCGAAATTAATCAAGCTCTTGAATTTTAAATGCCAAGGGCGAGCACTGATGTTAGTGTTCTCTTGTACCGACATGATAGGGACGATGCCGTCTGCTTTGCGGTCTTCCGAACACAGCGTAATGCCGTGACGAATTGCTTCTTGTGGGGTTCTGACGCCAATTTTGACATCGTGTAAGTAAAGATCGCCACCTGTCTTTTTGTCTGCACCGAAAATAAGGCGAGTAAGCTCAGTACGACCAGCCCCCACCAATCCAAACAAACCAAGGACTTCACCTTGTTTGACATCCAGTGACACCGGAGCGGTTAACCCTGGGCCTTCGAAGTTTTCGATGCGTAAACCACTCTTACCATGTTCACGCGGGCGATAGTTGAAGATGTCACTAATTTCACGGCCAACCATCAGTTCAACTAAGCGATCGTTAGTCAGCTGTGAAAGGTCGGTAAATGACTGCACGTGCTGGCCATCTTTGAAGATAGTTAATGCATCACACAGGTCGAAGATCTCTTCCATACGGTGCGATACATACATAATGATTTTGCCCGCATCACGCAGTTCACGGATAACCTTGAATAAGTTTTTAATTTCACGCTGTGACAAACTACTGGTTGGCTCATCAAATGCGATAATTTGTGCATTTCGGCTCAAAGCTTTGGCAATTTCAACCATCTGCCATTGGCCAATAGACAACTCTTTTAGCTGGCAAGATGGGTCGAATGTTTCACCTAAACGCTCTAACTGAACTCGTGCGTTCTTGTTGAGGGTTTCTGTATCCACTCGGCCACCCTTGGTCGGTAATTGACCAAGATAAATATTTTCCGCAACGGTTAACTCAGGAACCAAGTTGAGTTCTTGATAAATAATGGCAATACCGTGTTCAAGCGCATCGTTGGTTGAATTCAGCGCCACTTCTTTACCATCAATAGCGATGTGACCTTCCGTAGGCGTATGGAAACCACTTAAGGTTTTGAGTAACGTTGATTTACCCGCACCATTTTCACCCATCAAAGCGTGAACACTGCCCGCATCGGCGCGGAAACTCACGTTGTTCAATGCCTTAACACCAGGGAAGTGCTTCGAGATATTTCGAAACTCTATGTAAGAGGGGGACTTCGCCATGACATTCTCTCCGTTAAATCAGTTGGTGACGACCAAGCTGGCCGTCACCGAAAGTGAACTTACAGCCCTTTTTTCGCTAGTTCGTCTTTGAAGTTGTCACGAGTGATAAGAACAACGTCAGTAACTTCAACAAATTTCTCTGGTTGAACGTCTTCTTTTACCCACTTGTATAGAGACTCGATACTCTTATAGCCGTGTACGTCCGGGCTAGGTAGTAGTGAACCGTAGAAACCGGTCGGTTGAGATTTCGCAAGTTCGTTAACCGCATCCACACCATTGATACCAATGCCGATTACGTTGTCTGAACCGAAGCCCTGACCTTCCGTAGCACGTACGCCGCCTAATACTGTGTTGTCGTTCATACCAACGATTAGCCATTGCTTAACGTCAGGGTATTGAACAAGTAGAGAGTTCGCTGCGTCTAATGCACCTGGGATATCGTTCGTTTTCGTTGGTACACGGTAGATTTGGTCTCCAGGGAAGCCAGCAGCTTTAAGTGCAGAAATTGAACCATCTACACGACGACGCGCCGTATCAAGCTCATCCGCAGTGATTGCCATCACACCAGTTACAGAAGCATCCCAGTTACGCTTCTGCATTTCTTTGTACAGCTCTGTACCTTGGCGTTCACCGATAGCCGTCGCGGCCATCATCACCAATGGTACGTCAGTCATTGGCTCGCCTTTCGCGTTTAGGAACTGGTCATCAACCGTGACCACTTTCAAATCATAGCTTTTTGCCTTCGCCATGATTGCAGGACCTAATTTAGGGTCAGGAGTACAGATAACGAAGCCTTTCGCGCCTTGCGCCGCGAGAGTGTCGATAGCATTCAGGGTTTTTTCGCCATCTGGCACGGCCATTTTTACTACTTCAAAGCCTAAATCTTTACCGGCTTTTTCAGCAAATGACCATTCGGTTTGGAACCATGGCTCTTCAGGTTGCTTAACCAGATAGCCAAGTCTCGTTTCATCATTTGAACCAAAGAATGCATTGGCCGAAGCACTAAGCATAGTTACGCCAGATAGGGCAGCGATTGTGAGTAGTTTTTTTAGTTTCATTGTTATCCATCCACTGGTAGAGGTGAGTGTTCGCTATACATATTTGTGGATTTACGCACATTTGTTAGTGACAAAAATCACAGCGGAAAAATGTAGCGAATTTGTCCATTCATTTAGCCAAAGGGGCTATGACACAGATCTCAATTATGCGACCACTGTTCTAAGTTTTGAGTAAGCGACCCAATACGAGCCTAATGCAAACGTTGAATTCGCTGGTTTCTTGCCTTTCCGACCAGACAGAAGAAGGTGTTAAAAAGAACACAAAAAATCGTCCATGACGTTTTTGTCCATAAAGTTAGCAGACCTCTTTATGGGATAACGTCCCTCCTCTAGCTATAACAACAAGTAGATTTAGTTTGCTGACCAAAAGCTGGAGCAGTCATGGACACATTAAACACACAACAACAGCATGTCATTGGTTTGGACTTCGGTTCAGACTCCGTACGTGCCCTTATCGTAAATGCACAAACAGGCAGTGAAGTATCTTCGTCTGTCGTCTATTACCCGCGATGGATGAAAGGGCTATATTGTCAGCCTGCTCAATCTCAATTCAGACATCATCCTCAAGACTATTTGGATGCAATGACCAATGCGATCCAAGAAGTGCTAACGACGGTTTCGCCTGAACTCGCTTCTTCCATTGTTGGTATCGGTGTCGATACAACAGGCTCAACACCAGCCCCAATTGATGAAAACGGCAACATCCTGGCATTGCTACCGGAGTTCGAGAACAACCCAAATGCGATGTTTGTCCTTTGGAAAGATCACACGTCGGTGACAAAGGCGGATCTGATCAACGAGCTTGCCCACTCAGGTGATTTCACCGATTACACCCGTTACATCGGTGGTATTTATTCATCGGAATGGTTCTGGGCTAAAGCCGCTTGGGTCAGCGAACAAGACGAACAAGTCGCTAAAAGCGCCTACAGCTGGGTAGAACTTTGTGACTGGATTCCGGCGATTCTCGCCGACGCTCAGCATCCACAAAAACTGCGTCGCGGTATTTGTGCTGCCGGACATAAAGCCATGTGGCACGACAGCTGGGGCGGCCTGCCTGACCAAGCGTTTTTAAGCGCGATTTCTCCAACACTGGATGGCATACGCGATCGTATGTTCACGGAAGTGTTCACTTCGGACCAAGCTGCTGGTTACTTGTCAAAAGCATGGGCAGAGAAACTGGGCTTGCCAGAAGGCATTGCGATTGCAATTGGCGAATTTGACTGTCACATGGGCGCGGTGGGCGCCGGTGCTGGCGCCAATGATTTAGTTAAAGTAATTGGCACCTCTACGTGTGACATCTTGATGGTTGAAGCGGATCAGGTTGGTGATCGCACCATTCA
Organism: Vibrio sp. EA2; assembly: GCF_033042495.1. Lineage (NCBI taxonomy): Bacteria > Pseudomonadati > Pseudomonadota > Gammaproteobacteria > Vibrionales > Vibrionaceae > Vibrio > Vibrio sp. EA2. The sequence continues at coordinate 135,397 of NZ_JAWLID010000004.1, read as the reverse complement.
CGGCATTTGTGGCCAGGTTGAAGGCAGTGCGATGCCAGAGTTACTGGCGCTAGAAGCAGGACAATCTGCATTTGGTGATATGTACGCTTGGTTTAAGAACGTTCTGATGTGGCCATTGCAGGCTTACGCTGAGCGCAATCCAGACTTTGCAAAAACCGCTGACGAAATTGCATCTGACTTATTGCCAATGCTTTCGCAAGCCGCTGAGCAGCAGGGTATCGACAAATACACACCTGTCGCGATGGACTGGCTCAATGGCCGACGCACACCATACGCCAACCAACGATTGAAAGGCGCTATTTGTGATTTGAACCTTGGCAGCGCTTCACCAGCTATCTTCTCTGCATTGGTTGAATCAACGGCTCACGGTGCCAAAGCGATTGTGGATTGCTTCATCGAGCAAGACGTCAAGGTTGAACGCGTGATTGCCATCGGTGGTATTGCGCAGAAATCCCCGTTCGTGATGCAGATGTGCGCGGATGTGATTGGTCGCGAAATCATCGTGGTTGAGTCGGATCAATGCTGTGCATTAGGCGCAGCGATATTTGCGGCAGTCGCAGCAGGTGTTTACCCAGACACCAAAGCAGCACAAGACGTCATGGCAAGCCCTGTTCGTCAAACATACTCACCAAACCCACAAGTGCAAGCACTGCGAGCAGAGCGCTACGCGACGTATCGTCAACTCGGTCAACACATGGAACAAATGGCAGAGTTCCATCAATCTCAGGAGCGTAAAGATGTCTGAACAAACAACATGGAATGACGTGGACTCATTCGCTGAACGTATGAAATCCCTTCGTCATCAAGTGTGGCAAGCCAACATGGATCTTCAGCGTCATAACCTCGTGACCTTCACCTGGGGCAATGTGTCAGGCATTGATCGCGAATCAGGTTTAGTGGTGATTAAGCCAAGTGGCGTCGAATACAGCGAACTCAGTGCGGAAAACATGGTGGTTGTGGATCTGCAAGGCGAAATCATTGAAGGCAACCTGAAACCTTCTTCTGATACCGCGACGCACCTAGAGCTATACCGCCAATTCCCGTCAATTGGTGGCATCGTGCATACCCACTCGTCTTATGCGACATCATGGGCGCAAGCGGGCGCGGCGATTCCCGCATTCGGCACCACTCACGCGGACTATTTCTACGGTCATATTCCTTGTGCCCGCGCTTTGACTCAACAAGAGATTGAAAGCGACTACGAGCTGAATACCGGCAAAGTCATCGTTGAGACGATTGGCGCAACTGATCCTATGGCGATTCCCGGCATCTTGGTTCGCGAGCACGCGCCATTTACCTGGGGAACCGACCCACATAACGCCGTACATAACGCCGTAGTGGTGGAAGAAGTTGCCAAAATGGCGTTCCGCACCCTGAGCATCAACCCGAGCACGTTACCGATTCCACAAACCTTGCTGGATAAGCACTACTTACGCAAGCACGGTAAAGACGCGTACTACGGACAAAAATAATCAACAATTGTCGCCTGGCAACTGGCGAGGCGACCAATGCGACACAGAATAACAGAGGCACTTATGAAAGATTTAACAAACAAATCTGTATGGTTTATCACCGGTTCACAGCACCTTTACGGTCCTAAAGTATTGGAGCAAGTGGCAAAGAACAGCGAAGAGATCGTGGCTGGTTTCAACCAGAGCGACGATGTGTGCGTGCCTGTTGTATGTAAAGAAACAGTGAAATCGCCAGAAGAAATTCTCAACGTTTGCCAACAAGCAAACAACGATGAAAACTGTTTGGGTGTGGTGCTTTGGATGCACACCTTCTCGCCAGCGAAAATGTGGATTTCAGGTCTTAAGCAACTGAATAAACCGTTTGTTCATCTCCACACCCAGTTCAGCGAAGCGCTTCCTTGGGAAAGCATCGACATGAACTACATGAACCTGAACCAAAGTGCGCACGGTGACCGCGAATTTGGCTTTATCGGTACGCGTCTTGGTCTAGACCGCCGCGTTATCGTTGGTCACTGGCAGAAGCCTTCTGTACGTAAGCAGCTCGACCACTGGTGTCGCGCGGCAATTGGCTGGCACGAGAGCCACACTCTGCGTGTCGCTCGTTTTGGCGATAACATGCGCCAAGTAGCGGTAACTGAAGGCAACAAGGTTAGCGCACAAATCGAGTTTGGCTTTGAAGTACACGCCTACGGTTTAGGTGAACTGACTGAGGTCGTGAATAAAGTCGAAGACAGCGCAATCAATGCCCTGCTGGAAGAGTACCGCTCAACGTACCGAATCGCTCCGGAAATTTTTGAAACACCAGAACAGTTGGAAATTCTTAAGAATGAAGCGCGTCTTGAACTAGGCATGGAAACCTTCCTACAAGAGCGTGGCTGCATGGCATTTGTAAACACGTTTGAAAACCTGACGGGTTTGACTAACCTACCTGGTTTGGCAACGCAACGCTTAATGGAAAAAGGCTATGGTTACGGCGGCGAAGGCGACTGGAAAACGGCCGCGTTGACGCGCATCATCAAAACCATGGGTCAAGGTCTACCAGGCGGCACGTCGTTCATGGAAGACTACACCTACAACCTAACAGGTGAAGGACAGGTACTGGGCGCACACATGTTGGAAGTGTGTCCAACTATTGCCGCTGACAAACCATCGATTGAGATTCATCGCCATACTATCGGTAAAACTGACGATGTCGCACGTGCGATCTTCAGCGCCAAAGCGGGCCCAGCATTAGTGGCAACCCTGATTGATTTGGGTAACCGCTTCCGCTTGTTGGTGAATGAAATTGATACCGTGACACCGCCATCAGATCTACCGAACTTGCCAGTGGCACACGCGCTTTGGGAACCTCAGCCAAACCTAGAAGTGTCGGCGGCTTCATGGATTCATGCAGGCGGCGCGCACCACAGCGTGTACACGCAAAACGTCACCTTAGAGATGCTAGAAGACTTCGCTGAGTTTGCGGGTATCGAGCTGGTTGTGATTAACAAGAACACCACCATTCGTGACTTCAAAACAGAGCTGAAACACAACAGTCTGTTCTACCGTTTTAGCAACGGTATCTAAAAAAATAGCATACGCCTATTCGGCTGAGGGGGTCAGCTGAATAGGCGTTTTGCTATATTTCTAACCTCCGGTTTCCCGTACATCATGCCATCCTCCCTACTTGCCTGAACAATTCCCTACCTCTCGTTTTCGTTACCTATTTTTCTACTACGCAAAGTGATCGAGTAGAATTGGTGAGTTGTGCTCAGGCCAAAGGAACAAGGATAGCAGTGCGGTCTGTGACAACTATACTGATAATGCCGAGCTTAGAGCATAGCGGGTTGTGGTGTAACGATGTGATATGCCGAATGAAGCGCGTACACTCGCAACAACATATCTACAACCGATAATCATGGTGAAGCGTTAAAACAACGACTTAGACAACGCTTCCCACTCTGGTTTATTTTTTCGCCGCGCGATTTTGCGGCGCTTATTAATGCTGTTATACGGAAACGAGAATGCAAAACGATCCATTGAAACCTGGATATGACTTCAATGCTCATTTGGTTGCAGGCTTAACGCCAATCTCAAAAGGCAACGAGCTAGACTTTGTTATAGACCGGCCACATGGGATGAAGGGCTTTATCATCAACTTGACTGTCAAGGGACAGGGTACCGTGTTCCGCGGTAAAGAATCCTTTACGGTCAATGAAGGCGATTTACTACTCTTTCCTACTGGTGTACCACACTACTACCATCGCTCAGAAGAGGCCGAACACTGGCACCACCGCTGGATCTATTTTCGCCCGCGCGCCTATTGGATAAACCGTCTTAAATGGGAAAACTGCATCAACGGCGTGTTTATCACTAAAGGTGTCGAGATCGATGCACAGGAAAAGCTCGACCTGCTGTTTAAGCAGATTGAAGATCTAAGTAAAAAGGACGAGCCATACAGCGATGAATTGACGCTCAACCTGCTCGAGCAATTGTTGATTCGCTGTAAGATGAATCAGCCAAACCTGATCAAGAAACTCGTTGATCCGCGAATTACCAACGTGTTGAACTATATGGCGAATCACCTCAATGAGGATTTCAGCAATGAAACATTAGCCGATCTGGTTTGTTTGTCACCTTCTCGACTGGGGCATTTATTCCGCGATGAAGTCGGGATGACAATCATCCAATGGCGTGATGACCAACGAATCAGCCGGGCCAAACAGTTGTTGGTGACGTCGAACTATTCCATCAACCAAATCTCTCGCTTGATAGGCTATTCGGATCCACTCTATTTTTCACGTGTGTTTAAGAATAAAGCTGGGCTAAGCCCGAAACTCTATCGTGAGAAAGTGATGTAAGCGCAAAATCGGGCAGGATTCTCACCTGCCCGAATCATTTCTGATTATTGAAAGTTAAACTGGTAACTGGTTTGATGCTGGTAGAACGACTTTTGAGTAATAAAGCGTTTATTCGCCTCTGGCCACTCCGGGTGGTTAGGGCAATCCGGTAAGAACTGAGTTTCAAGCGCAAGCCCCTGATAATCCTGATACTCTCCACGACGTGATGGCGTTCCTGCCAAGAAGTTGCCACTGTAAAACTGAATCGCAGGTTTATCAGTAAACACAGACATCACCACCTGTTTATCTGAACTTGTCAGGCAAGCGATCGTGCTCTCGCCATCAACTAATTCTTCAGGCAAGATAAACGCGTGATCATAGCCTTTGGCGAGCTTTTGATCTTCACCTTGCAGCATACGGGAACCGATTACCTGAGCGGTATTAAAATCAAAACTGCTCCCCTGGACCGCTTTCAGTTCGCCAGTTGGGATGAGCTGTTCGTCAGTGGGCAAGTATTCGTTGGCAAGAAGTTGCAGCTCATGGCCAAGAATGGTGTGGCCCGACTCTGCGCCATCAAGGTTAAAGTAGGCGTGGTTGGTCAGGTTAATCGGGCAGTCCTGATCACAGATAGCCGAGTATTCAATACATAGCTGATTGTTTTCCGTCAGCGTATAAGCGACTTCAGCAGTCAGGTTCCCCGGGAAGCCTTGGTCTCCATCGGGAGACATCAAACAGTAAGTAATGTGTGAATCGCTTTTGTCTTTCACTAACCAGCGGCGTTTGTCAAAACCTTCAACCCCGCCGTGGAGGCTGTTGCCATTATTGTTGCGAGTAATGGAATAGGTTTGTCCGTTTAAGTTGAACTGTCCATTGGCGATGCGGTTGGCAAACCGGCCAATGGTCGCACCTAAAAATGCCGAGTGAGACTGATAATCGCGCAGTGATGTCATGCCGAGCAACACTTCACGTGGTCCAGATGAAGTGGGAAGCTGACAACTTAGCCACGTTGCACCTATGTCCATAAAAGTGGCCGTCATGCCGTGATGATTACGTAAGATATGAACCTTGGCAGGCTCGCCATCGGTGAAAAGATCGCTTTCGATTGCGGATTTGATTGAGTCAGGTGGGATTATACTATTGGGCATAGGGGCTCCTTTAAAAAACACAGTACCTGCAAAGCGCAGGTACTGAGATAACAGGATTAGATCGCTTCGCCAAAGAGTGGAAAACCGTCTTTCCAAATGAGGCGTTTGATGCGAGTGTGGCGGTTCGGGTCCCAAAGTGGGTCGCCCTCAATTTCGGTGTAATCGCGTGCGTGATAAACCAACAAGTCATGGCCTTCTTCATCAACGGTAAAGCTGTTATGACCAGGCCCGTAGACCTTTTTCTCCCAGTTAGTTTTGAATACTGGCTGCTTGGCTTTCACCCAGCTTTTCGGGTCAAGCAAGTCACTGTTTTCATCCGCGTATAGTAGCCCCATGCAGTAGTTTTCGTCTGTTGCACTGGCGGAGTATGTCATCCAGAATTTACCATGACGGTGGATAACCGATGGCCCTTCATTAACCCAAAAGCCGATCTGTTCCCACTCAAACTCTGGAATGGTCAGACACTGTGGTGCGGTGCGCAGTTTGGTTGGCGTTTCTAATTCCGCGATGTACAAGTTGGAGTTACCACCGATGTCGTTGTCTTTTTGCGCCCAAACGTAGTAATTAACGCCGTTGTGACTGAAAGAGGTCGCATCCAGACAGAACGTATCCATACCAGTATCGATTTGCCCCTCAAATGTCCATTCCGGTGTAATAGGATTCGGGTTCGAATTAGAAATCGCATACATACGATGCTGGAACAAACCATCCACAATTTCTCGTGACGGTGCGGCAGCAAAGTAGACATACCAAGCGTCATCGATAAAGTGCAGCTCTGGCGCCCAGATTAAATCACTGTATGGACCTGTATCAGGCTTGTACCATGCGTTGATCAGTTCGCTGGTCGTATCGAGCTCCGCGATGGTCTTTGCTCGACGAATCTCAATGCGATCATATTCCGGTACCGAAGCGGTGAAATAGTAGTAGCCGTCCGTGTGTTTATAGATGTGCGGGTCGGCGCGCTGTTCGATAATGGGATTGACGAAATCGGTCATACTGCTTCCCTTAATTTGCGTAATTTGATTGAGGTTTTGAAGATTGAACGTCGCTTAGGTTTTTCTCTTCTTCCAGGATATTCGTTGCTGTCATCGACTGATAGTACTTGTCGGTCACCTTGTATTTGAACATCAGTGAGCCCATCAAGAAATGGAACAAGCCAGGGATAATCGTCAGCATCAGTGCGATACCAGTCAGTGCGTAGTCCGATTGTGCTTCATTTGGTACGTAGTTAAAGAATGTCAGTAGCCAACCTACGACCGCACCACCGATACCCATACCTAGCTTCTGGCTAAATGAGATACCGCCAAATGCAAGTCCAGACACACGCTGACCGGTTTTGTATGCGCCGTAGTCGACTGCTTCTGCAATCGCTGACCAGAATACCGGAGCGTGTAAATCCACCACGAACGAGACTAAGAAGTACAACACGAATGCCAGTGCCAGGTCGTCACGACCGACAAACAGGTAGAGCATCGCACTCAGTAGAAGTACGGCCACCTGGCTGTAGCGGAACAGTTTGATTTTGCAGTACGTTTTAGTAATCCAAGTTGACGCAACCATTGCCAGAATCGCTGCCCCTACACCCGTTGCAAGAAACGCTGAAATCGTGCTGGCATCACCACCGAGGTAGTACTTGGCATAGTACGCAGCAACGGAACCACGAATCACGTAACCGATAGTACCCGTTACACATACTCCGCAAAGCACCAGCCATTGGTCATTTTGCACCAGCAATTTCACTTGGTCTTTAAACGACTTTTTGTCGACCACGTGTTCAATACGTTCTTTAGTGGTCGCGAAACAGAACAAGAATAGTAACGTGCCCATTAGCCCCATTAGACCCATCGAGTATTGGTAACCCAATTGGATATTATCTTGACCCCAAACGGCTGATAGCTGCGGTACGATGATGGTGACAAGAAACGCGGCGATTTTAGCGAAGAATAAACGATAGCCATTTGCAGACAAACGCTCTTTCGGGTCATCGGTCAGCACACTGATTAATGAGATGTACGGAATCGTCACGGCAGTAAACATGATCGTGACAAATATATACGTCGCGTAAGCGTAAATCAGCTTGGTATTGTAATCACCATCTGGTGTGCTGAAAGCGAGGTAAACGGAGATACCGAAAGGGATCGCCAGAAAGAGTAGATATTGACGATAGCGTCCCCAACGAGAGGTAAACTTATCGGTAATCATACCCATCAGCGGGTCGGTTACCGCGTCAATAAGTCGCACGACGATAAATAACATCGCTAAATCTTCGGGTTTGATGCCAAAAATATCCGTATAGAAGAAGGTAATGATTAACATCATTGATGAAATCACCACGTTGACTGCCATGTCTCCGGCACCAAAGCCGACTTTCTCAAGGACAGGTAATTTATATTTATACATAGAGACGAATCCATTGTTTTCACGATGACATGGATACTACTTAGGAATCAGGGGTATGGCTGTTAAGGTTCTCATAGATAAATGGAGATAGCGGTTTTGTGCATGCCTTTAACCAATCTGTTTATGTAAGAGAATGGCGATAAAGTCAGGTAATACACAAGCAATACGCTTTGATAACAACAATACAACCATACAGAAAACAATCCTCCATGCATTGGAGTAACGTTATCTTGAACACTGCGCAGACACTGACTACAATGACGCACTTTCTTTACGGAATCCAGGTCAAAAAATGAACGACACTACTAAACCAGCTCTACCAGATCGCCTTGCCGGCAACCCACGTAGCCCATTCTTTGTAAAAGAGTGTTTTGATCACCAAATCGGTATCCGTTTCAACGGCAAAGAACGTACTGACGTTGAAGAATACTGCGTGAGCGAAGGCTGGGTAAAAATCGCGTCTCCAAAAGCAAAAGACCGTTTCGGTAACCCAATGCTGATCAAACTGAAAGGCGAAGTGGAAGCGTACTACGTGTAAGCCTTCCTTTCTGCTCATAAAGCCTGGTTTATCCAGGCTTTATTGTTTCTAGAACCACGTGTCTGTTTTTCTATGTTATTTGGGAAATAGAAAAGTTTAGGACATAAAAAAGGCCAGCTTTGATAGCTGACCTCTTCGATAAAACTCATCCACTAAGCGGCGCTTAATACCCCTTCCAAGGCACCAGCTTTTTCTCCAGATAACGCATAAACAAATCAAATGCGTAAGCAATCACACCGATAATAATAATGCCTGCGATCACAACGTCTGTGACAAGGAATTCTGCGGCATTGAGCACCATAAAGCCAATCCCCGCTTCTGCTGCCACCATTTCACTCGCCACCAGCGTGGTCCAGCCAAAGCCAATACCGATACGCAGCCCCGTCAGAATTTCAGGCATCGCACTTTTGATGATGACGTGATAAAGCACCTGAGCTTTGGAAGCCCCCATGGAATACGCCGCCTGAATCTGTTCGCTACGCGCTGAATTCACACCCGCTCGGGCACTCAATGCGATTGGCGCGAACATCGCCAGATAAATCAACGTCACTTTACTGGTTTCATCGATGCCAAGCCAGATGATCACCAAAGGCAGGTAAGCAAGTGGGGGTAAAGGGCGGTAAAACTCAATCAAGGGATCGAAGATGCCGCGAATCCACACATTAGAACCGATAAGAATACCAATTGGCACAGCGGTAACAACGGCGAGGATAAACGCCCCAAATACGCGCCCTAAACTTGCCGCCAGATGATCCGTGAGTGACACGCCAGAAAAACCATTGACCACCAAGTCACCAAAACGCTCTATCACTGCACTCGGAGCGGGCAAAAAGAGCGGTTTTACCCAGCCCATTTCGGTGACCAGTGCCCATAGTGCGATAAAGAAAATACTCGCAATAACCGACACTAATCGAGAGTCGCCCTGCCCCGGCTCACCATAATAGTTGCCCGGTACTAAAGTCTTCTTCTTTATTGCTTTGATAAGCGCATAAAAAGGGGGCGTTTTGTGAATCACACTATCTTGCGTGCGTTCTTCAACTGTCACTTGTTTGGTTTTGTCCTGTACGCGATCTTGTTTCATTTCCGTTTCTGCGGATGTTTCTGTAACCGCACCTGTTCCTGTAACCATAGCTGCTTGAGTCATTACGCCACCTCCGGTACTTCATCTTGGTGAATGATGGAAAGGATCTTTTCTCGCATCTCGATAAAATCAGGCATCGACTTAACGGCTCGTGCATCCCGACATTCCAAAAAGCGTTTGTTGAAGTCCAGGTCAAAGCTATGGGTAATACGCCCCGGTCTTGGCGACATCACGATGAGGCGAGATGCCATAAACAGAGCTTCTTCGACACTATGAGTGATAAAGAACATCATTTTGTTGGTGGTCTGCCACGCATCGAGAAGCAGCTCTTGTAAGGTCTCGCGGGTAAGCGCATCAAGTGCACCTAATGGCTCGTCCAGTAACAGAATGCTCGGGTCGTTCGTCAGAGCTCGGGCTATCCCAACACGCTGCTGCATACCGCCAGAAAGTTGATACACCTTGTGCTGATGAAAATCTTCCAAACCAACTAATTTCAGGTATTTGGCTGCGCGTTCCAGACGTTCTTCTTTGCTCACACCTCTCAGCTTTAAACCAAATGCTGTGTTTTCGATGACGTTAAGCCAAGGAAATAACGCATGTTTTTGAAACACCACGCCTCGGTCAGCGCTCGGGCCCACAATTTGGTCGCCAATATCACGCCCTAAGGCCACACGAGGTAAGCCTTCCACCGATGAGTTGCCCAAGGTTAAATACCCTTCTGTTGGAGTGATAAAGCCTGCCATTAAGTTCAATAGCGTCGTTTTACCACAACCCGAAGCTCCGAGTGCAACGACCAGATCCCCCTGTTCTATCTCTAAATTAACCCCCGATAGAGCAAGGACGGGTTCTCCTCCCTGACGATCTTCATACACGACCGACACGTCTTCTATTTTCAGTGTTTTCTCTGTAGACATACGATACTTCCTTGTATTTGTAGATGTGATTACTGAGCTTTCGCTGCTTCGGCGTAACTTGGGTTAACAAATACGCTGTAATCTGGCATCAGTGCCGATATCTTCTTCTCTTTCAACAGAAAAGCAGACGTTGCTTCGAGCGCCTTGCTCGCGCCGCCCTCTTTACCACAACCCAGCCATTGACATGACAACTGAGTATCCACATCCAGAAATTCATACAGGCTCATCGCGTCAACTGCGCTTTCTGGTTCACCACCAGCCAGTTTCGCGACAGAAACCGCCATTGGGTCTTTAGCGCTGAAGGTTTCTTTTCCAGCGCGGTATTGCTGATCAACATTCGCAACTACAGTGATAAATTTCGAAACGAACTCACCGTTTTCAGCTGCAAACTGCTTGTTCGCAATCATGCCATCGAATGTCGGCTTGCCCCACGAACTAAGTTGTTTTGAGCTAATAAGCACGCTGCCGTCTTGCTTGATTTTGCCCAAAGCAGGATCCCAGATAAACGCGCCGTCAATATCACCACGCAGCCAAGCCGCCATGATCGCATTCGGCTGCATGTTGATGAGCTTGACGTCTTTCTCGCTTAATCCAAATTGTTCTAGAGCAAATAGCATGTGAAAGTGGGTAGTAGAAACAAATGGAACCGCGATACGTTTACCTTTGAGATCGGCTGGTGAGTTAATACCACTGCCGTTTTTGACGACCAAGGCTTCGGCGTCTGCGATGTTTTCCATCACCCATACCAGTTCCATCTCAACGCCATTACTTGCCGCGCTCGCAATTGGGCTGGAACCGGCAACGGTCATATCAACGGCACCAGCCGCCATAGCCGTGATTGCTTTTGCGCCAGAATCAAACTTACGCCACTTGATGTCGTAACCCGTTTCTTTTTCAACCAGCTTCTGATCAATGGCATACTTCATCGGGTTGAACATTCCCTGGTAGCCGATCGTCACTTCTTTCGCTGCCCAGGTATTCATTGAACAAAGCAAAGTCCCCAGTAATACCGTTTTGCTCGCCAACTTGTTTTTCAGTGATTTATTCATCAGTGTCTTCATATCCACGTCCTTATGTGCTGTATGACATCTTCACATTACGAGTTGCTGTTGTGGTTAGGTAGTACCAGAGCATTTCTTTATTGGTCCAGTTACGCACCAATTTAGCGCACCATGTTAGTGCGTTTATTCTCGGGTTTAACGACGTAAAAAGCGCCTTGGCAATCCACTAGGGAGCACCAAGGCGCTGTTCATTTTTATTGGTTTTAAATAGACGTTAAGTCACTGGCTCTGCGATTTTTTCAGCAATCACCGCGTCAATAACATTCACGATTTCGTCAGCTTGCTCTAGGGTGAGTGTCAATGGTGGACTCAAACACAAGGTATTATTTAACCGTTCAAAGGATCGATTGGTACGCCCGATAAGCACACCTCGCTTCATACACTTAGCCACAATATCGGCAGCAACGGCTTCCTTGACTGGTTCTTTGCTCGCTTTGTCTTTCACCAATTCGAGGCCAAGAAATAACCCTTTTCCTCGCACATCACCGACCATTTCATATTTCGATTTCAAACGCTGAAGCTGCGCCATCAAATAGTCACCAACGTGAGCAGCGTTATTGATCAGGTTCTCTTCTTCAATGATTTTTAAGTTCTCTAATGCGGCGGCGGGTCCAATAGTGCAGCCGCCGAAAGTACTGATGTCTCGGAAGTAGCTGTACTTATCCGAAGGATCGTCTTTGAACTGTTGGAAGACTTCTTCTGTAGTCACGGTACAAGAGATAGCAGCGTAAGCCGATGCAACCCCTTTCGCCATCGTCACGATGTCTGGCTTGATACCATAATGTTGGTAACCGAACCATTTACCTGTACGGCCAACGCCACACACCACTTCGTCAACATGAATCAAAATATCGTACTTTTTACAGATACGTTGGATCTCTTCGTAGTAGCCTTTAGGCGGGGTGATCACGCCACCACCCGCAGTGATCGGCTCAACGACAATCGCACCAACGGTTTCTGGCCCTTCACGCAGAATCACCTCTTCTAATTGTTGTGCTGCTTTGATGCCGTAGTCATCAACACTGCCAAACTGAGAGCGATACTCACAGCAGTGAGGGAATTCAACAAAACCCGGCGTAAACGGACCATACTGTGCTCTGCGTTCTTCTTGCCCGGTGGAACTCAGGCATGTGATGGTTGTGCCGTGATAGTCTCGCTCTCGGTAAAGGATCTTATGCTTTTTACCACCATACTTTTTGTGCGCAATCTGGCGTACGATTTTGTACGCTTTTTCATTCGCTTCAGAGCCAGAGTTAGAAAAGTAAACACGGCTCATACCCGGCATTTTTTCGATGAGTTTACTGGCAAACTCCGCCATCACTGGAGACCCAGCGGAACCTGCAAAGTAGTTCAATTGCAACGCTTGGTTTTTTATCACCTCGGCAATTCGCTCGCGTCCATAGCCGACATTGACACACCACACACCACCTGAGCTCGCGTCCAAATAGCGATTGCCTTTAATATCCCAGATATACTCGTCTTTACCATGGGACATGATAAGCGGTGACTGGCTTTCAAATGCGGCATGCTGTGTTAAGTGATGCCAAACATGCGCTTTATCCCACGCTTCAACCTGTTCAACATCGTGCTGGGCTGGCTGATACGCCAAATGTGTTTGTCCGTAATCCATAAACGCTCTCCTTCGGTTTCCTTTCACCTTAGACAAGCTCCCTGTCTGGCATATAGATCCAGTTGTAGCTTTTTATGGGGACAAAACAGATTGCAGTAACCAGTAAGAAAAAGAAAAGTTGGTATGGTTGATGCTTGGCCATTGTTAATAAAATAAAACAACAACGTTATAGGCGAGTTATGAAAAGTGAATATTTGATGCACATACAATTCTCTCCAGAGAGAAGCTTGCAAGAACAAATTAGGGAACACTTACTCGACGCAATGCGCAATGGCGTCTTCGAAGATAAAGCGTTACCCTCGTGCCGCAAGCTGGCATCAATGCTCAGAGTTTCTCGAAATACCGTTGTTCTCGTTTATGACAAACTGGTTGATGAAGGGTATTTAAAGTCGCAGGAGCGCAGTGGCTATTACCCAAATACAGAAGCTTTACACGCAGATTTAAATATCGACGACACATCGACATCGCGTAATGAAGCCATTCTTGGTGCAAAACCTGCCCATTTTTGGACCAACCGAATCAAGAAAGATCTGCGTAATCAACGCAATATATCCAAGGCCAAAAACTGGCAAGATTATCCTTATCCGTTTTTGTTCGGACAGCCTGACCACTCGATATTCCCTCTAAACCATTGGCGCGAATGCTGCCGCTTATCACAGCGCTCCGGTGTAGTAAAAGATTGGATATCAGATTCAATCGACAGTGATGACCCGGCGCTTATCAAACAGCTACAAAATAACGTGCTCACCAAGCGCGGTATAAAAGCCCATCAGGAAGAAATTCTGGTCACGATCGGGACACAAAACTCGTTGTATCTACTGGCAGAGCTGTTGGCTAATCAAGGAACGGCTATTGGTATTGAAGAGCCGGGCTACCCAGACGTGCGTAATATTTTCGCCTCTCGCGGTGCGCATATCGTGCCTATTGGCATTGATTGCCAGGGGATTGAGATCAGCGATGAGTTAAAACAGTGTGACTATGTCTATGTCACCCCGAGCCATCAGGTACCGACCAATGTCACTATGTCGATGCAAAGGCGACAAGCTCTGCTGGATGCTGCTGAAAAGTATGACTTTGTAATCATTGAGGATGACTACGAAAGTGAAGTCAATGTGCTGAGTCAGGCGAGCCCATCACTCAAAAGTTTGGATAAACACGGCCGCGTCATTTACATCGGTAGCTTATCCAAATCTCTATCACCAGGGCTGAGATTGGGCTACATGGTCGCTGAAAGGCCTTTGATTCAAGCGACACGCTCACTTCGACGTTTGATGTACCGCCATCCACCAGCGAACAACCAACGCACCTGTGCATTGTTTATTTCGCTTGGTCATTACGACACCTACCTACGCAAGCTGAAAAATTGCTATCAGGAACGCTGGACAGAAATGCGTAATTCAATAGAAAAGCACCTGCCGCAATGTGTGACTACAGAAACGATGGGGGGCAGCTCATTCTGGCTGAAATTGCCTCGACCTATCGACTGTGAAGCTTTCGCCAAAAAAGCTCAAGATGCCGGAGTGCTGGTAGAACCTGGAACCATTCACTTCGCCCGTTTCCATCTAGATAGCCGTCGATACATAAGACTCGGCTTCTCCGCGATAGACAAAGGCAAGATAGACGCCGGGATCCAAAAACTCGCCTCACTATTGTAAATCCGCCCGAAAGCAAGAGTTTTACCGAACCAATAACCATACATTACGAACTTAACTCGTGATGGGTTTTTTATTATTTTTCATTGCCTTACCTGTACCCATAAATAACCTCAACTGGTACTAAGGAATCCTTCCTAATCCAAGTAAATTAACATTAAGCATTACGGTTGGTTGATTAGAAAGGAAGGTCGCCGTGTCAGAATTTATCATTATTTCTACATTGATTGTTGCAGGTTTTATCAGAGGCTATACCGGCTTCGGTTTCTCAGCCTTGGTTATCCTAGTCCTTTCTTCTATGTACCCTGTTGCCGAAATGGTGCCTGCGGTACTGCTATTAGACTTACTGGTTTGCTTGCCTTTGGTCGCTTCGGCGTGGAACAAGACCGATTTCAAAACACTGACCCCACTGCTGTGGGCTACGGGTCTTGGTGTACCTTTTGGTTACCTACTCTTGCTCTACCTGCCAGATAATCAGCTTAAAGTGATCGTTCCGGGCGCGATACTTGCCCTTGCCGCACTCAGTCACAGCAAACATGCACTGACATTACAGCTATCACGGTCACCACTGTTATGTGGGTTTATGTCAGGCTGGACAACCAGTGCTGTGTCCGCAGGGGGCGCACCCGTTGTGATTTACATGCGCTATAGCAAGATGCCCATTAACGTGCAGCGCAATAGCTTAATCAGCTACTTCTTTCTTACTACCTGTTTTGTTGTCGGCAGTAGCTATGTGATGACCAAACAGTGGTACTTCATGCCCGATCACCCATTAGGTTATGCACTAATTGCAATGACGGCATTGATGGCAGGAAAACTGGCTTTTAAATACAAGAACTTAAACATCATTCATCAAGCGGCATTCTATCTGATGTTAATACTATCAGCTCTGGCGCTGCTCCGAGCAATTTGGATGCTCTAACGGAAAAAGGATATTGGCTATGAATCTACCTACTGTGTTTATCACTGGCGCAACATCGGGCTTTGGCCAAGCGGCAGCAAGATGTTTTGGTCACGAAGGCTACCAATTGGTGTTAACTGGCAGGCGTAAAGAACGTTTGAACGCGCTCGCGGATGAATTATCTCAAGACTGTGACATCCATATTGCGACAATAGATGTACGAGACGCTAAAGATGTGAAAGCGGTGATTGAACAATTACCAGAACAATTCAAGAACATCGAAATTTTGATTAACAACGCTGGCCTGGCATTAGGAGCAAGCCCCGCAAATGAAGCGTCACTCGATGATTGGCACACCATGATCGATACCAATGTCACAGGCCTGGTTAACGTCACGCACGCACTGTTGCCAATCCTGCTAGAGCAACCAAAAGCGACCATTATCAATTTAGCCAGTATTGCCTCCAACTGGTGTTATCCGGGCGCACACGTCTACGGTGCCAGCAAAGCATTTGTGGCTCAATTTTCACGTAATTTACGCTCGGATTTCGCAGGCACGGGGCTCCGTATCACCAGTTTAGAGCCGGGCTTGTCTGAAAGTGAGTTCAGTTTAGTGCGCTTTAATGGGGATCAGGACAAGTACAATCAAATATACAATGGCACTAACCCACTGCAGCCAGAGGACATTGCTGACATCATGCTGTGGATAGCAGAGCAGCCAAGCCACATCAACATTAACAGCTTAGAAGTGATGCCAACTAGCCAGGCCTGGGATAACTTTAAAGTCGTAAAACGCACTTAGCTTCGTATATAAAAACAGGGAGAAAAATTTGGAAAAACGAAACGCTCTGAATAACAACCGCCTACTCAAGTAGGTGGTTGAGATCGTAAACCCAAACTACCATCTCCCCGAACCACTCATCCATTCCCTTCTCTTTTGAGTACAAGTTGTCAGGAAGTCGACGTTAATCGCTATCTTTTTCAGTTTGTTGTCTAGAATTTTATAGATACAAAAGCGCCGAAAGAAACGACTCAAGTTGGTGAATTAAAGGGAGAGGAAATGGACAACCTACTTGTCGCACTCAAAAGTGCCAGCAAAAGCTTTGTGGATGGCAAAGAGACGCACCGCGTGCTGGAAGGTCTCGACTTCACTCTGACAAACAACGCAAGCGTGGCATTAACGGGCGCTAGTGGCAGCGGTAAAAGTACCCTGCTCAATATCATTGCGGGTTTCGAGCCTCTCTCCGATGGGGAACTGTGGCTAGATGGAGAAAACACCGCCACCTGGAAAGATGCGCAATGGAGCCGTTTCCGACATCAAAAACTTGGCGTCGTCTTCCAACAGTTCAATCTATTAACCCCTCTTAACGTCAAGCAAAACATTGCCTTCCCACTGCATTTGAACCAACTAAAATGGAACAAGTGGTGTGACTATTTGGTGGAATCCTTAGGTATCAGTGAGCTACTCGACCGACATGTATCTGCGCTTTCTGGTGGTCAACAACAGCGTGTCGCGATGGCCCGGGCCTTAGCCCACAAACCCAAACTCTTACTAGCTGACGAACCTACCGGTAATCTCGACCAAAAATCTGGTTTAGAGGTCATGAAGCTACTGAGTGAAATTGCCACCCACGGTAAAACCGCGGTGATATTAGTGACGCATAGCCCTGAATGTGCTGACTTTATGCAAACTCAGCTACGTTTGCATAATGGTCGCCTTGTCCTTACGCAGCAAAACCACGAGCCACACTATGAAGCAAACTAGGCTCACCCACAGTAAACTCGCACTTTACTTGTTTGCGGCTCATTATCGGCAGGCGCCGCTACAAGCCGCCGCCATTCTGATTGGTATCGTCCTGGCAGTGACCCTTTTTGTCGCGGTGCAGGCCATCAACCTCAATGCCAAGCGCAGCTATGCAGAATCCACTGAGCAGCTGAGTGCTCAAGCACAAAACCTGATTATCCCACCAGCTGGTCAACGCTATTTGCCCGAATCGCTCTACTTTTCACTTAGGCAAAAGGGGTTGAGCGCCTCACTGCCGGTGATTGAAGGTCGGGTCAGAGATGAACAAGGTCGTCGGTGGTCAGTGCAAGGAAGTGAACTCATAGCCGCAATCACCTCTGGAACACGTTATTCTTCTGATTCTGGTAACGAGAAAGATGTTTCCTTATTCGACAGCGCACTACCACTGCCTCAGCTATTGGCTGGCGAACCCATTGTGATGATGAGCCAATCCCAACACCAAAGCGTGGGTAATGCGGATGTCATGATTCTGGATGAAGTCAAAACCAATGTAGTTGTGCTGCCGGATGAGTGGCAACTGGGAAGTCGTATGTTGATGGATATTGGCTTCGCACAACAGTTACTCAATAAACCAGGCCAGCTGAGCTATATCGCCGTTTTTAGTACTGAAAGCAATGAGCTCACAAAATGGAAAAGCTTAGTCGGAGAACAAGGACAATGGGTTACCAACACCCAAAGCACTGATCTTGGATCGCTGACAGACAGCTTCCACCTTAATCTCACCGCGATGAGTTTGTTGGCGTTTTTAGTCGGTCTGTTTATCGCCTATAACGGCGTGAAGTACAGTTTACTCAAACGTAATCGCCTGTTGGTACAAATTCAGCAGGCTGGCATCGCACCGATAAATGTGTTCTCTGCGCTATTAGTTGAATTGACGATATTGGTGATGTTCGGAGCGTCACTTGGATTTTTCTTCGGTATCCAATTGAGTCACTGGTTACATCCAACGGTTGCCCTTACGCTTGAGCAACTCTATGGTGCAACTCTTCTTCCCGGCACTTGGCAATGGCAATGGTGGGCACAGGCACTGTTGCTGACTTTAGCTGCGGCTTTGCTCGCTTGTTGGCAGCACTTTAAACACCGAGTCCATCAGCCGCTTTCTTCACATAGTGGTCTTTATCAAGCACCAGAAACATCCAACCAGAATCAACTGTTCCTTGTCGGCTTGGTGCTCACCACGCTACCTCTGACAGGTTTATGGTTGAGTGACCATCATCGCCTGACCATGGCATGGCTTGGTGTGTTAGTGGTTTCAATTCCTTTATATCTACCGAAAACGCTCAGCGTATTAGCGTATTGGAGCGAGCAGCGAACCATACCTGGCTTGGTGCAATATCTGTTTGCTGAACTGCGTGAGCTGGTTTCTCCACTTTCTCTTGCGATGATGGCGCTGCTTCTTGCCGTGACCGCCAATATCGGTATGAATAACTTGGTCGGCAGCTTTGAGTCCACCCTAAAGCAATGGCTTGAGCAAAGGCTGCATGCGGATATTTACGTCAGCCCATCACAAGGTGAAATTGCGAATGTTGAGCAGGCACTGGAACAGTTCGACAACGTTGAGAAGGTCTATTCGATGATAACTTGCAAGGCTTGCCTATCCGGCTTGGAACCAAAGATAAAGACACCTTAGAGCAAACCATGGTGTTTAAGTCTCGTGTATCTGAGTTCTGGCCGCGCTTCTACCATGGAGAGTTGGCTGCGATCAGTGAACCAACCGCCGTGAAACTTGGTTTATCCCTTGGTAGTGAATTGAAGCTCGACGCGCTACAAGGCCAGACGCTGATCGTCGGAGCCATTTTCTACGATTACGGCGCACCCAATGGTGAAGTATTGCTTGCGCCTGCATTGTGGCAAGAGCGCGGTTTTACTGACTTGCCGATTAGTCTTGGAATTAAAGTCTCCGGCGACAAAAAAGCCATGTACGAGCAACTACAACAGCAACTCAACCTGCATCCAAGTCAGCTCTACGATCAGGCTCACGTCAAATCGGTCGCATTGGCGATCTTTTCACAAACCTTTGCCATCACACGCGCGCTCAATGGCGTGACCTTAACGGTGGCTGTGATTGGATTGTTTAGCGCTTGCTTTATGTTGCTTGATGCGCGCAAAGCCGCCATTGCAAGGTTGTATGCGCTTGGCGTGAGTCGTCGAAAATTGATGGCGATGGTGGTTGGGCAAATCGTCGCTTTGGTTAGCTTTACGTTGGTTATCGCCATACCACTTGGCGCAATGGTCGGCTATATACTGACTGACGTAGTAACCTTACGCGCTTTCGGCTGGAGCCTGAGCTACCTATGGAGTTGGAGTGATGCACTCAGTATCTGCGCCATCACCATTTTAGTTGCAGTAATAGCGACTTTAATCCCACTGTGGCGCTTGGTGAGCAAACCTGTGGTATCCAGCTTACAGAGTGAGGTACTGTGATGAATCGCATCGTAAAACATATCGCACTAGTGCTTGGTTGCTTAGCTCTTATAGGCTGTGAGGAGTCCCGACAACAAAATGTAGGGATGTTATTGGGAGGAAGTGAAGCACCAGCCCAGGCCGAGTCGTTCACTCCCGTAATGAAAGGCGTTGAGATCACCTTCCCTGACGATCATCAAGCGCATCTCGATTTTCGTCATGAATGGTGGTACCTAACGGCAAATTTAACGGATGAAAGGGGCAATCCACTCGGTGTGCAATGGACACAATTTCGCTTCTCTGCGGTACCACAGAAAGACAAACCAGAAGAAACAAAGGCCGTATGGCAAAGCCATCAAATTTACATGGCGCACAGTGCCGTCACCACCAAAGACAAACATTACGCCGATGAAAAATGGTCACGGGATCACAGCGAGCTTGCCGGAGTGGACACCTCACCATTTCGTGTTTATCTGGATGATTGGCAGTGGATCTCATCCACCGATGACTTGTTTCCCGCTACGCTCAATACCAACGCCAAGCAATTTGGTTACTCACTCAACTTAACCAGTAATGCACCCTATCAAAAGCAAGGCGAGCAAGGATACAGCACCAAAAGTGCCGATGGTCAGGCCGCTTCGCATTACTACAGTCAGCCATTTATTGATGTAGAGGGAGAAGTCACCATTGATAGCGAAACTCATCAGGTCTCAGGTAAAGGTTGGATCGACAGAGAATGGAGCTCACAGTACTTACACGAGTCACAGCAAGGTTGGGATTGGTTTGCGCTAAGGCTGGGTGAGGAAACAAGCCTGATGGTATTCCAACTTCGCGATGCAAAAACCGGACAATCCAGTTACTCGCATGCTAAGTTGATGAACCAAGATGGCAGCGGAACCGCGATTCAACAAAACGAGCTCCGCTTAAAAGCTTCCGGAAAAACGACTATTCAAGGTCGTGACTATCCAACTGAGTGGCAGCTTTCGATCCCCAATCAGCAAATTGAAATCACGATTACTGCACTCAATCCTAACGCACAAATGCCCCTGTCGGTAACCTATTGGGAGGGTCCGGTGACCATCGACGGGTCTCATTCAGGCACCGGCTATATGGAGCTGACAGGGTATTGAGCATTCCAACTCATTTAAATCGCTTCACCATTCACCGTTACGGCAACGCCGACATTACCGCGTACCGCATTTGAGTAAGGGCAAACCTGATGTGAAATACGAGTCATCTCAAGCTCTTGCTCTTGTGGTAACTCAAGCTCTACTACTAGGCTAACCATAAGAGCAAAACCGCCATCGTCGTTCTGACTCATGCCGACTTCGGCGGTTACTGGCGAAGGAAAGCAGTTAAAATCACGGGCTAAATCGGTTCCCAATGACCTGGCCTGCAAAATAACTCTGGAACTTGATGAACTGATTACTTTAAAGAATTTGTGCAACAATGATAGGCGTAATAGGTTTTCGCTATTTAGGAAAATAGGAATCGGCTATCAATAAGATAGCTACAAGCAATTTTATTTAAGCTAACTCAGGTGCGAATATACTTTCCGACAGCAAGATTTGCTAATCCAAAATAACCGAAAGGAAAGTAAAGTAATGATCAATACTAAAATCAAACCATTTACAGCTACAGCGTTTAAAGAAGGCGAATTCGTACAAGTAACAGAACAAGATGTTCTAGGTAAGTGGGCGGTATTCTTCTTCTACCCAGCTGACTTTACGTTCGTTTGTCCGACCGAGCTAGGTGACTTAGCAGACCACTACGCAGAGCTACAAAGCCGTGGCGTTGAAGTTTACTCAGTATCAACTGACACTCACTTCACTCACAAAGCATGGCACGACAGCTCTGAGACTATCGGCAAAATCAACTACTACATGCTTGGCGACCAAACTGGCAACATCACAAACAACTTCGGCGTGATGCGTGAAGGTCAAGGTCTTGCAGACCGTGCAACGTTCCTAATCGACCCAGAAGGTACTATCCAGGCAATGGAAATCACTGCAGAAGGCATCGGCCGTGACGCAGAAGACCTACTACGCAAAGTGAAAGCGGCTCAGTACGTAGCGGCACACCCAGGCGAAGTTTGCCCAGCTAAATGGAAAGAAGGCGAAGAAACGCTAGCACCTTCTCTAGACCTAGTAGGCAAAATCTAATTCTAGATTTGCCAACGCTGGTTCAATCTAAGAACCAAAACCTAATTAAAGAGAGCAATCCGGGTTAGATACCTTGACGACCTTCTTCCCGGTTTGCTCTCTCCTCATGTTTTTATCCAGAGTAACCACTCTTCTGTTTATTAAAAGGTAATAACAACTATGTTAGACCAAGCGATCCAACAACAACTCAAACAATATCTGGCTAATGTAAAAGAAGACATACGTCTAGTGGTTAGCCTAGATGAAAGCAAAGCGGCAAATGATATTTTGTCTCTGGCCAATCAGATTGCAGAAATGAGCGAACATATTGCTGTTGTTCGTGACGACGCAGCCAGTGACCGTAAACCAGTAATGACAGTAACAAACCCAGCTAAAGGTACAGCACTTCGCTTTGCAGGTCTGCCTATGGGTCATGAATTTACATCACTAGTGCTTGCGCTTCTTCACTCTGGCGGTCACCCAATCAAGCTAGAGCCAGAAGTGATTGAACAAATCGCTGCGCTAGATAAAGAACTGGATGTCGAAATCTTTATTTCTCTGTCTTGTCAAAACTGCCCGGACGTCGTGCAGGCGTTCAACATGATGGCTGCGATTAACCCGAAAGTGAAAGCGACCATGATCGACGGCGCGTTGTTCCAAGACGAAGTGAAGCAGCGCGATATCATGGCGGTACCAAGCGTATTTGTTAACGGTGAGCTGTTCGGCCAGGGCCGCATGTCTCTGACGGAAATTCTGAACAAAGTCGACGACAGCGCGAGTGAGAAAGCAGCAAAAGCGCTGGATGAAAAAGAACCATATGACGTACTCGTTGTAGGTGGTGGACCTGGTGGTAGTGCAGCGGCGCTTTACGCAGCACGTAAAGGTATCCGCACTGGTGTTGTGGCTAAACGTTTTGGTGGTCAGGTTATGGACACCATGGCGATCGAAAACTTTGTTTCGGTGAAACGCACTGAAGGCCCTAAGATGGCTGCCGATCTTGGTGAGCACTTGAAAGAGTACGATGTTGATGTGGTTACAGAGCAACAAGCTAAGAAACTAATGGGCGCAGCACACACTGAAGATGGTCTCATCCACATTCAGCTAGAAAGCGGCGCAACACTTAAGAGTCAAAGTGTTATTCTTAGCCCTGGTGCTCGCTGGCGTGAAATGAATGTTCCGGGAGAGCAAGAGTACCGCAACAAAGGCGTAGCATACTGCCCACACTGTGACGGCCCGCTATTCAAAGGGAAAAAAACGGCCGTTATTGGTGGCGGTAATTCAGGTATCGAAGCTGCCATCGACCTTGCAGGTATTGTGGAACATGTAACGGTTCTTGAATTTGCTGATGTTTTACGTGCTGACCAAGTACTGATCAACAAAGCGAACTCGCTACCAAACGTCGACATCATTACCATGGCGCAAACGACAGAGGTGGTTGGTGATGGCAAACGTGTCACTGGTCTAAAATACAAAGACCGCAATACTGATGAGATCAAAGAGCTAGAACTGTCAGGCATCTTCGTCCAAATCGGCCTAGTTCCTAACACAGAGTGGCTGAAAGATTCAGATGTGAACTTGTCTCCACGCGGTGAAATTGAAGTAGGCAGTCACGGTGAAACCAGCCTAGAAGGTGTATTTGCTGCGGGTGACGCAACAACGGTTCCTTACAAACAGATTATTATCGCGATGGGTGAAGGTGCAAAAGCAAGCTTAGGCGCGTTTGACTACCTGATTCGTAAACAAGGTTAATCTCCAGAACTTCTGGAATAAGAAAGAAAAAAGAAGCCCAAAGACTTTGCCAGCAGCTCTTATCTGCTGGCTTTTTTTCGTTTTAAACCCAATAAACTTGCACGCACCAAAAACTCTCCCTTTAGAACAGTTACTTAAATTGAAACTATCTGATGATTTATAGCCCTCGGTTCTAATTACGCTACGACATTGTCAATACGGCAAATATTCACCTTTTGAATACTTATGATACACAATCGTAATAACTTTTTGATAGACGTACGTGTTGTTACATATAGAATGCGAATCACTATTATTTGCAATAATATTTAGGTTAAATAAAGATGTACACTCCCCCGTTCAAATTAACCCCTATCGCTTTACTTATTGGCACGGCAACCGCCTTTACTTCTGCTGCGTATGCTGGAGAGCCAACCACACCAGAGAAAAACGATACCACTGAGGTTCTCAGCGTTTGGGGTACCTCCGTCGGCGATTCAACGTCACTACTCAGTGACGATATATCAATGAAACAAGCCGACCACTTGAGTGACCTCCTGCGTGATCAGGCAGGCGTTGACGTTGGCGGTACGCACTCTCTGAACCAAAGCATCAACATTCGTGGTGTCAGTGAACTGGATCTTGATATCACGATTGATGGAGCTAGCCAGGCAAACAACGTCTTCCACCATGTGGGTAATCTACTGATCAACCCAGACATCATCAAAGCCGTAGATATTCAAGTGGGTACTAACTCAGTGCTAAACAGCGGATTAGGTGGTGGCGTTGCATTTGAAACAAAAGACGCGAAAGATCTGCTTCGCTCAGGAGAAAAAGCCGGCTTCCGAGTCAACGGTGGCTATGCCTCAAATGATTACTACCAGTATTCAGGTACGGGTTACGCGCAACTGACAGATACCGTTGATGCACTTGCCTACTACAGCGTTATCGACCGTAATAATCCAGAAGATGGTGATGGTGAGAAACAAGTCGGCGAAGAAGGTAAAACGGAAAACTACTTTGTGAAATTTGGCTGGGATGCCAACGACATCAACCGCCTTGAGCTTAGCTACGATTACTACAAAGATGCTGGTGATTACACTCTGAAATCGAATATGGGTAACTCCTACGATCACTCCAACTTCATCCGACCGATTGAATACACGCGCGAGACCATCGCTTTGGTTCATGAGTTAGCTCTGAATAACACCGATGTTCGTTCTAATGTGTACTTCAATGAAATGAACTACCAGAACAAAAGCCCAAGCACAGGTGATGTTGGTGAAGGTAATACCCAAGTTTATGGCGCAAAAGTTCTGGCTGAAACCATGTTAGAAACAGCAGGCATTGAGCACACTGCAAGGTATGGTGCAGAAGGCGCAATGCAAGAAGCGAAAAAGGTGACTAACGGTACTACTGTGTCTGGCAGTAAAGAAACCGCGGATTCATTTGCCCTTTATGTAGAAGATGAAGTCGCATTGACTGATGCATGGTTTGTCACACCAGGAGCCCGTTATAACCATTACAAAGTCGATATGGCCGCATCCGACAAAACGTTTAAAGACTTCACTTTTGCCCTATCGACACAATATGCACTGAATGAAAACTGGACGTTGCGCGCAGCAGCAACAGAGCTATTTAAAGGTCCGGGCTTAACCGGTTCATACATTTCATCCGGTTCTAGCTACAATTCAGACTTAAAAGCGGAAACGGGTGTGAACTACGAAGCAGCCATTGCCTATGAATCACGACAAGTGTTGGGGCTTGATACTCTGGGCTTCTCTTTCACTGCATTTGAAACACACATTGACGACTACATCGACGATACCATGACGGCAAAAGCGTCGACTTACAGCAACGAAGGGGACGTGGAAATTCAGGGTTTCGAATCCGTTTTCAACATGCGTAAAGGTGATGTTAGCGGCCGTGTGACTTACTCACACTCTGACTCAGAATTCGTAAACGTAAACAGCGGCAGTGGCTACGTTGTTGGCCAATCTCTCGATGACGAAGTCGGTGATAGCATCTCATTAAACATTGGCTACGATATCGCTGATGTGGGTGTGTCCGTAAACTGGACAAGCCAATGGGCACTGGACTTAAGCAAAGACGCCGAAGAAGACTCAGCGAAAGACGGCTACGATGTACACGACATCAATGTTCGATGGGTTCCAAATACGTTGCAGGATCTAAGTATTACTGCTGCGGTTGAGAACATGTTCAATGAACACTATTCATCTCATGCTTCTCATGACTTTGGTCGTACGGACTACGAGCCAGGACGTAACTTTAAGCTTTCAGCGGCTTACCAGTTCTAACTAACCGGTCATTATTCTGATGCATAACCAAGGCTAGCTGTCTAAAGCTAGCCTTTTATTTGCCCCAAAAGAATAGTAAGTACTTACATCATCTATACTGCACATAACAGAACTCATTTGAGGCAGATTCAATTCAGCACTCCCCCGTCTTAAAACAGCGACTCTTTATCAAAATAATTCAAACCAATGTATCCCATCTCGCAAATAGTAAAAAAGATACCCATAAGAAAATCGATAATATTCCATGCACTATACTCACTTAGACAGTCAGTAGCATATGGAAATTAATGTATGAAAATCAAATCACTTGCAGCCATGATAGGAGCTGCATTACCTGTGACGGCTCTAGCGGCAGATAAGCCAAACATTGTGGTCATTTTTGGTGATGATATTGGTTGGCAAAACGTCAGTGCTTATGGCATGGGGACGATGGGATACAAAACACCGAACATCGACAGTATCGCCAACGAAGGCATTATGTTTACCGATCACTACGCCCAACCGAGTTCTACCGCGGGTCGAGCGGCATTTATTACCGGTCAATACCCAATTCGCTCAGGAATGACCACCGTTGCGATGCCCGGCGGTGCGCTGGGTATCACAAAAGAGTCCCCATCCTTGGCTGAGGTGCTAAAAGAGGCCGGCTATGCCACCGGACAGTTTGGTAAAAACCACTTAGGTGACCACAATTTCGCATTACCAACCGTTCATGGCTTTGATGAGTTCTTCGGTAATTTATATCACTTGAACACTCAAGAAGAGCACGAGCAGAGAGATTATATCAACTTCGCAAAAGAGTATTCCGGCTCGGTTGAAGAGTATGCAAAAAAATTTGGAACTCGTGGCGTTCTTCATTGCTTTGCCACAGAAACAGAAGATAAGACCGTTGATCCTCGGTTTGGCGAGGTTGGTAAACAAAAATGTAC
Organism: Vibrio sp. EA2; assembly: GCF_033042495.1. NCBI lineage: Bacteria > Pseudomonadati > Pseudomonadota > Gammaproteobacteria > Vibrionales > Vibrionaceae > Vibrio > Vibrio sp. EA2. The sequence goes on along the minus strand of NZ_JAWLID010000004.1, from coordinate 108,464 downwards.
CGACACCGGGCCTCTAGGTAATGAGCGTATGAAAGACTTTGACCGTGCGGAAATGATTCCGGCGGCGCTCAAGTTTATCGACCAATCCATGCAAGACGACAAGCCTTTCTTTACTTGGATCAACACCAGCCGTATGCACTTGTATACGCGTTTAGATGATAAGTGGCGTTACGCTGCCGAGAAATTTACCAGTGAATATGATTTTTATGGCAGCGGGATGCTGCAACATGATGCCGACGTTGGCTATTTACTGGAAGAACTGGAGAAAAGAGGCGTAACAGACAATACCATCATCATCTACTCTACAGACAATGGCCCTGAACACTCATCCTGGCCTCATGGCGGCACAACCCCGTTTCGCGGTGAGAAGATGACCACATACGAAGGTGGGGTAAGAGTACCAACCATGGTTAAGTGGCCTGCGGTTATTCCATCAGGACAAGTGCTAAACGGCATTCAAGGACATCAGGATCTCTTTACGACGTTAGCTTCTGCTGCGGGTGTCAAAGATGTCCGAGAGAAAATGCTCAAAGAGAAGAAACAGTATATCGATGGTGTTGATAATTTAGCGTACTGGAAAGGAGAATCGAATCAATCGGCTCGTAAATCCATTTTTTACTACTTTGAGAGCCAGCTGTCTGCGGTTCGAGTTGGGCCTTGGAAATTCCACTTCGCCATTGCCGAACATTACTATGACAACCTCTTACCGCTAGCTAAGCCTAAAGTGTATAACTTACGCGCCGATCCATTCGAAAGTTATGACTCGGTAGATGCGAACGGCCACTTGGTTCAGAAAATGTCATGGCTGCTTGCTCCTGTAAGTGAAATGGTACAAGAGCATGTTCAAAGCTTAATAGAGTACCCACCGACACAAGGTGGCTCTACATTTGATATGACAGAAATGATCAAAGAAGCAATGAGCTCAACGCAGCAATAGTACTCTCTGAATATCAATGCAAAGGGCGAACAATTTCCTGTTCGCCCTTTTTTATGACCAAATTAACCTGTACACCAACGAATATGTGGCAGATAAAAAAGGTTTCGCCAACCCTGAAAAGGATTGGCGAAAAAAGCTATTAGTTCGAAATGGTTGGTAAGTACTTACAGCACAGCTTGACGGCTTGGTAAGAAGACTTCACCCAGCATACAGCGAACCGAACCACCACCAATAGACTCTATAGTCGACACATCAAACGGCAGTAATTTACCGTGCGTCGCTAGTTGGTTTCTTTGCGCTGGAGAAAACGCATCGTATGCCGATTGAGACATCGCAATCACTTTGTCACCATTCACGGTTTCAAGTTGGAGGATGTTGCCGCAAAACTGATTCATCTGCTCAATCGAAATTGAGATCACTTGCTTGTCTTTCGCCAGTGATTTCAGCACAAAGCGACGCTCAAACTCAGGGATTACTTCGTCACAAATCACACAGAACTGTTCACCTACCGCCATCATTACATTGGTGTGATAGATCGGCGAGCCAGAAGGCAAACGGGTTTGGAATGAAATCACACGATCGTAACCAATACGATTTGCATAATCTTCCAGAACTAAACGGTCACAGCGCTGAGACAGTGCCGCATAAACCGTCTTGTTAAAATGATCGAAAATCATCACGCCAGTACTTTCCAGATACGCCTGATCGTTAACGTATTCCGTTAAGCTGGCTTGTAGGTGCACTTCTCGACCCGCTTGCGCTAGTGCCGCAACCAAAGCATCTGGACGAACTTCTTTCTGGCGGTTTTCACATGCCATCGGGAATGTATATAAAGTCCCGTCACAGGTTGTACTAAACCAGTTATTTGGGAATACCGCATCAGGTGTCGCAACATCAGACAGAGGATAATCAAATTCTACTACCTGAACGCCTTCCTGACGTAACCTTGCTACCATTGCTGCGAATTCAGCCATCGTTTTTTGCGAAACGTCTTCCTGGCTGAGTGACACCTGATTTTGAAACTCATTATCTTGCGCGGTTTCTTCATTAAATCGAAATTCTTTAGGTGGCACCATCACTACGCAGTTTGCGGTATGGCGCAGAGCACTTGGTGTGCTTTCTTCGTTCCCATTAGCAAATTGGGGTACTGATTCGTGTAATAGCATCCGATACATTCCTTCTCACTAGAATGAAGAGATTGTAAATACATTGTTAAGTAAGGTTTTACTGTTTTCACGATTATTTCATCTCGGCAAAAGGAATATTTACTGCCAAAACTTAAAATCCCAATAATATTTATCGCCACCTTACGAGCTAATATTTTAGTGTTATACGGGTTACAAATCGAAAAAGTCAGTGTTACGAACTCAAATTATAGTCGATTAAACAGAGTTAGTTTAAAGATATACAAGATTCAGCGCCAAACTTGCTTTAAACACAGGAAACCACGAATAGTTTATCATTAATAAAAAACCGATAAATCTGAATATTAATTCAGCAAAATAGAGGGCACTCCAGGATATTTGCCACTAAAAGCAACAGCCTCAAAATTTAGCTTTCCATTGAGCGCAAAGATATGAAAAAGAGGTTCTAAAGCACATTAGAAAGTACTGGCCGATTGCAGTTATCACTTTACGATAAGCGGCTATACTCAATGAATGGCTGGTTCTATCCAAACCACGACAAGTGGTCACGGGTACTTAAATTTATAATAAGGTAATTAGCTTATGTGCAAATGTGGTTCAATACAGATCATACAAGTAAAACCAAGTTGGGCAGACAAACTCTTTGGTTACACAGAAAGGTGGAAATGCCAACTGTGTTCTAAGATCTACCGTATTTAAGATAACAAAAATGACGCTTAGGTTTTCTAAGAAAAAGCAGTGACCCGGCAATGATTGTCGGGTTTTATTTTTTAACCAGACCACCAGCCCGCCGAACAATGATCGAACATTCAACTCGTTGCCACGTCTGTAAACCAAGTCATTCTCGCTGAACCTAGCATCTCGAGGTTATTTGGGTATAGAATCACGTCCACTTGTTTCACTGCTAAATTCATACATTACAGGTCACTATGAACAAAAGTTTGTTAACCAATGTCCTCGCTATGGTATTGATGGGAGCTGGCCATCAACTTCAAAACAACTATCTTTGGTATGCGGGTTTGTTCGCATTCTCCGGCGCCATTACCAACTGGCTGGCCATTCACATGCTGTTTGAGAAAGTACCCGGGTTATACGGATCTGGTGTCATTCCGGCACGATTTGAAGAGTTTAAGCTCGCGATTAAGAACCTGATGATGGAACAATTCTTTACTGAAGCCAATATCGACCGATTCTTGAACAAAGAGATGGCGGGCGGTGCGAGCATCAATCTTCAGCCAGTGATTAATAAAGTAGATTTCAGTCCTGCTTTTGATTCTTTGGTGGAAGTCATCGAAGGCTCTCAGTTTGGTGGCATGTTGGCTATGTTTGGCGGCGCAGAGGCACTTCAGCCGATGAAACAACCTTTCGTTGAGAAGATGCAGGAATCGTTAGTTGAGCTAAGCCAAAGCGACTCAGTAAAAGAAGCATTGAAAGAACAGTTTGAGTCACCTGCCATGATGGACGAAATCAAGCAAAACATCGAAAGCATTATTGATCAACGTCTCAGCGAACTGACGCCGGCATTAGTGAAAGAAATGGTGCAGAAAATGATTAAACAGCACCTAGGTTGGCTTGTTGTCTGGGGTGGCGTGTTTGGTGGTCTGATAGGTGTTCTCACAACCTTAATCAGTGGCTAATCAGGGATTATTCCATGCAAAATCAAAAAAGGAGCTCAATAGCTCCTTTTTTATTGCGACTGACTAACTAAAACTAACCCAACAGCTCTGGGTTCACACCAAATCCGGATTTATGTTCTTCAATCACCACTTCACTGCGTGTCTGAATCACGCCTGGTAATGTTCCAAGCTTATTCGACATAAATTCCTGATACGCTTTCATGCTTTTGACGCGAACTTTTATCATGGTATCGAAGTCACCAGAGAGTGAATAGCACTCTTCAATTTCTGGCATTAGTTCAACCGCCTTGGCGAATTTCTCAAATATCGAGAAGCTGGTTTGATCCAGACGAATGTGAATGAACACTTGCACGTCTAGTCCCAACTTTTCCGCATTGAGCTCGGCATGATAGCCATTGATGTAGCCTTCTTTCTCTAGTCTTTTAACCCGATCAGAACATGGCGACGTCGTTAAATTTATCTGCTTTGCTAGTTCAACAACTGGAATTCGGCCTCGTGAATGAAGCACTCTCAAAATATGTAAATCAATCCTGTCCAATTGATAACTCATCAACCACACCCTAGTCATATCATACGGAGACTCACAATAATCGTTAGTGACTCATTTGCAAACTGACAAATGAACAACGTGTGAAACCCGCTTTATTTTTGTATTGGCCACGTCTAAAAAGCAGACACAAAGAGCGCATCCACCATCACTTGTGCCAATCACAATAATTGAATTAACGAAAAATAGCGCAGTAAAACACTGAATGAGAAGATACAGAGATATGGGACAACGTGTTCACGATCGGGATAGCCGCTCTTGTGGCATGGCCCTATGCGACGCACAAAAAGAAAAATAGAACAGAAACGCACGTTTTTAGCCCGATACAGAGAAAAAACAGAGAGGTAGAGACTGTGAGTTATTTAAACCATGTAGAAGAGCCAATAGCTCTACATCACCGTTTAATAAAGACACAAAACTCTAAGGCCTAAATGTACTCGCGTTAACTACTCGACGCTCATTCAGGGATAGCGTACTTTAACCTGAAAATACCCGCTTTGTTACATAATTGCGGACGTTTGTCTTGCTGGATGAGGAACTACTTCACCGACGGCTCGGTGATTACAACTACGACAGTAGTACTGAGGTTCCATCTCGTAATAATGTTCTCCCGAAACAAACTTCGCCATCAACTGTGTAAAGCTCAGGACTTTGCCAGTCAGGGTTTCAACTGGCTGTGACTCACAACGTCTCATGATGACTTTGTGTTGAGTCGACTTTCTGCAAGCTGAGCAATAAATATCCGGCATTTCTTTTTTCTCCCAATTTTTTCTGTGCTACTGATAATTGACATATTTTGTTCAAAATAATTCCACATTAAAAAATACCCTTTTGTTTTTTGTGTCCTACCTCCAAAAAACAGGGTAATGTATTTATAAAATTGAGACATTGCTCAGATGTCAATTTTTGTTGTTGATTTGTAAAAATTAATGCCAATTACTGTCAGAACATGACAAAAGGCGTATAACTAATTGTTGAACATGACTATTTTCATGTGCATTTCCAAAGCTAATCGCAAATATTCGCCCTTTCCCAGCGACTTTAAGTGAAAAATTTACACTGTTAACTACGTATTTAGTGCTAACTTTCACTTTTCATTCAATGATATAGAAGCGTTAGACTACATCCTAAATTGCCAGTAAGAAGCTAACGAATGCCCTATAAAGGGAAAAGGACGGTTGCCTTTTGAGGAGGAGTTCTCAGAACATAGATGGAGAGAAGAGTAAAAGTGCGGAGAGAATCTCTGAATGTTCAGGTGCAAAATTCAGATAAAAATAAAGCCCGCTTTGAAGCGAGCTTTACTGGTTTCATCTATTACTAGAAATTAGTCCAAATCAATCAACTTCTGTTTGTATGACTTGTGTTGCTCCAGTACGTCATGCGCTGCGCCACCCGTCATTTTACTGACAACAATAATAGCCAGTGTCGAGAAGATGATGCCCGGTACGATTTCGTACACATCGAACCAACCGCCTGATAGCTGTTTCCATACAACGATAGTCACACCACCAACCAGAATACCTGCAAGAGCGCCGTTACGGTTCATACCGCTCCAGTAAAGGCTAAGTACTACTGCCGGGCCAAATGCGGCACCAAAGCCAGCCCAAGCGTAAGATACAAGTCCGAGTACTGAGCTGTCCGGTGTCATTGCCAAGAATAGAGCAAGCAGAGAAATCACGATCACGCCTACACGGCCAACCATTACGATTTCTTCTGAAGATGCGCCTGGTTTAAATACTTGCTTGTAGAAATCTTCTGCTAGTGCTGAAGAAGAAACCAAAAGCTGAGAGTCTGCTGTACTCATTACCGCTGCAAGAATCGCTGCAAGTAGGATACCTGCGATAACTGGGTGGAATACCGTATTTACCAGTAGCATGAAGATTTTCTCTCCATCCTCTAATTGCACACCAGAATGACCGCCAACCCAAACAAGGCCAACAAGACCGACTAGCATTGCACCCGCCATGGATAGCGCAGTCCAGCCAACAGCGATACGGCGTGCCGTCGTCAGGTCTTTATTTGAACGAGTCGCTTTAAAGCGCGCCAGGATGTGAGGCTGACCAAAGTAACCCAAACCCCAAGCAGCCAGAGAGATGATCGCGATAGCCGATAGAGGCTCACCTTTCACATCACTCCATAGCGTAAGTAGTTCAGGGTTGATGTTATGCATATCAGATGAAAGCTGGCTGAAACCACCGTCCATCACGGCAACCGGTACTACCATAAGTGCCGCAGCCATCAACAAGCCTTGTACTAAGTCTGTCCAGGATACCGCCAGGAAGCCGCCGAATAGCGTGTAAGAAACCACACATACTGTACCGATGACAACCGCATAGGTGTAATCTAGACCAAATACTGTTTCAAACAGTTTGCCCCCTGCTACCAAACCTGAGCTGGTGTAGAAAAGGAAAAATAGAAGAATGAAAAACGCAGAGATTGTCTGGATCAGTTTTGAGTTGTCGTTGAAACGACGTGACAGGAACTCTGGCAATGTCAGCGCGTCAGTCTGGATACTATAAGTACGCAGACGCTTTGCACTGATTAACCAGTTCGCCCATGTACCAACAAGCAGACCGCCTGCTAGCCAAAGTGCCTCGATACCCGCAGCATACGCGTAACCTGGCAGGCCAAGTAGCAGCCAGCCACTCATGTCTGAAGCACCTGCAGATAACGCAGCTGGCCACGGACCTAGGCTACGGCCACCCAGGAAGTAATCAGATGAGTTGGCAGTCCTTTTATACGCGATAACGCCAATGGCAACCATGATTAATAAATACGCCACAAAAGTGGACGTGATAGCAAAGCTATTTTCTATCATTTGATAGTCCTCGTTATAATTATTTCCTTCCTTGCCTTCTTTGATATTTTGCCATCTCAGCAATACGTCAAAGCAAGAGACACCAACCCGAAACGGCTCTCAGAAAAGTTATTCCAAATTGGTGTCACAAGTTAGGTTAGTGAGTTTCGTTCCCCAGCTCGAGTAGAGTTGCGTTACCACCCACCGCGGTAATATTTATCGTTCGAGTACGCTCAGTAATAAAGCGTAACGACAGATGAGGATCATGAGCCAATGTCGGTGACTCTAAATCCGTTTCAGAAACTAAGCCGACGATGGCACCATCGCGCTTAGCCAGTTGAAGATTGAGCGCATGCTCAACCTTAGAAAACCCAACATAACCCACACTACGTACATCACTCTCAAGCAACGGTGCTGAGGCATCATACGCAACAACCTGGACTAAGTTAGATGGGAGGTTAGTCGACGATATCGCTTGTGTAACCAGTTGGTTTAGCTCGATATTGTCACTGCAAATCACAACACTGTTACCCGCAATTAAGGCACAGGTGATCATTGCAAAGGCACTGTACAACGCATTAGACGTATTTTCGGTATTGTTTTCACAAATCACCAAAGCCACGCCACGACCTGCGGCATACAGCTCGTTAGTTTCACCAGTAGGCCCTACTAACTGATGAGTGTCTGCAAGAAGTGCTGACGCCTGTTGCAAATGGAATGAAACCACTTTTGCTACGGTAGCATTCTGCCCTTCAAGTGCAGATTTAAATGCCAGCGCATGCTCGCATTTGTAATCAAAATCGGTCAGATTCCACTGTTCCCACGCAGAAAATGCATCTTTAAAAACTGTGATCTGATGAACCATAATGCGACTCCTTATGCGTTTTCTGCTTGAGCAACTGTTCGTTGAGAAAAAGTTTGTTGAGTAAAGCGGTACAAGTAGTGCGGACCACCCGCTTTCGGGCCAGTACCAGACAAGCCTTGACCACCAAAAGGTTGAACACCTACTACGGCACCAACTTGATCTCGGTTGATGTAGCAGTTACCAACACGAGCGTGTTTTTCAATCCAACGGTAAGTGGTTTCGTTACGACTATGGATACCCATGGTCAGACCAAAACCCGTTTGGTTGATTTGCTCAACAACGTTTGGTAATTCAGACGCTTTAAAGCGAACAATGTGTAGAATTGGGCCAAATTGCTCTTCTTTCAGCACATCAATGCCTGAGATTTCAAACGCACTTGGTGATACAAAATCACCGTACTGACACGCCTCATTCAACTGTAGCTCAGCGACTTTCTTTTGCGTTTTCGCCATGTGCTCAATGTGAGCCTGGAGTTTTTGTTTCGCATTTTGGTCGATAACCGGACCAACATCGGTTTTATGCAAGTATGGCAAACCAACATCAAGTTCATTCATCGCACCTTGGATAAGGTTGATAATGCGATCTGCCACGTCCGCCTGTACGAATAGCACACGTAAGGCTGAACAACGTTGACCAGCAGATGCAAACGCAGAGCGAATTACATCACGCACAACCTGCTCAGGCAGTGCCGTACTGTCGACGATCATGGCGTTCTGACCGCCCGTTTCTGCGATAAACGGAACAGGTTTCGCTGTGCGCTCTGCCAACGTCACGTTGATACGCTGTGCAGTTGCTGTCGATCCGGTAAATGCCACACCAGCAATCGCATCGTGAGAAGTCAGTGCATGACCAATTTCACTACCACGACCAGGAAGCAATTGAATAACACCAGCAGGGAAGCCTGCTTGCAGCATCAGTTCAATCGCACGAGCTGCGATCAAGCTGGTTTGCTCTGCAGGTTTCGCTACCACTGTGTTACCCGCAACCAGTGCCGCTGTGACCTGACCTAGGAAAATCGCCAGAGGGAAGTTCCATGGACTGATACAAACAAATACACCCAAACCTTCACGGCACGAAATACGTTTAACACCGTCAAAACCTTCTAGTTCAAATGGCTGCAGGTTTTGTGCTTGTTTCGCGTAGTAACGGCAAAAATCAACCGCTTCACGAACTTCATCGATACTGTCATGGATAGTCTTACCTGCTTCTTTGTGACAAATAGCCACCAGCTCAGCGAGGTTTTCTTCCATTAAGTCAGCCAGCTTTTCTAAACACTGCGCTTTCTGCTCAATCGCGGTGCCTTTCCACTCAGGGAAAGCATTCTGTGCCGCCTGGATCGCTGCGGAAACATGATCAAGAGTAGCAAATGCCACTTTACCCACTTCAATGCGGCGATCGTATGGGGCAGTGATGATCTCTGCCGCATTATCCTTGATCATGCTTTCGGCAGAACGCTCACCATTGATCACTGGGCCAGCTACCCACTGATTTTCCATGAAGCTTTCAACTTGAGCTTCAAATGGCTTGGCTTCGCTGTCGATATCAACGTTCACACCGTAAGAATTCTTACGCTCAGGGAAAATACCTGATGGCATTGGGATTTTGTCGTTATGCAGAGTTTCAAAGCTAGTAAGCACATCAACAGGGTGATGTGTTAGCTCGTAAATAGGGCAGCGAGCATCAACCAAACGGTGTACAAACGAACTGTTCGCACCGTTTTCTAACAAACGACGAACGAGGTAAGGAAGTAGGTCTGCATGGTTACCAACTGGTGCATAGATGCGCACAGGCTGACCGTATTTTTCCATCACATGGTTGTACAGAGAATCACCCATGCCGTGCAGACGCTGGAATTCGTAATCTTTGTGCTGAGCCATGACTGCAATTGCCGTCACAGTGTGCGCATTATGACTCGCGAACTGCGGGAAAATGTTGCCACGTACGCCTTCACTTAGTAGGAAGCGGGCACAAGCAAGGTACGCCACGTCTGTCGCTTCTTTGCGGGTATACACTGGGTAGTTGTCATAACCAGCTTGTTGTGACCATTTAATTTCACTGTCCCAGTAAGCGCCTTTAACTAAGCGCAATGGGATAAGGTCGCCCTGCTCTTTCGCTAGCGCATTTATCCATACCAATACAGGAAGAGCACGCTTCGAGTATGCCTGAATGACCAGACCAAACTTGCCCCAGCCTTTCACTAGGTCGCTGCGGTAGACTTTCTCAAATAGTTTTAAAGAAAGCTCAAGACGATCGGCTTCTTCTGCATCAATCGTAATCGCTACATCCACTTCAATCGCACGTTTTAGCAACTGCATTAACGAGTCGTACAACTCGGTCATTACACGCTCTTCGTTAGCGACTTCATAACGCGGGTGAAGCGCAGAAAGCTTAATAGAAATAGAAGGTGCTGGGCTGGTATCGCTGCGCTCTTTACTTCTAAGAACGTTCTCTCGACCTACTGCTTCGATCGCCATTAAGTAATCTTTGAAGTATTTGTTCGCATCGGCGGTAGTTAGCGCCGCTTCACCCAACATATCAAATGAGTAAGTGAAACCTTTGTCACGCATTGGGCGACCATTTTTTTGCGCTTCTTCAATTGTGCGGCCACGAACAAACTGGTAACCCATGATCTTCATCGCCTGATACATGGCTTTACGGATCACAGGTTCAGAGAATTTGTTCACCAGGCGGTTTACAGCCTGACTGGGGCTCTGGCTGCCTTTTTCACCAAGACCAACCACTTTGCCTGTCAGCATAAGACCCCATGTTGATGCATTCACAAACACAGAATCCGAGCTTTTCAGATGTGATTTCCAGTCTGCAACACTCAGTTTATCTTTGATCAACGCGTCAGCGGTCGAAGAGTCAGGGATACGCATTAATGCTTCTGCAAGACACATCAGCAAGATACCTTCTTGAGTATCTAAGCTGTATTCCAGCAGCAGGGCATCAATCATCTGGATTGACTTCTTATCGGCACGAATCGCTTCGATAAGTTGGGTCGTTTGGATAGTGATCGCCGATTTTTCTTCCTCTGTCGGCGTCGCTAGCGGCAACAGTTGCTCTAGCCATTGAGACTCGTCCACCATATACAATGGCGAGATCAGTGACCACAACTTATCAAGCGGCTGCTCGATAAATTCCGGTGTCAACACGTTCGTAGCTGTAAACATGTGTATTCCTCAATCTCACTCCTCGAAAACCGCTTCGAGGATCATCAATGGCTGGCAGTGTATTTTGAGGCCGACAAGAATACTTGTCAAAAACTACGGCATTTTTGCTAAAAACTCGCTTTTATAACAAAACATCCACACAATCACGCTCAAAAAGGTAATATTTTGTGTTGTAAAATTTAATTTTTCTGGATTATTGACAACAAAAGACCAACGATATCAATAATATTGTTCGTAAAGTTATCGTTCAAACGGAATAACTCAGGATAGATTGTTGTTCGAAACGACAACTTGATGAAAAATGGAGAGAAAAGAGATCTAAATCACACTAATACAAAACAAAAAACCATGCTAAAAGCATGGTCTTGAGTAAAAATCTTTGGAATTTATCCAATCTGTTTCTTATATTGGGAAGGCGATAATCCCTGAAGACGAGTGAAAGTATGGGTGAATGTGCTTTGGTTGGAAAAACCAGTGAACTCTGCAATTTGACCGAGTGACAGCTGGCCTTGATTGATTAACTCTCGCGCCATATCAATCCGTTTACCTAACACATACTGATGAGGCGTAATCCCCATCTGCTCTTTAAACAGACAGTGGAACTGGCTTTCACCTAAGAATACTCGACCAGCAAGTTGTGCAACACTGATCTTGTGACTTAAATTCTGCTCGATATAACGATCGATCACTTCCAGATCAAAACGAGATTCTTTGCGGCTGGTTTCAAAAGCTGAGATATGACGCTGCATCAGTGCGATGACCGTATCATGACAAGCACGGCTCAATAACAGATCTTCTGGGTGACTACGCATCTCCTGGACCAGCATTTGTATCAGCTTCTGAATTTGACTATCAAGCTTAAAGTACAGGTGCGAGCGCTCCAAATTGTTGAGTTTATCCAACATTTCCGGATCATCATTGGTTGGTTTTGGCATATTGAGTACCAAAATATCTGACTGAGTTATCACTCCTCCGAAAGCATGATCAGAGCTGGCAGTGACCACGCATCCCTGACCCGGCCCAACGAGGTTTCCCTGACCACGCACTTCAAATTCGGCTTGTCCTTTCAACCCAATAACTATCTGAGTATAAGAATGATCATGGCACTCCATGTAAGATGGAAGTGTGATCAATTCTGCAGGACGAGGCAGCATACTTTCTTTATATAGTGGGGCTTTATATAGCGGTGCTTTCGGGTTATCTGAATCAGTCATTTCACACAGTCATCTTAAGCGTGAGGCTTACAAGCACGCATGATATACCTTCTCGAGTTGCTTGCAAATCTTCAACGGACTAATTCGGACAAGATCAAATCAACATGGTCAAGCCAAATCGCATGATCATCGTTCCGGAACGATGATCATGTTAGTTTAAACTACGGTCAACGCCAAACCAATTTTATTAATAAAAACTGATAGATAGCAAACATCAATCAATACAACCGACACGATGAGTAAAGATCCTCAGCTGTGAACGGAGCTTGTTAATATTTAACCTGCGAGCCTAAAAGAAATCACGACGTCATTATTCAATTGCACGCATAGAGGGGTTTCCCCCCTTACTTATATTCCGTCAATTCAATACATTAGTCCTAGAGCTAAGGGGCACATCCCTCTTTAGCCCTGGGTATCTGATTGATACCTCTAATTGACTTAGCTGGCCCTCGCTAAGTGAATTAGCACCTCTTCTACAAATCAACAAGAGAATATCTTGTGTTGCCAGCCCGTCTTCAGGCTGGCTTTTTTTATAAATGAAAACAATAGCATAAGCTGATACCATATTGACCGCTTAACTGTATCCTCACGTCAACTATCGTTCTGAGTAATCTTAATCACGCCAATCTCAACGCTAGCAGCAATAGAGAAGTACGAAAGCATGATCAAGGGAACCTCTTAGTGTAAATAAACAAAAAACTACGACGTGATCTTATTAACCTGTGATGACTTAGGCAGAAAGTAGTGAGTCCTTTTGTGAATATCCCAGTCAATAACATAGAACAATCACTTCTTCGACAACTTCCCGGTTGTTGGGGGTGCAAAGATAGAGATTCCGTGTTTCGTTACGTTAATCAGGAATATGCTGAGCTACTCGGTCACACCAGCCCCGAAGAGTGTATTGGTAAGACTGACTTCGACATGCTAAGCCCAACCACTGAGTGTGCGAAGGAGTTTCAGCGTCAGGATAAATATGTACTAGAGACTGGCGAGCCGTTGAAAATCCTTGATATTCATCCCTACCCTGACGGGCGCTGGCGTGCCCACATTTTTACGAAAACACCTTGGCGTGATGAACAAGGAAAAACGCTGGGTACCATTTTCTACGGGCGAGAATTGACCGATACGGCTGTCATCGAGGTTGGATATTGGGTTTGCCGGGCTATCGATACCGATCTCAATCAGCAATCTATCTTCCGTTTTTCGAGCCTGAACGCTAAGCCAGTGAAATTGACCAACCGCGAGCAAGAAACGCTTTTCTTATTACTTTACGGAAAAAAACCACAGTTCATTTCACAAGTGATGGGGATTTCTACCAAAACGGTCGAAGGTCATGTCGCTCGCTTGCGAAACAAGTTTGAAGCGAACAGTAAAAACGAGTTGATAGATAAAGCGATGGAGGCAGGGTACGGTTCTGTGGTACCAAAGACGTTACTCAAACATCAACTTTCTGTTGTGCTTAATGGTGAAAGATCAGGTTCATAGATAACAAAACACCGCCGACGTGGCGGTGTTCTGCAATCTGGTAAATTCATGGCGATGAGCTATGGTGCCAAGCGATCGATATCCCACTTACCGTCATGTTGTGAAAACAAGAACCGGTCATGTAGGCGGTGCTCCCCACCTTGCCAAAATTCGATGCTTTGAGGTTTCACTCGGAATCCACCCCAAAATGACGGCACTGGAATTTCTCCTTTGGCAAACTTCTGTTTTAGCTCAATAAATTTTCCTTCCAAAACGCCACGAGCCGAAATACGGCTACTTTGCTTACTGGCAATCGCAGCAAGTTGGCTCTCTTTTGGACGAGACGCGAAGTATTTCATGTTTTCCATTGCCGTTAGCTTTTCTGCAACGCCAGTGATGTGAACTTGTCGCTCTAGAGGGTGCCAAGGAAAATGCAGACTGATGTTACTATTATGCTCAAGTTGCTGAGCCTTACGGCTTCCTAGGTTGGTGTAAAACACAAAACCATTTTTATCTACATTTTTCAGCAAAACAATACGTTGAAATGGCATCCCATTTTCGTCCACCGTGGCAACGGTCATTGCGGTAGGATCCGTTAGACCAGCTTCAACCGCTTGCTGTAGCCAAAGGTTAAATTGATCAATTGGATCCGCCTCTAAATCTTTACGACGCAGACCACCTTTAGTGTATTCACGACGAATATCAGCAAGTTCCATCTTTACTCCTTCACTATTTTTTGTCGATTGTGCGCTCGATAATAAGGAAATACAAGGACATTAATGGTTATGCCTCGTAATCGCTGCGCCTCACAGCATCATCAGTTACCTTCTGATAATATATACCCCAAGTAACTTCTGTAACCCAATGATTTAAAGATGCAGGGTTTAAATCTCGGATAAATCATGATTTATCTAAAATTGATGCGTCTGAAACCAAATCTCTCTCGCAGCCCCCAACCAGGGATAGCGTTACACCAGGTGAGCCAAACGTGAACTTACTCAATCCCAAAGCACTTCGCCACTTTTTATTGCTACTGTTTGCTATCGGCATCACAGGACTTGCTCTTACTCATCACTACGCGACAGAGTATCAACATGATCAATGGCAACAAAAATTAAAAAACCAAGCGTCGTTAGTATCACAAGAAGTCGACTACGAACTGGCTAAATTTGAGCAAATCCCAAATCTCTTAAGCCATGATCCAAGGCTACTCAAAGCCGTGGAACGAGGTGTCGCATCTGATGAGCTCAACGTCTTGCTGGCCAACTGGTTAAAGCAGAGTTTGGCGGACACCATTTATGTGCATGACAGTACCGGATTAGTTATTGCTTCAAGTAATTATCTGCAATCGGATTCGTTTGTCGGTTCCAGCTTTAGTTTTCGTCCCTATTTTCAAAATGCACGCAGCGGACAAAAGGCTCAGTATGTTGGCCTAGGAGTACGATCGAATAAACGCGGTTATTTTTTCTCTTCACCGCTTTGGGTCGGTGACAAAGTCGTTGGTGTGATCACCGTTAAAGTCAATTTGGAACAGTTGGAGAAACGACTCGCTCAAAATGGCACAGATGTTTTGATTGCAGATAAACATAATGTTGTCTTCATGAGTAACTTACCGGAGTGGCGATACAAAGCACTGTTCCCGTTATCGCCTGCCGCTATTGATGAGCTATCGCAAACCCGTCAGTACGGCGATACGCTACCGAAGTACGATGGCGCACTGACTGCACAAAGCAATACCTCCGATTTTTCCGACAACCAGCTTTTGCTGTCCACTGATTATCTTGCCTATACCACTCAACTATTAGATAAAGGCTTTCGCGTTGTCGCTCTGATTAATCAGGATACGGTTCTGGCCGCAGTCATACAGGCAGATGCCGTTTATCTGATCTTGTACGCGCTGATCGCTTTGATTGCTCTGGCCTGGTTTCAAATGCTGGTCAACAAAGCCCACTTGGCGAACCTAAATGTCAGTTTGGAAGAAAAAGTAGTACAACGCACGGTTGTGTTAAGTGAAGCCAATCAAAAACTGCAGCAAACCATTCACCAATATGAACAAAGCCAACAAGAGCTTAAGCAAACACAACAAGAACTGACCCAAGCTGCGAAACTGGCGTTATTAGGACAGCTTTCTGCCAGTATCAATCATGAAATAAATCAACCTTTAGCGGCATTAAGAACATACACTGAGAACTCACAGCGTTTACTGGCACTGGAACGCTACCCGATGGTCACAGAAAACTTAGACAAGATGCTCACTCTGAATGACAACATTGCAGAGGTCATTGCTCGGCTCAAAGTCTTTACCCGTAAAACCGGCCAAAACCCGCACAGTGAAGTGTCGATACTGCATGACGCAGTGCACAATGCCACCAGCATATTAAGCAGTAAGCTGATCAAACAGGGAGTGACGTTGAAAGTGCCCGAGATCGACAACCGTTTGCGATTAGCGATTCACAGTGTTGAGTTAGAGCAAGTCTTGATCAATATCTTTCACAATGCCGCACAGGCAATGGATGGCTATTGTATCGACCCGCAAATATCCATTGCTGTTCAATGCCATGACTCGATCTGCGACATTCTGGTTTCTGATAATGGTCCTGGCATGTCCGACGAAGCATTAGCGAAAGTATTCGATCCATTTTTTACCACTAAACCCGAAGGCTTGGGACTCGGTTTAACCATTTCTAAGCGTATTTTAGAAAGCTATCATGGTTCGCTTAGTGCCTTTAATCATGGCAGTGTCACTTCAGAGCAGCGCGGCGGTATGACCTTTGTGGTGAGTATCCCAATAACCGAGCAATACACAACACCTCAAATTATGGAAAACGATCATGCATAACCCAGTTTTCTTCGTAGACGATGAGCCTCATATTCGTGATGCGGTTTCTCAAGCCTTACTTATCGAAGGGGTAGAAGTAACCTGCTTACCCAATGCTGTCGAAGCCTTACGTGTGATCAATGCAAGCACCCCGGCCGTTATTATTACTGATATTCACATGCCCGTGATGGATGGGCTGGAGTTCATGAGAACTTTGCTCAGCAAGAATAATCACTTTCAATTTATCGTATTAACGGGGCACGGAGATGTAAAAACCGCGGTTGAAGCAATGAAAAGTGGCGCGTACGACTTTTTGGAAAAACCATTTTCAACCGAGCAATTAATGAAATCGCTGCATAATGCCGACGATAAACTGAACCTACTGCAAGAAAATATTTGGCTGAAGAAAGAGCTTGATATGCAAACGCACGTTGGCCCCAAAATGATTGGTCACAGTAAAGCGATGGTCAACATTCGCCGCTTACTGATCAGCGTACCGACAAGCCAACCGTTAATCTTCATTGGCGAAGATGGCACAGGTCGCAGGCTCGCGACGCAATTTGCCCATGATATACACGCAACAGCCGACAGCGAACTGATCGCCGCATCAGGAGAAGACTTACAAGAGCTCTCTATCGAAGCGTTAGAGAAAACCGTTCATCATCTTACCGAAGGGAAAAGTCACTGCAGCTTATACGTGTATAGTGCGGAGAGCCTCTCGTTGGCACAATGGCAGAGCCTATTTGACCACCCAAAACTCGAACGTGTTTTCGGAGCCGCAACCCACGTAGAGAAAGACATAAAAAACATCGCTACATTGATTCATTTACCAACCCTGGATGAGCGGAAAGAAGATATAGGCCCGCTTTACAAGCACTTCGTACGCCATGCAGCCAGTCGCTACCAACTGCAGCCACCACATATCAGTCTTGATGAGGTCAAATACATTACGGATTTATCCTGGCCTGAAAACATCAAACAACTGCGTCGGTTTGCTGAATTACGCGCACTGAAACCCGATACCTTTCGTATCGAAGACTGGAATAGCGACAAAAGCATCGAAATTCAGAGTATGACGCAACGCACAGAACACTTTGAATATTGTCTATTAATTGATGCATTGCAGCGGCACAGAGGCAGACTTAAAGAGGTTCAACTAGAATTACAGGTATCACGCAAGACCTTGTACGACAAACTAAAAAAACATCAGTTGGATAAAGCACAGTTCAAGGCTCTGTAGCGACGAAGTTACGCCCAGAGCCCTATTGAAGTACGCTATAACATTAGGTGGTTAACGGGGAGTTACCCCCTTCACTTCGGTCAATTCGCTAAGACACGAAACAACCGAAAAACAGTAAACCGTCATACAAGCAAAAAACAGAATGAGCCATGGTGATCAGGGAATGTGATGGGCCAAAATAATTACAGCAAACTCAGCACTGATGAATTGGATTTTGTCGACGATAAAACCGCAGCTTTGCTTCTCAATACCCCCAACAGTGCACGTTTAATGCTTTGGGTAATGGTACTTTTTTTTGTTGCCGCTATTGGATGGGCTTCCTGGGCGCAAATCGATAAAGTAACGGTTGGTCAAGGCAAGGTCATTCCTTCGTCACAGATTCAGGTCGTGCAAAACCTGGAAGGCGGATTGGTCAAAGAAATTTTAGTCAAAGAGGGTCAACTGGTCGAAAAAGGTCAGCAGCTACTGTTAATTGACGACACCCGATTTCGCTCCGACTTTCGTGAACGAGAGCAGCAAGTCGCGAACTTAACCGCCTCTGTTCTGCAACTTTCCGCCTCGATCAACAGTGTGGAAGTCAATCGAGATTTCGATACAGACAACTGGAAGCAGAGCGTCGTTCTGGATTATGGCAAACTGACGTTCCCTCCTTTGTTAGAAGAAAGCCAGCCACAACTCGCGCAGCGTCAAAAAGCAGAATACCGTGAAAACTTAGATAATCTGCGCAACCAGCTTTCCGTCATCGATCAACAAGTCCAACAAAAGCAGCAAGACCTTGTCGAGATCGAAGCTCGCGTACGGAACTTACGTCAAAGCTATCAATATGTGCGTAAAGAGCTCGATATCACTAAACCCTTGGCAGACGAAGGCGTTGTGCCGCGTATTGAACTGTTAAAACTGCAACGTCAGGTCAATGATACCCGCCGAGAAATGACCTCCAGCGAGCTCAAAATTCCAGTGCTCAAATCCGCGTTGAGAGAAGCCATGCTCAAGCGCATTGATGTCGCATTACAGTTCCGTTCAGAACAACAAGAGAAACTCAATAATGCGCAAGACCAGCTTTCAGAACTGGTTGAGTCGGCAGTTGGCCTGGAAGACCGAGTCAATCGTACCGTGGTTAACTCACCAGTGACCGGCAAAATAAAAACCCTTTACGTCAATACCGTTGGCGGTGTTATTCAACCGGGAATGGATATCGTTGAGATTGTTCCGACAGAAGATACCTTATTGGTAGAAGCCAAAATAGCCCCGAAAGACATCGCATTTCTGCGCCCGGACCTGCATGCGATTGTAAAGTTCACTGCTTATGACTTTACCAAATACGGAGGTTTGGAAGGGGAGCTCGAACATATCAGCGCGGATACCACTCAAGATGACGAAGGCAATAGTTTTTATATCGTCCGTGTGCGCACAGACAAAACAAGCTTCGGTCAAGATGCTGATTTACCGATTATTCCCGGCATGACGGCATCTGTCGATATCATTACCGGTAAGAGAACGGTTTTGGAATACTTGCTTGAGCCAATTTTGAAAGCCAAAACCAACTCATTAAAGGAGTAGACGACACTGGGCACTCTAAATTTACATTGAGTTCGTAAGGGCAGAGTTTGTAAGTTGTTAAATAAAAAGTAATTATTTCTCACAGACGAACTCGATATAAGAGTACACTTGTGACGTAAATCTAATATGCAACCCATATTTAAAAGTAAAGTCACATTACTAATTAGCATAAGTTGTCTTTCGCTCCAAACTGGCGCGTTAAACACAGAAGAGCAACGATGGGTCGATAAAGTCACGGCTGTGTACGGCCAACGAGCGGGAGTGCGTGTCAGTACGTGGAGAAACACACTGACCGAGCTAAGCAACGCAGATACCCATGAGAAACTCGCGGGGGTGAATCGCTTTTTTAATCAGCTGTATTTCGTTGACGATAATAAGCTTTGGGGCAGAACGGATTACTGGGCAACCCCCCTCGAATTCTTAGGCAGTAACGCTGGAGACTGTGAAGATTTCACCATTGCGAAGTATTTCTCATTACTCGAACTGGGTGTACCTGACTCTAAGATGCGTTTGGTATACGTTAAAGCTATTGAACTGAATCAGTTTCATATGGTGTTAGCCTATTACCCGACGGCCAGTGCAGAGCCGCTCATTCTCGACAACATAAATGGAGAGATTGTCAGAGCCTCTCATCGCCGCGACTTGCTACCGATTTACAGTTTTAATGGTACAAACCTGTGGTTAATAAAATCTTCTGCTGGCAGTGGAGAACTGGCAGGGAAAGCCTCTCGTTTGAGCCTTTGGAATGACTTACGCTCACGCGAACGTAAGTTGCAGTTAAAAAAACCTAAAATTAATTATGACGAGTGAAAAACATGACCCTATATAAGAAGCTAGTAGTGGGAATGGTTACGGTCTTTATACTCTTGATGGCATCAGTATTCGTAATTGAATTCAACACTACTCGAACCAGCCTGGAGCAACAGCAGCGTTCAGAGGTCAACAACACCATCAATACGGTTGGTTTGGCATTAGCGCCTTACCTGAAAGACAGAGATAAGGTCGCCGTAGAGTCGGTAATCAATGCACTGTTTGATGGCAGCACCTATTCGGTTGTACGTCTGACATCGCTTGACTCTGATTACCAGATAGTACGTACTTACCCAATCAAACCGAGCTCAGTGCCACAATGGTTTATTAACTTAAACCTCTTTAAAGCGATTCATGACAAACGTGTGGTGACCAGTGGTTGGATGCAGCTTGCCGAAGTGGAGATAATCAGCCATCCAGGCGCGGCCTATGAACAACTCTGGAAAGGGTTCGTTGGTCTGTTATCCGCGTTCAGTCTTCTCTTTCTGGTAGGGTTAATTGCCATCTCCTACATATTACGACGTTCACTGAGACCATTAGCGGCCATCGTGCAGAAAATGCATGACATCGCCAATAACCAGTTTGGTGAGCCACTTACTCGTCC
Source organism: Vibrio sp. EA2 (assembly GCF_033042495.1). Lineage (NCBI taxonomy): Bacteria > Pseudomonadati > Pseudomonadota > Gammaproteobacteria > Vibrionales > Vibrionaceae > Vibrio > Vibrio sp. EA2. Next base: position 87,653 of record NZ_JAWLID010000004.1, on the reverse strand, counting down.
TAAAACCAAAGACTTGATTGCTGTGGTTGATGGTATCAACACCATGTCGGCTCAAATCGAGTTGTCATTTAAAGAACAGGCGAAAGAAGCACAGCGTTTACGTGCTCAAGCTTATCTTGATCCAATCTCCAAACTGGGTAATCGCTCATTTTATATGAACCAAATCGATCAATGGCTAGCAGAAGAGACACAAGGCGGTATCGCCCTACTCCATGCAGAATATATTGGCGACATCTACGAAACTAAAGATTACCAACGCGCTGATGCCCACGTGAAAGAGCTTTCTCAGCGTCTAAAAAATACCATTGATGTACCGGGAGCAACAATTGCCCGCCTCTCTAGTGACGAATTCGGCCTTCTTTTCCCACATATGGATGAGAGTGAGCTGCGCATTATGGCTGACAGCATCGTCAACTGTGTCAATGGGCTAAACACCGATCCGACGGGTCTGGCTAAACCCAAAGCGGCACTCGGTGTTGCCCACAGTAAAGACCACAAAACCCACTCAGAAGTGCTATCTATGGTCGATAATGCCCTGTCCAAAGCAAAAGCTCAGCCAGATAAAGCGTATGGATTTATCGGGAGTGATTCCCCATCTAACCTGATGGGTAAACAGCAATGGAAGGCATTGGTTGAAGAAGCCATTCACAGTGACTGGATCCACTTCCGCTTTCAGGATGCTAAAAACACCTGGGGCAAGGTATTCCATAGTGAAGTCTTTTCTAGTATTGAAAAAGACGGCGAAACATTCCGCGCAAACCAATACTTATTCGCTCTGGAGCAGCTAGAGGCGACCAACATTTTCGATCAATACGTGATCGAGTCGATGATCAACCTGCTAGAACGTGGAGAGCAAACCGACCCTGTCGCAATCAACATCGCTCAGAGTAGTTTATCTCAGCCTTCTTTTATCCGTTGGACAACGAGCATGCTGGAAAAACACCCTGAGGTCGCGTCTAAGCTACACTTTGAGATTCCAGAAGAGTGCTTTATCGAACATCCTCACCACACCGCGTTGTTGTGTAATGCTATTCGACAGGCGGGAGCGATATTCGGTGTAGATAACTACGGTCGTAATTTCCAGTCGCTGGAGTACATCCAGGAGTTCCGCCCAAATTACGTGAAGCTCGATTATCTGTTCACGCACAACTTACACGATGAAAAGCAGAAATTTACGCTGACGTCGATCTCTCGTACAGCGCATAACTTGGGAATTACAACCATTGCATCGCGTATCGAGACTCAAATCCAGTTGGATTTCCTTGCTGAGCACTTTGTAGAGGTATTCCAAGGATTCATTGTCGACAAAGAATAGAAGGTTAAACTACGATGAAAGACCCTTTGCTGAACTCGCTCATCTACGTTAGCCGTTACTATGGATTAGCTAACTCACCGGAAGCACTGGTTAACGGACTGCCGCTCTCAGAAGGCAAACTCACTCCGTTTCTGCTTCCCAGAGCAGCAGAGAGAGCCGGGTTGGTCGCCAAAGAAAACCGTGGAGAGCTGGAGAGTATCTCCAGCTTAATACTGCCAGCAATATTAGTACTGAAAGATGGTGACTCTTGTGTACTGAATAGCCTCAACCCAGAAACACAAGAAGCGGAAGTCACCACCTTAGAAAGTGGAATGGTGCCTATCTCCATTTCACTACCTGACTTACTTCAACAATATGCTGGGCGCTACTTTTTAGTCAAAAAGCAGTTCCGTTTTGACGAGCGCTCGCCAGAGGTACTCAAAACCAATCAAGGTCACTGGTTTTGGTCGACTTTATGGCAATCGAAACGCATTTACCGTGATGTCTTCATTGCCTCGCTACTGATTAATATTTTCGCCATTGCCGCACCAATGTTTACTCGTCTGGTGTATGACAAAGTCATTCCCAACCTTGCCTTTGAAACCTTATGGGTACTGGCAAGCGGCGTATTTGTGGTCTTCTTATTCGATTTCATTCTCAAGACACTACGCAACTACTTCATTGATGTTGCGGGTAAAAAATCCGATATTCTGATTTCTTCTAAACTGTTTAGCAAAGTGATGGGGATCCGAATGGAGTCCAAACCGCCTTCCGTGGGTGCCTTTGCCCGTCACTTGCAAGAGTTTGAGTCGATTCGTGAATTCTTCACTTCGGCAACCGTCAGTGCCCTCATCGACTTACCATTTGCGATACTGTTTTTAGTTATCATTTGGCTAATGACTGGCAACCTCGTGTTTGTGCCTATGGTCGGTGTCATTATTTTGATCATCCACTCGTTAATCATTCAAAAGCCTTTGCGACGTTCAATTGAAGAAGGATCGCGTCTCGCTTCGCAAAAATACGCCAATTTGATTGAAAGCCTCTCAGGAATAGAAACGGTAAAAATGCTCAGCGCTCAAAGCCAGTTCCAGTACCGATGGGAAGAAGCCGTTGCACACATGGCAAACTGGAATATAAAAAGCCGACGTATCACGGACAGTATCCAAAACTCAGCGAGCTTCGTGCAGCAAAGTAGTAATGTCGGTATGGTAATTCTCGGTGTTTACTTGATTGCAGAAGGTGAGCTGACAATGGGTGGCTTGATCGCAGCAACGATGCTGAGTGGACGGGCCATCAGCCCAATGATTCAACTCTCTTTACTATCGACCCGCTACAATCAAGCGAAATCCTCGATGACCATCATTAATCAGGTCATGGAGATGCCAGATGAGCAAGAGGAAGGAAAGCGTTACATTCATCGTCCTATTGTTCAGGGTAAAATTGAACTCGAACGTGTCACCTTCCACTACCCTAATTCACCCGTTGCCTCGATCCGTGATTTAAGCCTAACTATCAATCCCGGAGAGAAAGTGGCCATTATCGGGCGTATAGGCTCAGGTAAGACAACATTAGAGCGCCTTATTATGGGGCTGTATCAGCCTACAGAGGGACATGTGCGCATTGACGATACCGATATAGCGCAGCTACATCACGTCGATATACGTCGTAATATTGGCTGTGTACCACAAGATCCAACCTTGTTCTTTGGGTCGATACGCGACAACATTACACTTGGCCGTCCACTGACAGATGATCGTGATGTCATGGATGCAGCGAATCGTGCCGGGGTGACGGCATTTACCCAATCCGATCCTGCGGGGCTTGAGCGTCAGGTTGGTGAAGGTGGTGCGATGCTTTCAGGAGGTCAAAGACAGGCCGTGACTATCGCTCGGGCACTGTTAGGCCATCCTCCGGTTTTGCTGATGGATGAACCAACCAGTGCCATGGATAACCGTTCTGAAATGCACATAAAGCATCAGTTATCGCAGTTGAAAGGCAATGAGACACTGGTTTTTATCACTCATAAGACCGCTATGCTCGATATTGTTGATCGTGTTGTCGTTATGGAAAAAGGCAGTATCATCGCGGATGGTCCAAAAGCGCAGGTACTAAGCGATTTGAAGCAAGGTAAAGTGCGTGCTGTTAGCTAGTTAGAAAGCAGACCTGACAATATCGCCCCGTAAACGGATCGTTTGCGGGGCTTGCTTTATCTGAGCCCGAAATAGTTAAGCTCTTCGAAGAACACCCAAACCAGCACTAAGCCAACAATCACAACCAGCATCATAATCGCTTTTTCATCTTCTTCCATATACGCTATCTTATTCTCAATCCTGTTTGGTTATTCAGCCGTTAACGTAAGCTTAATCGACACAAATAATTTGCTCTGATTCCTCTTAGGTTAGCAGTAGAAAAACGTTAATTCCGGGTGTCATGATGCGCTTCACTCGGTTCCATGACGGATATGAGAGATACATCAAATCTCACCCATGACTTGAAACAAGGTTGATGCCAGCAAAACAAAAATTTGTGATTACTTAGCGTAAAAAATCCGCTATAACAGCCGTTTGTTAGTACCATAGAGTTGAAGAAATGAATGATTGGATCCAACTGGATCAAGTGAACCAGTATTTCAGCGAGGGCTCTCTTGGATATAAAGTGTTAATGGGCATCATTGTCTTGATCACTTATCGGATCCTGAAAAGAGTTGCCAACCGAGCCATCATAAACCTAGCCTCATCGAAAGGGGTAAAGAAGGCACGCTTAAGCTTTATTCAGCGTTGCTTTAACGTGGCACTGTTGTTTCTGACCGCATCCACTTTTGCGATTGTCACTGGCATTGGGTACGGTGATGTATCACTGTTCCTATCCTCCATATTTGCAGTCCTGGGGGTCGCGTTTATTGCCCAATGGTCGATACTGAGTAATATCACCGCAAGCTTTTTGATCTTCTTCGTATTTCCATATCGCGTCGGAGATCGGATCAAAGTCGTCGATAAAGATGAAGATATCAGCGGTGAGATTCAAGAGATCAGCATGTTTCATGTGTTGATCAAGCACGAAAACGGCAACCTTATCACTTATCCAAACAACCAAATATTACAGAAAGCGGTGTTAAAACTGGCCAAAAACAAGCCTGTCGCAACTAAAGCCAAGTCCCGAATTTACACCCGAAGAAAGTAACCCGGTGCTCGAGTAAGTTGGTTTTAGACGTGGGAAGCAGATAGTCAGTCTGCGACAAAAAATAGTGTGATAAAAATTAAAGCCCCGAGAGTTCGCTCTACGGGGCTTTATTTTTACTTCTTAATGTACAGGTCTTTAGAGTAAATTCGACCTTCTACGTTGTTTTTAGCAAAGCCACCAACGTTGGGACGCACTAATCTCGCCTGCATGTAATAGTAAATTGGGGCGATAGGAACATCTGCCGCAATCAGTTTTTCGGCTTCGTCGTAGTACTCCTGACGTTTTTTATCGTCTGTGGTCACTAGAGCATTATCCATTGCCTGATCATATTCTTTGCTGTTGTAACGCGCAAAATTCCCCGAAGATTCTGACCTTAATAGACTCAAAAATGTTGACGCTTCATTATAATCACCACACCAAGAAGCTCGCATGACATCAAAATTACCTTGCTTACGAGCCACTAAATATGATTTCCACTCCTGATTCTCTAACTCAACCTTCGCATCCAGGTTTTCACTGAGCATTGAAGCGATAGCAACGGCAATGGCTTTGTTTGACTCACTCGTATTGTAAAGAAGTTTAAAATCGAGCGACTTATCTTTTCCATAACCGGCCTCTTCTAATAATTGGCGAGCTTTCTCGTTACGCTGTTGCTGTGTCCATTGGCTGTACTCTGGTTGAGTCGCATCAAAACCAGCCGTATATTGGTGGGCAAATGTGTACGCTGGTAAATTACCAACCTGAGTGACGCCGTTAGTGATGACATCTCTCATGATAGAATAGGACACAGCTTTGCGGACTCTGACATCATCAAACGGTGGACGTGTCGTATTAAATGCGTAGTAATACGTACACAGTAGCGGTACCACTGTATACGCGTCCTGATAATCTTGTTCGAGCTTCTGTGCCATATGAGTGGGCACGTCAGAGGTGATATCCACTTCCCCTACCACATAGCGATTAATCGAGGCATTTTGATTTTCGAACGGAATGTAAGTCACGCTGGTGAGATGCGTGTCGTCTGCATCCCAATAGTTAGGGTTTTTCTTCAATTCGATGCGTTCATTAACGACCCATTCGTCGAGGACAAATGCGCCGTTACTAACAAACTGTTTCGGATCGCTCCATGGCTTGTCTCCCTGCTCCACTGTTGCTTTATGTACAGGCATCATTGATGTGTGACCTGTCATTGCTACAAAATATGGGACCTTACCGTCTAGTTCGAAACGAAGTGTATAGTTATCTAACGCTTCAACACCCAGCTCTTCTACTGGTAGTTTACCTTCAGCAACATCCACAATATTCTTGATGCGTGTCATCTCAAGATACCAAACATTAGGTGACGCCAATTTCGGATCCACGGCACGTCTCAACGCGTAAACGAAATCTTCGGCTGTCACAGGATCACCGTTTGACCATTTTGCGTCTTTACGTAAGTGGAAGACAAAAGTCTGGTTGTCTTTGGTTTCCCACGACTGAGCTACTCCAGGAACAATATTGCCATTACGATCTTGAATGACCAGACCTTCAAATAAGTCTCGCAATATGTGCATTTCAGGCATCCCTTCTGCCTTTGCCGGATCGAGTGTTGCCGCTTCTGCGTCATTTGCTCGAACTAAAACTTGCTCAGCGGCAAGTTTAACGTCTCCAGGCATAACATCCGCAAACGCAGATGTTGTTACGACAGGGGTTAAAAGAGAGGAAATAAGTAATGTCATCGAGTGTTTTTTAATATCCATATCGGTTTTAGTTCTCCTAACTCGTCTTTTGAAGCCAGTGCCATAATTAACAATACAACCATTGACGAAATTTAACAGTTCGGTTTATCTAAGTAATTAAAATTAATCATACTTCATCTGGTAGGAGATTATGGTGAATCTAATTCCAAGAACGGAAAGAGCCGCATTTTTAATTAAGCCCATAAGCTATGGAAAATCCGTTCTGGGCGCACCCCTGCTTTATTTTCCTGCTCAAGTAGAAAGTAAATCACGGGGTTTGATTTTAGCGGGAACACACGGCGATGAGACAGCATCGATCACAGGTTTATCCTGCGCGTTGAGAAGTTTGCCAGAAAGCGGCTTATATCATGATGTCGTGTTATCCATGAATCCGGATGGTAACCAACTTGGTACCAGAGCTAATGCCAATCAAGTCGATCTTAATCGTGCCTTTCCAACCCAAAATTGGACTGAATATGGCACTGTATACCGTTGGAGCGCTCATACACCAGTACGGGACGTAAAAGTAAAAACGGGTAATGCGAGTCAGCTTGAGCCTGAGGTGGCTGCGCTGATCAATCTCATCGAAGAAAGACGACCAAAGTTTGTGGTCTCCTTTCATGAACCATTGGCCTTTGTTGATGACCCCAAATTTTCTGACCTCGCGAAGTGGCTTGGTAACCAATTCGATCTCCCACTGGTCGATGATGTGGATTACGAAACTCCCGGGTCATTTGGCACTTGGTGTAGTGAACGAGAACTGCCATGTGTTACTCTGGAATTACCTGCAGTTTCTTCTGATTTCACGATAGAGCAGTACCTTCCAGCGATAATCGCATTACTTCAGTATGATCCCGCTAATTAGCGTTGCAACACCAAATCAGGCTATCCATTACCCGCTTTAAATAAACTGATAAGTTTGCGATTTACACTGTAAAACGTTTTTATCGCAAAGAGAAAAACCAAATTGACAACCAACTGATATCTAAGCAGTAATAGATTCTTGTTCAAAATTCGCAGACACCTTAATCTCGTATTGATTAAATCGAAACGAGCATCCACCGTGAGTACGTTTAGTTGTCACTTGCTCGGAATTAAACTGAACGGTAACACGTGAAAATACGTGTTCTTTCGCTTCCACTTTATTGTCATTTAACGCGAGTTCAAACGCAGCCTCAGCTTGATCAAGCTTGAGCTTTAACTCTTCTAATAAACGATTATTTTGGCGTTTTTGTTTTTGTATGTCAGCCTGCTCAGCGTCACTACGTTCTGCTTTTGACCGCTTTTTGAATGCTAACTCTTTACGGATCACATCCATCGTGCCCGCTTGCGCAATTTTATATTGTTCTTTCAACTTACCGATGCGTTCCTTATACAAGGAATAATCGCTAAAGGCTTCAACCTTTGTTGCAGTATCTCCTTCAACCCCTAATTGTAAGCACAATACACTTTGCCCCACTTTGGCATGACCACCACTCAATGTGCCGTTTTTGCCGCTGACATCCAGCACAGTCAGATTCTTACCACAATGAATATCGTTATTCATGCTATGCACTGCAAGTTCAATATCTTCACCCGCAGATAATTCACAATACTGCGCGTAATTAGCTCGGATAGACCCTTTAGTTTTCACACGACAACTTTTAGGTTGACCATCACTTACCGTATGACCAATGATTCCTTTCCCTACCAAGATATCATCACACGCTTGCACATCAGCTGACTCAATAAAACCACCTACCGTGATCGAACCGGTTGCCTGAACAATCATGCCAGGCTCGATGTTACCACCAATAATCACATTTCCTTTAAATTTAACGTGGCCGGTGTTAACGCCAATATTATTGAGACACAACGCGTTATCGACTTCAATCGTATTGTTCTTAATTAACGGAGTTCCAGATGTTGAAGCAATGAGAAGATTTGGATCGCTGCGACTAACTTCGGTACCTTTACCTGGCTTGAGCGTTATATCGTTTCCAGCTTGTGGCGGAATAACTCGACCTTGGACAGTATAACCTGGCGTGCCTCTGGTGGCTGGCACTCGACGCAAGACTTCATCACCAGTATTGACAGATATTGTTTCGCCGAGATTTCTCAAGTCGATTTTGTCACCGCTCGACTGACCTTGTTTTGGCTTAAGTATGCGTTTAGTAATGTCTTTTACCAGGGGAGTAAAGATTGCATCATTCCCCTTGACTGGCTGTTGGCCGACTGCAACAGGTTGGGTGAACGTTACACCGGGCTTAAGCTGACTACTCACCAACATCACTTTCTTTAGGGCAAGTTTGTTGATGCCTTTGGTCACCTTTGCTTTTGCAAGTGCACGAACAATTTCTTCGCCTCTTAATCCTCTTCCACCATAAGCACCAATAACTGTGATACTTGCGAGCATATCATTATTGGACAGCTCAATATGGAGGTGGGCATTTTTCTTTTGAGCGATCACTATGCCTTGGTAAGCCATCGCTTCTCGAACTCTCACATCGTCAATAAATCGACTTACCTCATCATTCTCTACATATAGTGAGTCGGCGTTCATCAAAGTTAATTGTGCAGGTAACTCTTCTTTATCGAGTGCACCTGCGAGTTCCGCATCTCGCGGAAGACGAGCAATTATCCGGGTTTTATCTTCAGACCACTCAAGGCAAAGATTCCACATAGCAATACCACTTTGCTGTACATCAACGTGTTCAGTCTAACTAAAAAGATTTCCTCCACAAACTGCGCTGTTTTAATAATCAGGCTTATGTCACTAACAGTAAGCGTTTTATCAATGACAGTAACTCTATGAACCGACGAGTTTATTAATCAAAATTCGTCTACAAACAACAAATAAAAAAGAGGAGATTTACAGTGTAAACCTCCCCTCACAAACAATTTAATTTACAGTGTAAATCTAACGGGCGTCTGTTTTACAGTGTAAATTGTTTTAGTAGCGATTGAACTTCGCGTCGAATCTCTTGTTCAACCTGCTTACGACCTGTCAGTTTAAACTGTTTCGCACAGCTATCCCAACCGTGGCTGAGGAACAACTTACAGATCATTAAATCAGAAACCGACACTAAACCATTTTTCAATAACCACTGCTTTAACCATACAAACACAGATTCGTAACTCCCACCACCTTGAGCGTAATTACGAATAAGAGTAAGTTGGCAACTATGAAGAACAACATCCATTCTTGGCGCACTCAATAAACGTCGAAATAAATTAGGCTCTAACTTCGAGTAGACATGATCGGCGCTCATCGGCAGAAGCTCACGTAAAAGCGCTTCCGCTTCATCAATCCATCGGTGTGGATTATTGGCTAACTGTTTGACCATCAGTAACGAGTAACATCCACTAGCGGCATCACGCATCGTGCCGAGACGAATTGGTTGATAAGCAACACCACTCCAAAAGCGCAACAGCTCATCTGTCAAACCAAAGCTGGTGGACAGATAATTGATATGAGAAGGTAGATACTGCTCAAGTTGAGAGAGCATCTGCTTACCAAGGCCTTTGTTTTGTAACTCAGGATGAACCGCAATACGCATAATACGAAGCGTTGAAAGCCTACCAACATCAGGCATACCGAGTTGATTGATAATAGTAACAGGTGTTAGATGACCGGGTGGACGACGTCTGCCAAGTTGAATATCAGAAATAATCGAATTATCTAAACTCCCCTCTTCGACCGCCATGATGACACCAACTATTTTATTTTCGCTGCTTGCCACATAAATAGAGCTGCGTTCATCTTGAAGCGCGTGAAGCAGGTCATTTGGTGACGTTTGATAGTGTGCATTGACCAAAAGAGCAAAACATTCCCTGAGTAAACTCGAATTAGAAACCAATTCCTGCTTTGTGATTTTTTCAAGCTGGAGCTTCTCTGCAACTATGACTTGAGGGTCAGTAAGTTCAGCATCCAATACAAACGCCTCATACAGCCATGACTCGAGAAAATCACTCTCACTCCAGCGGATCGGCTGCTGCAGATGACATGTTTTCATTCCTGGTCTTTGCTTTTGCAACCAGTCAACAAACTTAAGCGTAAACCCTCGGCCACAACCTTCATAACCATGAATTGTGCTGGAAAATACCAGACGGTGATAATGTGCGGTTATCTGCTGCAACATGGGAACAGGAATTGCTGCTGCTTCGTCGACCAATAGCAAATCACATTCAGGCATTGACGAAAGCAACTCGTCCGGTGCTATAAATTGTATGCTCCCTTGCCCGGCTTCGAATCGGTCCTTTCTGACACGTTGACCACTTTGCATTACTCTTAGAGCATGTTCGAAAACTGGTTCTACCGCTTTAATAGAGGGTGCCGTCACTAACACATGTAACGGCTTATTGTGTAATAAGTTGGCGCACGCGATACCAAGGGCACTGCTTTTTCCTCGCCCACGGTCAGCGGTTAAAACCAAAGGTCGTTTTCGGTGTCCTGTTACCACTTTTTCAATCGCGGTAACGGCCTGTTGTTGCTGTGCGTATTGAGAAATTTTACTGGTCGGTTCAAAACTTGGTAATTCAGGCAACCCTTGATGTTGTTCTACGACACATAACTTCTGCCACTGAGTAGTCATCCATTTTTGGGCGTAGTTTGAAGGTTCTATGTCACTGACAGCAACAATAAGAATACCGCCACCGACTAATGAACCTAATGCCGCTGTAAAACTATTCGCATCGAAACTGTTGCTCGCGTCATAGACCAGTACGTCACATTCTCTGCCTAATAACATATGGCCTTGTTTGGCTGAGACACAATTCACGTCTTGCAATGACCATTCACCAACACAAAACCAACGTAATTCTTGATGAGTTTGGTGAAACGATTCGATCAGTGCGTTTTGCCATTTAGCATCGCCTTGAATAGCTACGCCTATTCGTTGGAAAGATAAGGATGCCTTTTGTTGAAGTAAAGCGAGAAACTCAGTTTGTGTGTGCATGCTGCGTACCCAAGGTTGAACCAAGCACATGTTAGCACAATTTAAACTGGTGACTCAGTGGCAACAAAAACAACAGACCTAAAAAAACCGCCCGAAGGCGGTTGATGTTATGACTAGCGCTATTGCAGTTTGCTGTGAACGAAAGCAAGAATTTCTTCCATTAAGCTGTCATCCACTTTTTTCAGGTTAAGAGCCAAATTACTGCCTTTACGGCTGTAGCTCGCACGACCTTTTATTAAATCGACTTTGTCAGCCTTTGCTGATGGCTTAGCTGGCGACAATTCAGAAATCCAACTTTCTAGACTCTCCGTGACTTCTTTAGTCAATCGCGCGACACCTTGCGCTGAGCTGCGCTGCCACAAGTAACCTTCCGACGTACGGCACTTATCTAATAACCCTTGCTGGTGTTCTGGGCTTAAGTTAGTGAACTGCTTGTGTAGTTTCACAATTGTCGGGCGCCCAAGATCACCTACATTTGGATACGCTTGAAGCAACTCTAATGGTAGCGAGGCCGCTTTTAGTGCACCACTCACCAATGCTTCACTGCACTGGAACATTTTAGCGAGTGCTTTTTGGTCCTCTGCTTCACCACTATCTAGCTTAGCCTGCATCTCCTTACCTTTTTCATAAAGTGAAAGCGGCTTATGAGCATTTGCAACATCAGATAAGAATTTTGCATGATTGGAATTTATGTTGTTGCCAACATAAACCAAGAAATCCTGCTCAGCCAAGATACAAGATTTACGACGACGACTACCGTCTAATACTTCAATCTTGCCATCCTGGGTACGACGGCCAACCGCTGGATATTGCTGGCCACGCTCTTTTAACGTAACCAATACATCAGATAAAGCGTGCTCATTCAAGAAAGACTGTTCACGTGCGTTATCAACAAAAACGGTTGTTTCTGACTCTACCTTATCGGCAGGTATACGAACCAATTCGAATTGAACGGTATTCTCACCCGCTACCGCTAACTCAATTGTCTGTGTTTTTTCTTTTGCTGCGGTTTGCGCTTCCTGAGGTGTTACCACACGACGTTTATTGGTTTTGCCAAATAATTTTGCGTTTAATTCAGACGTTTTCAAAGCCATTTACTTATTACCCCTGATTCAATGACGGCCAATTAGAGTGCAATACGCGCTCAAGTTCAAGTGAGCTCTTATGAACAGCGTCTTGAGCAGTTGCGAGCGTTTTTTTACCACCTTCGAAATCACTCACGGTAAGGTCAAATACCGTACTATACGTGTCGGCACAGGTTTCAAACGCTCGACTACGTGGAATAGTGGCCATCATAACTTGATCACCTAGAAGATAGTTCATTTCAGTTAAAACAGAAACTTGCTTCTTATTGTCGTCCTCAAACATGGTTGGCATCAAGCGAACAAACTCAAGACCATTCCAATCTTCTGGGAACATTTCATATACCGTTGGCAAATGCTGGAAGAAGTTTACCGTCGAAGCCCAGTCAAGACGCTTAGCGGCACAAGGAATCAATAGCGCGTTAGAAGCGTACATTGCATTCCAAACTAATGGATCCACGTGTGGGCCGGTATCAATCATGATGATATCAAAGTCGTCTGCAATTTTGTCGATGAGCTGCTCTTTTAACAAACGTACAATATCAAGCGATGGATCTTCAGATAGCGTCTGCCATGCTTCAGCGTTAAACATCGCGTCTTCAGGAAACGCAGAAATCGACTTTAAGTTCGGATATTGCGTTGGAAGCAACACATTCTTGCGCAAGAACTCGCTATCAATTTCTACGCCATCTGGCACGTTACCTAACATAATATCGACCGCAGAATAGATATTATCATGCTCGGCGACACTGATTTGCGGATTTAGGAATAGACGCAGTGAACCCTGTGGGTCCAAGTCTATCAAACAAATGCGGTAGCGTTTATCTAAGTTCAGCGCTAAACAAGCGGCTAAATGCACCGCCGACATCGATTTACCTGTACCACCCTTTTGGTTTTGTACGTTGATAACCCAAGGCTTATTGCCATTATTTTTTTTACGCTCATGGAATTTAGGTACCTCAGCCGCATCCATAAGCATATGTGCTTCATCTAGAGTAATAGAATAATGGTTGGCATTATTCTTTGTAAATTGATGGCCAGCGGCTTCCATTTTACCAATTGCGTCATCGAGTTTTCGACGAGTCAGACCCGAACGGGTTTCCATCATTGCCTTAGACATTGGAGGGAAGTAATTGTCACTTCGCTCTTCCAAAACAATCTCAATACGGTCAGCTTGAACCTGTTGTGTTAGTTCCGCTAACTCATGCAGGTTTTCAATCGTTTTTTCTCTTTTCATGCCAAATTCCGTTGAAAGGATATCTGATTGCAATTGTACAGCACCAAACATCAAAAACAACAAAAAGGTGAACAAACATTTTGAATAACAATCACATATAAAAACATTAAAATCGACTATTTTATGAATTATGGCGAAAAACATACCGAAATATAATCAAACAACTTCGAATAAATACATTGCTAACGCTATAAATTTAAAGTGTTACAGCGTCACACATTTACAATGTAAATTAAATTTATACGGAACGATTATATTCGCCAGATAAATTACGGATTATGTAAAATCAATACCTGGATACAGAAAAATAGATAAACTTGAATAAGTTTACCTCTCGGAAGGTATCTTGATCATGCATCCGAAGCAATAAATACAGATATAGAACGAACACTCTGGACACATGATCAAGGCATACTCTTGATCATATGTCCGGGCCATAACCGAATAATGAAAGCATGATCAAGGTAAAAGAGGGGAGGGCTTGAAGTAACAGAGATTAAACTACGCGATCAAACTTACGGAAAAATGATCAAGTAAACAGGTTTCCCGGAAGCATGCTTTTTATTCGCTATTTTACGGGCGAATGCAGACATACTGGGGCATTCAGAGAAAAGTACGCGGAACGATGAAATAAAAACATCGAATTGGTTAAGTTCTCTTATCATGATCATGCTTCCTAAATTTAGGGTAGGTCGAGTATTTACAGGCCTTAGATTGAATTCTGATGAGTTTTTCAACACATGAATAATTTACCAGCAAAATCAGACTTCAATCTGTCATTATTATTCGTCTTGATCATTGATCCGGAGCTAAATACAAAATGATATTCACTGTATTGGCATCTTAGTTGATCACACCAATACCGATTTCTGTGGATAACCTGTAAAAATATGATGATCATCGTTTCACAAACATTTTGATCATCTTTTCATAAACTTAATGATCATGCTTACGGGATAATATGATCATGCTTTCGGTAGCTTGTTGATCATAGTTTCAGAATTATTATGATCATTGTTCCGAAAGACGTTAAAATAATAACCCTATAAAACAAAAACTTATATAAAGTTCGAAAGCCAGATCATTAGATCATATAATCAATTAAGATCAGAATAATCAAAAAGATCAGTTATTTAAAAAACAAGATTTTTTCTTTATTTATGATCTGTTTTTCTTTATTCTTCGGAACCATAGCACAACTACGGCTAGTGTGATCTGGATCTAAAATGACGGCTGATGAAAAAATTCTGATTAAAGCACCAAGAAGCCACAAAGATGGGCATCTTTTTGAAGTGCACGAATCTTCTGCAGATTGGGTAGAGCAATACCAACACTTCAAAGGAGTGACTAAAAGCATCTTAGAGTTGCTTAATCTTATCTCATTGAGAGGTTTCAGCAGCAAAGATGGGCTGGTATCAACTACGGAAATTGTTGAAGCCACAGATGGTCAATTAACTCGTGCGGCACTTCAACAACGTCTGAGAGCGGCAGTAAACATTGGTTTATTTACTCAAACTCCAGTTCGCTTTGAAGAAGGACTGGCAGGAAAAACCATGTTACATAAGTTTGTTAACCCTAATAAACTTATTTCTGCTTTGGGTGCAACAAGCTTAGTCACAGAAAAAGTTCGTCAGAATGAAAAGCAAAAACGCTCGAAAGCATTAGCACAAACGCAAGTAAACAAACGCTTATTGACGGAACATGGTCTAAATACACCACCAACGATGAAGGATGAAGCGGATCAATTTGTTGTCTCTCCAACTAATTGGGCAGGGATCATCGATCAGGCATTGGCGCCTCCGCGTACTCGTAAAAGTTATCAGAAGTCCATGGTGTCAATTTCTGGCACTAAAGCCGTCATTGAGACACGATCATCCAAAAATATCATGACCGTAGATGATCTAATGACCTTGTTTGCTCTGTTCACATTGACGGTGCAGTATCATGATCATCACAAAGATCAGTATCACCTCGACGCCGCTCACGTACCGAACAAAACGCCGTTATACATTACCGATATTTTGTCGCTAAGAGGCAAAAAAGACAGCGGGCCAGCCCGTGATTCTATTCGTGACAGCATTGACCGTATTGAGTTTACCGACTTCCAATTGCATGAATTAACTGGTCGTTGGCTGAGTGAAAACATGCCAGAAGGTTTTAAAAGTGATCGATTCCGTTTTCTCGCTCGAACGATCACCGCCTCAGAAGAAGCGCCCGTTGAAGGCAGTGACGGCGAAATTCGGATCAAACCCAATTTGTATATATTGGTTTGGGAACCCTCGTTTTATGAAGAGTTGCTCACTCGCGATTACTTTTTCCTGTTTCCACCAGAAATCCTGAAACAGCATACCCTCGTGTTTCAGCTGTATTCATTTTTCCGTAGTCGTATGGTTCGTCGTCACACCGATTGCATGTTGCTCAGTGAACTGAATCAGAAGTTAGCGCGCAACATCGAATGGCGACGGTTTTCCATGGATCTTATTCGTGAGTTGAAACGATTATCGGACGGCAAAGGAACGGAGACTCTGTTTGTTGTGAATCTGTGGGGTTATCACCTAACGATCGAAACAATGATCGAGAATGACAAAGTGATGGATTACCAGATCGATATAAAATGTGATGTGGAAGAAGTGTTGCGCTACTCACGTGCGCGAACAACCAACGCAGGAAAGCGTAACATGGCTCCTACGCTGCCAAACCCGCTTCGCAATGAGATGGTGACCAGACAACAGCTTGAAGAGCTCTCAGGCATCATTGACGGCGAATTTGAGCCTATCCAGCGAAAAGCACCGTCTCCGAGAGGAAATTTAGGCCGTCGCGTGAAGCAAAGAAAGCACCTTGTTGAGATCAATGCTGATGAGATAACCATCACTCTATCTAAATATACCTCACCAGAGGCTCTGGAACGCAGTATAACGGCGTTATCAGCAATGACCGGGCACTCGTACGCCTCAATCAAAGAAGAGTGCTCTGATTACATTGAGAAGCTTGACTGGCTAAGGGTAGGGGATGAGCCTATACCCTATGAGACTTTAAGCAAAACCGTCGAGCTGTTTAACACTCAAAATGATCTCAAGCATCTTACCATTGAACGTTTGATTGCTGGTTTAGCGGTTCGTCGTAAGGTTTGTAGACAAATCTATGATGGTCATATGGATGAAATGGTATACCGAGCACTTGATGAAATGGCCATTTAACATCATGAAATTTGATGTATTAAGGCCGATTCGTGTGACAGATTGATCTTAAATGTAAAAATATATTTCGATGATAGAAAGCAGACCTAACTCTAACAAAATGATGACATTGCCCCTCTGAGTCGAGACTAAGCTTGATCCCGAATAGACAACCTTTTGTCCTTTCTGATGATTAATAGATAGGCTCATATATTGTTACATTCATTCTGAATAGACTTCGCGAGTTTCTCCTCAAGGAACTCGCTTTTTTTTGTCTAAAATTCAGCTACCACCTTGATCACTTTTCCGCTTTAATGGTGTAAACCTTGATCATGCTTCCTAGGCTTATTCCAATTTAACGATCGCATCAACGCCTCATGTGGGACTCTACAAGTTATGAGCCTGGTGCTGACACTCACTTTTATCACACTGTGATTGTAAAACTCCGCAGCGAGCACTGTGACGTGCTGCAATCGTTTCAAACACCATTCTTTAAACAGGATATCGGTTTCTACCTGACATACGGCTTTTGACAGTTTTTATCTTCAGCAAGCTCTGGGCCAAATACATCAGCCTGCACCTGAAATAGATCAATGCTAACTTTTCAACTTGATCATGCTTCCGATCTTAATACCACATTGAGATCTGATCTTGCCAGGTACTCAATTCCATTGCGCTGCCTCAGTCTATTGTTTTACAAAGTGGTTTGAGCCAATGTGAGAATATTCGTCAACCAGTACACAGCCCGATTACGAATCTCATCGGCACTTACCGAATCGTTTGGTTCATTTTCGACTAAGTGATCAAACCAGTGAACAAACCAAGGTCAGCAGCGGGGAACAGGAGATAACTAAACTGGTGGGTTTCACTGCGTTACCATCACCATTATTAGTGAAGTGACTCTAAAATTAAGTGAAACAAAAAGTGGTTTACGGAGTAGGTTTAAAATGTCTCAGGGAACAAAAATGAGAGCTGGATCGGCACACTTTTGCTAGGGGTAATCATTCAAATTTAATCTTAATTTATCCCTTTGGCAAAACTTAAATGATGAATCTGTTAATGACTTGGTGAAAGGTAGGGAGGGTTCACATTTCCCTATAGTTTTTCTTACCACACTTCATGGGGTTTGCTATAGATTACTCATCGAAAACATGGTGTGTTCGGAGGAAATATGTCCATTAATTCTATCGACCATGAAGAAATGAGTAACATTGCTCACAAGTGGGAACTACCTGAAGAAGAATCCGTTGTGCAGCCTGACAAAACCGTGAAGTCGGCAGAAGCCAGAAGACGCATTGAGGCACTTCGTGAAATCCGTGAAAGCGGTTTAACGATGGAAGAAGCCAGAGAACTGGGTTTGATTCACTGATTCATCTTTGTCACCAATAACTAATCTATAGGGTAGCGTTCTGCTACCCTTTTTAATATTTCGGGCTATCACATTATCTTATCGTGTATTGTTTTAAATTTTAGCCGACGCTTATCTGTTGTTCAGGATTCGCAGGACAATGATGTCATCAAAGCCGGCTGTCCCTTTAGTGAGCGAGGCCTGTTTACAGTGTAAATGGGTCTGGCAAAAAAATAACGCCATTGGGATGCGTTGTCAGGGATGTTTATTAGCCGCGAAGGCGTTGAAGTTTGAACCGATATTCACAACAGGAGTTTGAAATTGATCAAGTTAAGTGCGTTTCTATTCTCCAATTGCAAGTCGGTATGCTATAGTGCGCGGCTAGTATTTAAAGTACCTTGAGGCTGTGAATGTCGTTTAATCTATCCCTATTGCCGCCTGATGAAAAAAACAAAATCGAACTGGATAAGCAAGCGTCGTTTTTGGTTTGGAAACTCAGAGAGGCCAAATCTGGCCCAGAAGCAATAGATGAGCAACTATCTAAGATTAACGATGCTGATGAAAAAGCGTTTTTCCAGCAATCGGTTGAAAAGTACAAGCGAGTAATGGGTGTCGCGTAACGCGAGTCGTGGCTCTGGTGTAAATCAATGCGGCGAATGAGATAACTTCCCCATTCCTCAGCAAAGCGAAAATTGAAATGGTTTCGCTTTTTGCTAAAATCCTTCGCATTAAATTTGAATTTAGAGAGAACATCCCGATGGGAAGAAGTTTTGAAGTGCGCAAAGCCTCAATGGCGAAAACAGCGGGCGCAAAAATTAAAGTTTATTCCAAATACGGTAAAGAAATTTACATGTGCGCGAAAAATGGCGGTGCAGACCCAGACATGAACTTGTCTCTTAAGCACCTGATCGCGAAAGCGAAAAAAGACCAAGTTCCTGCACACGTTATCGATAAAGCGATTGATAAAGCGAGTGGCGGTGGCGGTGAAGATTACGTTCCTGCACGTTACGAAGGTTTTGGCCCTGGTGGCACAAGTGTCATCGTTGATTGTCTAACTGATAACGGTAACCGTACTTTCCAAGATGTTCGCCAGTGTTTTGTAAAAACAGGTGCGAAAATTGGTGTTGAAGGTTCTGTATCTCACATGTTCGATCACCAAGCGGTATTCCAGTTCAAAGGCGATGATGACGAAATCATCCTTGAAACGCTGATGATGGAAGATGTTGACGTCACTGACGTTGAACTAGAAGACGGCGTGATTACCGTCTTTGCACCTCACACAGAGTTCTTTAAGACAAAAACAGCGCTTAACGGCGCATTCCCTGATCTAACGATTGATGTGGAAGAAATCACTTTCGTTCCTCAAACTCAAACGCCAGTATCGGGTGAAGATGCAGAGAAATTCCAGAAGTTCTTAGACCTTCTTGATGACTGTGATGACGTTCAGCAGGTTTACCACAACGCTGAGCTGTAATTCGTTCGCGAATTCGATTTAAAAGGCTTCCTTCGGGAAGCCTTTTTTTGATTGTGTGATAAATGCGTTTTCAATCGTGCTGATAGGGCGGAGGCACTACCACCATTTATCCGCGTTAATCCCCATCCACTCCACAAAAAGACCCGTTGGTCGTATACCTTGGCAGGGGAGGGCTGCTTATTCTTTACACTGTAAACCCGCTCATCATGCCATTCAAAATGTATTGATCTCACCTTTATGAAATTGAGTCGGAACCCAGTACCTGAGGAGGTTAGTCTCTTATTATCTCAAGTAGTGCTAACAAGGTATTAACGCGAACATTGATCGGTGCCGCAACGCGATGTGCCTGTGAGCCAATAGGAAATGCGATATCTGTTGTTGGCGAATTTTATATATAGCCAATCGGCAACGTGTCGAATCAAAGGCCAGCGTAATGGCGCATAGAGCCAACCTCTCCCCACCAGCTGCCATGCACGGTAGGTGACGTCTAAGCCGAGAAGCAAATTATCACCCTCGTCTAAAGCGTGGAGTATGGTATTGGCTTTGTCAGCGTCGATTTGCGGGTAACAAGAGAATGCGTCGCTATAGATATCGACGATGCGAATATACTGATGCGTATCGTGCTTTGTTAATGCTCTCATCTCTTTGGCACAAAGTGGGCAGGTACCATCGTAAAATATGGTGAGTTTTGTCATGGCTACTCCTTATACTCCTCTAAGAACACGAATTACTTACCCTGCTTATACGTTGTACCAGTGAGGTTGATTTTAACCTAATCCATTTTTTATTTTCAGATGATTACAGGATGAATCAATCGAGCTTTCAGTTATAGATTTCACAAATGCCATTGAAATAAAGACAGTTTTTGGTGATATGCTATAATCTGTTTTCGCGAAAGTGGACATTTTTGTTGTTGCTTGAGGCTTTCCCTGGATTCGGCTTGATTACACGCCCATAAGTCAGAGTTATGAAACTTCGATGGGAACAGTAACCCCAACAGCTTAAATTGTAATGTGATCTCACTGAATTTATCGCGCAGTTGTATGATTTTTTGAATATGTTTAAAAAATATCAGTGAGAATATTTGCCATGGGAATAAGGTTAAACTAACACTCAATCATTATGGAGGATGAAGAGAACAACAATAAGAGGTGATATGAATCATATAATATCTGTCGGGGCTCTGGAGTCCTTCATGGTTGCGATCAGTGTGCTTTTCTTGGGACATTTCGTTAATGCCAAGCTGCCGATTTTAAATAAGTTCAACATACCAGAGCCAATTGTGGGCGGCCTTATCGTAGCCTGTCTGATTACGACACTTCATTTCTACGGTATCGATTTAGAGTTTGATCTTCCGTTACAAAATACGTTTATGTTGATGTTCTTTTCAACCGTCGGTCTAGCCGCAAATTACACCCAATTGATGAAAGGTGGTGCCAAGGTTTTCATCTTCTTAGCGGTGGCTTCATTCTACATCATCATTCAAAATGGCGTGGGCGTTTCACTGGCAGCGGCACTTGGCTTAGATCCTTTAATGGGTCTGATCGCTGGCTCAATAACGCTTTCTGGTGGGCATGGAACGGGCGCAGCCTGGTCGCAAACTTTCCAGGATGTGTATGGATTGAATAACGTATTGGAAATCGCGATGGCGTCGGCCACATTTGGCTTGATTATTGGCGGTATTATCGGCAGCCCAATGGCCGAGCGTTTAGTCGATAAGCATGGTATTGAATCGGAATATGGCCGAAGTGCCAAAACGCATGAAAAATTCCCGGAATTGGTGACCTACAACGAGTACGAAGAGGACAAAGTAACGGCGAAAAAAGTGGTTGAGAAGCTGTTCTTTCTATTGATTTGCGTTACTGGCGCCAAGTATTTAGAGCAATGGGTTAGTTCATTCGACATTTCATGGCTGATGATTCCTGACTTTGTGTATGCGCTGTTTATTGGTGTGGTGGTGACCAACTTCCTGGAAGTCACCAAGCTTCGCAAGTTGGATGCAGAGACGGTGGATATGCTCGGTACGGTATCGTTATCTCTGTTTCTGGCGATGGCGTTAATGAGTCTGAAGCTGTGGAATATTTTCGATTTGGCTATTCCATTTCTGGCGATTCTGGCTGTGCAGTCAGTGGTACTGGCTATCTTTACCTACTATGTGACATTCAAAGTCATGGGGCGTAATTATGATGCTGCCGTTATTGCTGGTGGTCACTGTGGTTTTGGCCTGGGTGCCACTCCAACTGCGGTAATGAATATGGGGTCTATTGTTAACCGTTATGGACCGTCACCTCAGGCGTTTATGGTGGTGCCAATTGTCGGCGCTTTCTTTATCGATATCGTCAACTTAGTCATCTTGCAAGGATATATCTCGTTTCTTGGTTAAGAGGGCTGGGGAGTTATAAAAAAGGTCACAACGCAAGTTGTGACCTTTTTTTTGAGGCCCGTGTTGATGTGCTATCGCTAATTTATGGTTCGGCTGATTCTGAGACTTGCCGCCCACGCGAGTAAGCCAATAAAAGCATAAATTCCCATATTGGTTTTTCCTACCTCAGTAAACGCATCCAGTGCGTTAGGAGCGATGATGGCATGGAAAGGTAGGGTGAATATCTCAGAGAAGAACTGATCCACTCCGTAATAACCAAACAAAGCGATCGGCATCCAGCGCAACGCATAAATGGCGATAAATAAGATCACCAGCGGTGAGTTTACTTTTTGTGAGATGACCATCGTCGTTAGAGCTAAAGGTAGCAGTAATAAGCCTGCCAGACCCATTCTTAATAGAAACTCGATCCAGTGCAGCAATACGTACCCAATTGATGAATAACGATATAAGAAACCGATCTGATGATCGGTGCTGACGTTCAGAGACCACAACATAAAATCGGCGATGATGACCAGAACAGAACATACCAAAGGAATCACCAGCAGGCCGAAGACGAGTTTCACTACGTGCATCTGTACATCGCTGATTGGCATACTACGCCAGAACATGATACTGCCCTCAGAGCGCTCTTTACGCAGCGTTCTAGGGAAGTATTGTGTACCGAGCAGAATGGAAAGCAAGCCGGCACCACCAGCAATAAGTGAACTTAATTCTTCTCCCAGCTGCTTTTGCATGCCATCAGCATCACCACCAACACTCATTTGAAAGAAGAAATTGTGCTGAAGGTTCGAGTTACTCATTAAACCGATAAACAACAAGGTCCCACACACAAACATAAAAAATGGCACGCGAGATACGAGAGGGTTTTCTAACCATTCTTTATTTAACATCGTCATTATAGAACGCATTCATCCACCCCCTTTTGCAACGCGAGAAACAGATCAGCCAGTGTTACACCATGAATGTCACCCAAACCTTCGACTTGTGCCGCATACCTTGAGTGGAGCAGCCATTTGGTTGTGCCAAGTCCTTTTTGTGAAGAGAGGGGGTGCATTGCTTCAATTTGCAGACGTGATGAGTCATTGGCCTCGAGGATAAAGTAATCCTCGTGGATACTATCCATCGACGCTTGCAACACGGAGTGACCATGCTTGAGGATCAGAACGTCCGTCAAAAGGTGTTCAATTTCGGCCACTTCATGGCTGGCGATGATCAATACTCGATCGCCATCGTGAAACCATTCTAAGAGGTGACGATAGAAGGTATCCCGATAAACCAGATCTAAACCGAGCGTCGGTTCATCAAGGATCAGTATTTGCGTATTAGTCGCGATGACTATCGCCAGATGCAGTTGCACTTTCATCCCTTTGGACAGGGCTTTAATACGAGATTTTGATTTGATATCCGTCTGGTGGAGTATCGCATCGGCTTTGTGGCGGTCAAAGCCTGGGTGAACCCCTTCGGTATAGGCCAGCAGCTGTTCGACAGTCATCCAGTCTGGCAGTACGTTCACATCTGAGATATACGACAAGTGCTGCATGATCTTGTGTCGCTGCATAATTGGCTCATAGCCGTTGATACGGATCGTGCCTTTATACTCATGTGCGCCGAGCAGCGCGTTAATTAACGTCGACTTACCGGCGCCATTATGGCCGAGTAAACCGAGTACCTGACCAGGATGCAAGTCAAAACTGATATCGTGTAGCGTTTCTCCTTGTTGGCTATAGTGTTTGGAGAGGTGCTTGACACTGACGGTTGCGTTCATTGGTCACCTTTAATCTGTAATTTGAGTTGTAGGATAAGCTCGTCAAGTGGCATATCCAGGCGCTTTAATGTATCGGCTATCTGAGGGATCTGTTCATTAAGGAAACGTTGCTTTTCTGTGGTTAACAAGCGTTGTTTTGCCCCCGTTGAGACAAACATACCCTGACCAGGCTTCTTCTCCACGACGCCTTGTTCAACCAAGAGCTGGTAGCCTTTCATGACAGTAATGTGATTGATTTTCATATCAGCAGCGACGCGGCGCACAGAAGGCAAAGCTTCGCCCTCTTTCCACGTCCCTTGTAGTATTTGCTGAGTGAGCCGGTCAGCCAACTGACGAAAAATCGGTTGGCGATCATGCCACTGTTTCATGATGAAACCCTTTGGCCGAATTGGTGTTATATATAGATATAACACCTTGAGGGTTATTTAGAAAGGGTGATGCAACAATAAAAGAGAATCATGGTTTGATTGATTGCGTACGATATTTTTAATACTTTTACTTCAAAAAGGTAGCGCCAATCTGATTGAAGTCGATCCAAGTGAACTTGAGGAGCTGGATGAGGTGTTACCCCAATGATTACGCCAGTCGGTCATCAAAGCGTAGTGGGCTATAAACAAAAAACCCGTGAGTGATCACGGGTTTTAATTTTCTAGTCTTTGCTAAAAGCTTAGCGACATTTAGAAACCTTTGATGTTTTCTGCTTCTAGTTCAGAGAAGTACTTTACTGTCTTCACTTTTAGTTCTTGCTGAGAAGGCTCGTCACATACGATTACGGCTTTCGGGTGCAGTTGAAGCGCTGAAACTGTCCAAAGGTGGTTCACGCAGCCTTCTACCGCAGCTTCAAGAGCAAGTGCTTTGTTATGGCCTGTTACTAGGATCATTACTTCTTCAGAATCCAGAAGTGTACCAACGCCGATAGTCAGAGCGTATTTTGGAACTTGGTTAATGTCGCCGTCAAAGAAACGGGAGTTCGCGATACGAGTGTCTTCCGTCAGAGTTTTGATTCGAGTGCGAGAAGAAAGCGACGATGCTGGCTCGTTGAACGCGATGTGACCGTCATTACCGACACCGCCCATGAACAAGTTAATTTTACCGTAAGATTTGATCTTATCTTCGTAGCGTTTGCACTCTGCATCGTGATCGTCAGTATTGCCGTTGAGCAGATTGATGTTTTCTTCTTGAATATCAATGTGGTTGAAGAAGTTGTTGTACATGAATGAACGGTAAGATTCAGGGTGGTCGGCTGGGATACCGATGTATTCATCCATGTTGAAAGTCACAACGTGCTTAAAGCTTACTTCACCCGCTTTATGCAGTTCAATCAATGCATTGTAAGTTGCTAGAGGAGTGCCACCAGTAGGTAGACCCAGAACGAATGGACGTTCAGCCGTAGGCTGGAAGTCATTGATGCGTTTTGCGATGTGCGCTGCTGCCCACTTACCTACTTGTGCTGCTTGAGTTAACGGGATAAGTCTCATTTTGTGCCCCTAGTAATTAAATTTAAGATGTTCTGAAACATTAATTCGCATTATAAAATAAGTTATCTGTAACTGCTATTGTTTTAGGTCAAAAATTTGTTTTTTCTTTGACCGCTGTTGTTTTTATCAACAATTAAGCCAGATAAAAACGCTAAAAAAGGTCAGCATGTCGTTTTTAGCTTCTTATTAGCTTAGAGGGTATTGAGGTAAATTTCATAGCTGAAATTAAGTTTCTATCAGGTGACAATTCGGCTAGCGGCGCAAAAAAGTAATAAGTATCGACAAGCATGAGGATATTTTGATTTGGGATAACTATGACTATGGCGAGGTGCAAATTCCTTATCCATAATTAAGACGTGTGTACTGGTAAGGAAATCGCTATGAAAAACGAGTTAGATCCGAGCAAAGTATTATCGGCATACGAAAACATAATGGACAACGGTACCCCGACTGAGTTTGGTAAGATCTACGAAGGGGTGGAGGCGTTTTCTGATTATGATGGCTATAACGTATTTTTGAGAGGAAACGGTGTTGAGTTAAAGGTGGGCTTCCACAATACCTACAATCTTGAGTACGATCAGGAACACTTGAAGGAGAGTTTCTTGAAAAAGATTGCCATGCTCGCCAAATAGACCGGCTCGGCTGGATGTGCAAATAAAGCCCTCGGAAGAACGCGACCTTGGGCTTTAGGAGAAGAAAAAATTCCAAACGTTCACTCTAAAGCGAATGAACGCTTGTCTAAGTCTGCGACTTAACTACCTATTAATTGGTACAGTTTAATTAATCGTCTTCAACCAAACTCTCTTCCGTGTAGTCTTCCGCAGCTTCAGGTTTATTGCGTCCGTTCAGCGTATGGAAGCGCTTGCGACCACGAGCGAGTTGCGTGTATTTTAACCACGTACGCTCAATTTTGGTTTTCGCTTTGCCTGGGTGCTCTAACACCTTAACGAAGTGTTTCTCTTCGCTGTTTTCAGGTGTTAACTCGCCTGTTTCCAGACCAAGCATTGTATCCCCATAAATTGTTAGGATTTCCTCTTCTGCAAGAGTAAAATCACCAGACTTTGCAAATCCGCGTGGGAATTTTACGTTATCGTAAAATCGTTTTTTGCCATGACGGAATTCAGTGTCAGACATGTCAACAGCCTCTGTAACCGTTATTGATGAATGTAATGAACTAAGGCGAAAATTAGGCGTAAAGCTAACAAAAGAAAAACAAATTTTTTTTATCGTCATGATTTTAATTAGTTGTTAATCTGGTTTGATATTAACCAGGAGATGGTTTATGGATGTAAAGGTCTTTCGAACATTTTTAGAGCTGGCAAGGGTTCGTCACTTTGGACGTGCCGCTGAGAACTTATATATTACCCAAGCTGCAGTGAGTGCTCGCATCAAGCAACTGGAAAGTTATTTCGATACTCAATTGTTTATTCGTGATCGCAATAACATAAAGTTAACCTCTGCGGGCGAGCGTTTAATTAGTTATGCCGAGGTGATGGTCACCACATTGCAGCAAGCCAAGCTGGAACTGTCACTCGATGATGGCAAAGCGCTGCAACTTACCTTAGGTGGTACCGCGAATATTTGGGATGCGTATCTGCAGAACTGTTTAAGTGTGGTCACCGATTCTTTCGGCGGCTATGGCTTTATGGCGGAAGTCATGGGGCGTGAAATGCTCAGCCGCAGCCTGTTGGAGCGTACTTTGGATATGGCATTTGCTTTTGATCAAATCAAAGCGGATGAGCTTAACTGTAAAAAAGTGGCCGATGTTGTGCTTGTTTTGGTGTCGACGGAACAAGATTCGCTAGATACGGTATTTGATAAAAAATACGTATACGTTGACTGGGGAACCCGTTTTGCTTCAGAGCATTCGGAGCGTCACCCTAAGATCCCAGCGCCATTCTTACGGACCTCTACTGCGCGTATTGCACTGGACTTTATTCTAGAAAAGGGTGGGGCGGCCTACTTGCCAATATCTCTAGTAGAGCCATTTATTGCGAATGGGCAGCTCTATAAGGTGTCTGGAGTAGAAGACTGGCATCGTCCTATTTACTTGAGCTATCGCAAAGCCAGCTCGTCTGTGGACGCGATTAAGCAGGTTGAAGAGATTGTAAAGGATATCGATCCGCTTACCGCCTACAGCTTGCAGCAAATTGGCTCGGGATTGTCTGACGAGTAATCCATATTGGCTTTTACTGATCATGAAATAAAATGCCCCTGATGCAATATCAGGGGCATTTTTGATAAAAGCTGGGTTAAGCAAAGTCGAATACCAGAGCTGCAGTCTGGGCGTTGGAGCAGTTACTGAACGTCCCCGTATTCTGTTGCTCAATCTTTGCTGAGTGGCATTTGCAAGCTTGTTCAAATACGGGGTTCAGAGTGGAACTGCACTCTGAACCGTACTTCCAAGAGGGGAAACTAAGAGAGCTTCTTGTTTAAAAGGTTATCCAGACCTGCTTTACCAGCACCTGAGAAAATCAGAGAAACGCTCGCTGCTAACAGTGCTAATCCAAACTCATAACCGTTGTTTGCCAGGAACAGACCGTTCTCGAAGTGAACCGAGAAAATCGCGATAAGCATGGTAAAAGAAAGTACGGTCGCTGCTGGTCGAGTCAGTAAGCCTAACAGAATAAACAAGCCACCAAAGAACTCACCACTACCTGCTAAGAAAGCCATTAAAACACCTGGGCCTAAGCCAATTGATGCCATCCACTGACCAGTGCCTTCCAGTCCGTAACCGCCAAACCAGCCAAACAGTTTCTGCGAGCCATGCGCCATAAAAATGATGCCGATAGGAATGCGAAGCGCCAGTGTGCTGAAACCTGCGTTTGATGCGGTGATTTTTTGTAGAAGTGCCTTCATGATTCTGTCCTCATACGATGTTTTTTGAGCGGGAGTCCATTCTCCCTTGCTGTTGAGTACAGTTTAGGTTGAGTTAACACCAGAAAAAATTGGGGTTATTTGATGTTCTAGTTCAATAAATTTGAACTAGAGGGTTTTTGTCTTTTAATTCATGTTATTAAGGTTTTATTCTGTGTTTGTTTTTCCTATAAATATCGAGCTTTATTCATCACTATGTCATTTTTTTCGAAAGAGAGAGGGGAGTTCACTTTGGCGATAAATCTATGAAATTTGGATAAAAAAATAGAGCACGGGGCTGGTGCTCTATTTTTTCGATATTGATGAGGGAGGAGGCTTTCCCGGAAACAAGAATTAGAGATTCATCAAACTTTCAAGCGACTCCTCTACATTGTTGTAGTGATAGGTTCTAATATTACCCCCATCCGTCGTATTGATTTGAATTTCTGAAATCTCGTTATTTGAGTCTCGCTCTATTATCCCGATAGAATGATCAACGGATTTACTCGTAATAACCTTTTGGTTTCTAAGCACAATTACGCAAGTGTGTAAGTCCATACCAATTCCCTTTTAGCCGACGTTGTTGTGATGTTCTGGTGTTAACTTTAGTGTAGAAATACACTAATGCCAACCAATCTCAATATTGAGTTCCGAAAATGGCCAGCCTATATCATCGCCTAGTTCTACAATGAACATATAACCCATTGAGTAGATGGATCGCTCGTTAATACAGTGTACGCAAGGACAGCATCATGCTTATCAATCCTTATACGTCATTGACGGTTGAGCAGTGTCAGAAAGCGCGTATGTCGCGTGATAGCCGTTTTGATGGTCGATTTTATATTGGCGTGAAAACGACAGGAATTTTCTGCCGACCAATTTGCCCGGCCAATTTACCGAAAGAAGAGAACGTCGAATATTTTACGGACAAAACCCAGGCTATTAAGGCTGGCTATCGTCCTTGTTTGCGTTGCCGGCCTGATAGTGCGCCGGGATCGTGGGCTTGGAAAGGTGTGGAAACCACGTTTCAACGGGCTATTTCAATGATTGATAATGGGGAACTGCATCATCACTCAGTTTGTGAGCTTGCCGCTCGGGTAGGGATTACCGACCGTTACTTAAGAATGCTGTTCGAACAGTATCTGGGCATGTCACCCAAGCAATATGCTCAGTACCAGCAATTGATGTTTGCCAAACAGTTACTGCATTCCAGCTCTATGCCTGTCACCGATGTCGGTTTTGCCGTCGGTTTTAACAGCACGCGCCGGTTTAATGATGCTTTTCAAAAGTATCTCAAGTTAACGCCTTCTCAGGTACGACGAAATGAGTTTGAAAAACTGGCAACGAACCGGATCGTGTTACCTTTTCGCGGTGAATTTAATTGGCAGCATATGTTGAATTTTTATCGCTTAAGAGCAATAGACGGGGTGGAAATGCTGACTGATGACAGCTATAGCCGTGTGGTTCGTATTGCGGGGAGCAAAGCGTGGTTTAAAGCGACCAAAGGTGAAAGCCACCTAGAACTGGATTTTGAAATTGAAGATGTCGCCAAACTGCAGAATCTGGTGACCAGCGTTCGGCGAATGTTTGATCTTGACGCTGATATTTGCACTATAGAGCGACACCTCAACTATGCTGCTCCGGGAATTGTGAAGAGCCACGGGATTCGTATTCCGGGTGTATGGAGCACATGGGAAGCGGGTGTTCGGGCAATTTTAGGCCAGCAGGTTTCGGTTAAAGCGGCGATTGGTCAGCTCAATCTGTTGGTAGAAAAACTTAGCGAAGAAGGGGAAGCTCGCTACTTTCCGGAGCCAATTGAAATTGTGAATGCGGATGTGAGTTTTTTACGCATGCCCCAAAGTCGTAAGAATACGCTAGTGACCTTTGCCCAATTTATGTTGGATAATCCGCAAGCGGACCCACAGCAATGGTTAGAGATTAAAGGCATTGGCCCCTGGACGGTGAGTTATGCCCGTCTTCGCGGAGAATCTCAACCTGACTGTTTTTTGCATAACGACCTAGTCGTAAAAAAGGTTATGCAGCGCTACCCGTCGCTCAACAATTACACTGCTTCCCCTTGGGGGAGTTATGCGACTTTTCACATATGGAATCAATCATGAAAACAAACTATACCGAAATGCCCAGTCCGTTAGGCACCGTAACCATACAGGCCAACTCTGATGGCCTACTTGGTATTTGGTTTGAAACCTGTACGACAAAACCGGATGACTTGGGTGAGCGTAACGATCATCATCCCGTCCTTAGCCAGACGGTTGTTCAGTTAGAAGAGTACTTTTCTGGGTTGAGGAATGAATTTAACCTGCCTCTGGCGGCGGCAGGGACGGATTTTCAAAATCAGGTCTGGCATGCACTAACAACCATTCCTTACGGAGAAACCTGGAGCTATCAAGAGCTTGCAGATGCAATAGGCAATCCTAAGGCCGTGCGTGCCGTAGGGCTGGCCAACGGGAAAAATCCAATTTCTATCGTTGTTCCCTGTCATCGTGTCATTGGTAAGAGTGGGAAATTGACGGGCTATGCTGGTGGTGTTGAACGCAAGCAGCGCTTACTGGCTTTGGAACAGGGCAAGCTTCTGTGATTGTAATGGTAGGTTGGAGAAAGGCATCTGCGTAGATAAGTTGATCCACTTTCATTGAGCAAACAAAAAGCCCCGAGGCAATGTATCGGGGCTTTTAGGATTAGAAGTTTGGTAAGGAAGCCGTTTTATACTTCCTGAGGCTTGGGTTGGTAACGTCCAGGCTTATGATTCATAGCAAGAATCAGGTTGATGATGATTGCTCCCATCACTGATAACGCGATGATGTAAACATCAACAATAAATAGCGACATGACGACGATAGCACAATCCAGCGCCATCTGTACTTTGCCCGCCCGAATACCAAAACGTTCCTGTAGAAACAATGCCAGAATGTTGAAGCCGCCAAGGCTCATCTTGTGGCGAAAGATGACCAGCATGCCCATCCCGATCAAACCACCTCCCAGAAGAGCCGCATACACCATATCGATTCTGGAAATCTCAATAACATGATGCAGATGATCTACGGCGAAAGAGACTATCGTCACTGCGATAAAGGTATTGATCGAAAAACGCCAGCCCATACGGGTTACCGACAGAATGTAGAACGGGAGGTTAAGAGCAAAAAAGATTTGGCCAAAACTGTAATCACTCACTTTGGTGAGGAATATCGCTAAGCCCGCCGTACCGCCAGTCAGTAGTCCGACTTTGCTGAAAATAATGACCCCTAGCGACACCAGCGCACTGCCAAGCGTCAGAGCTAAGAGGTTCTCTCTAAAGCTATGATCTTTATCCATAAAAATTTTTCCTTGGTTTAAGCCCTTCCAGCCACACAGGTAGCTAGAATTAGGGATACGGTCGCCAAAGTGACAACCAAAATTATTTAACGTAATTGATAGGAACCGGGTGACTTTAAAGCTTTAGGACAAGCGGGAGGCGGTTGGCGATATTTCAGGAAAGAACACCGTCGCGAGTATGCACTGTCCACCTCACTGTCACTAAAGTAAGTCGTGGTTACTTGCGCATAAAATGTCTTGAAAAGTGACCAATGTCGAGTTTTCAACAAACATTAAACTTTTGTGGTCTGTTTAACATAATGTACACATTGTAAAGTTGAGCGAAAAAGACCAAAGGAAAAGTCATGATAAAGCGAGTTGGATCAACTGAAATTAAACCTTTACACAGGTTGACCTGTCATTGTGGATCTGTAGAGCTAGAACTTTCTCTGCCTAATGGCATTGAAAAACCAAGACGGTGTGACTGTTCGATGTGCTGCCGTCGTGGCGCCATTGCAGCTTCAGTCCCTGTGAAGGGAATTCGAATCGTTAGAGGTGAAGAGAAACTCAAGCTTTATCAATTCAATACACATACGGCAAAGCACTACTTCTGTCGTGAGTGTGGTATTTATACCCACCATCAACGTCGCTCAGACCCTACTGAGTTTGGCTATAATGTTGGTTGTCTTGATGGTGTTAATCCCTACGAATTAGGCGAGATTGAAGTGATGGATGGCGTGAACCATCCATCAGATCGATAAACGGGGTCAGTTAAATAGACTGCCGTTCATCCATAAATGCGCGGCAATGCTGGCAGCGTAGCCTAAAGCGATGACTGGCGCCCACTTTAAGTGGCCAAAGAAAGTGTATTGGCCACGAGCCGCCCCCATCAACGCGACGCCTGCCGCTGATCCTATTGAAAGTAAACTACCGCCCACACCTGCGGTGAGCGTAACCAGCAGCCAGTTACCGATAGACATATCAGGTTGCATGGTTAACACCGCAAACATCACTGGGATGTTATCCACGATGGCAGAAAGTACACCGACCATGACGTTAGCCCATATTGGGTTCCATTCGGTATACATCACATGAGAAACCAGCTCTAAATAACCGAGTAAGCTTAACCCTCCCACGCACATCACCACTCCGTAGAAGAAGAGTAAGGTATCCCACTCCGCCCGTGAGACACGGTGGAAAACATCAAATGGCACCACAGAGCCAATTCGTTTCAGGGCTTGTTCATCTCCATTGGCGATGGCGATGGCGGTTTTTTTTGCCAAGGACTGTTTGAGCGTTTTACGCAAGAAGTAACCAAAAAACTGTAAGTAGGCTAAGCCCATCATCATTCCGATCACGGGTGGGAAGTGGAGTACCGCATGGAAGGAGACGGCAGTGGCAATAGTCAGAATGAATAACAGCACAATACGCCGAGCCCCACGCTTGAGTTCCACATGTTCATGTTTGGTATTTGGTCTGGTATTCGGCACAAACAGTGACATCAAAAAGGCAGGAACCAAATAGTTGACCAGAGAGGGGATAAACAGAGGAATAAATTCAGCAAAGCTGACATGGCCTGCCTGCCAGACCATTAAGGTCGTGATATCACCAAAAGGGCTGAATGCACCACCGGCGTTGGCTGCGATGACGATATTGATGCAAGCCAGATTGACGAATTTCGGGTTGTCGCCAGACACTTTCATCACAACAGCACACATTAACAGTGCGGTTGTTAAGTTATCCGCGATAGGTGAAATAACAAACGCAAGGAAACCGGTCAGCCAAAACAATTTTTTAAAGCTAAAACCTTTTCCCACCATCCATGCTTGTAAGGCGTCAAAGAGTCTTCGCTCTTCCATTGCGTTGATATAAGTCATCGCCACTAACAGGAACAGCAGTAACTCTGCGTACTCAAGCAAATTGTGCTCTAACGCAGCCTTAGCCACATCCTGTTGGTTGTGTTGTGTGAAGGTGTATCCAATTAGAATCCAAATTAACCCCGCGGCGAGCAGCACTGGTTTGGACTTTCTCATCTTGAGATACTCTTCGAGCATAACCAGAGCATAAGCAATAGAGAACAGAACCAAAGCGGTATAGCCAACGGTAGAATTGACTAAGTTGAGATCATTGGTGACCGCTGCCAAGCTGTTGCTTGAGAATAACAAACAGCAGAAAGCCACAATTGGGTAAATTGGCATAGACATTTCTCCCTTTCTTGTTGGAGAAATAGTAGCCATAAATGAAGGAGTTAGTTGTGAGAAAGCTCGAATTAACGGTAGGATCAGGCAATTATGCCACTATTTTCTTAGTGACACGATACCCGCTACGCAACATAGAATGGCCGCGGCATACAAGCCGTAAGTTAGCCAATGGCTTATTTCTAAAAAAGGAGTAATTCCTTGAGATGCCCACATACAGCCTCCGTTAAATGAGCAGTGTTTTATTAATTGGGTCAATCTAAAGGAAATGCTCGATGTTTTTTGTGAGTATCGACAAAATTATTGAGGAACATCGAGCCAAATTTTAACCAGTGAGAGATCTCTCTCATTTTTTATTCGCTTGCCCTAACGAAGGTGTCAGAGCAAACTATGGTTCGCATTTTATTGATTTATCTAAGTAATAGTTTTCTTAGCGGTGAAGCATCAATCCCTTTAACTAAGAGTAATGTGGCGACGATGGTGGTTGAGTAAACAAACGCATCTTTAGCCAAGTTTTGTAATTCGAGCATACCCGCCACATTCATCATCACAATTACCACCAATAGGTGACTAACGTAGATTCCTAAGATGCTTGGTGACCATTTTAGCACCCATGGCCTATTACCAAAATTAGGGTTAGCAAGTAGCCACATGAAAATACCAAGTGACCAAATAACGGTCCCAAATAAGAAATCATGGCTATTAAATACAACGTTATACTGCATCAACCAATAGGCTTCTGCAAAGTGAAGCCCCAAACCAATCGCCATCAGGAGCAAGGCATTACTGTTAGACCATTGCCATTGTTTCTCTCTGGCCAGATAACCAAGCACAACCAGTAATGTGCTAAAGAAAGGGCCATTACGTGTGAAAAAGGGAGCTGGCAGTTCAGTTAATGTAGAGTAACTTCCTGCGAAAACTCCATACACGTAAAATAATAAAGCGATAGGAAGTAGGAGGCGTGACTGCCCAGCTTTGACCAGAAAAACGATAAGTGTCACGGCTATCAGGAGTGCCGGCAGGAACCACAAATGAACCAAGCCTCCTTCTAGCAATGAATTAATCGGGGATTGCATCAGATAATCCCAGTAACCTTGTCGCTCTGCTAAGTAACCCACTTCAGAGACAGTCTGCCATCGGAACGGTACGACTAGGCAAATCACACTCCACACCACCCAGATCCTGATTAACGGTTTGGCATAGCTCTTCAGTGTTTCAATTGGATTGGTACTGAGTTTTGGCTGAATCAAATAGCCAGAAATAAGGAAAAACAAAGGAACCGCAAAACGTGACATCTGGTTAATGATGTAACCGACCCAAGGCACCTCGCCCCATTGCCAGTATGTGAGAGCCATCTGACAGTGAAGACCAATTATCGCTAACATGGCGATGATTCGGGCAAATTCTAAACTGGCGATCTTCTTTTTGGTTGTCATAAATTACTTACCTGAACATAAAACTATTCAGCGAAAGTACCAGTTCTCAAATAATGGTGTATGTGAAGAAATCAACCCATGCTCTCTTGGTTATCGGTAATGTTTTAAATTCAGACGTAGTTCAAGCTTCTTATTTATATACCTATCACGGAACTCAATATACCGATCGTTGCATTTGTTCTTGCCGGTAAATGGTTAGACCAGAACACTAAGCCTTGCATAAAAGAACGACCGTGCTAAAAATACTGTTATGAAAAAAGGAAAAGTAACCAAAGAGTTGATTCTGCAGCGCGCTTTCGAGATTGCCAGTGAGCAGGGTTTAGAGAGCCTGACGATTGGTGAGCTAGCAAAACAGTGTGGGATGTCGAAAAGTGGCCTGTTCGCCCATTTTAACTCCAAGCTGAATTTACAGCTTTCTGTATTAGAGTATGCGAATCAAGTATTCACCTCTCGGGTCATATCGCCAGTGCGAGAGCTGGGGGACGACCATATCGAGAGAAAGATCCGTGGGTTATTAGATTCCTGGATGACCTGGAATCATGCTTTTCAGGGTAGTTGTATGTTTCTTGATGCGTGGAACGATACGGCAGAGGAAGATTGTCCTTTGCAAGCCGCATTGAGAAAGTCCATTAATACGTGGTTGGACTACTTAGAAATACAAATTGCCAAGGGTAAAGAAAATCGAGAGTTTTCAGGCGAATTAGACACCAAACAGGCAACCTTTGATTTGTACGGGCAGTATCTGAGCGCGCATGTGTTTTATTCGATTAAAGGCGAGGCAGAGAGTCAGAGACTGTTCTGGCAAGGGATAGATAACTTGTTTGCTCGTTGGAAGGCGTAAGTATCCCGTTTCCAGTCTGTTAAAACACAAACACAATCAAAATTTTAGATAGAGCGACAGAGTTCGCTCTTTCTTCTCAGTACAAAAAGCACGACCGTTCTATTTTGTGCTGCTAGTTAAAGGAAAGATCATGAGCGACAAAATTTACTTTAATACATCGCAGCGCTTTAGCGTTAAACGTAGCTTGGTTAATATCAGTACCCGCCTGCATCACACTCTGGCACCGTCACACGCCAAAAGTACCGCAAGAAAGCTCCTTTTGACGCCGGTGCGTACTAAACCAAAAAATGCCGAGCCTAAAGGTCTGATCAAAGATGAGATCCAAGGCTTTGATGGTGTGATTAAAACCTATTCCTTCGGCTCTGGTCCTATTTGGATTCTGACTCACGGTTGGTCAGGCACAGCGAGCCAGTTTTTTCCTTTAATGGAACATATTGCCGCTCAAGGCTTTACTGCTTTGGCTTATGATCATCCAGCGCACGGTGAGAGTGAAGGTCAGTACGGCCATATCCCTGGCTTTATTCGTGGCCTGGAAGATGTGTTGGATTCTGTTGGCGAGATTGCGGGTTTGATAGGGCACAGTATGGGTACGGCCTCTGCACTTGAATGCCGACACAGCAAACTGGAAAACAAACCCCTATTACTTATCGCGCCAGTTCTTAACTACGTGGAAAACCTGTTTAGCAGTATTGCGCGCTCGGGATATTCCATGAAACTGTTCAATGCAGTGGTATCCGAAGTGGAAGCGCAGTTTGATTACCCGTTACAGTCAATTGACCCACTAAAACGCCTTTCTGAGCGTGAGTCAGTGACGATTATTGTTCACGATGAGCAAGACAAGTTCACTAAACACAGTATCTCAGCAAAAGCGGCGGAGGACATCGCCAATGTTGAGTTGGTCACCACGCAAGGTCAAGGCCATGGCCGAGTCATGAAGTGCGAGCAAGTGTTCCAAAGTTTTGACCGCTTAATCGAATCTAAAGCGTAGCGATTTTATAAAAATAAAGGACAAGGAAGCGAGTGCTGCCCTTGTCCTTTAAACATCATGATTATGCTTTAGCTTTGTAGAAAGTAGCCTGGCTAGTGCGGCTTAGTTGCAGTTCGCTGTGCCTACTTGTTTCCAAACACCCCATTCACCTGTCGTTGTTGGGTCCTCGCCGCGAGTCCACCACTTCGCCTCCCAGGTACTGCCAGCATGAGTCACCTGATCACCCCCTGTGTAAACCGCATCTGAATCCCAAGCGTTATCACATGTGCCCGTATTCGGATCTGTGGTGTATTGTGCAACGACTATGGTTGTACTTGCTGTCGCGGATGCTTCACCGTCACTTACACTCACCGTGAAGTTTAGGCTGGTATCCTCGGAGTACTCAGCAGCAGTAAAGGTCACTTTCGCACCTTCAACGGTCGCGTTTAAACCTTGTGGTAGCGTCCAGCTAAACGTGAGTGTGTCGTTGTCTGCGTCGCTAGATCCCGATGCGTCTATAACCACAACCTCACCTGCATTCGCTGTTGCTGGAGCGGTGATTTGTGCAACTGGCACTGTGTTTTGAGGTGGTTCGATAACGCCTGCTGGCTTCACGGTGACCACAACAAGAGCAGAAGCGGTTGCACCTTCGTTATCTGTTACTGTGAGTTTGAACGTCAGTTGTTCTTCTGCGGTTACTTCAGCCACATCAAAGCTTGCGTTCGCACTATTTGCTCCAGTCAGGGTTACTGCTGTACCAGATACTTGTTCCCAAACGTAGCTGGCGATCGTACCGTCAGAATCGCTGGACTGGCTGCCATATAGCATCACGGTTGCTGGCCCCGTAACGGATTGATCTGCGCCAGCAGTTGCTGTTGGAGCACGGTTTGGTAGTTCAATAACCGCACCGGACATTCCTTCGTGCATGGCATTTAAGATATCGCCGTTATCCGCATCAATCTCCCAGGAGAATAGGCCGGCAAGCCCAAGCGTTTTAGCGTAGTTACCTTTTGCTAATACTGAACGATGATCATCAAAAGTAATCAGCTCGCCCGTTGAGCGGTTCCATACCCACGGCGCTTCTGCGAGATCATCGTAACCGTATTCAAAGCCGTTAATACCAGTGCTACTTTCACCTAGCATGAATGACTTAATGCCTTTGTAATCGATAACGCCAGCTTCCCAAACGCCTTGTGTGGTGCTGCCTTTCAGCTTGCCTGTTGCTGTACCTGTCATTGGGTCATTTGGATCGGTCAAGGTGTCTGGAGTGACGCCTTCCCAGCCACGACCATACATGGCAGTACCCAGTACCAGTTTGTTGGCAGGGACGCCTTGGGCGAGAAGAAGCTGAATACCATTGTCTGCAGTATAGGCTGGCCCTTTGAACGGTTCGCCGTTTTCATCTACACCGCTGCCATCACACTGACCTGGTCGCATGAACGAACCACAGTAAAGCGCAGTTTGATGACCCGGAACGTTGTTCCAACCGCCGTAGAAGTCATAGGTCATGGCGAAAATGTAATCCATGTATTGGGCCGCGTCTGCGTAGTCAACGTCTTCGATCTTGTCGTAACCCACTCCAATGGCTGAAGTGAGTTCGTATGTTCGGCCTGTCTCTGCCTCTAACTCATCCAGCATTGCACGTAGTTCACGCATTAAAGCAACATATGCCGGACCATCGTTGACGGGGTCGCCTCGGTCTGTCGCTGCACCGCCGCCGCCAGGGAATTCCCAGTCAATATCGACGCCATCGTAAAACTTCCATGTGTTGAGGAATTTTTTAACCGACGCCACAAAGGTATCGCGATTGGCTTTATCGACGAAATCAAAGAACGGATCAGACAGAGTCCAGCCACCAATCGATGGGATGATTTTCAGCTCAGGGTTACGTTGTTTCAAGGCCATCAGCATTGCGTAGTTGCCCTTGATCGGAGTGCTGTATTCATGACTGGCTTGTGGGAAGCTCTTTTGGTACGCTGCCCATGGGTCATGAATAACGACTTCATAATCAGGTACGCCGTTACAGGCGGTTTGCAACGCGTTAAAGCTATTCCCGCCAACGGATTTAACGGATTCATTAGGGCCACAAATTGGGATGAAGCCGTAAAGGATGTGGGTTAGGTTGTCTGCCGGAATATTGTCTACGGTGTAGTTACGGCCATAAATGCCCCACTCAACAAAGTAAGTCCCCATCACCACGCTAGGGTCTGTGCTGTAAGATTTGTTGTTTGGATCCACATTCATCGTAAGCGGTTTTAAGTGCGAGCCATCAGTGTCAGCGATGGTAATTTCAGCCGGGGCACTTCTCGCACAACCTGTTTCATCACACGCTTCGATCTCCATTTGATACAAACCGCCTTGACCATATTCGAAGTTGGCGGTGGTTTGGCTACTGGTAATGGCGCCAGTGGCAACTTGGGTACCATCAAAGTAGATGTTGTATGTGTCGCCCGTCGAGCCGCTCCACTGGTTGAATGTCACCGCAATCTTTGCTTGGTCATGGTAGGTCACCATATTGTGGTAACCGGATGTGGTTTCCATGGCCAGTTCAATTTTAGAAAACTGAAGGTTGTTGGAACCGTACAGATCAATACTTGGTGCAGTTGGAGCAGCGACAGTCGCTCCGGATAATGCCAAAGCAACGCCTGCGGCACATAGGTTAAATCGAATCATAACTTCTCTCTATCCTTAGATTCATGTTCTATCACAAACACAATCTGCTCTTACGCCAAAGTCCGGCACCACTTGCAAAAGCATCACGTTTAGCATTTCAGAGAGTTTTTTTTCGTCAAAAAAAATCAAAGCGTTTTTCGAGTCACTTGAGAGAAGTTAAATAAAACTCGTACGCTGTTGCACGTGAAATACAATCTTGAGTCAAGAATCTAAAAATACTCTGCAGAAGCAGTATTTATCGTTTACGCACTTAAAGATATATCAAAATGAAGCATAATTATTTGCCTGAATATCTTGGGAATAATTACATCTAAGGGCGTTAAGAGTGTGAGGACTCAGGTGCCACATTACCAATTTTTCATGCCTAAATAGTCACCAGTTCTGATGTGCTATGCATGGTATGCAGACCTGATTATGAATCTATTTGTCACTAATGTTTAATTAGAAGGCTTTATGGGCTTGAGTCGTGGAGAAAAACAGGGTAAAAAAGGTCAGATTTTTAATGAGGGAACGATAATGAGTATCAAGGAAAACAGCTATTTTGCAGGCGGTGTGAAGTCACTAGGTTTTAGTCAACACGAGCAAGAAGTGAGTGTCGGAGTGATGCTTCCAGGAGAGTACACGTTTGGTACGCAAGCTCCAGAGCGAATGACCGTAGTAAAAGGTGCCCTTATTGTTAAACGTGTAGGTGAAGCTGACTGGACAACATACAGCAGCGGTGAGTCATTCGACGTAGAAGGCAACTCATCGTTTGAGCTACAAGTTAAAGACGCGACAGCTTACTTGTGTGAATATCTATAACACACCGTATTGAGCAGTGAATTGAAGCCACCTTCGGGTGGTTTTTTTGTGTGTATACTTATTATGTACTCATCCACTCAAGGAGGACGTGATGTCAGTACAACGCAAACACACCGATTCTCCTCCGCGTTATGCGGATAGCGACTTTACTACAGAGCAAAGGCATCGCTTTACTGCGGTGGCGAATGCGGCGCAACAGCGGCGAGATGTACCCGAACGAGTACGAGAGAAAGAAGTAATAGAGGCATTGAGCAAACAAGCCTTTAAGCCTATCGATACTCCACAACAAAAAACACCTAGCCGAGCACGCCAGGTTATTATCTTGCTGGTTATTCTACTCGTTGGTTTATGGGCGATGTACAGGTTCGCTTATTAGAATTATTTAAGCACTCTCTTACCGATTTAATAAACCTTTCCGATTTCTGGTTGATGCAGCTGTTGGTTGTTCAATTTTTCTACCCGCGTGCAGTGTTCATAATACGCATACTGATTTTTTCCGGTGTGTTTTGCTACATACATGGCTTTGTCTGCACATCGAAGCAGCTCAGACAATTCGTTCGCATCTTGTTTATAAATCGCTACGCCTACACTCATGGTGATTTCATTAATGAGGTCGTAATCTAGGGAGCGGTTTGAGAATACATTGACGATGCGTTTTAACACCTCATCCAAACTTTCTTCGTTAGGCACGTCGTGCAGTAACAGGACAAATTCATCTCCAGCAAATCGAGCAATGGAATAATCACTTTCAGGGTTGGCATGGTTTGTCATGCGGATACTGTCTTTCAAGCGAGAGGCAAATGTCTTTAGTACGTGATCACCAACATCATGGCCGTAGTTGTCATTGATGTGTTTAAAATTGTCGAGATCAAGAAAGATGAGAGCAGTCAGACTGTTTTCACATGAACTATCAATGTCATGCAGTTTGTGACGCGCCCAAGTTTCAAAGCTCCAACGGTTAGCCAGGCCGGTAAGTTGGTCAAAATAGGCCAGCTCTTCGATGCCTTCTCGATAGAGGGTTTGGATGTAACTCAGTATCTTGGCGTAGTAATAAGAGAACGTGTGGCAAACGAAGGCAATCGCCATCAGGGTCAACATAAATCGGCGCTCTATCATGGCGCTCGCCTCGGGCAGCCTATCCAAAAAAGTAATGCCGAAAAAGATAAAGAGTATGTAGGTGCAGCTAAAGAGAAGGCCGACTTTGAATTCGTTGATAAGAATGAGTGTGGCGACAATGGGGTACAGCCATAAAAGTTTTCCTGAAGGCGCATCATTAAAAAGCAGCAGCAGTAAACCTTCTAACATCAGTACCGAGCTTAAAAGCAGATCGGCATACTGGTGATGCTTTTGTACTTTTATCATGTAGCAAATCGCAAAGCAGGCAAGCGCAGATAAAGAATGAAGCAAACACAGTCCCCACTGCTCTTCCAGTGTTTGAACGAGGGCACCATACACAAGACATGTGGCTGCGATACTGGAGCAAATAAAAACAATTTTCTTTTTTCTTGTTGCGCGGATATCCGCCATTTCTTCTAAACGTGCCCCAGCCAATGTCGACATCTTGTCTCCCTACTTAATTGTTTTTACTTCTATTCTAGTTGTTAAGTGAGCAACAGATAGAATAAAAGTTGAGTTATCTGTGATGTAAATCATTTTAAACTTAACGATGATTCATTGAGTTAATGGAAAATTTTCGAGATGGCAGGATAGGTAGCAGTGGCCATACGCTTTTCAGTGATTGTTTCTTATATGCATGGAGAGCCTTAGTTTCATACCGTCAATCAATGCCCAAGTGATAAGAGAAATATTACGCTACTCGACGAAATTTAGTTGTTGTTGTGTGCTGAATGCGAATAGAATTCACGCAAGAACGCATTTTCTGGGTCAATTCAAGGCCTAATTATTATTTTTATAAACTGCTTCACGGTTTTCTGTGAAGCAGTTTTTCATTGTGTGAAGGTTTACCAACTATGCCTAACCGCCAAAACATCAACCAGCGCATGTCTATCGTGACACTCGCTTGGCCGATACTCGTAGAAATTTTGCTAAGGACGGCTTTAGGAACCAGTGATGTATTCATGCTGAGTGGTTACTCAGACAAAGCAGTATCAGCGGTAGGAGTGATCACTCAATTAACGTTTTTTCTCATTGTGGTCTCAACATTTGTCAGCAGCGGAACCGGGA
Source organism: Vibrio sp. EA2 (assembly GCF_033042495.1). Taxonomy (NCBI): domain Bacteria; kingdom Pseudomonadati; phylum Pseudomonadota; class Gammaproteobacteria; order Vibrionales; family Vibrionaceae; genus Vibrio; species Vibrio sp. EA2. Next base: position 45,313 of record NZ_JAWLID010000004.1, on the reverse strand, counting down.
TTTTAATTGCCCAGTACAACGGCGCTGATCGGGATAAAGACTCCATTGATGTCGGTGTCGCAAGTGTTATCCTGTCGGTAATTATAGGGATATTTCTCAGCGTGATAGCTGTGATTGGAGCAATATTCTTCTTACCCTACTATGGCCTTGAAGCTCAGGTTGAGCAGTATGCTCGGGAATATTTGCTTATTAGTGGTGTGATGACGTTCAACGTGACCATTGGCATTGTATTGACCACTATTCTGCGCAGTCATGGCTACTCTCGCTCTCCGATGGTTGTAAACCTCATAAGTGGTGTATTCAATGTATTAGGTAACTACATCGCCCTGTACCAACCATTTGGTTTGCCTGTTTATGGGGTTGAAGGCGTCGCGGTTGCTACTGTGGTGAGTCAAGTGATTGGTACTCTGATGTTGGTGTTTATTTTGAGCCGAACAAACATCGAGCTTCCAATGAAGACCATGAAGCAAGTGCCTGCCGATATTTACAAAAAAATCCTAAAAATTGGTGGGATGAATGCGGGTGAGGTGTTGTCTTACAATATTGCTCAAATCTGTATCGTTTACTTTGTGGTACAGATGGGGACAGCATCGTTGGCGGCGTTTACTTATGCTCAGAATATTGCCCGTTTTTCTTTTGCCTTTGCGTTAGCAATTGGGCAGGCGGCACAGATTCAAACTGGCTATTACATTGGTAAAGGTTGGGTGACCAGCATCCTTAAGCGTATTCAAATTTATTTCTTGGTTGGTTTTGTTGCCTCTACTGTTGCGACGACCGTGATCTACGTATTTCGAGAAGAAATCCTCCGAGTATTCACTGATCAGCCCGAAATCCTTGCTCTGGCTGGCTCATTGATTCTGGGTTCTATCTTGTTGGAAGCTGGGCGTGTCTTTAACTTGATCTTTATTGCTGGTTTAAAAGGTGCGGGCGACATTAAATTCCCGGTACAAATGGGTATCGTAAGTATGTGGGGTTTAGGCGTACTGTTCTCTTACCTTTTTGGCATTCATCTGGGCTATGGCGTAATGGGAGCCTGGATGGCGATCGCTCTGGATGAATGGGTTCGTGGCATTATTATGGCGAGACGTTGGCGTTCACAGGTGTGGACCAAATTTAAAGTCAGTTAAATCAATCATAGCCAGCATGGACGAGGAAACACATGCTTCGTCTCTATTTAAAAAAGGCACTGAGTTCAGTGCCTTTTTAGTATCTTCAGATTAACCGTGCCGGGTTTAAAACTCACAATCGGCATGAAAGCTCATGCGTTCTTTGCTGTATGGATGATCCAGTTCCAGCATTTCTGCATGCAGATGTAAGCGATTTGCCTTCTCGCCATACAGGCCATCACCGACCATTGGCATATTTAAGCCTAAGTGATGAGCACTGTGGACACGCAGTTGGTGAGTACGGCCAGTTTTAGGGTACATATACACCTTGCTACGGCCATTTTTAACTTCAATCAACTGCCAGTGTGTCTCCGCTGGCTTACCGTGCTCAAAGCAAACCAATTGACGTGGACGGTCTTCTGGATCGCCACGCATGGGTAATGATATATCACCCGCGGCATCTCTAAGTTCACCTTCCAGCAGAGCCATGTAGCGTTTTTGTACGCCACGAGCCATGAACTGCTTCTGTAAGCTCTTATTCGCGCGTTTAGTCAGCGCAAATACCAAAATACCCGACGTCGCCATGTCTAAGCGATGGATGACAAAAGGTCCTTCAACGTCAGGGAACATCGTCTGTAGCCTTGTGTACGCCGAGTCTTTGATGGTTTTTCCCGGTACAGAAAGCAAACCTGATGGCTTGTTGACTACCACCATGGCTTCATCCTGATAGAGAATTTCCAGCTCTTTGTCTTCTGCCCAGTTTTCAGCCAGCGGGTTGGGATCGACGTTCATCCCATACAGCATATGGCCAAGAATAGGCTGACATTTACTGTTGCATGACGGGTAGAACTTTTTGTGCTGACGCACTTCGGATTTTGGTGATTCTCCCCACCAGAACTCGGCAAGCGCCAGCGGTTTAAAGCCATGTTTAAACGCGTATTGAAGCAGTTTCGGAGCCGCACATTCACCTGCGCCTGCTGGTGGCACCGGATTCGTGGTGGTTGCGAAAATATCCACTAAATCGCGTTCTTGTCCCAAACCGTTAAGAAATCGGTATTGCCTGTGTAGTTTGTGCTGCAACGCGTTAGACAGTGTTTTTCGATGCTCTTTAAGTTCTGAAAGTTCATGTTTTAAAGTGGCTAAACGCTGCTCTTTCACTGCCAGTTTTTCATCCCACGCCATCTTGAGGTATTTGAGCGCATTTTTATCGGCCACACTTTGCTTACCCAAGTCGTCTAACAACGTCTTTAGTTCATCGGGACCTAGCGTTTGCTCACCCTGTTTACGCTGCAGTTTTCGATTCGCACGGCCTTCAATCATGATTTGGCGTTGCGCCTGTTCTTCTTGCTGGTATGAAGCGCGATCAGCTTCGATCTCTGCTTTGAGCTCAATTAATTCGGGGTTATCTGCACACTGCTTGTATTCGGCATTGATTGCATTGATGGCGTCGGTTTCAGCGCGGAAAAAACCTTCATCAGTCAGCATGTCATACACTGGTGGTACAAATCCAGGCAGCAAGTTTTGATCGGCGATCTTGCCGGAGAAAGCACTGAGATACCCTAGCTCACTTTGTTGATTTTGTACCAAAAGCACGCCGAACATTTTCCCTCGCCCCACCTGCTCATCCTCTAACCCAAAGTCATGCTCAAAGTCATTTTGCGTGAGTAAGTGCTGTTGCAGTTGTTCAGCGGCTAATACGCATAGAGGATGCGGTGTGTAATAGAACGGAAACGTAAACTGCTCTGGTAACTCATAACCAGAAAGATCGGCAGTAATACGAGTAAAACAATGTTCAGGCGAGTGCATGGTGTGTATCCGCGAGCATAAAAATCGAGCGAGGATTGTACCTGTTTGATTCAGGATTGCTATATTAACAACGGTACTTGAGATTCACTCACGATCCTGTACCTTAAACGTAATCGCAGTTTTCCTACCCTAATTAGAGTGTTAGTTCATGTCACAAGCTAGTATTAAATTCATCGCCTCCGATATGGACGGCACGTTACTCGATCAGTACGGTCGTTTGGACCCAGAGTTCTTCGATCTGTTTTTACGGCTAGAAGAAAAAGGCATCTTGTTTTCGGCTGCCTCTGGGCGTCAATATTATAGCTTGCGTGATACTTTCGCTCCGATTCAGGATCGCATCCTGTACGTGGCAGAAAATGGCACTTTGGTGATACACAAAGACAAAGAGCTTTATAGCTGCACGATTCCGAAACCTGAAGTGGCAGAGATAGTCAAAGCCGCGCGTTGTATAGACGGGGCACACATAGTGCTGTGTGGGAAACGTTCGGCTTATATTGAAATTCAAGATCAAAAGACGCTGGAAGAGTTTCAAAAGTACTACCATCGCTGTGAAAACGTGGATGATTTGCTGGAAGTTGACGATGAGTTCATTAAAGTTGCGATTTGCCATTTTGAAGGCTCAGAGGAGCTGGTGTTCCCGACGATGAACAGCCAGTTTGGTGATTCACACAAAGTGGTGGTCAGTGCAAAAATCTGGCTAGATGTGATGAATGCAAAAGCCTCCAAAGGTGCGGCAATTCAGTATCTTCAACAAACCATGAATTTTACGCCCGCCGAGACCATGACATTTGGTGATTACCTGAATGATTTGGAGATGCTGCAAGTGAGTGAACACTCCTATGCGGTGGCCAATGCCCATGAAGAGATTAAGAAAGTTGCTCGTTTTTCTGCGCCAAGCAATCAGGAATCTGGTGTACTCACTGTACTGAAAGAGAAGTTACTGTTCGATTAGGATTGGATTTATACTCTGCAAAATTCAAAAACCCCGCACGTTAAAGAGCGGGGCTTTTATTTATTATGTGACAGGTAGTGTTAGGTCCTATCCCTGGAATTTCATTTTATACATACGTTTATCGGCAATATTCATAAGAAAGTCTATATTGTCGCTATCGATCGGGTACCGCGCGATACCAATACTGGTAGATAGCTGATACGCGTTTTCTGCTTTTAGTACCGGGTCATTAAAAACGGCATTGATATGACGCTTGATTTGGTTTTCGCTGATGGTTTTGTCCTGAACGACGATGGCAAACTCATCCCCCCCCATTCGGTACGTCGTAAAATTATCGATCTCCATCGACTTTAGCCGGTTAGCGATAGCTCGTAAAACTTTGTCGCCAGCTTGGTGCCCGTGAGTATCATTAATTTTTTTAAACCCGTTTAAGTCCAGGATACAAAGATAAAACGTGTTTTTTTGTTGCATGTTTTTTCTAAGCGTCACAAACAGCGCACTTCTGTTGCCAAGCTTTGTCAGCGGATCGCTGAGTGCTAGTTTTCGGTGGAAACTGGATTCGCGGTAAAAGAAATAAATCAGGGACAGCGTCGACAATACAAAAGTCGCAAACAGCATATATTGCGCTTGTACTAGTCGCTGTGTTTCACCTTTTTGTGCTTCATATACTTTGCTAGTGAGTCGGAAGTTTTGATTCACAAAATCCACCAAGTCTAAGTACAGCGTCTGGGTTGAGCGATAAAACTGGGCTGCCGCCTGACGATCGCCGGTTCTCGCCTCGACAAGAAAAGGCTCTAGATCTTTGAATTGTTCGAAGAGTTCTAAAAAATACTGCTGGATATTGTTGCGAGAAAAGAATGTGTACGCATCATCGCTGTTGATGAGTAAGTCAAAGCGGCTCCAGGCGAGCTCATACTGTAGCTCTGCGCCATTTATATCCTGAATGTTTTCATCGAGCCGACGTGCTTCCCCAACCAGTTCCGACAGCTCTTTGGACAGCTGAAACAAAAACCACGTGGCTTGTTTTTGCTCATTAGTAAAGTTTTGCGCTAATGCACGCGTTTGTTGAAGCAGAATGATATTCGCGAGTAATAAAGAGGTAGCAAAGACTAACAGCAGCCCTTTGCTGAGTGTTGTGTATCGCCACTTTTGGGGCTTGAGGGGGTAGGTATCTGATAATTTCATTATTTCTTTATCAATTTAATTTCATTCACCTGCCAGACCATTTGGGCATGATATGCGGAGCGATTTAGTTCTGGGTAGAGGTTTAGTGGATATACAACCCAATATGGGCCTTTGTCCCTGATTTTTATGAAATGTTTATCTTTTTGATAGGCTAAGATCGGCTCATATCTAACGATATCTGGTCGTGTCACGATCGCGTGGTAATTGTTTAAACCACTGATATCGATTTGCGCTGGAATATCGCCATATACGTAAGTGAGTAAGTCACTCAGCTTAACACCAGTAAACTCAGACTCTCCTTTACTCCAAGGTAACTCGGTGGTGTAAGTGGTTTCTGGTAACGATTGGATGTCTTCTAATTTTAACCTAACACTCGGCTTTTTGCGGGCTGTTGCTAAATAAAACGGTGTTTGCATAAATGACGGGGGCAAAACACAGTAAACTTAATATGAGTATCTTTTTCATTCTATTCATTTTGATTTTTTATTCTTTTACTGAGCGAGAATCGTTGCTACTAGAAAAGCTTTTATTCTGATTACGATGATCTGCGCAAAATAGACAAAATTTACAATAGATCGTGTTTGAAAAATAACCGTACGTCAACTTGAGGTCAAGACTATTAAGCAACTTCTTATATAAAAGGTTAGATGGTGTGCTCTTAATGACTGATCGTACGATTTAAAAACATTTTTAAACAATCAATATAAGTATTAATTAATAAAAGTAAGAATGAGTATGAGATTTTTATTTTATTGTTATTTTTTATAATAGTTGTGATCAGTGAATAGATATTCAAAAACAATAAAGCCACCTTGGTAGGGTGGCTTTATTGTTGCATTGTATTTAATCGTTTACTCGAATAGATACTTCGCATGGAAACTTAGATGGTCGTCAATAAAACTCGATATGAAGTAGTAACTGTGGTCATATCCAGGTTGCATTCGAAGCGTTAATTCTGAGTCATGCTTGTTTGCTGCCGCGACAAGAAGCTCTGGTTTGAGCTGCTCACTCAGGAATCCATCAGCGTCACCCTGATCCACCAGCATCGCTAAAGGAGCTTTACCTTGCTTCAGAAGCTCACTCGCATCATATTGTTTCCAGTTTTCGATATCGGTACCTAAATAAGCGGTAAACGCTTTTTGGCCCCAAGGACACTGAATAGGGTTACTGATAGGACTAAATGCTGAAATTGAGCGATACTGCTCCGCATTTTTTAAGCCAATAGTCAGTGCACCATGCCCGCCCATGCTGTGGCCAGAAATAGACTTCACATCAGAAACCGGGAAATTGTTTTCAATGATTGCTGGGAGTTCTTTCGTGATGTAGTCATACATGAAGTAGTGCTGTGACCAAGGTGCCTGAGTAGCATTAAGATAAAAACCAGCACCCTGACCGAGGTCGTAATTTTCATCATCTGCTACACCTTCGCCACGAGGGCTGGTGTCTGGGGCAACAATGGCGATGCCAAGCTCGGCGGCCATACGAAATGCGCCAGCTTTCTGCATGAAGTTTTCATCGCTACAAGTGAGTCCCGATAGCCAGTAAAGTACTGGTACTGGGTGGGACTTTGTCGCGTTTGGCGGCAGGAAAATAGCGAATCGCATTTGGCAATTCAGTGAACTAGATTCGTGAGTATATTGTTTGTGCCAGCCACCAAAAACTTTGGCCTGACTTACGTTTTCTATCATCATGAATAAACTCTTAAGAAGCAGAAATTAGATTCAACGGCAGGACACCGTTAATACAATAAGGCTCTCCCTGGGGAGAGCCTGTAGAGACATTATTTGTCCATGTGAATCACGCTACGGATACTCTTACCTTCGTGCATCAGGTCGAATGCCTCGTTTACGTCTTCAAGTCCCATTGTGTGAGTAATGAATTCTTGTAGACCGAATTCACCTGCCATGTATTTTTCTACAATTTCTGGAAGCTCAGAGCGGCCTTTAACGCCACCGAACGCACTGCCTCGCCATACGCGACCAGTTACTAGTTGGAATGGACGGGTAGATATCTCTTGACCTGCACCTGCTACACCGATGATGACTGATTCGCCCCAGCCTTTGTGGCAGCACTCAAGCGCCTGACGCATCACGTTGACGTTACCGATACATTCAAACGAGAAATCAACGCCGCCGTCAGTCATGTCAACAATGACTTCCTGAATTGGCTTGTCGAATTTCTGAGGGTTAATCACATCGGTTGCGCCAAGCTGTTGCGCAAGATCGAATTTACTTTCATTGATATCGATACCGATGATACGGCCAGCACCAGCCATACGTGCACCGATGATTGCCGAAAGACCGATACCGCCTAGGCCGAAGATGGCTACCGTGTCGCCTTCCTGAACTTTTGCTGTGTTCAGTACCGCACCCATACCTGTTGTTACACCACAGCCAAGCAGACACACTTCATCTAGAGGGGCTTCTTTGTTTACTTTCGCCAGTGAAATCTCTGGTAGTACAGTGTACTCAGAGAACGTTGAACAACCCATGTAATGGAAAATGGTTTCACCATTGATTGAGAAGCGGCTTGTGCCATCTGGCATCAGGCCTTTACCTTGCGTCTCACGCACAGCCTGACAAAGGTTAGTTTTGCCTGACTTACAGAACTTACACTCGCCACATTCTGCTGTGTATAGAGGAATAACGTGATCACCAACTTCAACACTCGTCACGCCTTCACCAACCATTTCAACGATACCGCCACCCTCGTGACCAAGAATCGCTGGGAAGATGCCTTCTGGATCGTCACCAGATAGCGTGAATGCGTCAGTGTGACATACACCTGTTGCTACGATACGGACTAAAACTTCACCTTTTTTAGGCAGTTGTACATCCACTTCTTCCATTTTTAATGGCTCGCCTGCCGCCCATGCGACAGCCGCTTTAGATTTGATCGATGTTTGACCTGGTTTGATTTCAAGTGCCATTGGATTTCCCTTATCTAATCAATAGGTAGGCGTAGTAGTTAAGCCTAGCTGAGCTTTCGTTTTTCGCCTGATGTTTTGTTGTATTCATTTTATCTATTTCATTAAAAATGATAATCCGTCGTTTATGAAAATGATTTTTACATATAAGTAATAATACAAGTGTTGAACCGGATAGCAGACAAAAGGTTTTTTGGATGACGACAGGCATGCTCTGGGGCAAACAAAAAAGCGCTTATCATGTTTATGATTCAGCGCCTTTTCCTTTAGTGGTTAGTCTTTGTAACGTGGATCGATTCGGTCCAGTTTGCGCAGTAACGCTGGCCATACGATGGAACCATCCACGCCTTGTGTTTTCACCGCTTCAGTTATCGAGCTGACAATCTTTGGTTCAATATGAATGAGCTCATTGCCACCCGATTGTGCGGCTAATTGGATTTGGCAGGTGGTTTCCAGGGCATACATAGACAAAAATGCATCTGCGACGGTTTTGCCTACCGTTAATAGCCCATGGTTACGTAGCACAAGAAAATTTGCCTCTCCTAGATCTTGCTGCAAACGTGGCTGTTCATCTTCCCTTACTGCGACGCCTTCGTAGTCGTGGTAAGCCAATGACGACAGCACATAAGTCGACTGCTGACTGATTGGCAAGATGCCGTCTTTCTGCGCGCTGACCGCGACACCTGCTCGAGTATGTGTATGAATGATACAGCCGACATCATGACGTGCCTCATGAATGCAACTGTGGATGATAAATCCAGCGTGATTGACGGAGTGAGGTGTGTCTTGCAGCTTATTACCGTCTTGATCGATTTTGATAAGGTCAGAGGCGGTAATTTCATCAAACATCATCCCGTAAGGGTTGATCAGAAAATGATGCTCAGGGCCTGGAATCCTGACACTTATATGGGTAAAGATTAAATCATCCCAGCCAAACTCTGCTACCAGCCTGTAGCATGCGGCTAATTCCACACGTAACTGCCATTCTTGTTCGCTAACTTGATTTCTCATTGATGAGTTCATCATCGCCTCTCGCTATTCTGCGGTTATTTTGTCTTGAGCTTGTTTGTAAATCGAGCGGACGGGACGCTCAAATACCTTGCGGATCATCGGTTCAAAGAATTCTAGCGGCAGAGTATCTAATTCAGGGTCGAACGCTGGAGCATCGTATTTACGCACAAACTCCTGGGTGCGTTGATAACAAGGATGGTCGATGTAAGCTTTGTGCATTTCTCTGTCCATATTCAAGTGATGGAAGAAGTAATATCCTTGGAAAATACCATGATGTTTGATCATCCAGTGATTCTCTTCACTGACGAAAGGCTCTAGGATAGTGGCGGCTATGTCTGGGTGGTTGTACGAACCCAAGGTATCGCCAATATCATGCAGTAGCGCGCACACGACGTACTCGTCATCCTGACCATCGCGATGTGCCAGCGTTGCACACTGTAGGCTGTGCGTAAGCCTGTCTACCTGGAAGCCACCAAAATCACCATCAAGCAATAAAAGGTGTTTGATAATTCGGTCTGGTAATTCTGCTGCATAATCAATAAATTGTTCTGCGATGATCTTCCAGTCTTGCGCAGTTCCGTGTTCCATATGAGTAAAACCAGCTAATGGGGTATTGTGCTTGTTCATTCTTCTGCCCTACTTGTGGATTCAGACTTGATATAAGCACAGTTTTTGTTGGTTTAATGTTAATGCGTTTACATTTGTTTAACGTTTGGGTTGAGGTGTGAAACGAAAGGGTTGTTTCTCCCGGTCAGCGTTTGTGTGACAATGTTGCTGTTAACTGGTTTGACAGGAAATGAGAAATGGCGAATTGGGAAGGTGTCACTGAGTTTGTCGCAGTCGCAGAGACAAACAGTTTCACCGGCGCTGCAAATAAACTTAAAACATCGGTTGCACAGATCAGTCGTCGAGTTTCCGCGCTAGAGCAACGTTTAGCGGTGAAATTACTTCATCGTACCACACGTAAAGTTTCTCTTTCTGAGGCCGGTCAGCTTTATTACCAGCAGTGTAAGCACCTGTTAGAAGGACTAGAGTTAGCCGAGCTTGCCGTGACTCAAATGCAGGCGGAGCCCAAAGGCATATTGCGGGTGACGGCTCCGGTTACCTATGGAGAAATGAACCTTGCGCCACTGTTGCACCAGTTCTTAGAGAGGCATCCTCAGGTGACTCTCGACTTGGTTCTGACCAACCAGCGACTCGACTTGATAGAGAAAGGGGTGGATGTGGCAATACGTCTGGGACGACTACAAGACTCAAGTATGATCGCGAAGCGCCTTTCTTCACGCCAAATGTATGTCTGTGCGAGCCCTAATTATCTGGAACGATTTGGCGAACCCCATACACTATCAGAGTTAGGGCGTCATCAATGTTTGGTGGGCTCTGTCGATTACTGGCATTTCAAAGAGCAGAACCGAGAGAAGTCGTTGCGCGTTTCTGGGCGGATCAAATGCAACAGTGGTTTCGCTTTAGTGGATGCGGCAAAGCGTGGGCTTGGTTTAGTGCAGTTACCTGATTATTACGTTCAAGAGGCGTTAGATTGCGGTGAGCTGGTCGAAGTGCTCAGTGATTACCGGGACGATCGTGAAGGTATTTGGGCGCTGTATCCGCCAAGTCATAAATTATCGCCTAAAGTCAGATTACTCATCGACTTTTTAGCGAAAGAGCTGGCGTGATCAGCGCATCTGCTGCTGAAGCGTTACGTAAGGTAAATCGCGAAATTTAATCGACCTCTCAACAATTTCAAAGTAGGCAACAAAGCAGCCTACTAGCTGCTTTCCAGATTAAGCGGGGTAGTTATGAAAACCCAATTGCTCTGAAATATTTTTGCCTGCTTGATGCAATAAGCCAACATACTCTTCCATTCGTTCTTCTTCAAAGCGAATAACCGGGAATGAAATCGAAAGACCCGCAATGATTTGGCCAAAGCGATTATAAACCGGCGCTGCGATACAGCGAAGGCCTGGTTCTTGCTCTTCGTTATCTTCTGCAAAATGTTGAGCGCGGACTTTTGCCAATTCTTCTAGCACTTGTTCCGTGTTTTCTAGCGTTTTTTCAGTGTGTTTAACAAATTCCACATCACTTAACACATCACGGATGAAGCTTTCATCGCACTCAGAAAGTAACACTTTACCAATAGCTGTACTGTAAAGAGGGTTACGGCGGCCAATACGCGATTGCATGCGAAGGTTGTAGCCAGAATCGATTTTGTGGATGTAAATGATGGCATTATCATCCAGCGCACCTAGGTGCAATGCTTCATTCGTTTGCTGTGAAATATGGCGCATTTCTCGATCGGCCAGTTCAATCAGATCAACGTACTCGAGCGATTTTGATCCTAACTCAAATAGTTTAAGCGTTAGTGAGTATTTATCGTCTTCACCTTCTTGCGATACATAACCTAACGACTTCATGGTTTGTAAAAAACGGTATGTCGTTGCTTTCGACATCATTAGTCGTTGGGAAAGATCGGATACACCGATGGACTTTTGCTCTCCTAGTGCTTGAAGAATATGAAACACTTTCAGAACCGATGAAACTGCTTCAGGTTGGTTTGAGGTTTTCATTGTTATCCCTGTGAATTTTTTGTTTGCTTCATTATATCTTATAAAATCTGTAGCACTAGTATTTATAAAATACCTTTTCAAAAATTTGGAATTAAATTGGGGTTATGTGCAGAAAAATTGGATCGTAATCTATTTTTTGAAACGTCTTTTCAAAAAAAATTGAAAATAATTTCTTTTTTGTTCAATATATGAGTGTAGAAAGTGACATGGCCAGTCGCCAAATCACGAATTATCTAAATATTGAGGAAAAAACATGATTCTTGATTCATTTAACCTTGAAGGCAAAGTTGCCATTGTTACTGGTTGTGACACTGGTCTTGGCCAAGGTATGGCGCTTGGTTTAGCAAAAGCCGGTTGTGATATCGTGGGCGTAAACATCACTAAACCGACAGAAACCATTGAGAAGATTGCCGCTGAAGGCCGTAAATTTATTGATATCCGCGCTAACTTAATGACGCTGGATGACATCCCATCAATCATTGACCGCACAGTAACAGAGTTAGGTCGTATCGATATTCTGGTCAACAATGCGGGCATCATTCGCCGCGATGATGCGATTGAATTTTCTGAGCAAGATTGGGATGACGTAATGAACATCAACATCAAATCGGTGTTCTTTATGTCTCAAGCCGTGGCAAAGCAGTTCATCGCTCAAGGTGAAGGTGGCAAGATCATCAACGTCGCATCTATGCTGTCTTTCCAAGGCGGTATCCGCGTTCCTTCATACACTGCCTCTAAGAGCGGCGTTATGGGTGTTACGCGCCTAATGGCGAACGAATGGGCAAGTCACGACATTAACGTGAACGCAATTGCACCAGGTTACATGGCAACAAACAACACCGCTGCTTTACGTGCTGACGAAGAGCGTAACGCTGCCATCCTTGAACGTATCCCTGCTGAACGCTGGGGTTTGCCTGAAGATTTAGCCGGCCCTTGTGTATTTTTGGCATCAAAAGCGGCTGATTACATTAACGGTTACACGCTCGCCGTTGACGGTGGCTGGTTAGCACGCTAATCGATTTGTGAGAAGTTGATTGTGGATACCGCAACATTAGCGCAAGTAGTAGGGTTTATCAGTTTTGGATTGGGATTCTCCGTCTTTTACCAGAAAAATGATAAACGCCTAAAAATCTTGATGCTGATATTTAATCTCAATCATCTTCTCCATTTTTTATTGCTTGGTTCAATGGCCTCAGCGCTTGGGGCGTTCCTGTCGACAATCAGAACGACCACAGCAATATTTGTTTCGTCGAAGCGAATCGCTGCTGCATTTATTGTTATCAGTTTAGTGAGTGGTTATTGGGCTGCTGAGCAGTGGCGTGACATTTTGCCTATTTTGGGAACGATTATCGGGACCTACTCTGTATTCTGCTTGTCGGGAATTCAGATGCGCGTGGGCTTTTTGCTTGGTGCTTGTTGTTGGCTGACCAACAATATTCTGGTGGGTTCTATTGGAGGGACACTGCTGGAAATGACCGTGATCGTTATGAATTCAATGACAATTTACCGTTTATATCGCCAGCGAACGGAGCCAATGCTCTCGCCTTGTGTAAAAACGCTACACACTGATCAAAATCAGCTTGAAAGGTCATAGATTCTAAGAATTTTGTTTAAGAAACTTTTTGAATGCGGTTTGTTCCGCAGGAGTAACAGATGAAAATTGCACTAATGATGGAGAACAGCCAAGCCGCGAAAAACGCAATGGTGGCTGGTGAACTAAATACTGTCGCGGGTGGCCTTGGTCACGATGTATTCAACGTCGGTATGACGGGTGAAAACGATCATCACCTAACGTACGTCCACTTAGGTATCATGGCGAGCATCCTGCTGAACTCAAAAGCAGTAGACTTTGTGGTAACGGGTTGTGGTACTGGCCAGGGCGCACTGATGTCAAGCAACCTACATCCAGGTGTAGTTTGTGGTTACTGCCTGGAGCCATCTGATGCATTCCTGTTCAACCAAATCAACAACGGTAACGCTATTTCTCTAGCCTTTGCGAAAGGTTTTGGTTGGGCTGGTGAACTGAACGTGCGTTACATCTTCGAAAAAGCGTTCACGGGAAATCGCGGTGAAGGTTACCCTATCGAGCGAGCAGCGCCTCAGCAAGCTAACGCTGCGATTTTGAACGACGTAAAAGCCGCAGTCTCAAAAGATGTGGTTGAAGGCTTACGTGCCATCGATCAAGCGCTAGTGAAAACTGCTGTTGGTAGCGCGCAATTCCAAGAGTGTTTCTTCGCACATTGCCAAGTGCCTGAAATCGCAGAATACGTGAAGTCTCTACTGGACTAATTACTTAATTTATCGGGAATTAAGTACAAGCCAGCCATTGTGCTGGCTTATTTTTTGTACCACTAAGGAGGCTCCCATGAACCCAATCAGTCGCGTCGCTATCATCGGTGAATGTATGGTGGAGCTTAGGAAACATCATGGCGTGCTACAGCAAGGTTTTGGTGGTGATACCCTCAATACCGCTGTTTACCTGTCTCGTTTAACCCAACAACATGGTGTTGAAACATCCTATGTGACTGGGCTGGGACTCGATCCGTTTAGCCGCGAAATGTTGACAGCTTGGCAGGACGAAGACATCAACACCGACATGGTCTACTTCTCTGAAGATAAATTGCCGGGCATTTATGCGATTGAAACCGCGGACGATGGTGAACGAAGTTTCTTTTACTGGCGTGAAGACGCAGCAGCAAAATATTGGCTACGCGAGCAAAACTTTGAATCTTTGGTAACAGATCTTTGCCAACATCAAATGATTTATCTGAGCGGTATCAGTTTAGCTATTATCGCGGAAGAACATCGTCAAACGTTTATCGACCTGCTGGCTGCCTGTCGTAACAAGGGCGTTACCATAGCGTTTGATAATAATTTCCGGCCAAAACTTTGGCCAAGCTTAGAGTTGGCTCGTCGTTTCTACTCGAAAATTCTCAGTGTTACGGACATGGCATTTTTAACTTTCGATGATGAAGTCATGCTTTGGGGTGACAAAGAGGAATCCGAAGCAATTCATCGTAGCAAAAGCTGTGGTGTGAAAGAGATCATTGTTAAGCGTGGTGCGGACGATTGTTTTGTTGTGACACAAGACCAACAGCACGTCGTTGCGGCATTGAAAGTGGACGCAGTGGTTGATACGACGGCGGCTGGTGACTCTTTCAGTGCGGGTTACCTTGCAAAACGCATTCTAGGTGGAGACGTTGCTGAGTCTGCGCTGGCTGGGCACAAAGTGGCTGGTTCTGTTATCCAACATCGCGGTGCAATCATTCCAAGCGAATCGATGCCGATTATTTAAGGAACGATGAAATGAAAGATCTAAATCAACAACTTTCTGAAATTAAAGTAGTCCCTGTTATTGCAATTAAAGATGCAAGCAAGGCAGTAAAATTGGCTCAGGTATTGGTTGAAAACGGCCTGCCTTGTGCTGAAGTCACTTTTCGTACTGAAGATGCGGCACTTGCGATCAAAAATATGCGCGACGCGTATCCAGAGATGTTAATTGGCGCGGGCACCGTTTTAACCAGTGCTCAGGTCGATGAGGCGATTGACGCTGGTGTCGATTTTATTGTTAGCCCAGGCTTTAATCCAACCACCGTTAAATATTGTCAGCAGCGTAATATCGCTATCGTACCTGGTGTAAATAATCCAAGTTTGGTTGAACAAGCGATGGAAATGGGTCTTCGTACCCTTAAGTTTTTCCCAGCGGAGCCCTCTGGTGGCACGGCGATGCTTAAAGCACTGTCTGCCGTTTACCCGGTTAAATTTATGCCAACAGGTGGCGTGAGCCCGAGCAACGTCAAAGATTACCTGGCGATTTCGTCTGTCTTAGCGTGTGGCGGTACCTGGATGGTGCCTGGCGATTTGATTGACAACGAGCAATGGGACGAACTGGCGTTGTTGATTCGTGAAGTTGCAACAATTATTGGATGATTTATACCCTGCTAAGCCTGAAAACTATCGTTGATAGTCAAAAAGCTATTAGGCATTTGCCGACGCCCGGCTACACCGGGCGTATTTTTTATTGTGAATTGCTATTGATTGGATTCGGCGTCTTCACGCTTAATCACTTTATGCCCATCTTCTGAAACGCCTTGTTTCCAGTAGCTACTGATGTAGATATTTTCACGCTCGATTTCTTTTTCATTGCGGAAGTACTGGCGTAATGCGCGCATAGAATCAAACTCACAGGCACACCAAACCGCGGCATTCCCTTCCAGCCATTCTAATTCGCGAACCGCTTCAGCCAGATTTTGCCCTTCAGTCAGCCAAATCAGTTCCATACCAACTGGCGCGTGCAGTGGTTGAATGTCTGCGGCAGAGAGAACACTAATAACCGCATAGCCTTTTGCCTCTTCAGGCAAGGTTCGGATTTTGGCGGACAGGGCAGGGAGGGCAGTCATATCGGCAGCCATGAAAAACCAGTCCGCGTCGGTGTTTAGGTTAGAAATACTACCCGGACCAACGATGTTGATGGTGTCCCCTTTTTGCGCAGCCATTGCCCAACGAGCGGCAAATCCACATTGCAGATCATGAGTAACATGACGAACAAAATCGACTTCAATGCTGCATGTCTCTGGATGGTAACGACGAATGGTATAAGTACGCATTAATGGGCGACTATCTTCAGGCATCGCTTGCAAATCGGTACCACCCGTTGCATTAAATAGCAGCTTAATATAGCTACCTTCACAGTCTGCTGGAAATTGACCGAGAGCGTCTCCCTGCAAAGTGAGGCGCTGCATGTTTGGGGTGATCGTTTCGGTGTGTGTAACGACAAGTTCTTTCGGTTCAGGTTTCTTTTTCATCTTTACTATTCTCGATAATTATTCTCTTTCTCATTTAAGAATATCAATATCTCTCTTGAGAGAGTAGTGTCTTTAAACAAATTTACACTGTGAATTGATACGGAAACCTAAGCGGGGAAATTGGCGTCTTCGATGATTATCCCTCAAACATTAAAAAACCTCCGTAGAGGTTTTGATTGGCATTCAGTTATATCATAGGAATCGTGGATAAAAGAAGTAACGTCGCCATGCCGTAATTAAACCCTTTGACACGTTTAGATGTGGTTAACCAGCGCTGAAGCTGTATCCCTGCGGCCGTCCAGAAGGTGACAGATGGCAGGTTGGCCAAGCAGAAAATGCCCGCAATAAACGTCAGTTCTAACCACGCAGCGCCCGAGCTGTATACGGTGACCGCAGTGAGCGCCATTGACCAGCCTTTTGGATTCACCCACTGAAATGCCGCAGCTCCGAAAAATGACATTGGCTTAAAATCATTTTTTGTTTCTGCTTTACCACTGGTGGCGATTTTATAAGTCAGATAGAGCAAGTAGCTTAAGCTGAGTACTTTTAAAACTGTATGGGCAACCGGGTAAGCGTGGAACAGGCTCATTAAGCCGATACCAACCAGAATTAGCATGGCACCAAAGCCAAGAGTAATACCGAGCATGTGTGGAATCGTGCGTTTAAATCCGACATTCGCACCTGATGTCATCAGCATGATGTTGTTCGGACCCGGAGTAAAAGTCGATACAAAAGCAAACAACGCCAGCGCGCCTAATTGATGGTATTCCATAGTTTTTTCCCTTACAGCAAAACTGTCCTGAGTGGACGTCATCTTTCAAACAACTATAAGTAGAAACGTCATCAATATTGTGCTTTTATTGAGCTTGAATGGATTAATTTAGCAATAAAAGATCACTATGGATAAATTTGACGAAAGAATATTGCAAGAGCTTAAGTTAGACGGAAGAATCTCCAATGTTGAGCTGTCTGAGAGAGTGGGGCTGTCACCTTCTGCGACGTTGCGTCGTGTGCAGGAATTAGAGCGACAAGGTGTGATCAAAGGCTATCGTGCGGTGTTGGATAGCGAGCAACTTGGTGTGGGTTTTATCGCCTATGTCTCGATTGGTTTATCCTCTCATTCGAAAAAAGCACAACTCGATTTTGAGGATCACCTCCGTTTTGTCAAAGAGGTCGTAGAGTGCCATAACATCACAGGTGCGAACGAATATTTGTTGAGGGTTGAAACTCGAGATCTGGCTGCTTATAAGGCGTTTCACGCGAATGTATTAGGCGAGTGTGAACACGTTCAGGGGATTACAACCATGGTGGTGATGGACACGCCTAAAGATGAACGGTGATCATTAAAACTTATCTAACAGGTTAATTGTCATTGTCGCGGCACTTGTGACGCCCACGTGAAGTGATTAGTAAAACACGGCTAACCAAATTGTTTCCTGATTTGGGTCTGTCCAACTGACTTTGTGTTTAGTGTGCGCCGGGATATTCACGTACTCGCCGGCCTCAAGACGTTTTACCGAACCGTTTTCAAAGGTGAGTTCTCCAGCCCCCTTTAAAACCAATACCCACTCATTTTCTTCTTGATCGTACCAACCTTCTTCAGGTGATGTTTGCCCGTGAGACACAATACGTTCAATCCGCAGGTTGTCGTTACACAACAGGTCTTCAAATGCTTCTTCACTGAGATCATGAGGTAAATGTTTAAAAAGGTTCATCTTATTCCCTAAGATCTAAAGGTGTCACATTCATTAGATGATAAACGATTTGCTGTTGTTTAGCCTGCTTTTAGCGTGAGCTTCTAGGCATGCAAGATCTTCTCACACGCACATTTTGCATTACAAGATTGTATATCATTTGCATAATTTGTTGATCAATTTGGCGTTTTCTCATACAGATTCGCTATATTTTTTACAAATTGATTTCCGTCAAATTAGTAAGGTTTTTATGTGCTAGATTGCGCGCAGTTAACAAATATAAAAAACCTGAGTTCGTTAACACTCTGACTTCCTTTGGATATTTAAGTGTTCATGAACATGTGATTGGGTAAAAAACGAAGCCCTATAAAAGGAAATTAAAATGAAAAAAACAATCTGCAGTTTGGCAGTGGTTGCTGCGCTCGTGTCACCAAGTGTTTTCGCTCATAAACAAGGTGACTTCGTTCTTCGTGTTGGTGCGGCGTCTGTTGTGCCTAATGATAGCAGTGACAAGATTCCGGTTCCGGGTACTTCAGAAGAGCTGGAGGTGGATTCCAACACTCAGCTTGGTCTGACGTTTGGCTATATGTTTACCGACAACATCAGTTTTGAAGTGCTAGCAGCAACGCCGTTTAGCCATGATATTTCCACAGATTTAGGCAATCTTGGCGATATCGCTGATACCAAACACCTGCCACCAACGTTTATGGTTCAGTACTACTTTGGCGAGCCACAAAGTAAGTTTCGTCCATACGTTGGTGCGGGTCTGAACTACACCATTTTCTTTGATGAAGGCTTTAACGGCAAAGGTAAAAGTGCTGGTCTGTCGGACCTGGAACTGGACGATTCATTTGGCTTAGCCGCCAACGTAGGTGTTGACTACATGATCAACGATCAATGGTTCCTAAACGCATCTGCGTGGTATGCAAACATTGAAACAGAAGCAACCTATAAAGCTGGTGGTGTGAAATATAAGACCGACGTAGAAATCAACCCTTGGGTATTTATGATCAGCGGTGGTTACAAGTTTTAAACAATAACCAGTAGTTTTCAGGTCTTATGACCGCTAGCAATATTTACTATGCAAAATAGCATATAACAGTTTTGGCATGACTTTAGGGGCGGTATTCGGGCACTGCCCCTTTTTTTTGCTTCCACTTTCAAATCAGAATGATTTAATCAAAAGTGACTTCGGTGAAGTGTGGGTTTGCCTTCAGGGCACGCATCGTGAGCAGTTGTTCGGTCGGAAAAGCAATATGTTCGCCGTCGACATCAAGAAATAAACACTCTTGTCGCTGCATATCAAAACCGGTATCGAATGCTTTCCCTTGATGGCTTTCACCATTTTTTAGCGTGATTTCAACAGGTAGCGCAAACATACAGGCTATTTCAATAAAATCATATTGATTGCAGGTCACCATCGCTGTTCTCCTTCTACACCAAGCCCATTTGTTTAAAGTATACCTTCTACAACCGGTTTGGCTTGAGATTCCACACCAGAAGGCTCTCTTGCCACTGAAACCTAATCTTCATTTTACGCCCCTGCCTGGTCATGAAACAGACACATAATCGCGTTTAACTAAAAGCACCGCCGAGCAAACGTAAAGAAATATGTCTGAAACGACCTTAAAGAGCTCCAGTATGAGTCGAGGGCTTGGTTTAAGCCCACAGAAAACGCCACGAACCTATCACGCACAACTCGCGCATCGTATACAGCACTCTCCTCAGTTCGAAAATGGCCGGGTCAAAAATGCCATGCCGAATGTGCCAAGTCATCAGTCATTCTGGCAGGTTTGCTGGAGCTACCTAGGAGGCCGAGCGCCACTCTGTCCCAATGGACATTTACCTTACTCGCCCATTGAGCAAGACCAGTTTTTACATCGCAGTGATTCAATGCGCGTGACCTGGCTGGGGCATTCAACCATGCTGGTGGAAGTGGATGGGGTTCGCATTCTGACCGATCCGGTTTTTGACTATGCTTCGCCATTGATCGCGAAAGCGTGGTTTGAGCGTAATATCCCCAACACACATGCCCGAGAGAGTTTACCTATCCCCGATATTATCGTGATCTCGCATGATCACTATGATCACCTCGAGGCCTCAAGCATTCGTTTTTACGCTGATAAATCCGTGACGTTTTACGTTCCGCTGGGCGTCGGCAAGCACTTGCTCAAGTGGGGCGTGTGTGCTGATGATATTGTCGAATTCGACTGGTGGGAGAGCATACAGTACGCAAATGTTGAGCTTATTTGTACGCCTGCGAACCATAATTCGGGACGAACGTACTTAGATAAAAACACCACATTGTGGGCGTCATGGGTAATGAAAGGGCGGAGCGAGACGCTGTACTTTAGTGGTGACAGTGCTTATGACCAGCATTTTGCCGAAATCGCGCAGCGTTGCGGACCAATCGACGTTGCCTGTTTGGAAGTTGCGGCAGATGTGAAGGACAATCAAGGCTATCCAGTCGAAAACTGGGGCCATATGCAAGCGCGCCATACGGTTCAGGCATTTAAGGATCTGCAGGCTAAAAAGCTCTTGCCTGTCCACTGGGCGACCTATGAGTTGTTCACCCATAAATGGGATGAGCCGATTGAAGATTTGATTAGCCATTGCCAAAGCGAGAGCATAACTTTACTTACCCCTATGCCAGGAGAGAGTTTTCACGTTCAGAATGAAGTGAGAAACTGTACTTGGTGGCAGAAAGAAGTGAGTGAAGAGCCTGTGCGAGGAGTCGAGGTGTGAAGTCTTTTGGCCTTTAGAATTAAATCGTTGCTTTAGGTTATTGGTAGGTGGCTAGAGCTTGTTGCCAAACCCTTAGCATTTCATCGTCAAACAGGTAAAAGCGCATTTGCAATAAGTGATATTCAGGACGCTGACAAATAGTTAATGCGACTTCGGCTGCTTCATGCGGAGGATAGCCATACGCTCCACATGAGATGGCGGGTAGCGCGACTGTTTTGCAGTCGTTTTCTAATGCTAGATCCAGAGCGCTTTTATAGGCCGACTCTAATACCGCTCGAGGGTCGTGAAATTTATCGTAGATCGGCCCCGCCGCATGGATGACGTAGCGTGCGCTTAACTTACCAGCCGAAGTAATCCGTGCGTAGCCAAAAGGGCAGCGAATGCCGTCGATATCTTTCACTGTTAAGCACGCATCGTACAAATCGCGGCCAGCGGCACGGTGAATCGCACCATCGACACCACCTCCACCGAGCATTCTAGGATTAGCGGCATTAACGATAGCATCGACTTGCGCTGTGGTTATGTCGCCCTTAATCAGTGAGATAGTGTTCATCCGGTAGCCCTATAGAATTTATATTGAAATTGCTGAAACTCACTCGTTGACCACTTGAGGTTTTAGCTCGACAACGTTTCCCTCAGGATCATTAATATACAGCGAACGCCCAAAACCTTGCGCACCATAACGTTTGGAAAAGTCCTCAGTTTGAATATCGTGCATATGCAGATATTGGATGAGATCAGCTTCTTCAAACGGTGCGAGCTGCAAACAAAAATGATCGATATTTCTGCCGTTTTGTACTGGAGGTTTTCCACCCAGCTTACCTAACTCACTGTCTACCGTGACGATATCAATTAATGCAGTTCCGGCTCTGAGCTGAGTTAATCCCATTTCAGCGAGTTCCCTTTCGATTGGGCAACCTAGTATGTCTCGATAAAAGTGCAACATGGCATTGCGATTGGTCGTTCTCAAAACAATATGATCGAGTGCTTTTATTTCGATGGGGTTCTGACTAGGCATGTATTCCTCCTCTCTTTTGCTATTGAGAATAGCATATGGTTGAAGAGTGCTCGGACATCCGTGAGAGAGGCCAGTAGTGCTTAAACTAAGAATAGGAACATATGGCTGAAAAATGAGTTTGTATTACTAACCTGCCAATGCACAAACGGCCTGCTGAACGCTACTGAAATGGATTTTAATGATGCATCTCTGCGCCTGACTGAACTCATGAGACTGGATGAGCGTGGTGACCTCTTCGACAGACAGTGTTTTGTTATTCGCATTCAGTGTTATGTGATTGGCATTATCATGCTGCAAGCCGAAGGTTTGACCTTGTGAATCAATCACGTAGTCTTCTTGTCCCCAAATGAGCGCTTGGCACTCCGTTTGGAAATCCGAGTACGAGTGCAGATAGATGAGCTCGTCGTCACCTTCCAGTTTCAATAAGCATGGCCATAATACGGTGTTTAGCGTCATTCTATTGCCTTGTTGTGTGCTGGCCTTAAAAGCCAGAGTTCGGTGTTTTCAAAAACTCAATTTCTTCTGGCGTGCTTTCTCTTCCCAGTATCGCATTACGATGTGGGTAGCGTCCAAATCGGTCGATAATGGCTTTGTGTTTTAGCTCAGAATCGTAGTTGTTTTCAAGTCCCGGTGCGCGAAACAGTTTTTCCGCTTCCACATGGATGACACGAGATTCACTGTGCATAAACGGCATGTACAAAAAGCTACGCTGATCGTGATTCAGCGCTTTATGCAAACCGAGTCGAATCGCCTCTTGTGCTAACGAAAGCGCGAGTGGATCTTGTGCGAACGCTTTTGGAGTATTGCGGTACACATTACGCGAAAACTGGTCGAGTACAATGATTTCGGCTAAGCGACCTTTTGCACTGTCGCGCCAACTAAACAGTTCGCAGTGAGCCGCTTGCTCTAGCACTGAGGAAAACCGAGATTCAATGAGCTTATCCAGTTCAGGATTACTTTCGAACCAATTTTGTGGGGTCAGTTCTTCAAACCAAAACTTAATGATCGACAGGTACATAGCGCGTCCTTTTGTTACCGAGAATCCGTAGTTGAGAGCCAGAGATATTGATTCTGGCTCTTGGTTTTATTATCGACCGTAAGTTTCTACGATGTAACGTTCAAAATCGTCACACATTTGCTCATCGGAGAGGGTGTTGCTCGCCAGTTCTTTACTGCCGTCGACGACTTTAATTGCCGCATTAAGCGAAGCTACCGGTGCTCTCTCACGTGTTTCAAGCGCTTTGATTTTTTGCTGTTGAATTTCCCACGCTTGCGCTGGTGACAAGTTACACACATCCGCCAGGTACTTGGCGTTAAAGCCCTCGCCTGTCAGGCTGACAATGGTTTCATTGTGCGACAAGTTATTGCCTGCATGCCAGTAATGCTTTGCTAACAGAGGCCCAATTTCTGGGTTATCGGTCAGGTAACCAAATTTATCCAGAAAGTAAGCTCGCGTCTGATAAACCGCCATGTGCGCGAGTAAATAACCTTGATAAGCACAAGCTGATTCATCAGAAAGCAGGTGCGGAATGGCCAATAGCGGGCGAGGGCTGCATTCCAACCCAAGGATCTGCTTCTCGCAGTCACGTGCAAGCTTGGTGATGCGCTCTGGCGTCAGCTCTTCATCGCTAAGCTGATACAGTGCGCGTTCAAAATATGGCACAACTAAGATACTGCGTTCTTCGTAGGCTTTGAATGGCTGACGGCTGTTGATCATCGCTTGAATGATCTCATCAGGAACAGGGTTACCTTCATTATCCAGAGCGTACTGTTTTAGCCAGTCTGCATCGGTCAGCAGGCTGTCACAGAACATGGATTGCGTTTCTGCGTAAGCCATAGAGGTCGGGGCAAATTCCTGCGAAAAACAAGGCGCGTTCATTTTTACGTTGGCAAAGTGCGCTGCATGGCCGCCCTCATGAAATAGCGTATTGATGCCATCGTAGCCGCTGCCAACCTGGTCTGGTTTGGCGTTACTGGTGAAGTTAACCTGTGCCGCCACCCATTCGCCTTGGTTGTAAAAAGAAGGGATAGGTCCATGGCAGAAGCCGTTCGGGTATTTGCCTTTACGGTCTAGTAAATCCAGCGCCAGTGTTGCCCCTGAGTAATCAATATTTAAACGACCGAAAGATTCTACCCAGCGTCTCAGCGATTTTGAGAATGGCACGTATGGGTCAAGGTCACGCATCACATCACCCGCGAACGAGTAAACAAAGTTGTGGCCAGTAAGCGCATTCTGGCCTTTCTCTTTCGCCAGGTTTTCTAAGCTCTTCAGGTGAGCCTCTCGGGTGCGCTGTTCAAAATCTTCCAGAATGTCGAATAGCTGCTCTGAGGTCATTTTTTCCGTTTTTTGTACTGAGTAATCAAAGAAGGTCGCATAACCCAGTGAGCGAGCGAATTGATTACGTAGCTTGATCAGCTCAATAAAGCCATTTTCCAGCAACCACTGCTCAAGATTCAGCAATGCTTGATGCGCGGATTGACGCACTTCTTCGTGATTATTGGTTCGAATGGTTGAGCTCAATACCGGAAGCGAGCCTTCGGTTTGTTTACCATTTTCGTCGATAAACGTTTGTACGTGGTTCTGTTTTTTCTCAAATAGCTCGGCTTCAAAGGCAATCAATTTATTTTTCAATGCTTGCGCTTTGTCACCTTCGATCGCATGAGATTCAAACATCGCCAACCAGCCTGAAAGGCCAGTAATGGTTTGCTGTTTTTCTTGCGGGTCAGAAATTGAGTCGGCGGCTTCAAGCTGTTGTTTGATTGCCGTAATTTGTTCCGCATTGCTTAAAAAGCTTGTCCATGCTGTTTGTGCTTGCGTCGAGCCATCATGATCGTCGCTGATCCCCATGTAAGTTTCCCAAAAGAAATCTTCTTTGGTGCGATGAATCGCGAGGTAGCGTTGATTGAGGTCGTTGAGGTAATCCGTTGCGGTCATTTTGATCCTTAAAATGGTTGCGTTATGTAGACGGTTGATTATTACATGCTTAGCAGCAAGAAAGGAGTAGACGCATTATTAACTGCCTTTGCAGATCGTAAACGTGGCTTTACTATTCGTATACATTTTAGTGGGTTAGCGAACGATTTGTGTTTCAACTAGCCCATAAATCAGGCGTGTTTGATTAAAGTGTAAGCGAACATGAACTCAGTCGCGTCTTTGATCACGTCGTTCAGCATCAAAGCCATACAGACATCCTATTTGCGTATATAGTTTATGCATTCATGTTCAGCAACGATAAAAAGAAAAATGGCAACGAAAATAAAAACAATAGCAACGTTACTGACACTAGGTTTGTCTTTGACTGGGTGTTCATCGGACACGTCACCTCAAAAGGATACGGTGAATAGTATTCAGGATAAATGTGCGCTGATTCTGAGTAGCCAAGTGTCGGAGGAACAACGTTGGCAGGTCTACAATGACTTATTGCAAGAGTATGCCACGCATGCGGTAAACAATCAGGCTGATGGCGACCGATTCAATACTTTTATTCAGGCGGTGCAATTGGATGAAACTAGGCAGTTAATGACGGAGTTGATTGAAGTGACCGACTGGGGATGTGCCAATGGCAACTATCTCGAAGAGATGACAATGTTTATTGCAGAAGTGACAAAATAAACCGAGCGTCTGGCGCTCGGTTTTGAGTCTGTTCTCCCGCTGGGGTATGAACCACTTGGTCAACAGTGGTGGGATTACTCTTCAGGGTATTCACCCATGCCTTGAGTTTTGCCTTCTGCTTTCCAATGTTCGCCCGGATCAAACGCTTCATCGCATAAGTCAACGGTGTAGCCCATTTCGGTAATTTCTTTCAATGTGAGGTTGTCGGCAATTTTCGCAACTTCGCCGGCTTTGTTATGTAATTCCATGATGTTCCTCCGCTAGCTTCAGCTATTAGCCAAGTGACTTCAACGTGCTGATCCAAGTACATCGAAGTACCTTTGGTTTAAGTATATATGCCAGAGCGTGATAGTGACGTATAAAACCCTACTTTTTATACATCTAATAAGGCGGTGGTATGAGCGACTCGTCTAATTCGTATTAACGTCATGGTGATATTGGGTAGTTTGTGATTAATTGGGGTGTTCATTGTTTTAGAAGGAAAAGTTATGGTGATTCTGGACCATGTGCTCGCGCAGCAGATCGTCGACAGAACCATGTCTATTATTGGCCACAATGTGAATGTAATGAATTCAGCAGGCATCATTATAGGCAGTGGTGACACTAAGCGAATTGGGCAGGTACATGACGGGGCTCTATTGGCGATCAGTCATGGTGAATCTCTAGAACTAACGGAACAACAATGTTCCACTTTGCAAGGCGTTAAACCGGGTATCAATATGCTGCTCAAGCTTCATGGCGAAGTGGTGGGCACGGTTGGTGTTACTGGTGAGCCAGATAAAATTCGCGATTTTGCCAATCTGGTAAAAATGACGGCTGAGCTTACTATTGAACAAGCGGCACTGGTGGAGAAGTTTCAATGGCATAGGCGCCACCGAGAGGAGTTTATTCTATCTTGGATTAAGGGCAGTTTAACCGATGAAGAGCTTAAAGATTGGGCGATGCGCCTGTCGATTGATATTACTCAGCCCAGGGTTGCAACGGTCATTGAAGTTTCTACCTCATCAGCATCAAAAAGTATGAAGAGTGTGAGAAATATTGTTGAGCTCTTGGAGTATCCAGAAAGAGATAACCTGGTCGCCATTGTCTCTGTCAACGAAATTGTTGTTCTAAAACCTTGTCAAAGTATCAAACAGTGGAACAGCCAAATAGAAAGTGAGCGGATTGATAAACTGATGTCGCGCTTAAGTGACCACGACTCACATACCTTTCATATTGCGCTTGGTCAGGTATTCAGCGAGCCAAAAGATGTGGCGTTATCGTATCAAAGTGCCAAGCAAGTATTAGCCGTGGGTAAACAGTTCTACCCTGAACAACGCAAATTCTTATTTGAGGAGTTACGTTTGCCGGTATTGTTAGCCCCTTTGGCAGATATTTGGCAGGGTGAACAAATTATTGAGAGTGTGAAACTATTGAAGAGCAAAGATAAGTCGGGACAGTTGCGTAAAACACTGGACGTTTTATTCGAATGTAACGGCAACGTAAAAGAGTGTTCTAATGCCATGTTTATTCATAGAAATACGCTTAGATATCGTTTGGATAAGATCACCGAAATTACAGGCTTATCCACTACTAACTTTGTGGATTTAGCCGAGCTTTATATTGCGACTAGACTCTCAAAAATAACGTAAAATTGTGCATTGGCCCAAAAACTGTCGATTTTTAATCTGATCATTTGTCACTCCGCCTAAAGGAATCTTATCGCAAACGATTGATAATTCTAATGTCCCTACATATTGAGTGAGCGAGTCGATTGACTCTGCTCGATACAATAAAAATAAATGGAGTTATCATGAACCTTATAATAATCCTACTCGTGGTGATCGCGTTTATCGTGCTCGCCACCACCAAATTTAAGTTACACCCCTTCTTAGCCTTGATCATCGCCGCGTTCTTAGCCGCGTTTGCTTATGGTTTACCTGCTGATAGCATCGCTAAGACCATCGCTTCTGGTTTTGGCGGTATTCTTGGTTACATTGGTTTGGTTATTGTGTTGGGTACCATCATCGGTGTTATCCTGGAGAAAAGTGGCGCAGCGATAACCATGGCAGATACGGTCATTAAGGTGTTGGGGGAGCGGTTTCCGACCCTAACCATGAGTATTATCGGCTACATCGTTTCTGTTCCTGTATTTTGTGATTCTGGCTTTGTTATTCTTAACTCATTGAAAGAGTCGCTCGCTAAGCGCCTTAAAACGTCAAGTGTGGCGATGAGTGTGGCTCTAGCGACTGGCTTATACGCGACGCATACTTTTGTTCCGCCAACACCGGGTCCGATTGCAGCAGCGGGTAACCTTGGTCTGGAATCAAACCTTGGCTTGGTTATTGGCGTAGGTATCTTTGTGGCGGCTGCCGCAGCGTTGGCGGGTATGTTATGGGCAAACCGTTTCCAACATGTTGAGCCTGACGGCCTTGAAGCCGAAGAGGAAATTCAACACGATTGGCAAGCTCTGAAAGCCTCTTACGGCAAATTGCCTACAGCAAGCCAAGCATTTGCGCCTATCTTCGTTCCAATCTTACTGATCTGTTTTGGCTCTATTGCTAAGTTTCCAAGCCTGCCGTTAGGTGAGGGCGTGTTGTTTGATGTGCTGACCTTCCTAGGTCAACCTTTGACTGCTTTGGTGATCGGCCTATTCCTTTCTGTTCGCCTGTTAAAATCAGATAACAAGATTGAAGAATTTGGTGAGCGCATTAGCCAAGGCATTACAGCTGCGGCACCAATTCTATTGATCACGGGTGCTGGTGGTGCTTTTGGTGCAGTACTTAAAGCAACGCCGCTTGGTGATTATCTTGGAACTACGCTATCAGCATTGGGGGTTGGTATCTTTATGCCATTTATCGTGGCTGCGGCACTCAAGTCAGCTCAAGGTTCGTCAACGGTTGCGCTTGTTACGACCTCTGCGCTTGTTGCCCCATTGCTAACCCAGTTAGGATTGGATTCAGAAATGGGACGTGTGCTCACGGTGATGGCGATCGGTGCTGGTGCGATGACGGTTTCACATGCGAATGATAGCTTCTTCTGGGTTGTTTCCCAATTTAGTAGAATGTCAGTAGGTTTGGCTTATCGTGCACAAACCATGGCAACGTTAATCCAAGGGGTTACCGCGATGGCATTGGTATACATTTTGAGTCTCGTTCTGTTATAAGTCTCAGGAAATAGATATGAAAGTAGTAATTGCACCTGATTCATTTAAAGAAAGCCTAACCGCCAAGCAAGTCAGCGACGCGATTAAGGCGGGTCTTGCTCGTGTTTGGCATGATGCTGAGTTTGTTACGGTTCCGGTCGCTGATGGCGGGGAAGGAACCGTTCAATCTCTGATCGATGCAACTCAAGGTAAGCAAGTATTCACTACCGTTATAGGTCCCTTTGGAAAAGAGGTTCGGGCGTTTTACGGTATTCTTGGTGATGGCGAAACAGCCGTGATTGAGATGGCAGAAGCCAGTGGTTTACATCTTGTCCCAAGTGACGCACGAGATCCTAAACTGACTAGCAGTTTTGGTACGGGTCAGTTGATTAAACATGCATTAGAACGCGGGATGCAACGTTTAATCATTGGCTTGGGCGGGAGTGCAACCAATGACGGTGGTGTCGGTATGTTGGCGGCGTTAGGAGTTAAATTTCTTGATGAATCCGGGAATGCAATTACCACAAACGGCGGTGGTTTAATCAATCTCGCTTCCATTGATGTTTCCGATCTCGACGCGCGTTTAGCACAATGTGAGATACTCGTTGCCTGTGATGTGGATAATCCTCTTTGTGGCGAAAAAGGCGCGTCGGCAATATTTGGTCCACAAAAAGGGGCGACAGCTTCTGATGTCTCTGTACTTGATAATGCATTGCGTAAATTTGGCGAGCTGACAGAACAAGTTACAGGTAAGCATGTACTAACTCGAAAGGGGGCCGGCGCTGCAGGTGGCATGGGAGCCGCACTGCTAGGATACACATCTGCTCGCTTGCAACCGGGGATTGAGATTGTATTAGATACGGTCAAATTGGCTGATCATGTTGCCGATGCTGATATTGTCTTTACTGGTGAAGGAAGAATTGATCATCAAACGGCTCACGGGAAAACTCCGATGGGGGTCTCGAAAGTGGCGAAGCAATTTAACCTACCAGTAATAGCGTTGGCTGGCTGTGTAGGGGACAACTATCAAGCCGTTTATCAATGCGGTATTGATGCAGTCTTTCCTTGTGTTCCAAGAGCGATGAGCTTAGCTGACGCAATGAAAGAAGCGGAAAACAACGTGGCTAATTTAGCCGAGAACGTCGCGCGGCTATGGATGATGAAATAACCTAGATCTGTTCAAAGACATAACTATAAAACTCCACTTCGTGTGGAGTTTTTTCTTTATTATGGAGAACGGTGGAATCTAGCTTGCAACAAGCTGTGACAAACATCGAATTTGCTGTGCGATAGGTTGATCCGGCGCGGAGTCACCCGCAGCGTTAAACCAAATGGTATTTAATCCTGCTTCCATCGCTGGGTAGATGTCTTTGTGTGGTATATCCCCAACCATAGTTAATTTCCTTTCATTAACGCCCAGCTTTTTCGCCACAGCTCGGTAAAATTCGGCGCAGTTTTTTTCAATACCAACATTGGCAAAGCAGAAGTAACCGTTGATGTATCGGTCTAAGTTAACTCGCTGGAAAGCTCGTTGTACATCTTCCATTGTTGAATCCGACGCACTGGTCGCGATGTAAATCTGATGATTTTTGCCAAGCGTTGCCAACGTTTCTTTGGCCTGTGGGATTACCTCCACAGTGTCCCAGTCACACATTTTTCCTTGTGCATGAGGAAAATCGACCATTAAGGTATCTCCCCAATCGAATAGATAAATCATACTTTAATCTCCAATATTCCTCGTCGGCACTCTATTAACTCTCTTCCACGTCCTGTGCGTAAATCTTGTCTGCGAAACGAAGCTCTCACATTTGTATCGGCTTCGGCTCTCAGTTTCTCACTTTATTAATGATTTGTTCAAATGGTTGCATTGTGTTGGTTACTTATTTTAATAATAATTAATTTATTAAATGATTAGCGCTGAATATTAGTTAGTATAATCAAGTTCTCGATATTTAATTCTTAAGAAGAAAAATTCAGTTGCGTATGACGTGGATCATGTGTTGCCTACCCACAAAGTATTAATTTGCAACCTATAATTACAATTTGTGAGCAAGTGTTGCGAGTTATTACAATGAAAAAACGAACTATTATTTTACTGTTAGTGGTGGGTATAGGGGTTGGTTGGCTAACCTTAGGCGGAACGGCTGCGGTGATGCACTATACCTCATCTACGGAGTTTTGTGTCTCATGTCATACCATGGAAAAGCCTCTTAAAGAGTATCAAGGCTCTGTCCACTTCAGTAATGCAAAGGGCATTCGTGCAGAATGTGCTGACTGTCACATCCCTCATGAACCTATGGATTATGTGATCACAAAAATTCGTGCGTCGAAGGATATCTATCACGAGTTTATAACCGGTAAGATCGAGACGCCTGAAAAATACGAAGCACACCGTAAAGAAATGGCTGAAATGGTCTGGGAGCAGTTCCGCGAAAATGATTCTGCAACCTGCCGTTCGTGTCACGACTATGATGCGATGGAATCGTTTGAGCAATCACGTGACGCCGTGAAAATGCACGAGTACGGAATAGCAAACAATCAAACTTGTATTGATTGTCACAAAGGTGTGGCTCACTTCGCGCCAGAGACTGAACTCGATAGCAAAGCGTTTGAAACACTGATGAGCTTTACCACTCAAACGTCTCCGGGAGCGGAAGTGGTTTACCCGGTCACAGCCATCGATATTGGTGAGTTGGGTACCATTAACCCAACAACGAAATTGGAAGTTGTGAGCACAGAAGGTGATGCTCGCACCGTTAAACTCGATGCTTACCAAATGAAAGGTGCTGAGCAGGTGCTTTACATGGGTGAAGGTCAACGTGCGATTGTAGCCACACTGACAGAGCAAGGTGAGCAAGCACTTGAGGGGGGCGAGTTTGTTGCTGATGTATACGGCAACGAGTGGCGCTCCGTTTCTTTAACCGGCACGATCGATTCTCCGGTCGTGGATACACTTGATCCGGTATGGTCATACGCAGAAGAGTTGGACAATGTTTATTGCGCCACTTGTCATGCGAAGATTCCTTCAAATCACTTCACAGTGAATGCTTGGGGACCCGTCGCGAAGAGTATGGGGGATCGCACGGATATTACTGCCGAGAACCTAGAAATTCTAACCAAGTTCTTCCAGCACCACGCAAAAGATGTGGTTGGTCACTAAACATAAATATAAGGATAAGATTATGACTAACATGACCCGCCGCGGATTTCTAATGGGCACTGGTATGGCGGCCGGTGCGATGGCATTCACTTCATTTTCACCGTTGTCAGTCGCTTCCTCGGATGCGCGAGGCAAAGGCATCCTAACGGCTGGCCGTATGGGACCAATGCTGTGTGAAGTACAAGATGGTAAGTTGATTTCAACGACGAATGCACTGCCTCAAACGGTACCAAATAGCTTGCAAAGCACCGGGCCAGACCAAGTTCATACCAAGGCCCGGGTAAAATATCCAATGGTGCGCAAAGGGTACCTGGCAAACCCATCTTCCCCGCAAGGAATTCGAGGCAGCGATGAATTTGAACGCGTGTCCTGGGATGAGGCTTACAAGCTGATCCACGAGCAACACGCTCGTATTCGCAAAACCTATGGACCTGCTTCGGTTTTTGCTGGCTCTTATGGTTGGCGTTCGAGTGGCGTGTTACACAAAGCGCAAACTTTGCTGCAGCGCTACATGAGTATGGCGGGTGGTTACTCTGGTCACCTGGGAGATTACTCAACGGGTGCTGCACAGATCATCATGCCGCACGTTATGGGCTCTATTGAAGTGTATGAGCAACAGACTACTTACCCTGTCATTCTTGAACATAGTGATGTGGTGGTGCTGTGGGGATTGAACCCAATCAATACGTTAAAAATTGCCTGGACTTCGACTGACTGTGCTGGCCTTGAGTTCTTCCATCAATTGAAAAAATCGGGCAAAACGGTGATTGCGATTGACCCAATTCGTTCTGAAACCATTGAGTTCTTTGGTGATAATGCGGAATGGATAGCACCGCATCCAATGACTGACGTGGCGATGATGTTGGGTATCGCACATACATTGGTCAAACAGGGTAAACACGATAAAGCATTTTTGGAGAAATACACCACGGGCTATGATTTGTTTGAAGCTTACTTATTCGGCGAAGAAGACGGAGTTGAGAAGTCTGCCGAGTGGGCGTCAAACATCTGTGGCGTCCCTGTGAAACAGTTAGAGTTGCTGGCTGATATTTTCAGTAAAAACCGCACTATGCTAATGTCCGGTTGGGGCATGCAGCGTCAACAATATGGTGAGCAACGCCACTGGATGCTGGCAACATTAGCATCCATGTTGGGACAGATCGGTCTTCCAGGTGGTGGTTTCGGGCTCTCGTACCACTATTCAAATGGTGGTAACCCTGCCCGTGATGCCGGTGTACTTCCGGCTATTTCTGCGTCACTGGGCGGTGGTTCCTCCGCTGGTAATGATTGGGCGGTATCAGGAGCAGTGCAAAGTTTCCCGGTGGCACGAATTGTTGAAGCGCTAGAAAACCCAGGAAAATCATATCAGCATAATGGTCATGAACTGACGTTTCCTGATATCAAAATGATTTGGTGGGCTGGTGGTGCAAACTTTACTCACCACCAAGATACCAACCGCCTGATCAGAGCGTGGCAAAAACCGGAGCTGATCGTGATTTCTGAACCTTACTGGACGGCTGCTGCGAAACACGCGGATATCGTGCTGCCAATTACTACGTCGTTCGAACGTAATGATATGACGATGACGGGTGACTACAGTAACCAGCACTTGGTTCCGATGAAACAGGTGGTGGAGCCACAAGGTGAAGCACGCAACGACTTCGACGTATTTGCGGATTTGGCTGAAATGCTCGCTCCGGGAGGCCGAGATGTTTACACCGAAGGCAAAACGGAGATGGAGTGGCTGTACGGATTCTACAAAGTAGCGCAACAAGGTGGTCGTGGTTCTCGTGTGGCGATGCCGAACTTCAGTAAATTCTGGGAAGATAACCAACTGATCGAGATGAAGTGGAACGAGAAAAACGCTCAGTTTGTCCGTTATGCGGATTTTCGTGAAGATCCTGTGTTGAATCCATTAGGTACGCCGAGTGGCAAAATTGAAATCTACTCGAAAACCATCGAAGGTTATCAGCTAGACGATTGTTTGCCGCATCCTGCTTGGTTCGAACCAACAGAATATACCGGTAATGCGCACGAAGACGAGTTGCAGTTAATGACAGCGCACGCTGCACACCGTCTTCATAGCCAGTTTAACTATGCGCAAATCCGCGAAGAATACGCCATCGCAAATCGTGAACCAATTTGGATTCACCCAGATGATGCCAAGCTGCGCGGGATAAAAACCGGCGATCTGGTTAGAGCCTTTAATGGCCGAGGCCAGGTATTAGTCGGCGCAGAAGTGACGGATCGTATTAAGCAAGGTTCGGTATGTATTCACGAAGGAGGCTGGCCTGATTTAGATCCGAATACTGGAATGTGTAAAAACGGCGGCTGTAATGTGCTTACGTTGGATATTCCGACCTCCAGACTCGGCAATGGTTGCGCGGCAAACTCGGCACTGGTCCGTATCGAAAAATACGTCGGCCCCGAGTTAGAACTGACCGCGTTTGAACCACCTAAAAATGGCTAGAAAAAGCAGCGCTTGAAAGTAAGAAGCCAGCAAATTTTGCTGGCTTCTTTTTCTCTAAAGTTCGTTTGTATGAGCGCGACGCTAACTGCCAGGCTCTTAGAGTATCGATTGACGGTAAATTAATCCATAAGGCTAAGTAAGTACTCGCAAGCCAGTTTAGGGTCGTCGGCATGACAGATAGCCGATACCAGAGCCAAACCGTGTACACCAGTTGCGCTTAGTGCTGGGATAGTGGATTCGTTAATGCCACCAATCGCGACGATCGGCAGAGTTGTGGTATTGAGTGCCATTTTCAAACCATCTATGCCCCAGTGTTTCTGGGTATTGGTTTTGGTCGGTGTCGCATAGATAGCACTTAAGCCTATGTAATCTATCGGTAGCGTGTCGACTTCTGCGAGCTGCTGCTCATCTTCGATGGATAAACCAAGAATCTTATCTGGACCAATCAGTTCGCGTGCGGTATGAGCAGGCATGTCCGATTGACCGAGGTGCACGCCGTCAGCATCGACTGCAAGTGCAACATCAACTCGGTCATTGATTATCAAAGGTACGTTAGTATTTTTGAGAATATCTTTTACCGCTTGAGCCCGTTCGATGAAAGCACGTACGTCACCATGTTTCTCACGAACTTGCACCATGGTCACGCCACCTTCCACTGCTTTACTGACCACATGCTTGAGCGTGGCAAGATCTTGTTGGTCATCGGTGACCAAATACAAACGATAGGCGTTCATTTTGTTTCCTTTGTGCCTCCAACTCTTCGTTACGAGCCGGAGGCATCGATGTTAAGTTGCTCTGTTATTAGTCTTTAATGACGGTAAGCTTGAGTCGTTTTGCCAGTGTTTGTTCATCAAGCTGATACAACTCGTCAAGCAAGGTTAATTGTAAGCTGCCCGGACCGCGCGCTTGTTCGGCGGCGATTTCACCCGCCACACCAAGTACGGCAGCGGCGGCCAAACCGGTTTCATCGCCTACAGCGGCAAACGCACCAGTGAGTGCGGAAAGCGTACAACCCATTCCCGTTACGTATGGCATCATCTCATGGCCATTGCCGAGTGTTACGGTCTGCGATTTCGTCACGATGTAATCCGTCTCGCCAGAAATCACCACGTTTGCGCCATACTCTGCAACGAGGAACTGTGCCGCGCCTAAAGCAGCGTCGCTGCTATCCAGAGAATCGACACCTTTGCTCTGAGCCTGCTCGCCAGCTAGGGCAATGATTTCTGACGCGTTACCACGAATGATAAGTTTGTCTGCAAGACGCGCTATCTGACGAGATGTTTCTGTTCGCAGTGTGCTTGCGCCGCAGCCTACAGGATCGAGGACGACAACTTTACCATTGGCATTGGCTTGCTCTACCGCAAAGATCATACGAGGTGTCCACTCGCTGTCGAGCGTGCCAATGTTGATCACCAGCGCGCCAGCAAATGACATCATTTCTGCCATCTCTTGTTTGGAGTGCGCCATGATTGGAGAGGCGCCAATTGCCAGCAGAGCGTTTGCCGTGTTGTTCATTACAACGTAGTTAGTGATGTTCACAACCAACGGCTTTTGTTGACGTACCGCAGCTAATGCTTGAGTGATATTTTCAATTAACATGGGCGCCTCCAATTAATCTTGCTGAGCATTTAAGCCTTGTTGCCAGAAAGCGACTTCCATACGCGTTGCCGTTTTGAATACCTGAATCAGGTTCTGGCCGCGCTGGCTGTTGATATCGATTTCAGCCAATAGCTCGTTAAAGTGCGCTGCGCCCTCCGCAACACCTGACTGGAACTCTTCACCGCCATAGAGGGTGATCCAGCTAGCGTACGGGTTACCTTCAATGATGGTGTTTTCATCTTCCATCAACATTTTGCCAATAACCGCGTAGCCGATAGAGCAAGGCGCTAATGCCGCATACAGGTCAACCAAATCACCCGTCATACCCGCATCTAACACATAGCGTGTGTAGGCAACGGTGCCGGAATCTTCCGGTTCGTTTTCCAGATCGGATTCAGTTAAACCCCATTGACCACAGTAAGTCACATGATGAGCGATTTCTGAATCCAACAACGCATGAACACTCGGTAGTGCGCGGCGCATGTCATACAAAGTACGTGCTTTATAAATCGCTAATGCGTAAGCGCGCGCGTATTGCTTGAGAAATAAAAAGTCCTGTTTCAAATAATGCAGAAAACAAGGTTGAGCAAGCGTACCTTGCGCTAATTGCTGAACGAATAGGTGCTCGGTGTATTCCTGCCAGTCTTGACGGCAAGCGTCGATCAAATCTTGGTATTTCATAATGGGATAACCTCAGAATTAGTCAAAGCTAGGCACGTAATCTTTCGCTTTTGGTAGCGTTTCGATGATTTTTTGTGAGTACATGAACTCGGCGTAATCGTCGTAGCGTTTTAGATCAACTGCGGATGGGCGAAGCGCGAAACGAGTCAAAGTGTCATTCCAGGCGCGTTGGTTCAGTTCGTTGTTCAGCGTGTCTGGTGAGTAAGCAACAAACTCTTTCCAAGATGCTTTTGGATGGTTCACGATGTAAGTAGTGGCTTGCTCAAGCGCTTTGTTGAAGGCCTTGATGGCCTCTTTGTCGTAGGTATTTGCATTCGCGACAAACACAAGTTCGTCATATGCTGGTACGCCGTGTTCTTCCGGGAAGAAGGCTTTGGCTTGGTAGCCTTCTAACGCAAGCTGGTTAGTTTCGAAGTTACGTAGTCCACCCCAAATCGCATCCACTTTGCCTGATGCCAAAGATGAAGAAAGCGCCCAGCCAACGTTGATGATTTGTACGTCAGAAAACTTCACATTTTCTTGCGCCAACATTGTGCCAATAGTCGCTTCTTCATTACCAGCGATAGCAATACCGATCTTCTTACCTTTTAGATCGGCAAGGCTGTCGTTTTTACCGTTGTCCAGCACCATCATGGTATTCAGTGGGGTCGCGATAAGCGTTGCTGAGCGGATAAGTGGCAGACCTGCTGCAACATCAATCGTCAGGCTAGGCTGGTATGAAATTGCCATATCCACTTTGCCAGCGGCGACCAGTTT
This sequence comes from Vibrio sp. EA2, assembly GCF_033042495.1. Taxonomy (NCBI): domain Bacteria; kingdom Pseudomonadati; phylum Pseudomonadota; class Gammaproteobacteria; order Vibrionales; family Vibrionaceae; genus Vibrio; species Vibrio sp. EA2. Next base: position 8,098 of record NZ_JAWLID010000004.1, on the reverse strand, counting down.
AGGTGGTGTGCTTGGGTCGGCAGGTTCTTGAATGTTTACTTGCAAGCCTTGCTCTTTAAAGTAACCACGCTCTTGCGCAATAACGATAGGGCCGTGGTTCGGGTTCACGAACCAATCCAACATCAACGTCATTTCTTTTTCAGCTGCTAGTGCATTCGTTGAGAGCATCGCAGTTAGCATTGCCGCTGTGCTCATTAGTTTGTTTTTAGTCATGGGGAATCTTCCTTTTGGTGATCTATTTGTTTTGTCTATTTGCTTTCCCAGGGGATGGCTATTTTTAGTAACTTGTCAGTAATGAAGTACAGTGCGATGGACAGCACGGCGAGGATAAACAGTGCTGCAAACATCTCGTCGATGATCATGCGTGCGTTGGCTTGCAGCATCAGATATCCCAAGCCTTCACTTGAACCGACCCATTCACCGACAACTGCGCCGATAGGGGCGATAACCACCGCGACACGAATGCCTGAAGCCAATGTTGGCAGTGCCGCGGGCAATTGAATGTGACGCAGCAGTTGCCATTTAGAAGCGCCCATCGTTTTCGCCAAATCCAGGTATCCGGTTGGGGTATTGCGTAAACCGTCGTAACAACACGTCGTAACAGGGAAAAAGATGATGATCGCTGCCATCACGACTTTTGATGCGATGCCGTAGCCAAGCCAAAGCATCAGAACAGGTGCAATGGCAAATACCGGAATCGCTTGGCTAGCAATCAGAATCGGTAGCAGCCAGCGTTTTAGTGGTTCGAACAGCAACATTTGCAGCGCAAACAGCAAACCCATCGACAAGCCGAGTCCAAGACCAAGCAGGATTTCCTGTGCGGTGACCCAGGTGTGTGCGAGCAACACGTCATAGCGGGAGATCAATCTATTCAGCACATCAACAGGCGCAGGCAAAATGAAGCTGGGCATATTGAACGCCACGACAATCAGTTGCCACAGGCCTAAAATGACCGCAGTGCTGATCACCAAGCGCAGAGCTGGATGGGTCACTCGCTCTTTCTTGCTGATACGTTCTGAGACGGAGTTGTATTGAGTCATATCACTCATAATCTTTCTCCAGCTGATCCAAGATCGCTTGTTGTAAAGCTGCGCATTCGCCATCTAGAATACGAGGGGGCTGTGATTGGGGCACCTGAAGATACTTAGCCTTCGCGGGTGTGCCTTGCAGTACATACAACTGGTTGGCAAGACGAACGACTTCTTGCGGATCGTGAGTAATCAGCACCACCGTTTTGCCTTTGAGCAGCGTGGCCGATAAGGTTTGCAGCTTATGACGAGTAACGGCATCGAGTGCAGAGAAAGGCTCGTCCATCAAGACCACAGGTTTGTCCTGCATCAGTGTACGAGCAAGAGCAACACGTTGGCGCATACCTCCGGAAAGTTGCGCTGGCTTAGCGTAGGCGTAGTCAGCTAATCCAACTTGTTCGAGCAATTGAATCGCTCGCTGCTTCTCATCGGTTGAATTTGAGTTAGCGTGAGAAAAGCGGGAACTCAAACAAACGTTATCCAGCACGTTGAGCCACGGCAGTAACAAATCCTGTTGAGCCATGTAAGCGATACGCTCATGTAAGGCTATTCCGTCAGTGGTCGTCAGTTCACCTTGCCATTTCACCTGTTCATCAAGTAAACCGGCGAGGTAGCGCAAAATGGTGGTTTTACCGCAGCCGCTTCGTCCCAGTAGAACCGTCCACTTACCTGCAGGAATGGTCATGTTCACCCCTGCTAGCGTTGGTGCCTGGCTGTCGTTGTATTGCAAACAGGCATCACTAAACTGAATACCAATCGCTTTAGCGCACATACGTGTGGCCTGCAAAGAAGTGGTGAACCGGGCCGTGACCTTTACCGACTTCCAGCTCATCGGCATGGGCGATAGCTTGAGAGATATACTGCTTAGCCAGGTGCACGGCTTTGCTCAGTTTATGGCCTTGCCCAAGATAAGAGGCTATCGCAGAAGAAAGAGTACACCCCGTACCGTGTGTATTTTTAGTTGGGAAGCGCTTCGCGCTTATAAGTTCAGAAGCGTCTTGCGTGATCAGCAAGTCGTTACTGTTTTCATCTTTCTCTAGGTGACCGCCTTTCAACAAGACCGCTTTTGCGCCGAGTGCACGGAGATCCGCAATCATCTCATTCATTTCTGCTTCGGATTGCGGTGCAGCTTTTCCGGTTAACGCTGCGCCTTCAGGAAGATTAGGGGTGATAATGTCCGCGAGAGGGATGAGTTCTTCTTTTAATGTGCTAATCGCGGAGTGCTCCAGGAGTAAATCACCGCTGGTAGCGACCATGACTGGATCAATCACAAGATGTTTGGGTTGGTACTGCCTAATCTTGCTCGCCACCACCTTGATGATGTTGGAATCCGCGAGCATACCGACTTTAACCGCGACGATATTGAGGTCGGTAAATACCGCATCGAGTTGGCTTTCTACGTGTTCAAGGGGAATAGGAAAAATGGCGGAAACGCCTTGAGTATTTTGTGAGGTAATGGCGGTAATCACGGAGCATGCAAAACTGCCTGTTGCGGACATAGCTTTAATGTCTGCCTGAATACCGGCGCCGCCACCGCTGTCTGAGCCCGCGATCGTTAAAACGATTGGCGTGGTTGAAGATGGCGTCTTGTTGGAATAAGGCTGTGATTGCCGTGTCATGGTCGCTCCTATTACAAGACGTATAGGAACTGACTTTGACCCTTGTGTGCAGAGCGGCTATCGGACCCGCTATTGCTCGCCAGAGGAAGTTAGGCGAAAGGCAAAGTGCTCATAGTTCCCTACGTCAGTGCTAACTGAATCAGGTTCAACGGGTCTCGAATTTCGATCTCAGCCGACGCATATTGCGTGGCCCCCCGACTATTTCACTAGGATGATAGCAGGACACTTACTCAAGGGATACTTTTTTGAGTGTTCAATTATGTGTCGTGAGTGATAGAGTAAGATGAGTCTGTTTTATAGCACGTAATTTACCAGTGTAACTCTCTGGCTAATGTGCAAAAGCTGGAATATTAAATAAACAATCGTGGTCTCACTTAGCAAGGATTAGCACAAAAAAAGGTTAATAAACTGTTAAAATTTGTCACGTTGCCAATTTAACTTTACTGAATTAACAGTAAGTTATTTAACCTGAGCCAGGATTATTCTTAGACCAGGTTAATGAGGAAGGCTAAGACGATCATCGAGCAAGGAGACTTCATGCTTAATTCTGTAACAGCGAAGTCAGTGATCGATCATGCTCTTTTTTTAGGGGCTGATTTCGCTGAGCTATTCGTTGAACATCATCAAACTAACACCGTCCAGATAGCGTCTGGTGAGGTGGATAAGGTCAATTCAGGTATCGATTTTGGTATCGGTATTCGCCTCTTTTTTGGCCATAAAGTCCTTTATGGTTACACCAACAACACAGACGAAGCGGAACTTAAACGCGTAACTTCGTTGCTGGCCGCGAAAGATAAACGTGAACAAATCGCATCAGCGGGTTCGCTTAATTTAAATCGCTACCCAGTACAGCACGGTTGTCGTTTGCCACTGAGCCAAGACGCAAACCTGGATTCTAAAATCGCATTCCTTTTGCAAGTTGACCAAGCAGCTCGAGCTGAAAGTGAATACATTAGTCAGTTTATCGGTAGCGTGTTACAGCGCGAGCAGCAGGTAACGATCTTCAACTCAGAAGGTCTACATGTTGACGATACGCGTCACTATATTCGAGTCGCAGGTAACACCGTTGCGCAAAAAGGCAATGAACAATCTTCCGGAATGGAAGGTCCTGGTGCTCTGGCGGGCTGGGAATTCAGTGAACAACTGGACGCTAAAGAGCTAGGCCAAACGATCGCACAACAGGCTTTGGTTAAGCTTGGCGCGGATGCATGCCCATCAGGCGAAATGCCAGTGGTGATCGGCAATGGTTTTGGTGGGGTTATTTTCCACGAAGCATGTGGTCACTTGCTAGAGACGACATCGGTTGCGAAGAAAGCATCCGTATTCCATGACAAGATGGGCGAAATGATTGCCCATACTGCTGTGAGCGCGGTTGATGATGGCACCATGACTAATGAGTGGGGCTCAATTCATGTTGATGATGAAGGGTTGCCTACTCAGCGTACTCAACTTATCAAAGACGGCCAATTGACCAGCTTTATGGTCGACAAAATGGGCGGAATGAAAACCGGTTATGAGCCAACGGGTTCTGGACGTCGCCAAAACTACAAGTTCGCTCCGACTTCGCGTATGCGTAACACTTTTATTGAAGAAGGTGAGCATTCTCTGGACGACATGCTGGCGGGGGTTGAACGCGGTATTTACGCTAAGAAAATGGGTGGTGGATCTGTTCAACCGGGCACTGGTGAGTTCAACTTCGCAGTACGTGAAGCTTATCTGATTGAAAACGGTAAAATCACCAAACCACTTAAAGCGGCAACGCTTATCAGCACAGGCCCTAAAGTTCTGAAAGAAATCAGCATGGTGGGCAAGGACATGGCGCTTGCTCCGGGAATGTGTGGGTCAGTAAGTGGTGCGGTACCAACAACCGTCGGTCAGCCTTCGCTGAAAGTAGACAATATTCTGGTAGGAGGTGGTAACTAATGAGCCAAGAACAACAACTTCTTAACGCCGTTGACTACGTTCTGTCAGAAGCTAAACGCCAAGGCGCAGAAGCGGATGTGATTGTTAACCGCAACAGCAGCTTCTCTCTGAAAGCGAACCAAGGGCAGTTAGATGAGTACAAGGTAAGCTCAAGTCAGGTGTTAGGCGTCCGTGTGGTGAAAGATGCCAGTGTTGCAACAAGCTACTCTGAGTCTTTAGAGCAACCAAGCCTGGACTTGATGCTGACGAACGCATTGCAGAGTGCGCGTTTCTCTAAACAAGACGAACATCAAACGATCAGTTGCATAAATAGCCAGATCACCACCGATGTTGCAGAAATTGCACAACAAGATACCACGTCAGTTGATGACAAAATCGAGCTTTCTTTGGCACTGGAACAAGGTGTGGTCAGCCTGCCTCATGCTTCAAGCTCTCCTTACAATGGCTATAGCGATGGTGAAACTCAGCTGATCATTGCTAATACGCAAGGTACTCTGTGTAAGCACTTTGAACGATCTTTTAACTGTTACGCTTACACGCTTTTTGAGAAAGACGGTAAGCAGTCAATGGCGGGTAAGATGTCAGTCGGGCGTCGTTTCGATGAATTGAGCTCGGCTTACTGTATTGAAGAGGGATACAACCTAGCTCGCGACTTGCTTGATGGTGGCCCGGTTAAGACTGGTAACTATCCAGCGATCTTCCATATCGATGCACTCAGCAGTTTATTCGGTGCGTTCGGCAGTGCTTTTTCTGGTGTAAGTGCAGTGAAAGGCATAACACCATTGGGTAGCAAGCTCGGTCAAAGCGTTGCAAGTGAATTGATTACCTTTACTGACACCGCATACATGGCTAATGGTATGGCGATTTGTGGTTTCGATAGTGAAGGCTTTGCAACTCAGGACAACGTGTTGATTGCAAATGGTCAGCTTAATACCTTATTGCACAACAGCCACACAGCAAGCTATTTAGGTACTGTATCAACCGCAAGTGCTGCTCGTGGTGCAAAGTCGAGCTTAGATGTTGCGGCTAACCACAAAGTTATTACTACGGGCGACAGTAGCGTTTCGGAAGTGAAAGCGGGTGAGTACCTTGAGCTTGTGGAGCTACAAGGCGTTCATTCTGGCGCTGATGCCGTTAGTGGTGATTTTTCGTTTGGTGCAAGCGGCTTCTTATGTCGAGATGGTCAACGCGTTCAACCTGTTCGCGGTATTACAGTGGCGGGTAATTTCTATAAGATGCTACAAGAAGTGGAAGCAGTCGGAGATACGCAACTGCAGAATGATAGCCGAACTTTCTTTGCACCAGATGTGCGCTTTGCACGTTTGAGCATCGGCGGCAAATAAGCCCACCGTCTGCAACCTAGAAACAAAAAGAGGACTCGATTGAGTCCTCTTTCATTATTTAACTATCCGTCAGCGAAACTTATTAGTCAGTGAAGATCTAGAATTCGCGAATGTCCAATTCATTGTGGATCAGTACTACACACTGAGAAGCAAACAACATTTTAGGGCCAAGGCTTATCTTTTCCGTGCCCAGGCGTTTCAAACTGTTGAATGATTTCTTCGGCATTGGAATGTGGTCAGTCAACAAGAAGCAAGGGTTTGAGCCTAGTTCTGCATCGCGAACGAATTCGCCTTTCTTGTCCAACATATATAGCTGATGGTCTTCGGCCAATTCCTGAACTAAACGCTCGAAACTAACGGTACGAACCGTAATGCCTGGTTCAACGTCACGCAGCTGTTCTTTACCCATACCTACAGATGCATCCAAAGCGCGCGCCACGGCTGCAATCAAAGTCGACTCGTGGAATCCACCAATATTAGTAATATCATTCGATCGAATCGTAATTGTGCGAGAGTAATCTTTGGTGCTCTCAAGGACCAAGTACACAACTACGTCTTCACGATGTGACTGCGCAACAAACATCGTGTTCATCATAGTGTGAGCAAGGATTTCAGTGTGTGCTTCCTGACCGACACCTTCGAGTAGTGCTTTGCTGGTGGTCGGTGCAGCACGAGCTCGTAAAACAAAAGAGCGCATGAATTTAGCCTCTAAATATAGGAAGAGTGAATGCGCGGAGTATATACCCAGACGACGCTTTGATGCGAGAATTATGAACTTACTTACAAAGCTTCGATTGTGGTGCTAATTCTCGTCGCTACAATAGGGATAACCCATGAGGAGTGGTATATGGAAATTAAAAAAATAAACAAAGAAGTCTATAAAAAGAAAGTAAACTTGGTGATTGGCGGCTTTGTTGCCATACTTGCTGTGTCATCACTGGCGTTCAGCACGCTACTAATCAGCCTTTTTGGTAATACCAATATTCAACCGGAACAATCTACAGGTAACTTTCATTGGAATTTGATTGGTGTACTTCTGTCTCTCGCGACGTCCCTCTCTTTGCTAAACCAATTTAAAACTCACCCTTACATGCGAGAAGTACTGTACGTTTGGAAGCTTAAGCAAATACACAACAAGATTTACCGTAAGCTAAAAAATATCAAAGCTGCTGCAAGTACGGATGATTTGAAAGCGCTGACCATTCTCAAGTTCTACTACACCACGCAAAGACAAGTATTCGAGTTAGACAACAACACACTCACCATCAGCAGTGTAAATAAAGAATTAGAAGCGATTGAAGACATCGAGGTGAGTAAATCACTATCACTTGATATTACAAGTTTTGCAGAGGCGTGGCTGGACACATATTGATAGCCTGTTAGCTACCTGGCATTAACAATTGAGTGCTAAAAATGAGCGCTTGAGTGAGATTTCATCACTCGGCGCTTTTTTTTGATTTTTTTTCTTTAAAAAGGGTTGCCAAGAAAAATCATCTCCCTATAATGCGCCTCCGTTGTCAGGGCAATGCGGAAACGCAAATGCAGTTGGCAACGAGGCGAATAAAAAGCTTCTAAAAATTAATTTAAAAAGTGTTTGACACCAAGAATTAGTTCATTAGAATACGCCTCCTCTTTGAGAGAAAAACTTCTCATAAAGCAAGCTCTTTAACAATATAGACCTATCAATCTGTGTGGGCACTCGTTGATGATAATCCAAATTAGATACCTCGGTATCAAATTAGATTTCAATGAACTGAGTGACCAATACAAATAACTTCGGTTATTTGGCACAGTCAATTCAGTAGTGAATAGAATCTAGACCCTAGGGTCCTAGGTCCTAGGAACTACAAATCAGTATTCATTGAGTCTCCCCTATTTATTTAGGGAATCAAAACTTTAAATTGAAGAGTTTGATCATGGCTCAGATTGAACGCTGGCGGCAGGCCTAACACATGCAAGTCGAGCGGAAACGAGTTATCTGAACCTTCGGGGAACGATAACGGCGTCGAGCGGCGGACGGGTGAGTAATGCCTAGGAAATTGCCCTGATGTGGGGGATAACCATTGGAAACGATGGCTAATACCGCATGATGCCTACGGGCCAAAGAGGGGGACCTTCGGGCCTCTCGCGTCAGGATATGCCTAGGTGGGATTAGCTAGTTGGTGAGGTAAGGGCTCACCAAGGC
>NZ_JAWLID010000038.1:0-2277 GCF_033042495.1 Vibrio sp. EA2 | reverse complement strand
GTGGTGCCCGGAGGCGGAATCGAACCACCGACACGAGGATTTTCAATCCTCTGCTCTACCGACTGAGCTATCCGGGCGACGAGGTGTATTAAACGGTTTTTCGCTTCTTAGGTCAACAATAAAATTCAAATAAAATATCGTTTGATGAAATTGTGCTCGGAGTGGGCTGTTTTTATGCGTTTTAAATGGTGATACACCTTGCTTTAAGCGTTCTTGGGAATTAAACGACGAGTTTGCTTGCCTGATTAGTAAGCCAAAAATAATAAAGCACGTTTGAAAACGTGCTTTAAGTTAGTAAATTGGCTCTAAGCTAGTGCTTTACAGAGAACTTATTGACCCATCCTTCCAGATCATTCGCTAAAGAAGCCAGGCTTTGAGTGCTTGATTGACTCTCTGTGACCACTGAATTTAGCTGATAACCGCTTTCTTCAATCAGGTTTATGCGGTGTGCAATATCGTCGCTGACATGGGTTTGCTCCGCAGCGGCCGTTGCGATTTGTTGGCTCATTGTCGTAATGGCTTCTAATGCTGTCACTATCTGTTGTAGAGCTTCAGAAGCACTTTGGGACTGTGTGACTGTGCTTTGACTGGTCTCGGCGCAAATCTCCATTGTTTGGATAGCATGGCGAGAACCTTGCTGGAGGTTTGAGATCATGTTCTGGATCTCTTTGGTACTATCTTGAGTGCGGCCAGCAAGTTTGCGAACTTCATCGGCCACAACCGCAAACCCTCTGCCTTGCTCACCCGCGCGAGCGGCTTCAATGGCTGCGTTTAGCGCCAGTAAGTTAGTTTGCTCTGCGATATCACCAATAACGTCTAAGACTTTGACGATGTTGTTTACATCCTGATCTAAATTAGCTACCGCCAGACTGGCTGTATTTAACTGATTTGCAAGTCCCTGGATATTATCCACTGTACTGCAGATCAGTGATTGGGTTTGTTGGCTTTGTTTGTCTGCTTCACCCGTATTTCGCGCGGTATCATTTGCTGACGTTGCGACTTGATTAGCTGATGAGGCCATTTCTGTCATCGCTGTCGCAATCATAGCGGTTGATTCCTGTTGTGATTGGGTCAAATCAGCAATGGTTCCAGAGCGTGATTCAACTGCGGATAACTCTGAGCGCAGAGCGATCATAGAACTATCGAGATTCGTTACCATTGTTGCCAGAGACTGACTCATGTTCTGCACAGCATCGTAAATACTATCTTTTGGGGCGACCGTATCGAAACTTGTCTGGATATTGCCCTGAGAGACCGCCTGAACGGCTTGGCGTACGTCATGAGGCTCACCTCCTAATACGTTCAGCATCTTGCGGATGGCGATGATTAGGCTGGCAAGAATAGCACCTGCAATGAAGAGGCATAGAATGAGTTGCCATTGTGCGGTAGCCCAAAAACGTGCATTTACCTCGTTAAATCCAATACCAGTACCTACAACCCATCCCCAGTGAGGCGTTTTTTCTGCTATTGAATGCTTCTCTTCAATGCTTCCGTCGGTTTGTGTTTGGCTCCATGTATATTCGACAATCTGGCCTGTTTTGTTATCCAAAATATCTAATATTAATTGGCCAACGCTATTGTTATTGCTGTCTTTGAAGTCATGGAAGCTGGTGCCATGCAATTGTGGATCGAGAGGCGCAGCGACAAACATCATGTTCTCATCGGCAACATAAACGTATTCATTGTCTTTATAGATATTGTTGCGAAGCAGGCGAGTCGCCAGTGCTTTTGCTTCACCTTCCGGAAGTTCACCACTTGCAGCCATTGCTTCTACTTCGGTCAGAATGCTATATGCGCTCTTGAACAGTTCTGTCACTCGAGCTTTGTTATCAAGGTTACTTGCAACTCTCAGAGTCCATAATCCTGTAGCGGTTAATGCGAGCAACGCCAGCAATATAATCGCAGACAGTAAATAGGCTTGAGTTTTTAGTTTCATATTTGGGCTCACAAATTTTTAGTTGCTATGCAAAGCATGGCTTATTTTAGAAATTGAATAGACAAGGCATCTTATTGAAGAAGGAAATGAGCGCCTACAAGTGCTTGTTTAAATTATGATGGAGATTAAATTTTTATCGTGAAATAAGTTTTTCAAGAAGTAAGCTTTATATGTGGGATGGTGGAATGAGTGAAAGTCGTGATTGGGTAGGGGAGAATATATAGATAAAAAAAAGCCGCATCATGTGATGCGGCTTCTTAAAAGTGGCTCCTCCTGCTGGGCTCGAACCAGCGACCTGCGGATTAACAGTCCGTCGCTCTACCAACTGAGCTAAGGAGGAA
>NZ_JAWLID010000037.1:0-2500 GCF_033042495.1 Vibrio sp. EA2 | reverse complement strand
GGCTACCAATATACCCATTGGATCCTGATATAAGTACTTTCATTCTTTCCCTGAACTCTCGATTACACATAACGCCCAACTAAAGGGCAAAAACCATAATCCATTCACCCAACCAAACCAGCCATAACCTCAAAAACAAACCGAACCAAAAGTGGCACGTGTTTTTGTCCCTTTAAGTTGTTTGTTATGAGTATGATTCAAATGGTGTGAGATCTATGCCCTCGATACCACAAACAGCTTTTACTGTTTGGTTGCCAGATAGGCGTTTTAAGTACTTTGCCAAATACTTAAATGTCAGTGGTGACTGCTTTATTGGTAACGACCATTCAGCCAGCATAAACAGGAAGTAATCACAAGCTGACAATTTGTCACCTAGCAAATATTCATTGTGTTCTAGTTGATCGTTGATAATAGATAAAGCATCTGCAATACGTTCGTCTTGAGCCGCTACCACATTTGGTATTGTTGATTCGTCATTTGTATGACGATGTGGATAGTAGCGAACCATTAATTCAGCTTGAAGCGTGTTATTTAAAAAGGCTAGCCACTGAAAAAACAACGGACGATTTAAGTCCCCAAGAGCTGGGATTAGTTCATGTTCGGGGTGCAACTCACAAATGTGGGTACAAATAGCTGGACTCTCGAATATTGCCTGTTCACCAACAACAAGAGTAGGAATACGACCTGCTGGATTTAATTTTAGATAATCCGCTGATTTTTGAGAATTGGTCTTTTTGTCAACCAGCAAAAGTTCGTATTCAGCCCCCCACATGATGAAGTAGAAAATGTGGAGCTAAACTCGCATTGTTTGGATAATAGTAAAGTTTGAACAAAATAGACTCCATTCTAAAATTTTCGGATACTCATAACGCTTTCTATACGGCTTTTAGCAGCTTTTCATACTCCTATCACGCAGCTATTCATACGGAAATTTAATTTACAATCAATAGGTTGAGCAAGAAAAAGGGAGGCTAGGTCACATTACGGAAAGGCAAATTTATAGGATACATCGGATAACGTTAAGTAAATCAATTTGTATCACAAATCTATGGCATATAAGCGGAGCCTTGAAAGTTTTCAAGGTAGAGTACAGAGCTTTACGCTGTAAGCGCTATAAAAGAAGTAAATTACGAATGCCAGAAATAACCGATTTTCTGAGTAGTTAAGCAATATTCAGTTTAGTTACTTTAGCATTGGGCAGATATTCAAGGATGATAAAAATGATAGAAAAACTACTAAAAGATGGCTGGGGCTATCACGATAGTGAATCAGAAAGGTTAGCATTGGAGCTTGAGTCAGTGAGCCTTAGCGAAGTTCAAGATGAACATGTTACACCGTTACTTACTCTTATCAGCCATACCATCGGCGAACACTTAAACCAGTGGTCTAGAGCCCGCGAGCTGTCTGAACACGTTTTTGGAACGTTAGGAGAAGGAAACAGGACGTCGCATCAGTGGGCTTTGGTTGCAGTATTGCGCTACATGGACTTTGCGATGGAAGAAGCACAAGCCGCTGAGCTTGAAAGTGCGCTTAACATCGAAGGTAATGCTTTAGCGGCCTTTATAACGGTGAAACTAATGTTGGCAAAGGCACTGTTTTCATCGAACCGTTTTGACGAAGGCTTACCTATTTTCAAAAAGGTCACTGCTTTGTCTTCAACGCAAAAAGAAGGCTCCGGTTCGGAAAGAGTGGTCGCCATTTCATGTAACAATATCGCTAACGATTTACTTAAGCTGGAAGATCGTACACCCATTCAAGATTCAATCATGCTTTCCGCAGGTGAATATGCTTTGGCGGCTTGGAAAAAATGTGGCAATTGGGTAAATGAAGAAAGAGCGTTGTACTTGTTACAATTAATTCAGAATACCCTTGGAGACACTGAGAAGTCTCTTGGGTATGCAGACTATGCGTTAGAGATTATCAAGAATGAGGGACCTGAGCCTGTTGATGAGGCCTTTATTCGTTTAGAAAAAGCAAAGACTTATAAGCGAATCGGTGACTCTGACAATTATGAATTGGAGATAACCTTAGCTGACAACCTTGCGCAGCTCTGGGATGACGCTAGTTTGCAAAGTTGGTACGAGTCGGAAAAAAGTAAACTGGATTTGATATCGGCTTAGAGCCATTACAAGCGTATACACATTGAAAGTAAAAATTGTGTTGAATTGATAATGAATGAGGGATGCTATATTCAAGAGTAGCTTCCCTCGTTTTCAAAAAACAACTAGGAAACAGGCCAATAGATACCTCAAATTTCTTTTTCGGAAACTTTACTTGAAAATCTATAAGTGAGTTAGCGAAACGGAAGTCGGGTTGCAGAATATCGAATAATTTTACACATAATGATTTCTAGACACTTTCGGATAACTTTTGGTACGGGAAACACGCATTAATAGAATGTGTATGACTTTCTAATCTAAACCATAATGGGGCAGATTCGATTCAGTCAGAATCTGAATCAGGAAAACCTCTTTCGAAACTCGCGTGGTGTTAATCCAAC
>NZ_JAWLID010000036.1:0-2651 GCF_033042495.1 Vibrio sp. EA2 | reverse complement strand
ATAAGATATTGATCGATCACGGTGACATAGTGACGGCGGGCGGTATGATGTCGTGGCTGGATCTCGGGTTTGAACTGATCTCTAAATATTCGTCTCCTCGGGTTGTTCGCCAACTTGGTAAAACACTTGTTATCGATACTTCGCAGAGAGAGCAGAGTTATTATCAACAATTCAAACCATCGTTCGCTCATGGTGATTTGGTGATTGTTTCGGTTCAACAGACAATGCATCAAAGTTATACGGAACCGTTATCGATACATCAGTTAGCTAAGCAAGTAAACCTTACTGAACGGACTATGCAAAGACGATTCCTAAAGGCCACGGGGTACAACCCAAATCAGTATTTGCAACGTCTCAGAGTACAAAATGCATGTGACTATCTGGAAAGTACAAAAAACTCATTTGAATGGATAGCCAACCAAGTTGGTTACGAAGATATCAGTGCATGTCGAAAGGCCTTTATCAATATTGTTGGATTAACGCCACGAGAGTTCCGAAAGAGGTTTTCCTGATTCAGATTCTGACTGAATCGAATCTGCCCCATTCGAAGTTACGCCTGATTAATGCACTAATTCAGAAAGCTGCTTTTTGGATTACTTTTATTCATTTTGGGTCGAAATAAGAAACAAGTATAAATTAGCCCTTCTTAACTCCCAATAACCTAAGTTCGAATCAGTTAAAACGTGACAAAGCAAGAGTGAGTGGGTAACTCACTCTACTTTAAAGGGGTACCCAATACCTAAAAACGATTAGCTAGATAGTAAAGGTAAAGTGAGTTGAGCAATTATCAATGGGTTTCGATAATATCACTATTTAGTATTTCCTTCCGTAGACCGACATTCGAAAGTTGCATAGGTACAAAGCCAGATAGCCCTTCTACTCGTTTCAGCCAAGCTTCCAAAACAGGGTAGTCAGCTAAACTTATTCCACCTTCTGGCGCTAACTTGATATAACTGTAGAGGGCTAAGTCCGCAATAGTAGGCTTTGTTCCGACCAACCATTGACGGCCGTTTTGGTAAGTTTGGAGTTGTATGAGGAGCTTATGTGCTTCTTGAGTGAGCGGTGCACTGTCTATGCTGCGATTGAATAAGTTCGCTGCGCGAAGTTTGGCTATTGAGCCTGCTAGTCGATGAGCTGCTAGAGAAAGAAACTGTTCGATATGCGCACGCACCAGAGGCGACTCTGGAAGCCATATCTGTTCTCTATCATAAACGGTAGCAAGATAAACCAAGATCGCGTTTGAGTCAGAAATGACGATTTCACCATCGACTAATACTGGTATTTGTCCAAAGGGGTTAAGTGCCAAAAACTCTGGTCGTTGATGTTCCCCAGCCGGTAAATCGACGGTAATGAGCTCAAAGTCCAATTCGAGGATACTTAATAGCATGTGTGCGCGGTGTGCGTGCCCCGACATGGGGTGCCAGTATAGTTTTATCATTGTTTTCTCCTAGCTCGTTGTCTGTTCTACATTTAAGAACAAGTTGCGAAGAAGAAAAACCCCGCTAACATGGAATGATAATTTCCAGAATGTTGATAATTTATGGACACTATCGATGGAATGAGAACAGTTGTGGCTGTGATAGAAACAGGCTCATTTAGCGCTGCTTCTGAACGTTTAGGTATTTCTAAATCCCTCACCTCCAAATACGTAAACCGCGTCGAAGAGCAGCTCGGAGTCAAACTGTTTCATCGCACCACCCGTAAGCTTTCAGTTAATCAGGCTGGCCAAGAGTACTACCTGCAAGCGCAACAGGTTCTGGCTAAGTTTGACCAGCTATACCATCAACTCCACTCAAAGAATAAAGAAGCTTCTGGATGTATGCGTGTAACGGCTTCGCAGGGTTTTGCTGAGGAATTATTAAGCCCACTTCTTCCAGAGTTTCATGCGCGATATCCAGATATTCAGATTGATATCATCGTTACTAATCAAAAACTGGATTTAGTCGAACAAGGCATAGACATCGCTTTTCGTGCCAGTGAACTCGAAGACTCCAACTTAAAATATCGTAAGGTAATGTCCCTTCAAAGTTCAGTTTATGCCGCGCCTGAGTTAGCAAAACAGTGCTGCGATGATATGGAATTAAAACACTTACCTTGCCTTATCGACAGCAACCTTCACGCAACAGCTCGTTGGCCTGTGGCTAGCGCTATGAAGCAAAGCAATGCTTGTCATAATCTCGCCGTACACGCCGTTTTCAAAAGCAATAGTCCACGGCTTATTCGCCAGTTGACGCTCTCAGCGGTTGGAGCAAGCTATCAACCCGATATTATCGCTGCACCTTATGTGGAAAAGGGACTCCTGCAAAAACTTGATATCGGTTTTAAACCACTTAAGTATCCGTTGAACGCTCTGTACCGTGGAGGTGTTTATCAACCTGAACGAGTGAAAGTATTTTTAGATTTTGTTATTGATAAACTTGGTGCAATTGATTGAAAGCAGCTGATACGTGCTAGCACGTATCAGCTCCATTGTTCGTTAAAGCGAAACCTCACTAGAAAACGATACCAGTGAGGTTTCAATTCATTTTCTTATGACTATTTCTATAACACTTCGGAAAACGTTACTAGGGGTACGCGAGGTGATGCTGCATTCAAAGCAATTTTATGAATCATCGCATCTGTAGTTGTGCAACAGTCTTCAATAATTGAAA
>NZ_JAWLID010000035.1:0-3049 GCF_033042495.1 Vibrio sp. EA2 | reverse complement strand
CTATGCGTTGGTTTTAGTGATTAAGGTGGTATTCGGTAGCGTTGGTGTTGCGTGCTTCACCCCTTAACAAGGCGTTAAATTACTAGGAAAGTTAAGTGAAAAGAAAATTACAAGTATTTGTATCTTCGACTTATGAAGATTTAAAAGAAGATCGTCAGTCAGCGGTAAGTGCAATTCTGAAATCGGGACATATTCCAGCAGGTATGGAGTTGTTTACTTCTGGTGATAAATCCCAAATGGAAACTATTCGTAATTGGATTGAAGAGTCTGATATATATATGCTGATTCTTGGTGGTCGATATGGGAGTTTAGAGCCTAGTTCGGGCGTTAGTTACACCGAACTAGAGTACAACTATGCTTTGGAACTTGAAAAACCAGTATTTGCTGTCGTTATTAATGAGGAAGCTCTAGAGTCTCGAGTTAGAGATATTGGCACGCATCTTATGGAAAAAGAAAACCCTAAGGAGCTGAAGTTATTTAGAGATAAAGTACTTTCAAACATATCTTCTTTCTTTGATGATGAAAAAGACATTAGGCTGTGTGTTTACGAAAGTTTATCTGATTTTTCAGCAACCCGAGAGTTAAAGGGGTGGGTATCTGCAGACGAGGTTGCAAATGTACAGCCTTTGCTAGAAGAAATAAGTAGATTGACCGAAGCCAACAACGAACTGATAGAAAAGCTAGCTTTAGCTGAAAAGAGAATCAATTCTGTAAGCACAGATAAAAATCAAAATAATAACTTTGACGAATTAACGCAGTTACTTGAATCAATAGATGTTGTTATCCCTCCTAAAATCACTGGTAAAGAGGAAGAGGTCCAGAGAACGCTTCTTGACCTTTTTGTTAGTAATAAAGAGGTCTTTGTTACTGGTATTACAAATCAGATGAATAGCGGAGAAGCTGCATCATTTATGTATCATAACGTTTGTCCTAAATTGCAAATTCATGGATTAGTAATTAATGAAAAAGTAGCAAGTGTCCAATGGCGCCGATTTAATATTACTAAAAAGGGTAATGATTACTTAGCGTACTTAGATAGAAAGCTACATTTGAGCGAATAGTAATTTAACAAAGCATTTAAGAGTGATTCTCAACGCTTGGCACTTTCGCTTCGCTCAAGTTTAGCCAAGCGCTGCTCACACCTTAATGCGGCGTTAGTACTGGATGGGCATCAACGGTAAAACTTTCGGAGTTTATCGGTTTCTTTTCCTTGTTTTACACCTGGTCAAATGTGCCTTTCACGTTCTTTCCGGTGGCACTATATGTGATGTGCTTGCTTTGACTTCACCGTTTACGGTTTCTAACTTTCGGGCTATTTCTCTGGTGCGGCTTCTTTGGTATTGAGAAATTTTCGTCAAAAAACGAGTTTCTTTGTCGCTGCCGTTTAGTTCTGCAGCCTGTATCCTTTGCTAATTTGAAAACGGCGGCAATAGGGCAGTTAAGCATATTTTTCTTCTCGCCAACTTGCGTTTTGAGAGTGAGTTCTAGTTTGGCAGTTGTCCCTTTATCTTCAGCGTTTTAAGCCAAAAGTTTCATGCTATATTTCAATATCTTGGCGTGTGCAAAAGGTTTACGGGCAGAGTACTAACAAACAATTCAAGAGGGATTCGTAACGCGTGGCATTTTTACTATGCGTTAATTTTAGTGATTTAGGTGGTTTGCGGTGGCATCGGAGTTGCGTTACTCACCCCTTAATTGGGCGTTAGGAATTTTAGGAGAATTTTGATGTCGACAAGCTCGATTAGCAGACGAATAGAATCAAGTATAATTAGCTTTCAACAGAATGATTTTGAAAGTGCGTTAGTTCATTTCTTTCCAGCTTTAGATAAAACAGCGAAGAAAAGATACCCTAAAGACGGTGTGGGAAAAAGAATAAAAAAATTCTTAGATGACGAGCTAGATATTATCACTTACATCGCAACTCAAAATATATTTCGCATAAATGTCGACGGAATTAGCTTTCCTGAAGCAATCTACAAGTTTGGCAGAACTTCGATCGCTCATGAGGGTGAGTTAGACCCTAGGCTTAACTTCGACAATCTAGAGGGCATGAGTATCGGGCAACAATGGAATTTACCTCCTAGCTTCATTATTGGGTTGATTGTTTCTGTCGTACTAGCCCCTGAAAATAACGCAGAGGAACTTAAGGGTAATTATGGTGTAACAATTCATGGAGATAAGTTTGAACTGAGCAAACATTGGGGAGATCGTTCAGGGTTTCGCTCCTATATGGAACAAAAGTTTGGACGTGCCATATTCGAATAAAATTCCTAACAAACTGTTTAAGAGTGATTCGCAACGCATGGCATTTTTACTATGCGTTGTGTTTAGTGGTTAAGGTAGTATGCGGTGGCATCGGTATTGGGTTGCTCACACCTTAACAGGGCGTTATGTGTTAAAGAGGGATAAAGTGGATAATTACATTTCATTCGCAGCTATAGGTATCTCAGCTATTAGTCTAGCCGTTGCATATCTCACATATCGATATAGCCAACAAGTTAGAATTGAATCGAGTCAACTTCGTTTAGTTGATCAACTTTTTTCCGCTAAGCTATTAGCTCAGAAAAATATAAAGTTAGCGGAAGAGATCAATCGTGAAGCCAAGCGATTCATTGACGAGTTTGAATCGGCAAAAATAACAGAACAGGAAAGTGCAAATATCATCAGTACGTCGAATCATGCGCTAGAATGGGTTAACGAAACACTAGAGCTCTTTTCTAATATGGATGTGGGGAAAATTCAAAGGCCAGAAAAACGATTTTATAGTCTTTATGTCAAAGTAGGCCAGATTGAATTAGCTCTCAAGTTAAATCAAGAAAGACTCGAAGAAAGTAAGAATCGACTTGTGGAGAGCAACACATAACAAACGCTTTAAGGCGGATTCGCAACGCCCGGCGGTTTTGGTTTGATTTAGCTTTTGTGTTTACGATGCAATAATTAAGTATAGTGGTAGCGTTGCTCACCACTTAAGCGGGCGTTATAACACAGTATCAAGTTCTTGCTCATAACTATTAGTTGAACTATTATTTGTACGTTACTTTGTACTAAT
>NZ_JAWLID010000034.1:464-6035 GCF_033042495.1 Vibrio sp. EA2 | reverse complement strand
GTAGTTCAGTTGGTTAGAATACCGGCCTGTCACGCCGGGGGTCGCGGGTTCGAGTCCCGTCCACTCCGCCACTTATTCGAGACCCTAGCAGAAATGCTAGGGTCTTTTAGTTTGTGCTGAGTTAAGTTGGTCTTCGACCAATGAGTCCCGGTCGCGTGCGACCCCAGCCACTCCGCCACTTATTAAGAAGCCTAGTCGAAAGACTAGGCTTTTTTCGTTTACGGCGTATAGTTTCATTTTCTGGTAGATGGAGTCCTTCTCGTGTGCGACCCTGATACTTTGGGAAGCGCTGCTACCTAGATACAAAAATGCCCAACAGGTGTTGGGCATTGATTGATTATGTTTTAAGCCGCTAGCATTACAGAATGCGTTTTAATACTCCATCGGCTTTAAGGCGAGTGATTTTTCTTACCAGCTTTTGTACACCGAGTGGATAATCTTCGACTTTTTCTAGTTGTCTGTATGTGCAGATTAGGTGGGTATGTTCCAGGATTCGTGAAATTTCTTCTTCAAACTTCTCGGTAAGTTTGGCGTAGTTATCCTGGATTAATAAGCCATTTTCCAGATCAAGCGACCAAGCTCGTGGATTCAAGTTATTACCTGTTAGCAGCATGTATCGTTTATCGACCCAAATGCCTTTTAGGTGGAAGCTGTTATTGTCATGCCTCCATAAGTGAATCGATAGTTTTCGAGCTGCTATATTCGCTTCATTTGCCTTAGCGAAGCGACGAAGATTTACTTCATAAAGGTAAGGTAGGCCACCAATGGTTTTAAAGTCTTCTTCAGGGGAGATATAGAAATCATTTGCGATCTTATCACCGACCACTATAGTCACTTTTACACCGCGTTTCATGGCGCGTTTTACTTCACGGTGAATGGCTTTAGGGAAGTTAAAGTAAGGTGTACAGATGACAACTTCATTTTGAGCCGCCGCGAGTAACTTCACAATCTGCTGATTCAATATATTACGGCGTTTTCCCAAACCAACCAGTGGTGTGACTCTTACTTCTTCTTCTGTTCCTTTTTGGTTTTCAAACTGGTAATTCGCTTGAGCCAGAGAAGCGCGTAATTGACGAATTGCAGCTTTGATTTCTTTTGTTTCTGGCTTGTTTTGGTTAGCAAGGTCATTGACAGCAGGGTGTGCGATCATCTCATTCTGAATAAAGTGCACCATAGAGTCTGCGAGAGACTCGTTACGAATGACATGGTAGCGATCAAAGCGATAACGGTCGTTATAATGCAGGTAAACATTATTTAAGCTTGCCCCACTATAGATGACGGTGTCATCGATAATGAAGCCTTTTAAATGCAGAACGCCAAAGACTTCTCGACCTCGTACGGGAATGCCATAGACAGGGATTCTGTGTTGGTACTTTTGTGCGAATGCTTTATAAAGGGCTGAATTACCCTCAGAGGTTTCTGCACCAATCAGGCCGCGTTGTGCCCGATGCCAGTCTACACAAATATTGATGTCTAGCCCTGGATTACGTTGCTTCGCTTCGTAAAGTGCTGTGAGTATTTCACGTCCAGCCTCGTCATCTTCCAGATATAGAGCGACTAGGTAAATTCGTGACGTTGCTTTGCTGATCGCATCCAGAAGGCGAGCTCTGAATTCTTGTGCAGAATACAGAACGTCAAAGTCCTCAGGATTTACTGCGAGGCTTGGCAACTGTTCGAATGGATTCCTACTTACTATCATATCGGTGTGAGTACCTTAATTTAGTGCAATATTGCGAACCTGATATTTTAACAAATATATGATTTATCTGGCTACAAAAGCACGGGGTTTGAAGTCTAGGATGGGATGAATTGCATTGGAATGAGATCTTTACCGCTATCGACGTAGCGCTGAAAAGCCATTTTCAATGAGTTAGGTAGTTCTGAACTATCGATAGTCTTAAAACCATAATGAGAATAATAAGTCTCTAAGTGCATAAAAGCAAAGCAGTAATCACCATCACTGAAAACTTTGTTTTCGCAGTGAGTCAGTAGCGCTTTCCCCACGCCCATTCCTCTGTATGCGGGCACGACAAGCATCCCGGTTAATAATCGAAAGTTCTCCACACTTTTCATACGCAGCAGGGCCACGATCGTACTTTCTGCACTGGCGGTGATAATCAATTCATCTCTTTTCGCTCGTCCTGCGGGATAGTGGGCTTTATACAACTTCTTAATAAGAGGAAGTTTGATCGGATTTAACACTTCTATGATTAATGAGCTAGGTATTGTCACTGCGGTTAAAAGAGTTCTAAGGTAGAATGTTTACAGTTTAAGAGAATCTTATCTGGCGTTGCAAACCCACTATGCAAATTAAAACTAACGCGAGCCTCAAGGCGTATCACACTTTTGGTATTGAACAAACCTGTTCTTATTTAGCTATCGTTGAGTCCGTTGACGATGTTATTCAGCTCTTTCAGGAGCCTACTTTTAAAGGATTACCGAAACTTTTCCTGGGAAAAGGAAGTAATATTCTTTTTACCGAGCATTATGACGGTCTGGTTATCGTTAATCGACTGCTTGGTAAAGTGGCACAAGAAAGTGACCATCATTTCTTACTGCATATAGAAGGTGGTGAAGACTGGCCTGAACTGGTTTCCTGGTGCGTCGAACAAGGATTTGGCGGGATAGAAAACTTAGCCCTGATTCCCGGTTGTGCGGGTTCTGCTCCGATTCAGAATATTGGTGCTTATGGATTAGAACTGAAAGATGTTTGTGATTATGTGGATATCTTGGATCTAACAACGTTTGAAACCCGACGTATGAGTGCGGATGAGTGTGAGTTTGGCTATCGTGACTCAATCTTTAAGCACGTTTTGTATGGTAAGTGCTTTATTTCCGCCCTCGGACTTAAGCTGAACAAAAAGTGGCAACCGATCAATCAATATGGACCTTTGCAAAGTATTCCTACCGAAAAGCTAAGCCCTGCCTCCATATTTGAACGTGTTTGTCAGGTTCGCCAAGAAAAGTTGCCTGATCCGGAGAAAGTCGGGAATGCTGGTAGTTTTTTTAAAAACCCAGTGATCTCGCAAGATCATTATGATCAACTCCTTGAGGTTCATCGTGACTTAGTCGCATACCCGACAGAAAATGGTATGAAAGTAGCGGCGGGTTGGTTGATAGATCAATGTGGCCTCAAAGGGATCTCGGTGAATGGTGCACAGGTTAACCCGTTGCAAGCATTGGTACTGACCAACGTGGATAATTGTAGTGCTACTGATGTCGTGGCTCTGGCTTCTCTTGTGAAACAGACAGTTTGGGATAAATACCAGATTGAGCTTGAGCACGAAGTTCGTTTTATCAATAAGGTGGGTGAAACGAACCTTGCAGAGATAGAGGCTGCACAATGAGAAAAGAACATGCAACAAAGCTACATATCCTTCGCACGCTAAGTGATGGTGACTTCCATTCCGGTGAAGCTTTAGGGCAAGAACTTGGCATATCTAGAGCTGCAATCGCGAAGCATATAAAAGGATTGAGTGACTGGGGTGTGGATATCTACCGCATTCAAGGACGTGGTTATCAAATAGCTCATCCGATGCAATTATTGGATGAGAAGAGATTAGTGGCGAATTCAGCCCATAAGCTGGAGTTAATTCCGGTGATTGATTCCACTAACCAGTATTTGTTAGAACGGGTGAATGAATCCGAAAAAGGCCGAGTTTGCCTAGCTGAGTATCAAGCTAAAGGTCGTGGCCGCCGTGGTCGTCAGTGGATCTCTCCATTTGGTTCCAACTTATACCTTTCCATGTATTGGCGCCTCGATGCTGGTATGGCTGCGGCAATGGGGTTAAGCCTTGTCATCGGTATCGCTGCGGTTGAAGCGCTAGAGTCCATGGGAATTGAAGACGTTAAGCTAAAATGGCCTAATGACCTGTACTATCAGGATAAAAAGCTAGCGGGTATTTTGGTAGAAATGTCGGGCCAAGCCGGTGGGGCGGCTCATTTAGTCTTGGGAATGGGCATAAATATTGGCATGCCAGATCAACAGCCAGATATTGACCAACCTTGGACAACGCTCAATCAAGTCTGTGCCGATATGGATATCGATAGAACACAACTTGCTTCAACCTTAATTGAGCATTGGTCCGCTGCGCTTATTGATTACGAAATGATGGGGCTAGCTGGCTTTGTTGAACGATGGAACCGACTGGATAACTTTTTAGGGCGCCCTGTAAAGCTGTTGATCGGGCCAAGAGAAATTCATGGGATTGTACAAGGCATTGATCAACAAGGTGGTGTGGTACTGGAAACAGAGCATGGCCTGGAGACCTACATTGGCGGTGAGATCTCCTTGAGAAAAGGGGACTAACCTTCTCTTACTTTCTGAGGGAGACCTTATCTACAAGATGGTTACTCCCTTTATGTAAGATCAGATGGGCTCTTTCCCGGGTCGGGAGAATGTTATGTTCTAGGTTGAGCCCATTAATGCTATTCCAGATTTCTTTCGCTTTGCTTTTAGCATCGTCAACTGACAGTTGTGTGTAGTGACTAAAATAAGACCCCGGCTTGGTAAAAGCACCATGACGGAACTTCAAAAACCTTTCCACATACCATTGCTCAATGGTGTCAGATTCTGCATCGACATAAATGGAAAAATCCAGGAAATCCGAAACAAACACGCGATGGGGATCGTGTGGGTAATCCATTCCACTCTGTAATACGTTTAAGCCTTCGATAATTAAAACATCCGGCCTATCTACCTTTTTTAACTCGTCGGTAATGTCGTAGGTAATATGCGAGTAGACGGGGACTTCAAGATTGGGTTTTCCTGCCTTCACGTCAGACATAAACTCAACTAAACGCTTGATATCATAAGACTCAGGGAAACCTTTGCGATGCATGATTCCCTTTTCTTCCAACACTTTCTTGGGATAGAGAAAACCGTCTGTCGTCACTAGCGATACTTTAGGGTGATTTTCCCAGCGAGAGAGCAGTGCTTTCATGATACGGGCAGTGGTACTTTTACCGACTGCGACACTACCGGCTATACCAATAACAAAGGGAGGGGCATGCTCCTCAGTATTTAAAAACTGCTGAAGAACCGTATTACGGCTTTGGCGAGCTTGAACATATAAATTTAATAGGCGAGACAAAGGAAGGTAGATCTCTACCGCTTCCTCCATGGTGAGGTTTTCATTTATGCCCTGAAGCGCAGTTAAGTCGTCTTCAGAAAGTGTCATTGGCACAGAATTTCGTAATTCTGACCAGTTGGCACGGTCAAATGACAAAAATGGACTCATGGGTCTCTTTTATCCTTGCTTTCATAGAGAGGATGAACATACATCAAGCGCGCTTTAAAGCAAGCGACAGAGGTCGAAGTTTGCTGGAAAAAAGCAGAGTTTGTATGTTTTTGCAGCAAACGAATGTAAAAAATCGAATTTTATGATTTTTTTTAAAATTACTATTGCAACCTAGAAAATCATTCAATAGAATGCGCACCACTTATGCCGACTTAGCTCAGTAGGTAGAGCAACTGACTTGTAATCAGTAGGTCACCAGTTCGATTCCGGTAGTCGGCACCATTCTCTCCTGTTTCTTAGAAACAATTGTAGTGAGAATGGCTAGAAATTT
>NZ_JAWLID010000034.1:0-377 GCF_033042495.1 Vibrio sp. EA2 | reverse complement strand
ATTCTTTAGGAAATAGCTCTCAGAGTTACGTGTTGCGGGCATCGTATAATGGCTATTACCTCAGCCTTCCAAGCTGATGATGCGGGTTCGATTCCCGCTGCCCGCTCCACTCTAATTTGAGTGCTGATATAGCTCAGGTGGTAGAGCGCATCCTTGGTAAGGATGAGGTCGGCAGTTCGAGTCTGCCTATCAGCACCAGCTCTCAAGCATATTTCCTTTTGATATTAGATTTACCAATAATCTTTTTTGGTTGCGTGGTCAATTTGGGCCACCAAAATCCGTACCTAGAGGGACCACTCATGTCTAAAGAAAAATTTGAACGTACGAAACCGCACGTTAACGTTGGTACTATCGGCCACGTTGACCACGGTAAAACA
>NZ_JAWLID010000033.1:0-9284 GCF_033042495.1 Vibrio sp. EA2 | reverse complement strand
TATTGGATAGCTTGGTAGGTTAGTGATGTTCCTAATGAACCTAGAGAGCCATTGAACGAGCACTGCAATACACGAGAAAAAGTGCGTGTAAACCCATTAGCAACATTAATTGACGGAGAGAAGCAAATAATCAAATCAATCATATTTGAATCTAAGAGTTGCTTACTTAAATACGCAGCCATTATAGTTTTTCCTGCGCCGGGAGTTGCTTGAGTAAGAAAGTGCTTATTGCCAGATTTGTATTTTCCTAAGGCTTCTTTAATGCAGTTTCGTTGCCAATCTCTAAGCATCAAACAGCCTCCGACGTGAGTAGGTCTATTGTTTTTGAGATGGCGGTTATTTGCCCAGTTAAAGTGGCCGAAAGTTGTGTCGATTCTTGATGCAGCTTTTTTACTTTCTCTTGAGTCTGAGGGTATTGCGCCATAATCGAACGATACTCGTCCATTTCAGCAATTAGCATTGCAAGCTCTCCATTGAGCTTGCCTCTCATTTTGTTCAATTCAGCGATATATGGGACTGAACTTACCAAATCAACAGCTTTGCCCAGATTAATTTCTGATTCTACGCTTGAGGCATTAACTTGTTGAAACAAAGTGGTTTTATGAAACAGCTTATTGCGATTATTTCCTGATGTTGTCAGTAGTCCTTGCTTTACCATTGTATTGAGTTGTTTAGAAACAAACATTCGTACATAACCTACACTTTTGTCTTGCATCGTGCTGGTTAACAACAGATCCCGTATATCAGATATTCTAAACGTGGGTTTGTTATTTATGATTATTGAATCAATGATATATGGTTGAATGGTAAGGTCTTGTGACACGTAGCAACTCTCGACAGTAGATTTGAACATAGAAAAATAAATGCGGATTATAGTCCGTGGAAAAGTTCTCTTCAAGAATAGATAGTCTTTCTTTTTAATGTACTTTTGAAATGAGAGACTTAGCAAAAAAGTTTGGCTACAACGTTCGTTCTATGCGAAAAGACAAAGGAATATCACAGGATAAGTTGGCTTTGGCTGCAGATATAGATCGTAGCTACGTAGGCAGGATAGAACGAGGTGAAGTGAATATCACACTAGAAAAAGCCTACCAGATAGCAAGTGTCCTTCAGTGCGATATTCGAGTGCTTCTACCATAAATAGATTGGAAGAGTTCATTTACTCTAGTTGACGGAGCCTCCTACCTGTTCGGCAGTATTCGCTTTTTGGCTGAGCCTGGAGATGTAAATTTGTTATCAGCTACTTTTCAGTAGTGATGAGGATTATAGTCCTCATCTAATGCCAAAGCAAACAGCTAAGAGTTTAGCTGTTTGGAGATGGTAATAGTATTGATTTTTTAAACTGCTCCTCTCTACCTATGCGGCAGTTCACTACTTTCCCAGGTGACTATAAATTTGCGCAAAATTATCAGCTACCTATTCGGTAGTTCACTATTACCAATGTAATAATAGTCCATAAATATCAGTTAGTTAATGGTTTTTCTACGAATTTACCCTTTTTAACTTAATGCTACATTCTAGGCTGTAAAATCAATAGGTTATGAAGATGGTGTAGATGTAAGGTTAAATCAATGGAACAACCTGCAATGAATTATCGGTATTGCCTAGCCCATAGCTGCTAAATGTTCCGGTACCTACAGTTCCTGACCTTTCCTTCATTTGTATGTTCAGTCGGAACTTATTGCCACTGCTGCTATCTTCTTCCAGTGAGTGGTAGCTTTGGAATGCATGACTAGTGGTTTTGGAATAAGCTATAGGGTCAAATATTTCGCCTCGTTCTAAAGCTCTTCGCTCAAGTCGTTTTAACTCCCTCGCTCGGCCCGCAGATGTTCCTTTATCTATAGAGTGTGCACGTTTAAATAGAACATAAGAACAATCGTCTGGGACAGTTTGTGTTGTGGAAATGCTAAAGTAACCAAGTTTTGTCATTTGTACGAAATACCTTCGTGATACCAGAAAATCCAACTCCATTTTATTGGTACTAACAAAGGTGATTTTACGTCCCACCGTTTCTTGGCCCCAGAGTGGGAACGAGACGCCAATGGATCTCGTTTCATACTTGTAATTAAAACGATGTAATTCCTTGATACATTTAGCTGCGATTGCTTCATTGTTTCGATATTCAGGTAAAAATGTGATGGTTCTATAGTACCAATCCATGGTTTAGGTTCCTTTCCGTTGAAGTAACCCGCCTTTTATCAAGTTTGCAACGATAAAATGCAGGTCATTAATCATTTCATCTGGCAATACATCTGTCGCCTGAAGTTGTTCGAGGTATTGATCGGCTTTTTCCAAAAGTGTGAATAAATCTTTCCCAGTGTTTGGGTGACGATAACAATAAACGTCTTCTTTATGTGCACCATAGTGGCTGATACGTATTGGTTTGTCCGCATCCGGATACCAGTCGTCAATCGTGGCTATTGCCGCTCCAGTTTTATAACAACCGAGTATAGGACTACTCTCTCCATCTACGTCAGTGGATTGATAGATGCGGTTTTTTTCACCTTTGACAGAGTCTTTGAATACTTGACTAGGATAAATTGGAGCGTTTGTTCCTAAACGAAATGTAGCGCTGACTTCGAAAATACAGAGCCCATTCGGTTGGGAAAAAGCGTCAGTGATTAACTTGATTAGCTGATCCCAGTCTTTATGATCTCTGAAGTGGTTAGTGCCAGCATAATTTTTTCGGATGTCATGGAATGGGCTAATGGCTTTTTCGTCTTCCCATGGCCATGGTTTTATACCGATTGATGTTGAATATGTACATTCGTTATTTCTCCAAAGCCATCTACCATTACAAATATTCTCGAGGAACCTATTGGCGAGTTCTTCCCAACCCACTTTTTCCTCGTATAGCTTAATCAATTGAACTAGGGTTCGTTTTACTTCTGGATCGGAACACTTAAATGGTTTACGAAGACTCGAAGCAAATGAAACAGAAAATTCGCATTCGATACTCTCGGCTCCGTAAGGTACACAGCAAAAGTCGATTTCGTGCGCGTTGCCATGGGCTAGGGAGTGTGCCGTTGCGTCCATGTCAATTTGGCCATCATCTTTGTATGCAGACTTGGAGCCTTCTTTCATACCTAACGCTACACGGCTAGTGTATGGGAGTGGTGTCTTTCTTCCATCTGGCCAGTTAACAAGGAAAATGACATCAGAAGGTTCAATAGATTTTATATAGGACAAGTTATTAGGAAGTTTCATCGGATATGCTCCTGGGAAGTAAAATCGGACCTTGCTTCGAATAGTGATATTGCCAAAAGTATTGGTTGGGATTTGTATTTTTACTTATTGCTAAAAGTTTTATGATACCAAGTATGGTTTCGACGAAAGCATGTTTGTACCCGTGTAGTGAGCCACGTTTTTCACATGGGGTTTCTAATAGTTGATAACCAATGCAGCTGACGGTTTGTAATCTGTTATTTTTTAACTCGTCAATCACATCTTGAATACTGTTTAAGGTCACTTCGTTATTTAGGCTAAGCCATCTACCTGTTTCAACAGGTATCGCTTTGATTGCATCAGCCAAACTCAAACATCGGCCTAAGTGTTTTATATCGGATATGGAAACTGTCACTTTCCCTCTTGCTATTCTTCCCGGTAATAAGCGTATGAAATCGCGAGGTATTAGCTGAGAATAATGACTGCAACGAAGAATCAGGCTTACTGCAACGTCACACTGCCAATCGTCTCGTGTTGCAGGTGCTGTAATTTGTCCTTTTGTGTTTGGTACCCATTCTCTTGTTAATCCGCGGTTTTCCACATGAATGTTGTGAATGCATACGGCGAAACTTTCAATTTTAAAGTTAGGATTAGCTGTTTGTACATTTCTCTGGAAAGCGTGTACGAATCCATAAAACGCCATCATAGAAGGTATTCCAATACTCACAGACGTATTCATGGCTGATGCACCAGAGATTCTAAGATTTGGTAGCAGCAAGTATTTGTCGTCATTTCCCTCGCATTTTGGAGCATCTTGAGGCGGTGAATGAATGATTGAACCTATACAGTTGTAGATCAGCTGAGTTAGCAGGGGATCATAAGCATAGCGATTTGCAAACTTGGTTTTGGCTAAATCGACATTGAAGCGTTCTGTTAATTTCCTTATATCTAACTTTTCTTCGTGCGTGGGAGTGGTACGCAGCCATTGGGAAAGCATTATTTTAATGTCTTCAATGATTGATTTTTTTCTAAGTGCCAGTTTATTTGGTGATATTACCCATACGGAAGACTCTGTGTAGTCTCGTATAGCTCTGACTGAGCGCTTTGTAAGCCAATTTACGGAGTCTAAGTGGTGATGTTGGTACTTTTCTATCGGAGGCAAAGAGCGGATCATTTTGAATTTCCCTCCGCAACTCATTGCCAGAGTTCCCATGTTTGTCGCTCGGCTAAATAGAGTAATAGCAGAAAATCGATAGTGCTCACTCAATACTTGATAGCAATCTTCTTGCATTGATTGAGAAACCACAGGTGATAAAGAAATATATGAGTCTTCGTCGTTCGGAAGAGAAATCTGTGCCAAATAATTTCTAACTAGCGAAGTATTAATTTCCAACGGAGGAATAAGTGCTAGCTCCTTTGATATGTATTTGGCTGTTTTAACGTAACATCCGAGTTTTCTTAGAACATTCCAGAGCGGATGTTCAAGCTCTGTGAGCAACTGACCTAAGCAATGAACGTCACCATTCCATATAAATTCACTCGTTAAAAAACAGGATTTATTCACTTGGCTAGAGTCATTGGCATAAGCCCAGCTATTTTGGGGTAATTTACTAGAAGAAAGCATAAAAGGTGGCAAATGCCCGACTGGTGCGGCACGAATTACGCCATTTGCTCTAATGTCAGGAAACTTTGGGTTATGACTTTGGCGATATTTAACGGTTCTGAAGCAGTTGGCCCACCATTTTTCGTCTCTAAGCTTGTCTTTACATTTCTTTCTATCAAGTAGGTCTTTTTGTTCGATGACTCTATCTGTTAGGTTCACTAGTATGGTTAGCGCTTCAATGGAAGTATCTGATATGTCAACGGGTGCGGAGAGTGGTCTAAAGGCTCTGCGCAAATCTTTATTAAGGTCGTCTGTTTTGTTATCTAATATTTCTGCCAGTGTTGTCATTCACCACCTCGACAGGTAAAAAGAGCGATTGAACTCATCAGATTGAAATTCTGAAAGCCAAAGACAATAAACATCACCCAAGTAAAAAGCGTATTCAGTAACGATGAGTATCTCTCGTTTTCCAAGTTGACGATTTGGGGTGAGTAGGCCTTGCTCAATCATTGATGTCACTTGCTCTCGAGAACAGTTCAGCAATACACATATCTCGAGCATATTCATTCGAAGGTTCGCCAGTTTACCGTTGTCGTCCCATAAGTGTGTTTCTATATACTGAAACATCTCTCTTAATATGATATTCGAACGAAAGTTACGGTCAGGAAGCTGAATTGAGCTAAACAGAATCTTCCCTAGAATGTCTTTCATTCTTAAATCGTTTTTACTAAGAACGCAGTATTCGAAATTGAAATCTATTTCTTTTCCAATCAACTTGTGAAAGGAGTTTGGCCAATGTTCCCAAAAGGCTAAGAATTCACCATTGTTTCGAGTTTTACATGAGCTTGATATTTGAGACCACCAATGCATGAACCCCCATCTATAACTAAGAGGGACATCTGGCAATGGTTTTACATCATCTCCTGCTAACCAAGATGCTATCCTGGTCGCTTTAGGCTCGTGGTTTTCTTGAGATGCGGATATATTTTCCCCACATTCAGTACATACACCTGATAATCCCGCATACCGGTAATCATAAATTGCCCCGCAACTACAGCGTTCTATTAACTTAACGTCATGTTCATGACAATATTCATACCCTGAAAAATGCCAGCGGTAACTCGCATATCCGTGTTCACCTAGACAACAGGGACAACATGGAATCGCCCCCTTACGTAGAAGAGAGCGTGGAATGACTTCTGCACCACGGATTAACGCGGTTGTTGACGGAGAAAACTGCATTTGGTTTCTGTTTAACGCGATACCGAGTAAATCTACAGGTTCGTTAAATGTTAACTGACTGAGGTGATGTAATGCGTGTGTTCGCGAGATTGAATGTTTCTTGGAGGAGTACGGGTTGATGCGACAGATATCGGTGGGAAATGTCTGGAACTTTCTTGGATCTATATCTAAAAGATAACGCTTAACGGCTACTAAAAACCGATTAACATCACTATAACCATTTTTGTTTGCAACACGAATAAAAAAGCTTTCAAGGCTTTCGTCTGGATAAGGTTTTGGACGTTGTAAAAGCATCACTTGAACCAATAAAGTTATTCAATTTTACTATAGCTCAAAAATAGGATTATGAGATATTTTTATCATATTTTATTAGGTTAGTTGAATAACCACCAACTTGATAGGCACCTCTTGTTTAAAGAGTTTAGTGGGACGGAGAGGTGTACCGTCTGCTGAGTAGTGACGTTGAGTTTGAGCCTGGGCCTTTATTCTATTTAGACGTTATCGGAGCCGTTTCTCTGCAAAACAGCCTCTAGTGATGCGAATATTTGCGATAATCTAATCATATTTTGATTTGAATAGGTGTTGTATTCGAATCAAGCAGTCAAAGGTGCACTAAACAATGAGCGCTTCTTACCACGCTTTGGACATATGGCTGAGTGCTTTGCGCTGCTTTTATTGATTGTTGCAGGTGAAGGCTTCTTTAAGCCTGTTATCACCCTTGCGGAAAAAGGTATTGATGATGTGGTTGGCGACGTACTTGTTAACTACGCGTTTGGCGGCCTATCAATTTTCGTTTTGTGCTGGATATATTTTGACTTTGTAGGCAATAGTAAGCCACTCGGCAACGCGCCTAACACATTCATCAAGTGGACGATCTCTCATCTGCTGTTGATGCTGTCGCTGTCACGATAGGCGTCGCATTGTCAGCAGAGGTCAAAATAGGTTTTATGGAACAATACCCGTTCAAATATGCATTGATAGGCTGTTTGGGCTTAGCAACTTACCTGTATTGTTTACTTAAGATTCAACATGTTATCGAGATTCATACCGCCCACCGATTTGCCACTGCGAACGTTAGCTATTTCGGTATCACGCTTTGCTTCTTGACTCTGATTATCGTGCCATTTGTTCCTTCAATTGTAGTTAACGTTGTATGGGGAGCGGCGTTGTTCTCTCAGATCCTGCTACTTGTGAGAACTGCATTTAAGGTTCTGAATCGAGAGGCGAAGCAAGCACTCGATTAAGCGTTTTCGTCTTCAAGGTAGTTCTGCTAAATGTTTCAATGGATTGCTACTATGTATCGACCCAAAGTGCCGGAACACATTACCAACTTTCAACTGGCAGTATTAGTTTTATCTGTATTTGTTGTTTCCCTAGCAATTGTACTTGTCTTTAACTTGCCATCTGACGTCCTGCAGATTCTGATCTATGTAGATACATTTATTTGCGCGATCTTCATTATTGACTTTGTTCAGCAATATAGAGCTGCGCCGTCCAAGCTTGAGTATATGAAATGGGGCTGGCTTGACCTTATTTCTTGTATCCCATTGATGGAGTGAATCAATTTGCGCGTTTAATTAGAGTTTTTCGTTTGGTGCGTGCGATCAAGTCTATCTCAATGATTTCTCATGCAATCAATGAAAACAAGGCTTCGACGTCACTGCACTTTATGGTGGTGACCTCCCTAATGATGATGCTGTTTGGTTCGATTTACATCCTTTATCTCGAGAAGGATATGCCGGGTACCAATATTCATAACGCCGGTGATGCGTTTTGGTGGACATTCGTCACTATTACAACGGTTGGTTACGGTGACTTTTTCCCGGTGACATTGGAAGGGCGTATTGTTGCCATTATCTTAATCACCACCAGTGTTGGGATGTTTGGTAGCTTTACTGCTGTTCTGGCCTCGTGGACCTCTAACGAGCGCAAGATGGATGTCCAGATCTTAGAAGAGGTGCATGATCTCAGGGCAGAGGTTCAGGAGTTGAAATCAATATTAAAACAGCAAGCTGAAAGAAATGGGTAGTCTGCTATCTTGCGATTAGACTTGCCATACTTGTAATTATTCATGAGTTTTTAATATTCAATTTTTCGTAACTCATTTTTGTCCGTGCGACGTGAAGTCGCATGAAGCGCTGTTCACCGCGATAAGAGTGAACCGTTTGTATCACCAGACGACCCTAAGGCTCTGAATAAAGCAGCGAGCCTAACAATGTAACGAAGTTTGGCACGGAGCCAAACGGGAGCAAAACCGCGAGGGGATGCTCCTCCTGATAACCACAAATCGGGTGAGTGCTAGGGAATCAGTATGATGAACGAAAGTGAATCCATGTAAGGTGCGTTATATGATGAAGCAGCGGAAGTGGTTAATACGCTGTGGCCAAACGGCAACGGGAGTAGGAAAGAGGTTGGACATTACTCTTTCGTGATCGATAAGCTCCTCGCACTATAGTGGGCATCTACCCTGATATTGCGCGACATGCGGAACACAGTAAGCCAGAATCGTTCCTTCGGGAAAGCTATCTGTGAAGATAGCCGATAGCGGTGCTGGTAAAGGAGGTTGGAAAAAGCGAACGCTGCATTGTAATGATGCAGATACAGACAGATGTCTGGCACGAAAGTGTGCCCACTTCCAACTGGTCTCCCATTGCAAGATGATTTGGAAAACTTTATTTAAGAAGGAACGCAGATGATCTCTTCTCATGAAGTGAGTGCCCCTTGTGGCAGCGCC
The DNA here is from genome assembly GCF_033042495.1 of Vibrio sp. EA2. Lineage (NCBI taxonomy): Bacteria > Pseudomonadati > Pseudomonadota > Gammaproteobacteria > Vibrionales > Vibrionaceae > Vibrio > Vibrio sp. EA2. The sequence goes on along the minus strand of NZ_JAWLID010000033.1, from coordinate 540 downwards.
CAATGGCAATCCATCGACTGGAAAGCGGTTGAGCGCCTTGTGTTAAGGCTCCAGATGCGCATTGCAAAGCAATCCGAAAAGGTAAACACGGTAAGGCAAAAGCACTACAGTGGATACTGACTCACTCGAAAGCAGCAAAGCTTCTCGCTGTTCGTCGAGTATCACAAAACAAAGGCAGTAAAACGCCAGGAATTAACGGCGACATCTGGAACACCGATGCACGTCGAATGGCGGCAGTCAGCTTACTGAGCAGAAAAGGCTATCGAGCCAAACCGCTTAGAAGAATCTATATCCCGAAGAAAAACGGCGAACTTAGACCATTAGGTATCCCGTGCATGATAGACCGAGCGCAACAAGCGTTACATCTTCTAGCACTAGAACCTATATCGGAAACAATTGCCGACCCTAACAGCTATGGTTTTAGACCTAACCGAAGCGCAGCCGATGCAATACAGCAGTGCTTGTGCGACCTGAAGTCGTATGAAGCGTTGTTCACTACGACAAGAGTGAACCGTCTGTATCACCAGATGACCCTAGGAT
>NZ_JAWLID010000032.1:0-15986 GCF_033042495.1 Vibrio sp. EA2 | reverse complement strand
AAGGAGAGACTTGAACTCTCACACCTTGCGGCGCCAGAACCTAAATCTGGTGCGTCTACCAATTCCGCCACTTCCGCGTCTTGAACTCTATAAACCATCAGTTAATTGGTAAAAACTAACAGTTGTTGTTTTTTATCACAAAGATAAATCTTTCATAAAGAAAGAATGGTGGCTACGACGGGATTCGAACCTGTGACCCCATCATTATGAGTGATGTGCTCTAACCAGCTGAGCTACGTAGCCATCTTTTTGAGCGAGACAATATAAACCTTCGCGCTCTAAGTGACAACCCCTTTATCAAGGAATCTCCACTTTGAATAGTGGCAGGTCTACCTGGATTCGAACCAGGGAATGGCGGCATCAAAAGCCGCTGCCTTACCGCTTGGCGATAGACCTGCAGGCAGTAGTCTTAAAACTACTTAAAATATGGTGCGGAAGGAGAGACTTGAACTCTCACACCTTGCGGCGCCAGAACCTAAATCTGGTGCGTCTACCAATTCCGCCACTTCCGCATCTATTCCTAATCACTCTTTCAAAGAGTATTTAGGAATGGTGGCTACGACGGGATTCGAACCTGTGACCCCATCATTATGAGTGATGTGCTCTAACCAGCTGAGCTACGTAGCCAAAACCATATTTTTCGTTCTCAACACTTTGTTGCCTTGTTGTCGGGAACGGCGCGCATTATGCGAAGTTGAGTAAGATCCGTCAACAGTTTTTTTAAATAAATCTCGGAAAAACCCCCGTTCGCTTCCTTTTTAAACAAAGAGGCGTGTTTATGATCTAAAACTGGAAAAAAAATCGCTTTCAGCTAGGAACTTAACTTCAGCTCTTTTGGAGAAGGGATAAAAAAAGCCAGCAATTATGCTGACTTTTTATGTAAATGAAGTGTTTAAAATTCATTCAGTTAATTAAACGTTGAAGCGGAAGTGAATAACATCACCGTCTTTTACGATGTATTCTTTACCTTCCAGACGCCATTTACCTGCGTCTTTCGCCCCACTTTCACCGTTGAATTCGATGAAATCGTCGTAACCAACAACTTCCGCACGGATAAAGCCTTTTTCAAAGTCAGTGTGGATCTTCGCTGCTGCTTTAGGCGCGGTTGCACCTATAGGGATGGTCCATGCACGAACTTCTTTGACACCTGCGGTAAAGTAAGTTTGTAGGTTTAGCAGCTCGTAACCTGCACGAATCACGCGGTTCAGTCCAGGTTCTTCGATGCCTAGATCAGCAAGGAACTCTTCACGCTCGTCATCTTCTAGTTCAGCCATTTCTGATTCGATAGCTGCACAGACAGGAACAACAACGTTGTTCTCTTTTGCCGCAAATTCACGTACAGCATCTAGGTATGCGTTGTCTTCAAAACCATCTTCGTTCACGTTAGCGATGTACATCGTTGGCTTTAGCGTCAGGAAGTTTAGGTAGCCAATTGCAGCTAGCTCTTCTTTAGCAAGCTCAACGGTACGTGCTGAACCGCCTTCTGTTAGCACTGGAAGAAGCTTTTCAAGAACAGTTAGCTCGAATTTCGCGTCTTTATCACCGCCTTTTGCTTTCTTTGCGTTACGCTGGATCGCGCGCTCACAAGAGTCAAGGTCAGCCATTGCTAGCTCAAGATTGATAACTTCAATATCTTCGATTGGAGATACTTTACCCGCTACGTGAACGATGTTGTCGTTTTCGAAACAACGTACAACGTGGCCGATCGCGTCAGTTTCACGGATGTTTGCCAGGAATTTGTTACCTAGACCTTCACCACGTGATGCGCCTGCAACCAGACCAGCGATGTCCACGAATTCCATTGTAGTCGGCAGCACTTTCTGTGGGTTAACGATCTTTGCTAGTGCATCTAGACGTAGATCTGGCACAGGAACTACACCAGTGTTTGGTTCGATCGTACAGAACGGGAAGTTTGCTGCTTCGATGCCTGCTTTAGTTAGTGCGTTAAACAGAGTTGATTTACCCACGTTAGGTAGACCAACGATGCCACATTTAAAACCCATGATAGTAACCTTATTCAGCTTTGAACGTGTGGAGGCGATTTTGTGCTTTTGATAGGCCATCCTTAATCAGAATGTCTAGACAGCGCACCGACTCATCGGTGGCGGCATCCAAAAGCTCTTGTTCTTTTGCTGGAGCTTTACCTAGTACAAAACCAGCCACTTTATCTTTGTGTCCCGGATGGCCAATGCCGATACGAAGACGATAAAAATCTTTGTTGTTGCTTAATTTGCTTATTGTGTCACGCAGGCCATTGTGACCACCGTGACCGCCACCTTTTTTAAACTTAGCGACACCTGGCGGTAAGTCTAGCTCGTCGTGAGCGACCATGATCTCTTCTGGCTTTATTTGGTAAAACTTCGCCATCGCGGCGATGGATTTGCCAGAGAGGTTCATAAAAGTGGTTGGGATAAGCAAACGGAGATCCTGTCCGTTGACCATGATACGTCCGGTCAGGCCAAAGAACTTTGGTTCGTTCTTCAGCGTAATGTTGTGAACGCGTGCTAATTCTTCTACAACCCAAGCGCCCGCATTATGGCGAGTTTTGGCATATTCTGGTCCCGGATTAGCAAGACCAACGAGAAGTTTGATTGGTTGACTCAAGGTTAGGATCTCTCTGGAATCTCAAAAAGCGCAGTATGATAGCACAGAAAACTGACAGTGGGGGAACTCGGGTGAGATTGATTGTTTGAGCTAAATCATCCTCAACTCGTCATACCCTTATGCATCCTGTGCGCAAATAAAAAAACACCCCAAAAAAGGGGTGTTTTAGAAAATCGGTGTAACTGAAATGTCCGAATTAGTTGAACATTGCAGAAATTGATTCTTCGTTGCTGATACGACGAATCGCTTCAGCTAGCATGCGAGATAGGCTAAGTGTGGTTACTTTACCTGTCGCTTCCATCTCTTTCGCCATAGTGATTGAGTCAGTTACGATCACTTGGTCTAGAACAGAGTTGCCAATGTTTTGTGCCGCGTTACCTGAGAATACAGCGTGAGTTGCGTAAGCGAATACACGCTTAGCACCGCGCTCTTTCAATGCTTCTGCTGCTTTACATAGTGTACCGCCAGTGTCGATCATGTCATCAACGATCACGCAATCGCGACCTTCAACATCACCGATTAGGTTCATCACTTCAGAAACGTTTGCACGTGGACGACGCTTGTCAACGATAGCGATATCGATATCGCCTAGCGCTTTAGCCGTTGCACGAGCACGAACAACGCCACCAAGGTCAGGAGAAACCACTACAGGGTTTTCCAGGCCACGAGCTTGCATGTCTTCTAGTAGTACTGGAGTACCGAAGATGTTATCTACAGGTACATCGAAGAAGCCTTGAATCTGCTCTGCGTGTAGGTCGATAGTCAGAACGCGGTCAACACCAACGTTAGATAGGAAATCAGCAACAACTTTTGCAGTAATTGGCACACGAGAAGAACGTACGCGACGGTCTTGACGAGCGTAACCAAAGTAAGGGATAACTGCAGTGATACGGCCTGCTGAAGCACGGCGCATTGCATCAATCATAACAACCAGTTCCATTAGGTTGTCGTTAGTCGGTGCACAAGTGGATTGAATGATGAAAACATCACTACCACGAACGTTCTCATTGATTTGAACTGCAACTTCGCCATCAGAAAAGCGAGAAACAGATGCATCACCAAGAGAGATGTAAAGACGATCAGCAATACGTTGGGCTAGTTCAGGTGTTGCATTACCAGCAAATAGCTTCATATCAGGCACGGTGGAAACCTCGGGTTTGCGTCCAGTTTTAATTAGGTCGGTGTGTGGCTGATTGGTATTCAGCCAGAGTCTCTTTTAATGGCGAAATATTGCGCCCTTGAGCGACAAATGCCGAGACATCATCAGAGAGTTGTGCAAGGAGAGTTTCTGCTTCTGATTTGCTCGAAAATTCAGCAAAAACGCAAGATCCTGTCCCAGTCAATCTTGACGGCGCGTATTGTAGCAGCCAAGAAAGTTGCTTATCAACCTCCGGATAGAGCATTCGGACAATTTTTTCGCAATCGTTTACGTTTGGTGTATCCAAAAGCGTGGCTAGATCTCGTTTTGCGGTATTTCGTGTTAAATCTGGGTGACGAAATACGTCAACGGTCGCGATCGAGACGTTAGGTCTTACGACGAGGTACCACTTTTCTTCCGGATAAGCCGGAGACAGTTTTTCTCCGACACCTTCAGCAAAGGCAGCAAACCCACGTACAAATACTGGCACGTCTGCGCCAAGTTTCAAGCCAATTTGAGCAAGTTCATCATCACTCAGGTTCAGTTGCCAAAGGTGATTAAGCGCGACCAGCGTCGTCGCGGCATTCGATGATCCTCCGCCAATCCCTCCGCCCATCGGCAAAACTTTTTTAAGATCAATGTGCGCACCTAAATGACATTGTGCGTATTCTTGCAGCGCAGTCGCGGCCTTCCAAATCAAATTATCTTGAAGAGGAACGCCTTCAATTTCGGGGGAGAGAGTGATGTCACCAGTTTCATTGGCTTGAATGGTGAGCTCGTCACCATGGTCTACAAATTGGAAAAGCGTTTGTAGCTCGTGATAGCCGTTTTCAGTGCGACCATTAATATAGAGAAAGAGATTCAATTTCGCTGGTGATGGCCAGCGGGTTGAAATGTCGATCATTGGGTGATGTTCCATTTGGTGATCAGGAGGTTTATTTTTACGTCTGACGTGGTCAGTTTTAATCGGTTTGGTAGCGGCAGTGCTTGCTCATGCCATTTTACATCGCTATAGCGTTGGTAATCGATGTTCCAGTCGTTTAAGCCAATCTGCTTATTCAAGACTTGCAGTGTATTGGTTGAGGAGAGTTTGAACGTGTCTGCGTCCGTCGGTAAACCGAGTAGCCAGTCTGGCATATGCTCTACCGGCATCATTAATCCGGTTAATTGGAATATTAGTTGGTTGGCATGACGCGCAGAGAGAACTTGGTCATCGTAAGTCTCTACAGTTGCACCATCTGGAGTGATGGTTAGGTTTAATGCGGTTTGGCCAAGAATCGTCGTCAAACGCAGTTGACTGAGTGCCGTTGAGTGTTTCCAGAAGAAATTAAGATTTTGTCTTTGGTCTGGCCCAATATAGCCAAGTTTGCCAGTTACTTGAAAATCATGAATCGCTTCAAGTTTTTTTTCGTGAGTTTGCCATTCCACGCTGGTGATACTTTCCGGAACAGAGCTACAGCCAGCGAGTAGGAGACTCGACAAGACAAATATTATAAAGGAGCGTAAGGTCATGTTTGATGGCTTATTAATCAGTTTCATCGGTATTCGCTCACAACTATAGCATTGAAAAGTCGCAGTTAGGAAAACAAATCCGGCTTGCCCTTTCAATAAATGCGTGCTTACAGTAAAATTCTGAACCTATTTCATAATCGATCTCAGAGATACCACGTTAGATGTCCTTGCTTGCTATTGGAATCAATCACAATACAGCGTCTGTCGACTTGCGCGAGAAGGTGGCGTTTGGACCGGATAAACTCGGCCCGGCCCTCGAGCAACTTAGAAAGCACGAAGCGGTAAACGGCAGTGTTATTATTTCAACCTGTAACCGAACCGAGTTGTACTGCGATGTAAAGCAAGGAGCGCGAAACAAGCTAATCGATTGGCTGGTTCAGTTTCATGACGTGAGCCGAGAAGAGTTGATGCCAAGTTTATATGTGCACGAAGAGCAATCGGCTATTAAGCATTTGATGCGCGTTTCGTGTGGTCTCGATTCTCTCGTGTTGGGTGAGCCTCAGATCTTAGGGCAGGTAAAGCAGTCTTTTTCTGACTCGCGTGAACACCTGGCGGTCGATGCGTCGATTGATAAGCTGTTCCAAAAAACGTTTTCTGTTGCGAAACGTGTACGTACAGAAACGGATATCGGTGGTAATGCCGTGTCGGTGGCTTATGCCGCATGTACATTAGCCAAACATATTTTTGAGTCTCTGTCTGACTCCACTGTTCTTTTAGTTGGTGCGGGCGAAACTATAGAACTGGTTGCCAAGCATCTGGCCTCTAACGGCTGTTCTAAAATGATCGTGGCTAACCGCACCAAAGAGCGCGCACAGGGCCTTGCAGATGAATTCGGCGCAGAGGTGATCAGCTTAAACGAAATTCCTGATCATCTTGCCAGAGCCGATATTGTTATTAGCTCCACAGCAAGTCCGCTACCTATTATAGGTAAAGGCATGGTTGAAACGGCACTGAAAAAGCGTCGTCATCAACCGATGTTACTGGTTGATATTGCCGTTCCACGAGACGTAGAGCCTCAAGTTGGTGAACTTAATGATGCCTACTTGTACTCCGTCGATGATCTGCAGTCTATTATTGATAGCAATATCGAGCAGCGAAAAGTAGAAGCCATTCAGGCTGAAGCGATTGTGAGTGAGGAAAGTGCTGCGTTTATGACGTGGTTGCGTTCACTACAAGCGGTCGACAGTATTCGCGATTATCGCGAGTCCGCAAACACGATACGTGAAGAGTTATTGAGCAAAAGCCTGCAATCGTTAGCGGCGGGCACAGATCCAGAGAAAGTCCTACGCGAGCTCAGTAATAAACTCACCAACAAACTGATTCACGCCCCAACTCGTGCATTACAAAGTGCCGCGGAGCAAGGCGAACCAGCAAAATTAACGATTATCCGTCAAACTCTAGGTTTGGATGATCTATAACTCACGCTTTTTATTAAGAAAACGACACTATGAAAGCCTCTATTCTGACTAAGCTAGAAACGCTAGTCGAACGTTACGAAGAAGTTCAACATCTTCTTGGTGATCCTGATGTAATTGGAGATCAGGACAAATTCCGTGCTCTATCAAGAGAGTACTCTCAGCTAGAAGAAGTCACTAAGTGCTTCCAAGCTTATCAACAAGCGCAGGACGATCTTGTTGCCGCTGAAGAGATGGCAAACGAAGACGACGAAGAAATGCGTGAAATGGCGCAAGAAGAAATCAAAGAAGCGAAAGAAACCATTGAGCGCCTTGCTGATGAACTGCAAATTCTTCTTCTACCAAAAGATCCAAACGATGATCGCAACTGTTTCCTAGAAATCCGTGCCGGTGCCGGTGGTGATGAAGCCGGTATTTTCGCGGGTGACCTTTTCCGTATGTACAGCAAGTATGCGGAGAAAAAAGGCTGGCGCATTGAAGTCATGTCTTCAAATGAAGCTGAGCACGGCGGTTACAAAGAGATGATTGCTAAAGTAAGTGGCGATGGCGCTTACGGCGTATTGAAATTTGAGTCAGGTGGTCACCGTGTACAGCGTGTACCAGCAACAGAATCCCAAGGTCGTGTGCATACTTCTGCTTGTACTGTTGCGGTTATGGCAGAAATCCCAGAAGCTGAAATCCCAGAGATTAAAGCAGCGGATCTGAAAATCGATACTTTCCGTGCATCAGGCGCGGGTGGTCAGCACGTTAACACCACGGATTCTGCAATCCGTATTACTCACTTACCAACGGGCACTGTGGTTGAGTGTCAGGACGAGCGCTCACAGCATAAAAACAAAGCGAAAGCGATGGCTGTTCTTGCTGCGCGTATTATTCAGGCAGAAGAAGCGAAGCGTGCAGCAGAAGTGTCTGACACTCGTCGTAACTTGCTAGGTTCTGGTGACCGTAGTGACCGTATCCGTACTTACAACTACCCACAAGGCCGTGTTTCTGATCACCGTATTAACCTAACGGTATACCGTCTGAATGAAGTGATGGAAGGTGACCTGCAAAGCTTGATCGACCCTGTTGTTCAAGAGCATCAGGCAGACCAACTTGCGGCGCTTGCAGAGAACGGCTAATCGATGAGCCAGGTTCAATCTATTGAGCAAGCACTAAAAAGTGCCACAGCAAAACTGACAGAGGGCGGCAAAGAGTCGCCTTCTCTCGATGCGGCAGTACTCCTCTGCCATGTCCTTGGCAAGCCAAGAACTTATCTACTTACCTGGCCTGAACGAGCATTAGATGCCGAACAGCAAGCACAGTTCGAAGCGCTACTTGAGCGACGCTTAGCGGGAGAACCCGTTGCTTATATTATTGGTGAGCGTGAGTTCTGGTCATTGCCTCTGAAAGTTTCCCCTTCCACTTTGATTCCACGACCGGATACCGAGCGTTTGGTCGAAGTTGCCTTAGACAAAACCCGCGAGCATTCTGGTTCTATCTTGGATTTAGGTACCGGGACAGGGGCTATCGCGTTGGCTCTGGCATCTGAAATGCCGAAACGACAGGTTATGGGTGTCGATCTTAAGCAAGAAGCGAAAGAGCTGGCGGAGTACAATGCGGAGCAACTCAACATCAAGAATGTGACCTTTGCTCAAGGAAGCTGGTTCGAACCTGTTGTTGTGGGAACAAAGTTTGCTCTTATTGTTTCTAACCCACCCTATATTGATGAAAAAGATCCGCATTTGGCACAAGGTGATGTTCGTTTCGAACCAAAATCTGCTCTTGTGGCCGACGAAGGCGGGCTGGCAGACATTCGTTATATCTCTGATGTTGCGCGTCAATATCTGGAAGAGGGTGGGTGGCTTATTTTCGAGCACGGCTATGAGCAGGGACGAGCGGTGAGAGATATCATGCTTCGCTTTGGCTATCAGCAAGTCGTTACTGAACAAGATTACGCTGGCAACGACCGAGTGACCCTTGGTTGTTTTGCCGCTGAACAATAACGAGAAAGTCAGCAAATTTAAACTAAGAGAAGAAAAATGTACGTAGCTCTAAAACATATTCACCTCGTAACCATTGCACTCAGTGCGACATTGTTGTCGATTCGATTTGTGTTGATGATGATGAACTCGCCAAAACGTAACCATCGTTTTTTGAAAGTGTTCCCACATATTGTGGATACTGCGCTGCTGGTATCTGGTATCGCTCTGATCTTTGTAACTGGCTTTATTCCATTTACGGACGCGGCACCTTGGTTAACCAATAAGATTACTTGTGTGCTAGCGTACATTGCTCTGGGCTTCTTCGCTTTGAAGTTAGCTAAAAACAAACTACTGCAAATTTTCGGCTTTTTTGGCGCATTAGGCTGGCTGGTCATGGCCGCTAATATTGCCGTATCGAAGAGTCCAACTTTATTTGGGTAAAACAGTCATGGTTGAGTTTTTTGACGAAGATTTTGACAATATGGCCTTGGTCGAGGGTGCGTTAGAGCTGAATAAGTCTGTCGATCCTGAGACCAATGTGCATTGGGCAAAACAAGAACTGGAACGTCTATACCAGGAAGCAGAAGCGGCGTTAATTCATGAAACCGATGAAGAGCAGCGCTTCGATTCATTCTTACGCCTATTCTTTCACGAGTGGGGCTTTAAAGGTGACGACCAGGAGTACTTTCGCTCTGACAACAGCTTTATCGATAAAGTGTTGGAGCGTAAAAAAGGCATTCCAGTCAGCTTAGGCTCGATTTTATTATATCTGGGCAATAAGCTTGGTTTCCCGTTGAAGGGCATTACTTTTCCAACTCAGTTTCTACTTAAAGTAGACTGGATGCACAAGACTCCCGATTATATCAACCCGTTTAACGGTGAGTATGTCGGCGAAAGAATTCTTCAGGCGTGGTTGATTGGGCAAGAAGGCCCGCTAGCACAACTTAAACCTGAGCATTTCGAAGTAGCAGATAACCCGACAGTCATTGGCCGCTGGCTAGCATTGATCAAAAGTGCCATGCTGCGTGAAGAACGTTACACGTTGGCGTTGCGCTGTACCAATCTGGCTCTTACGTTTGTACCGGATGACCCGTACGAGATACGTGATCGTGGATTTATCTTTCAGCAGTTAGATTGCCATCAAGTCGCTGTGTCTGATTTTCAGTACTTTATTGACCAGTGCCCGGATGATCCGGCTTCTGAGCTACTAAAATCACAAGTAAACGTGATGTCTGAAAAGCCCATCACATTACACTAATGTTATCGGTAAGCGGATCGCGCTTATCGTGACGAGAAAAAGAGAATTAAAATGGAACAGAAAATCGTTAATATTGGCGACATTCAGGTTGCTAACGACAAGCCATTCACTCTATTTGCAGGTATGAACGTGCTTGAGTCTCGTGATCTTGCGATGCAGATCTGTGAGCACTACGTCAAAGTGACTGAAAAATTAGGTATTCCCTACGTATTTAAGGCGTCGTTCGATAAAGCAAACCGCAGTTCTGTTCACTCATACCGCGGCCCTGGCCTTGAAGAAGGTATGAAGATTTTTCAAGAGTTAAAAGACACCTTTGGCGTGAAACTTATCACGGATGTTCACACTGAAGCACAGGCACAGCCAGTAGCGGAAGTGGTAGACGTTATTCAGCTTCCTGCGTTTCTGGCGCGTCAGACCGACCTCGTTGAAGCGATGGCGAAAACAGGCGCAGTCATCAACGTGAAAAAACCTCAGTTTATGAGCCCTGGCCAAGTCGGCAACATCGTTGAGAAGTTTGCTGAGTGTGGCAACGAGAAAATCATTCTGTGTGAACGTGGTTCGTGCCATGGTTACGACAATCTTGTGGTAGACATGCTTGGCTTTGGTGTAATGAAAAACGCATCAAAAGGCAGTCCAATCATTTTTGACGTGACTCACTCACTACAAATGCGTGACCCATCAGGTGCGGCATCTGGTGGTCGTCGTGAACAGACGGTTGAACTGGCAAAAGCAGGCCTTGCAACCGGTATTGCTGGTTTGTTCATCGAAGCGCATCCGAACCCAGATCAAGCTCGTTGTGACGGTCCTTCTGCGTTACCGCTGGACAAGCTAGAACCATTCCTGGCGCAAATGAAGTCACTCGACGATCTGATTAAGAGCTTTGCAGACATCGACATTAAATAATTGATGTCGTTCAAAACCCAAAATAGCCAACTCTGAGTTGGCTATTTTTTTGCCTGAAATCACACAAGTCTCAAACTCTCATTGTTGTGTTTGAGTTCATATAACAATTGACCATAATTAAGAAATCAATATGTTAGAACAGCTGCTCCATGTTTCGTGCTTTACTGAAGTGGCTAGTAAGTGTGTTTAAAAAGTGCAATGGCAGTGGACCCATATAAGAAAAGGTAAAACAATGAAACAACGTCTGATGGTAAAAGCCGCGTTGAGTGCGGTCATTCTGGCTACTCTTGCCGGCTGTGCAACCCAACCCGCTCATGAATGGAATACTGATACGACTTATCGACTCACCGTGCTGCATACGAACGATCACCATGGTCGTTTTTGGCAGAACAAATATGCCGAGTATGGCATGGCAGCTCGTAAAACCTTAATTGATGATTTACGTGAAGAGGTGGAGGCAGAAGGTGGAAGTCTCTTGCTTCTCTCTGGCGGGGACATCAACACAGGGGTGCCGGAATCCGATTTGCAGGATGCGGAGCCAGATTTTAAAGGCATGAGCAAAATTGGTTACGATGCGATGGCGCTCGGTAATCATGAGTTTGATAACCCGTTGGATGTGTTGTTTAAACAACAGGAGTGGGCGACTTTCCCGATGCTGTCCGCCAATATTTACGATAAAGAAACCGGCAAACGTCTATTCCAACCCTACGCAATGTTCAACAAGCAAGGCGTAAAGATCGCAGTGATTGGTCTTACAACTGAAGATACCGCGAAGTTAGGTAACCCAGAATACATAGGTCAAGTGGACTTCCGTGATCCAAAAGAGGAAGCGAAAAAACTGATCGCAGAGCTTAAAAAGACCGAATATCCCGATCTGATCTTTGCTGTCACTCATATGGGACACTATGAAAACGGCAATCGTGGCATTAACGCACCAGGGGATGTGGCGTTAGCACGTTATTTAAACGAAGGTGATTTGGACATGATTGTCGGCGGCCACTCGCAAGAGCCTGTTTGTATGGAAGGCCCTAACGTCATGAAGAAGAACTTCAAGCCGGGCGATGAGTGTCAACCAGATCAACAAAACGGAACGTACATCGTGCAAGCGCATGAGTGGGGTAAGTATGTCGGTCGCGCAGATTATGAGTTCCGCAACGGTGAGCTTTCAATGGTCAGTTATGACCTTATTCCGGTCAACTTGAAGAAGAAAGTGGAAATCAATGGGCAGTCAGAGCGCGTTCTGGTTGAAGATGAAATTGCTCAAGATGAAGCGATGCTTGAATTTCTCCGACCTTATCAAGAAAAAGGTCAGGGACAGCTGAATGTAAAAATTGCTGAGTCAAATGGTAAGCTGGAAGGTGATCGTGATGTCGTGCGATTTAAGCAAACCAATCTTGGTCGTCTGATTGCAACTGCTCATATGGAACGCGCTAAAGCTGACTTTGCAGTGATGAACTCTGGTGGTGTTCGCGACTCTATTGAAAAAGGGGACATTACTTACAAAGACGTACTGACGGTTCAGCCATTCGGTAATATGGTGACTTACGTAGATATGTCCGGCCAGGAAGTTTTGGATTACTTGAACGTTGTCGCGACTAAGCCTGTTGATTCCGGTGCCTACGCCCAGTTTGCAGGTATCTCCTTGAGTGTTGAGAATGGAGAGGTGACTAATGTCTTTATTGGAGAGAAACAGCTGAGCTTAGATGGTAACTATCGTTTTACCGTACCAAGTTATAACGCGGCGGGTGGCGATGGCTATCCGAAAATTGATAACCATGCAGGCTATGTGAATACCGGCTTTACCGATGCTGAAGTATTAAAAGATTACCTCGAGTCCCACAGCCCGATTGACGTCAACCGTTATGCACCTACGGGGCAAATCAAATACGTCACTGACAATGTCATATATCAATAAGCGCGGATAGAGAAAAAGCGATTGACTCAAAATCGCTGATATCATTAACTAAAAACGCAGCTTCATTTATCGCAAGCTGCGTTTTTTATTTTGATAAGGAGAATCTTGATGACTCCGGCCATTAATCTTGCGAAAAAGAAAAAAGTGCCACATACCATACATCAGTACGATCACGACCCGAGAGCGGATAGTTACGGGTTGGAGGCGGCTGAAGTGTTGGGACAAGATCCAAAAAAAGTATTTAAGACCCTGTTGTTTTGTTTAAACGGTGAGCCGAAAAATCTTGCTGTGGCCATTATTCCTGTAGACCAGAAATTGAATTTAAAACTGGCAGCAAAAGCCGCAAAGGGAAAGAAGGCGGATATGGCTGACCCGGAGATAGCTCAGAAAACAACGGGCTATGTTGTGGGTGGCATCAGTCCACTCGGACAAAAGAAAGCGTTACCTACTTTTTTACACGAAAGTGCCAAAGAGCAAGAAACCATTTGTGTCAGTGCCGGTAAACGGGGACTCGAGATTGAAATGGCACCACAGGACTTGCTGACTTTAACTCGCGGTCAGTTTGCGCCTTTGTGCTTATAAGTGACAATCCCAAAGTGACTGATAAATAAAAAGGACGCCTCGGCGTCCTTTCTACTCTAGTACTGAGACACATTACTTCTTCAAGCTTAATGTGTTGCCGGTACGCTTCACTGGCTTAGATGGTTTGGCCGCGTTTGGATTGTCGTAACGCACTTTAGTTTTCGCTGGCTTACGTTCTGAACTCTGATTGGCGTGGTCCTTGTTTGAGCGAGGTTTGTCGCTATCCTGACGACGCTTCTGCTGACCTTTCTTAGAGTTCGGCGCATGGCGGAATTCATCGGCGTTATTACCGCGGAAAGTTCGTGGCTTTTGGTTACGACGAGCGGTTGAATCTTGGTTTTCGTCTCGGCTGTCATACAGCTTTGCATCGGTCGCTTTGCGGATATTTCGACCCTTAGAATCCACTTTAGAGGCTTCTTCGGTACCGACAGAGCCATCACACATCGCCATGATTTCCGCTACTTCAGCATCCGTCAGGTAACGCCATTTACCGTTCGGAATACCATCTAGGGAGATATTCATAATACGCACGCGACGCAATTTGTATACCTCATAACCCAGTGCTTCACACATACGACGGATCTGACGGTTCAGACCCTGAGTCAGTACAATACGGAATGAGAACTTGGTTTCTTTGGTCACTTTACAAGGAAGCGTGACCGTATCGAGGATTTTCACGCCGCTCGACATCTGTTTTAGAAACTCGCCAGTGATTGGTTTATCGACGCGCACCACGTACTCTTTTTCGTGGTTATTACCTGCGCGAAGAATCTTATTAACGATGTCACCGTCGTTGGTCAAAAAGATAAGACCATCAGAGGGTTTATCCAGACGACCAATAGGAAAGATACGTTTTTTATGTCCGATAAAATCGACAATATTACCCGCTACATCTCGCTCTGTCGTACAGGTGATGCCGGTCGGCTTGTTTAATGCGATATAGACAGGCTTCTCTTTTGCAGCGACAGGTTTGCCATCGACACAAACATCGTCACCAGGTAAAACTTTTGTCCCCATTTCTGGTTGTTTACCATTAATCGTGACACGACCTTGCTCGATCAGTCTGTCGGCCTCTCGGCGTGAACAAAAGCCTGTTTCGCTAATGAACTTGTTTAAGCGCTTTGAATTCTCTTGTGACATGTTGTACTCCTAACGTTTCACAACGGCGGTGAATAAAGCTTCCCGGCTACTGCTTGCGACGGAAAAATAAGGTCGGGCATTTTAGCACTGAGGAGAAACTTAGCCTAACCGTTTTTGATGGCGTTCTCGGTTTTCTAGCTTCTTATCTGCGCTTTTTCTTAACAATACGTAGACGGCACCGCTACCACCATGAAAACGCTGAGCACTGTGAACGCACTGCACTTCTTTAATTTGCTGCAGCCAACTGCTGACAAAGCTTTTCATCAACGCTGGTGGGTTGGAGCGCTCTCCGCGACCATGAACAATCACAACCGTACGAATATCCATAAAAATACACTGTTTAAGAAATTTCACGACTTCATCACGCGCTTCTTTGAGTGTTTTTCTGTGTAGGTCTAGACGAGCCTGAATAGGGTACTTACCTAAGCGAAGTTTGCGGTATACACCATCTTGTACACCATCACGCTTAAATTCGACAAAGTCGTCTGGCTTGAGCATTTCGGCATGATCGAGTGAAAGGTACTCTGGGTCGTCCTCCGTTAACCATATTGCTGCTTCTCGTTTGGCAAGCTGTGCATCGGTCACTTGGTGAACTTTCTTGTGCTCTGCGGTGTCTTGAGTGATTGGTTTTACATCACCCATCATTTGTTGGAACAACTCAAAATCGTCATCGTGAGACATAGTGGCGATCTCATAAAGAACAGGATAGGTACCAGTGATTATATCAACGAGATGTGGGAAAAGATCAATAAAAAACCGGAGTAGGCAAGTAACCAACTCCGGTGCAAAGCGTTTATAGGGCTAAGCGAGATCTAGTGAGGAGATTTATCGTTCATGATCTTGTACATGAAGAAACCGCCGTAAAACAACATCAGACCGATCGCTCCGAAGATGACTATCATCGATGATAGACCTACTGCATTACCAAATAGGAGATCAAGCCAAAAGTCCATATGTTTCCTCCAAGATTTTCCCGATATCCACAAATTAATTGTTGGCGTTTTTTCACACACTGATCTGGATCAATTATGTTGCTGAGGTTAATAAACTGTATTTTATTGTGGGTTGTCAGTCACATTTTGCGTGCTTGTGTTTAGTAATTCACCAAACGGATTAGTACATTACATTTTTTTAGAAAAAGCACTTGCGTCTCAGATCAGAATCCGTAATATACCACCTCGTTGACGGGGAGAAGTCCTCAGTTAAACATCTCGGTGAATAGCGCAGCTTGGTAGCGCATCTGGTTTGGGACCAGAGGGTCGGGGGTTCGAATCCCTCTTCACCGACCATATTAAAAGAAGCCGCAACAGAAATGTTGCGGCTTTTTGCGTTCTAAAGGTCCTAGGTGGCTAGGGTCCTAGGTCCTAGATGTGCTTACGGCCAGTTCAGTGATAAACGTTAGTTCTGGTATTTGTTGCTTTGGATTACAGAATACAGAATACCGAAATGTTTGACATCAAATTGGATTGATTGAAAAATAATCCGTAATCCGTAATCCGTAATCCGTAATCCGTAATCCGTAATCCGTAATCCGTAATCCGTAATCCGTAATCCG
>NZ_JAWLID010000031.1:0-16000 GCF_033042495.1 Vibrio sp. EA2 | reverse complement strand
CGGATTACGGATTACGGATTACGGATTACGGATTACGGATTACGGATTACGGATTACGGATTACGGATTACGGATTATTTTTCAACCACCTCACCTCAATGTCAAACGCTTCTGTATTCTGTTAGCGAAGCGCTCCGTATTCCAAAACAACAAACACCAGAGCTTACGTTGACCACTGAACTGACCACAAAAAAACCAAGGACCTAGTTCCCTAGCCCCTAGGATCTTTCAGTTTATAAATTATCCCCGGGTTGCAGCGCACCATTTCAAAACGGTCCGTTAATCCGGTTAACGACTCAGAGGCTCCCAGCAGTAAATAACCGCCCGGATTGAGTTGATTTGCCATTTGATTGAGTACTTTTGATTTCATCTCAGGCGAGAAGTAAATCAACACGTTACGGCAAAAGATGATGTCGAACTTCCCCACCAGGGCATAGCTGTCGAGCAAGTTCTGTGGGCGGAAGTTGACCAAACGTTTTACATTATCTTTCACTTTCATGCGTCCGTCGCCATTCTCTTCAAAGAAGGTACGGCGACGTTCAGGCGAAAGTCCACGCCCCAACGCTAAATTGTCATAAATACCAGCACGACACGCCTCTAACATACTGCTAGAGATGTCGGTCGCGGTGATAGAAATACTAGGCAAAAGCCCTGGTTTACGCTGCTGCGTTTCCAAAATCGTCATTGCGATAGAGTACGGCTCTTGTCCTGACGAGCTGGCTGCCGACCAGATTTTAATCGGGCGTTTGTTTGCCGCGATTTCCGGCAATAATTTCTCAGCTAAAACCGTGAACGGATAGGTATCTCGAAACCACAACGTTTCGTTGGTCGTCATCGCATCCACCGCAGCAATACGTAATTCACGGTTACGTCCTGAGACCGTATCACGTAGTAAATCAGACAACGAAGCGAGCTTAAATTTGGTCACTAACGGACTTAATCGGCTGCGCACTAAGTACTGCTTACTATCGCCTAGCACAATCCCACATTGCGCTTCTAAAAAACGGCTAAAGTCACGATACTCTTGATCACTGATTGTAATAGCAGTCATTAATGTCTCTTTATTCTATCAATGCAGATTTAACCGCGTTACCCAATTCGTCTGGGTTAAATTTCGCAATGAAGGTATTTGCCCCCACGCGATCAACCATGGCTTGGTTAAATACACCACTTAAGGAAGAGTGGAGAATAACATAAAGATCTTTCAAATCCGCATTTCTGCGAATTTCAGCGGTGAGCGTGTAGCCGTCCATCTCTGGCATTTCGATATCAGAAATCACCAAAGAGATTTGCTCGTAGATGTCACCTTCTCGAGCCATTTCAAGCAAGGTATTGTATGCCTCTTTACCATCTTTAACTGATAAAACCTCAAATCCGATCGACCGGATAGCCCGCTCCAGCTGTTTACGTGCAACGGTAGAATCATCGGCAATCATTATACGGCGTACGATCGGCTTAACCTGCTCAGCCTGGGCGATTTCCTCGCCAATCGCCGCGTCCATCGTCTCATCCACAGGAGCAATTTCAGCTAAGACTTTTTCAACATCGAGAATTTCAACCAGCTCATTATCAATGTTGGTTACCGCTGTCAGATAATGCGCTTTACCTGCGCCTTCTGGAGGCGGCAAAATAGCTTCCCAGTGCATGTTAATGATGCGCTCAACCGAAGATACCAAAAACGCCTGGATGCTACGGTTAAACTCAGCAATCACCACAAAACACTTATCAATGTCGGTCGTTGGACGGCCACCAATTGCCAGGCTCAAATCAATCACTGATACAGTATGGCCACGGATATGAGCGACGCCTTTTACTAATGGGTGAAGATTTGGCATTACTGTCAGCTTTGGACATTGCAGCACTTCTCGAACTTTAAATACGTTAATACCGTAACGCTGACGCCCCATCAATCTAAAGGTCAACAATTCCAATCGGTTCTGACCGACGAGTTGAGTACGCTGATTCACTGAGTCAAGAATCCCCGTCATATGCTCATCTCCATCTCAAACTTTTTGTTTTTAAATGATACTCTACCACTGGCAAGCATTGTTCCAGGGAGACCTTATGGCGTATTTCACTATCACTTCGACCACATTGACTAAGACAATATGTAGATCGGTATTCACAAAGTACGCTAAGGCTATCGGCATTTTTCTCAGTATATTTAGCTTTTTTGTTCACTCAGCTACTGAGAATCAGCTCGAACAGATAAAAACGGCAGCAGAACAACATGTTCTAGCCACAGTCGAGCAACCTGCAGGCGGTGAAATCACCGTCAATGCGGCCAATATCGATTCCCGAATCAAAGCCACAGACTGCCCCGATGCTCTCAACACATCGGCTTCTACCACCCGCAGCACGCGCAGTAATATTAATGTCTTGGTGGAATGCCCTGCTGATGACTGGAAAGTCTACGTCCCAGTGCGTATGTCAGTTTCGGTCCCGATGATTGTCAGTACTCGCCAGCTTGTTCGAGGAGAAATCATTAGTGCTTCAGACGTCACCACGTCGATGATCGAATTACAGCGCTTTCGCAAAGATGGTTTTACCGACCATTCGCAGGTCGTGGGCGCGAAATTAAAACGGAGTGTTCGTCTGGGAGACGTGGTTGAGCGTAATGATGTGTGTGTTGTGTGTCGCAATGAGAGAGTCACGATTCAAGCCGTAAAAGCGGGGATGACTATCACGACCCAAGGTACCGCGTTGCAAGACGGCGCAGCAGGCGATCAAGTGAGAGTGAAAAATGATAAGTCCCAACGTATAATAGAGGGCATAGTGACTGGCATCGCGGAAATCACCATCACCTTTTGACCGTCTTGGTTAACAAAAGCGCATTGTGAAAGTCGACCCATAAAAATGATTAAAGTTATTTTTGCATTGGTCGATACTCTGGGTACCAGTATTACGATACAAGGCAAAGGTTAAACATGGCAGGTATAGATAATATACGTTCAGGTCAGATGATGACGACTAATAAAAGTCGCGCACCTGCACGTAATGATTCCAATGCGACTGGCACAGCTGAGTCGCAGAAAGTGTCATCACAACAAAAAGATGCAGTATCATTGAGCCAACAAAGTAAAGACGTCAATAAACTCCAGAAGGATATGGCAGCTTCACCGGCTTATGACACTGCAAAAGTGGCGGCAATCAAAGAAGCAATCGCAAATGGCTCATACAAAGTTGACCCAGAAAAGCTGGCCGACAATATGATTAAGCTTGAAAGCGAACTGCAAGGCAAAGTCTAACCACTTAGGCTCAAGGTAAGTATTCATGGCAGCATTAGTCGATCTCGTAAACTTCCAATTAGAAAATGCCAAAGCACTTTCTGTCGTTTTACGTCAGGAAACACAAGCCATTGCTGCGCGTGTCTCTGCTGATATCGAAACTATTGCCAAACAGAAGATGACACTCATTGATCAGTTAAAGACCACTGATCAGCGTATCGCCTCTCACCCGCACGTCAATCAACTTACCGAAGATGAGCACCTTAGCCAGGTCGTCAACCAGATCCAGTCGCTCGTAATTGACTGCCAACAAGTCAATCTAATGAACGGCGAATCGCTCAATCGAGCGCAATTGAGCTTCACTAAGCTCAATAACATGCTACAACGCACCCACGGCAAAAATGGTATGACTTACAATGCCGGTGGCCAAACCCACACCATTTCGACCTTGGGCACCAATATCAAAGCCTAAGTTTGGCTTGCGCTATATCTACCTTCCTTCTTGCATAAGCGCTGAATGACGCGCATAAAAACGACCCATTGTTGCCAATGAGCCGTCAAAAAAACGATATGTATTTTTAGAGACGTTAGAACAGGGTCTGCTGACGCTTTTCAGGCACCTGCTGTACCTCACCGTAATCTCTTAGCTTATCCATTTTTCGGATATCAAGACGAAGCTCAGTGACATAACTGTCTTCTACCAGGTAACTGCGCACCACTTCTGCACCACGAATCACACCGTCTACCGCACCCGTTGTGCTCTCGGTACCTAAACGCTGATCTTGCAGCTCGGCACGGCCGCTGACTCGCATGCCATAGACCTGCTCGGCCAGCTCTCGATAAGCATCGATCTTCGATGCACGCATTGCTCGCACTCGTTTTTCTTCTACAGTGCGACCCGTTTGTTCACTCACGCTCGCATAACCTACGGCGACTAGCAGTTCATCCTGACGCATCTGCTGTAATGGTTGGCAACCCACCAGCACCAAGGTAGCAATAATAAATAATAGTTTTTTCATGGCTCTATCCTATGGGCGGAGAATGACAGTGTATGGCTGACGAATCGTAGGGTCTGAGCGAATCAGTACACCGTCTTGGGTACGAATGCTGTTGAGCGTGTCCAAGTCACGGCCAATGCGATCCGCTGGCAGAAACCCTTGCGCTGTTGCCACCACGATACGGCTTTGCATACCAACCACACGGGCGTTGACTAACACGCCCCCTTCTTGGCGTAGCATAGTACCAGTTAATACATATTGGATTTCCTGCTCTTGAGCGAGATCGCTCCAGTCTCGGCTCAGTGCAAAGTCGCCTTGCTGGGTGACTTGAATCGAGCCCGTAGTCTTAAAGTCCACCACTTTAAAACCACGGCGCTGAAATTGATGGATAAAACCTTCGGATACGGAGTTACCCAGCCAATTGGTTGCATCCATATTTTGCAGATCAACGAACGACGTAATCGCAATAGGCGTACGTGCAGAAACCGCAACGTTAGACACCATTAGCTCTTCCGTCATGCTTTCGATAAAAAAGTCCATCGTATGACGTGGGCTATCCATCAGCATAAACTGGCTGCCTGCGTAGTGCTCTTTACCATTGTAAATTGGTGAATACGCGCACGATGTCAACAGCGTCATCATCGATGCGGCAACAAGCCATTTTTTCATGGTTTGATTCTCCAGATAATCTCGGGGGTCACTGTTCCTTATCATTCCGACTAAGAAACGTAATGTTGGAACAGTCTTTGCTTTTCTTTTGTTTGTTCAAACGAAGAAATCGCCACCAAACTTGACTAAATTTGTTAAAGCAATATTTATACCTGAACGGTTACAAGCCATGAAAAAAATATTAATCAGCGTACTTTCAATCACTTTCGTCCTGCTTCTGCCTTTTCGCGCCGTTGCAGCCTGGTATGAAGTGACAGGCGTTGCCACGATCGTTTCTTCTGACGATGCGGCAAGGCTACACGCTTTGGAAGATGCGCTGTTTAAAGCCGTCAACTTTTCGGGTGCCGATATCGGCAGCATCAGTAATTTAATGCCGCTACTAGAAGAGAACCGCAAAGAGTACCAATTCACTAACCATGAAGTACGCTACATCCTGGTAGAATCAGAGCGTAAACGAAATGGAAAGATGATGATGAAACTCCGTGTTGACATCTATCCATCGGCAATGGGTTGCCACACAGCTCAGTACAAAAAGACCATCCTGATCGGGAATATTGACGTTGCCTCTCCTCAACAAGCCGTGATGGGACAGATTTATCAAGTTGGTGATGACTTTAGTCACGTCGTGAATCGTCAGCTTGAGCAGACTTCACGCAGTTTCGTCTCTGTGGGAACAACCGACTACTCAATAAGCCGCAACTACCCTGCTCGCACTCAGATGATTGCCGAGGACAATGGGGCACAGTACATTATTGGCGGTGTCATTACTGACTTAACTGCGACGATTGAATCCCAGGTACTCAAAGATGACATCATCAACCGCCAGTTTGCCTTAGAGATGAAGGTTTATGACGGTAAAACTGGCCATGAAGTCTTTTATAAGACCTACCGCGAAGTGGCACGCTGGCCGTTTGCAAAAACCAGCCAGGTCGACACTCGAAGTGCGCGATTCTGGGCTTCTACTTATGGCGAAATGATGCTGCGCGTGAGCCGTAATATCATGTTGGATCTGGAATCTGAACTGTCTTGTAAGATAACCTTACCGGAAGTAGTGGCCATCTACGGCAATACCATCACCATGGATTTAGGCCGGATGCATGGCGTAAAAGAAGGTGACAAATTGCAGTTGTGGCATACCGCTTCCTTTATTGACCAAAGCGGTTTACCACGCAATAAAGTGTCGCAAAGCGAAGTCACATTAACCGTGTCGCGTGTCTATGAACACGAAGCAGAACTGACTATCGATCAACCTAACCTTTCATCCAGTGTTCAAATCGGCGATGTAATGAACAAGATACTTTAAAAGACGACATTAAGTCTTGAGATATGCTTACTTTTGAATATTATAGATGACGCATCTTATTTGATTTTACCAACTTAATACTTGGTATTACGCCCTCATGGCACAGCTGGATAGCGCAGTCCCCTCCTAAGGGACAGGTCGTAGGTTCGAATCCTACTGGGGGCGCCACATCAGAGCCTTAGTTTGCTATTGAACTAAGGCTTTTCTTTTCTCTGAATCTGCTTCCACACGAGACATGTGGCGATCCGATCACTCAGCCACTTTTCCGGAGCATTGACTGATGGCGTAAATCTATTTGAAAGGCTGCTATTTACAGTTTTATATTTTATGACTTTAATTATTGATGAGTTTTGCTTACCCTTTTTAGCTATTAATAAGAATATTAGTTATCACTATGACTAAGAGCAATTTAATTACTAATACCGGACACCGTTTCATATCCAAAGGCAAAACAGCCTTTAAGATCCACATCCACACCCCAGAGGATACGGTACTTCACCGCTCTGTAGGGTTCGTGCGCATTGGAGAGGAGAAGGGATTAAAGAAAGCCATTAAATTGAGAAATGAATTGGGCCTTGAGATGTGGGGCAAGTTTTGGCGGCGTCTTTTGAAAGATCCCTACCTGATGACAAGATTACCGCATAGTGTTGAACCGAAAATCGTTCATAAACCCAATCCAACCCTTGAGAACCCGGACAACCGAGACACTTGTTACATTGCAAAGTGGCGAGAGTTTAACGAAAACGGAGAATATAAGTACAAGACCGTCGTGCGCTCAATCAGCAAATACGGCAAGCTTGCCGCCTACATGCAGACCAAAAAAGCGTTGCTAGAAGCACACAAGGACAACCTGGAAATACTCACCTTTATGGGACGCCTAAACAGTATCGACCTTAAATAGCCCTGGTTATCAAACCATTTTCTGACACTGTTGCGCATAACAACAATTAACAACCCCTTGATGCAAAAATGCCCCAAAGCACGAGCGCTTTAGGGCATTTAAATTCAGAACGCTAATCGTTCAAATAGAAACTTATTGCTGAACTTGGTATTCAAATTCAGGAACAATCACTTCTACGCGACGGTTTTGTTGACGACCTTCAAGCGTTTCATTTGATACGATTGGGTTGTTTTCACCTTCGCCACGAGCATGGATTCGTGATGAGTCGATGCCTCGCTCAACCAAAGCGTTTGCGACAGACTCTGCACGTTTCTCAGAAATCATTTGGTTGTAAGATGCTGCACCAGACGTATCGGTGTAACCAACCACTTCAACGTTAGCTTGTGGGTATTCATTCAGGAATGCAACCAGCTCGTCTAGTTTTGACGCGCTTTCTGCCTTAAGCGTTGTGCTGTTTACATCGAAGCTACCCGTACCCATCGTTTGAGTTTCGAAGGTTTTCGTTACAACAACTGGTTCTTCTACCACAACCACTTCTTCAACGACTGGCGCTTCTTCAACAACAGGCTCTTCGCTGCCACCGAACTTAAATGAAACACCTAGAGTTGCTGTGTTGCCTGTTGCACGAACAACATCGTTGTTGATGTCAGTGATGGTTTGGTATTCTGCACGAGCGGTTACGTTTTGG
The DNA here is from genome assembly GCF_033042495.1 of Vibrio sp. EA2. NCBI lineage: Bacteria > Pseudomonadati > Pseudomonadota > Gammaproteobacteria > Vibrionales > Vibrionaceae > Vibrio > Vibrio sp. EA2. Next base: position 8,214 of record NZ_JAWLID010000031.1, on the reverse strand, counting down.
CTTAGGTTAAACTCAAGACCAGCAGCACCTAGGTAAGAGTAATCGTCTTTACCATCAAACATCACGTAAGCACCACCCACTTTACCGTAAAGTGCGATGTCTTCAGTGATTGGTAGGCTGAATTTAGGAGCAAGAGTGATAGCTTCTACGTGACCACCGAATGAAGTTTCGTCGAAATCACCAACGTTGTCGAAACCTGCTTCAACTGCAATGTAGTCGTTGAATTCGTAACCAACAAAAGCACCAAGAGTCGAGTCATCTTTATCGCAAGATTGACCTGCTACACAAGCATCTTCCAACCAAGATTTACCCATTTTACCGCCAACATACACTTCTGCTTGCGCCGCTGATGCCATAAGTAAAGATGCTGAAATTACCGCTGCTAGTTTTTTCATTATTGATTCCTATAAAGAATTACTTTTATTAGTTCTCGAAATGCGTCGCCGACTGACGTTGTATTCCAATTTGGTTCATTCCGTGAGCGTATTACCGAAGCCAACCATGCGCATATCTATGCAAATTAATTATCTAAGGTTGCTTGGATAGCATTCCTGTACAGTGATCAGAACCGCTATCTGGCCCTCACTGACGAGACGCACTATAACGCCAAGAAATCTCAAGAGAAATCCCAAAACTGTCAATTTAGTGTCATCAAAACCACAAACATTATGTGACACAGAGCACCAAAAGCCTATCACAACAACGACGCAAACGTTTGCGTCAAGAAGCGCAATAAAATAACTAATGCAGATACCTGTCTCACTATTGAGATGACACTTGGGGAACTTTATCGATAGTAGATATTAATCAGAGGGATATTTTGAAAATCAGCCATTAAATCGGTACCAAAAACCACAATTTTTAATTACAAAAATTTATCATAAAATAAACATCGACACGCCAACATGGCATGTAAATTAGTAAAAGCTGTTCACTACTTTCGCTTTTATTACATTCTTTAGATATAAAAAAACCGCGGAAATTACCGCGGTTTTTGAATATTCATGCATCTGAATTATGCATTAGCTTCACGTTCAGCAATAAACGCTAAAGCCATTTTAATGCGAGCAATACAACGCTCTTGTCCAATTAACGCCATAACAGCGTCAACAGATGGAGACTGACCGCCGCCTGTCACTGCGACACGTAGCGGCATACCAATTTTGCCCATGCCGATTTCTAGCTCTTCACAAACCGCTGCGATAACACCTTGTTTGATGTTTTCAGTTGTCCATTCCGTTAGTGCTTCTGCTTTTGCAAGAGCAAGTTCTAGTGGCTCTTTTGCTACACCACGTAGGTGTTTCTTCGCCGCACCTGCTTCAAACTCAGAGAAATCTTCGTAGAAGTAACGAATCTGCTCAGCCAACTCAACAAGTGTATTACAACGCTCGCCAACTAAAGTGATCACTTCCGTGATTGCTGGCCCGTTAGTAATATCTAGCTTCTGTTGGTCTAGGTGCCATTGCAAGTGCTCTGCAACGTACGCTGGATCAGAGTTCTTAATATAGTGGTTGTTTAGCCACTGCAGCTTATCCGTGTTGAATGCAGACGCTGACTTAGATACGGCGTCCAGACTGAACAAGTTAATCATTTCTTCTTGAGTGAAGATTTCTTGATCACCGTGAGACCAACCCAGACGAACCAAGTAGTTGTTTAGTGCTGCTGGTAGGTAACCCATATCGCGGTATTGCATTACCGATACTGCGCCGTGACGTTTAGACAGCTTCGCACCGTCATCACCTAGAATCATTGCACAGTGAGCAAATGTAGGTACTGGTGCACCTAGTGCTTCGTAAATGTTGATCTGACGAGGTGTGTTGTTAATGTGGTCTTCGCCACGAACAACGTGCGTGATGCCCATATCCCAGTCATCAACCACAACACAGAAGTTGTACGTTGGTGAACCATCGGTACGACGAATGATCAGGTCATCCATTTGATCGTTACGGATTTCGATACGGCCACGGATTTGGTCGTCAAAAACTACGCTACCCTCTTTCGGGTTACGGAAACGAATTACGCAAGGATCACCGTCGTTTGCCGCTTCGTTTGCCGCTTTGATTTTAGGGTGGTTTGCATCGTAACGAGGCATTTCTTTGTTCGCTTCTTGCTCGGCGCGGATCTCATCCAGCAGCTCTTTAGATGCGTAACATTTGTATGCTTTGTCTTCAGCAACCAGCTTATCGACCATTTCGTTGTAACGGTCAAAACGTTGCGTTTGGTAGTAAGGACCTTCATCCCACTCCAGACCTAGCCATTCCATACCTTCCAGAATCGCATCAACCGCTTCTTTAGAGTTACGTTCAAGGTCTGTATCTTCGATACGCAGAACGAATTCACCACCTTGGTTTTTAGCATATAGCCAAGAATACAGTGCTGTACGCGCACCACCAACGTGTAGATAGCCAGTTGGGCTAGGAGCAAAACGAGTTTTAACCGTCATTTGAGTTCCTTAGGGTTAATGTTCAACGAGAGGGTTCTCGTTGTATTGTCAAGGATAAAAGTGGCGACATTTTACCATCGTAAGTCAATACTACAATCCTTCCGTGTTCATATACCCAAATAACCTCTCGATGCGGGGTTCAACGAAATTAACTTCATTGATAACAAACCTTGACCTTACCCTTGCAGTAAGGTTTAAGCTCACTATATTACGATCAGTGAGGACAAGTTATGAATCAGTTTGTAGTACCGTTATCAGGGCTTAACTGCATGGGTTGTGCAAGGAAAGTGGAGAAAACTCTGCATGCCAATCATAGTGTTGAGATCCTCAACTTATCTCCGACCTCTGTGGAAGTCAAAACCGACGCTTCTTTAGAAGCAATAGTCGAATCGATTGAGTCCCTGGGCTATCAGGCAGGGAACGCTTATGACTTCCAATTATCCGGGCTGAGCTGTGGCGGCTGCGTCAAAAAGCTTTCTTCTTTATTAGAGTCAAATGCAGACGTTATCTCATTTGAAGCTTCGACGACGCAATTAACTATTCGTACGCTTCTTTCTGAACAAGAGGTTATCGCCCTAGTCGCAAGCTTGGGCTATACCGCCAGCCAAGAGAAAGTCAATCACAGCGAAGAAGAATCACCGCTACCGGAAGCGAAAGCAAGCAAAGAACCCGATAGTCAGCCAGAAGATATTCCACCAGCCAGCAGCACTCAACTGCAAATGCTTATTCAAGGAATGACCTGCGCAAGCTGTGTTTCTTCAGTCGAGAAAGCACTCACCAATGTTGAAGGCATAGAGAAGGCGCAGGTAAACCTAGCAGAGCAAAGTGCATTGGTGTTTGCTACTCAAGATTCAGACGCCATGCATCAGGCGATTGTCGAATCAGTTAGACAAGCCGGATACCAGGCAGAAATATTACAAGACGCCACAACACAACAAGAAAAGCAAGCTCAGCAGCAAGTGGCGCAACAAAAACGCTTTAAGTTTGATGCGATTGCAGGCTTGGTAGTTGGTGCGCCTTTAATGCTGTGGGGCGTATTAGGCGGCAACATGATGATTCGCCACTCCAGTGACCAGCTCATTTGGGGTGCGGTCGGTCTTTTATGTTTGCTGCTTCTGGCAACGGCTGGTCGCCACTTCTTCAGCAATGCTTGGTTGGCCGCGACTCATAAGAGAGCAACTATGGACACGCTGGTAGCGTTAGGTACTGGCGCTGCATGGTTTTACTCCATGCTCGTAGTGGTTTTCCCGGATTGGTTTCCACCAGCATCACGCCATGTTTACTTCGAAGCTAGTGCGATGATCATCGGTTTGATTTCACTCGGTCACTATATCGAGGCGAAAGCCAAAGCCAACACGACTCGCTCATTACAAGCTTTAATTAACTTGCAACCACAACAAGCGACGGCTATTACAGAGAAAGGCGATCAGACCATCAGCGTTGAGCAAATAACGCTTGGTATGAAATTAAGAATTAAGCCCGGCGAGAAAGTGCCAGTAGACGGAACCGTGCTAGAGGGTGAATCCTATATTGACGAGTCAATGTTAACTGGTGAGCCTGTGCCAGTATTAAAAGCACTGGATGCAGATGTCTCTGCGGGTACGTTAAACACTGACGGCAGTTTGATTATCAAAGCAACCGGTATTGGTGCCAATACCATGTTAGCGCGTATCATCCGCATGGTACGAACCGCGCAAAGCAGTAAGCCAGCCATCGCTAAATTAGCCGACCAAATCTCTGCGGTGTTTGTACCTGTCGTTGTCGGCATTGCCATTCTTGCAGCCATAGTTTGGTTTGCTGTTGGTCCCGAGCCGAAAGCCAGCTACATGCTTGTGGTGACAACGACCGTACTCATTATCGCCTGCCCTTGTGCATTGGGGCTGGCCACACCACTGTCCGTTACCGTTGGCGTAGGTAAAGCCGCCGAGTTGGGCATCTTAATAAAAGACGCGGACGCTCTGCAGTTAGCAAGCAAAGTGGATACGGTCGTGTTCGATAAAACCGGTACATTAACCCAAGGCAAACCAACGGTGCAGCAAGTGTTTACTCACGCAACCAGCCAAGATGAACTGCTTGCTATGGCCTATTCGGCAGAGCGTCAGTCTGAGCATCCACTTGCCAAAGCCGTGTGTGATTTTGCGAAACAGCAAAACGCGCAAGAAGTCACGTTAGACAAATTCGAAAACGTCCGTGGACGCGGCATCTTAGCGACTTACCAGGGTAAACCATTGCTGATCGGTTCTTTGCAATTTATGCAAGCCGAAAACATTGACACAAGTAACCTAAAACAAGCGATAGAAGAGAGTGCAAAAAATGCGTGGACGCCTGTCGCTATTGCTCTGGATGACGAGTTAGTCGGACTGATTGCCATTGCCGACCCAATCAAACCAGACGCTAAAGAAGCGCTTTCAGCCTTAAAAGCTCAGGGAGTCAAAACCGTGATGCTAACGGGTGATAACCAGCACGTTGCCGATGCGATAGGTAAAGAGCTCGGTATCGATGAAGTGATTGCACAAGTGTTACCAGATGAAAAAGCGCAGCATATTGAGCAGCTTCAGTCTAAAGGCCATATTGTGGCGATGGTCGGAGACGGCATTAATGATGCTCCAGCTCTTGCGCTTTCCAACCTTGGTATTGCAATGGGAAGCGGTAGCGATGTCGCTATAGAAAGTGCGCAAATGACGATTCTCAACACATCACCAATGGCCGTGGTGCACGCAATCGAGTTGTCGCGCGCTACACTTAAAAACATGAAACAAAACTTGTTTGGAGCCTTTGTTTATAACTCGTTGGGCATACCTGTTGCGGCAGGTGTACTTTACCCGGCATTTGGCTTTTTGCTCAGTCCCGTTGTCGCAGGTGCGGCAATGGCACTGTCTTCAATTACTGTCGTTAGTAATGCAAACCGACTACGACTGTTTTCAGTAAAATGACGACTTCTTTCTGAGGATATTATGAAATTGAAACTTGTAACTTTTGCCATGCTTGCGACCGTATCCGCCAATGTATTGGCAGCCGATGTTCTTAACCACAAGTCGCCATATTGTGGCTGTTGTGGTGACTGGACAAAACACATGGAAGAAAACGGCTTTACGGTCGAAGAAAAACTGCATGATGATATGAATGCCATCAAACGCGAATTAGGCATGAACAACCAACAGCTCTACTCTTGCCATACAGCAGAGATAAACGGTTATCTGTTTGAAGGACACGTGCCAGCAGCCGATATTAAAGCCTTCTTGGAAAACCCACCGAAGAATGCGAAAGGTCTGACGGTTCCTGGAATGCCAGTAGGCTCTCCAGGCATGGAGTATGGCGATCAAAAGGACAGTTACACCGTTTATGCCTTTAATGAGCAAGGACAAGTTTCAGCGTTTAGCCACCACGAAGGTAACGATAAATAAAAATAAAGCCCAGCTCTTTACACAGACGCTGGGCTTTTTCTTAGCAACTTAATGGACAATTAAGACGAAATCGTTAGAAACCGTAAGAAGCACCAAATACAAAGGCGTTATTCACCAGGCTGTCTCCATTTGCATTTTCTGCGCCATGAGCCTGAGAGCGAAGTTCAAAGTATGGTTGAACACCTTTACGAGTCCATGTCGCACGGAACTCGTGGTCCATTGTATCGGCATCAATCATGTATACATTGTTGTAGCTTAGCGTCACATCTTCATTCATAACATAACCGATACGGTTATCCATGCGGTAGTCCGTATCTGCATCTGCGTCTGTTGCATCAATGTGTGCACGCGTGCGGTTGCTTAGAGAAATGCCGTTATCGAAGTTGTAACCAATTTTCACCAGTGGACGGTATTGAATGTTTTCCCCCGCTGAGAACAAGTGTTGGTAACCTGCTGCAACCCAGAGACGATCAGTAATATTAAATGACTGCTCTCCCCCTACCGTAATGTAAGGTGTGATGTTCCCTGCGCCGCCATTTTTGCTTTCTAGTTTGCCAAGCTGAATGCCATCAAACTCAGTGTAAACCGTAAAGCCACCAAATGAATTATCGAAAGTATGCCCAGCCTCCAGTGTAGAAGTCACGTCCGAGCCGTGAATTCGGCCATCATCGTGAAACTGAACGTTACCTGTTACGTAAGAAGAACCAGCAAATGCGCTAGATGCGAAAGCGAGAGAAAGAGCACTCAGTGCAAAAATGTATTTCATAATTACTGCCTTTATTTATTCACGTTATGTGATGGTTCCAGACTCGTAGGTTCCTTTACATAACAAAATTTGGAATCTGCCTTAGTGGGCGGAGGCAATACTGAAACAATTAATTTTCGATGAAAAATAAATCCTTTAAAAAGGTGACCCTGTTCAAAACGAGCAACTTGATAATAAATAAAACCGATTAAATACAGATAGTTAAACCAACCATCAAAAAACCTTCAAAAAATCAACATCCGACTCAAATCACAACAAACTAAATAAATTAGAACTATTTGCCAATTAAGATCACATTATTAATTTAAATTTTCACTCCAACTTTTTTATCAGAGCGAAATAATTAGATTTCGATCACGCTTAATTTACGGATAAAAATAAATACCCCATCGCAAAATGGTGAGTTATCGTGACAATTCTATCTGCCCCGCTATAGAGCGGCTCGTAGACACACGAGTTATTTAAAACGTGTTCTATGCTCAATATGGCATCTCGCTCTCGTTTCGGTATAAAGTGATGTGCAGATTCGCTTTCATGATGCTGGATACAAAATGTTATCCGGGATTCAGTTCGAGGATAATAATATGTTCCGCATAATGACCTTTGTATCATCGTTTTTCGTTCTTTTTACTTCCTTTTCGTCCAGCGCTGAGCCACAACATTGGTTAGCCAAAAAAGGCGAGACAGAATATATGATTATCGGCTCAGTACATGTGGGGGATAAAAGCATGTATCCCCTGCCTAAAAACCTACTTGAACACCTTAGCGAAAGTTCAGGGCTGATCATTGAAGCGGACGTAAGAAGTAATGAGGGTGCTGTTTACCCGCCAGTGTCTACGCGAACCAAAACGATACTGAACAAAAAGCAGCGTCAACAACTGATCAAAATAGCAAAAGATTTGCAGATACCAGAAACTCAGTTGCTAAACGCCCCACCATGGAATGCCGCCCTCACTATTCAGCTCGCATTGGTCAATAAACTGGGCTACGTATCAACGGAAGGTGTCGATATGCATTTGATTGGTTTGGCAGACAAAAACAATATTCCCATCATTTCATTCGAAACCGTGCAGTTCCAAATTGATTTGATTGCCGGCCAGCCAGATGAAGGCAAAGAGATGCTACTCTCATCCATCAATGAATATGAAGCCGGGGAAGAACTCGTCGAATGTCTGATTGAAAGCTGGAAAAGCGGCGATGGTAGTATGCTAGAAGAAGCATCGTTAACTGACAAAGCGACACAAGAGTTCAATGAGGCATTTTTGTATACACGGAATAAAGACTGGGCAGAAAAGCTCGACAGCGGCAGCATACTCCCGCAAAAGCAAGGCCGCTATACCGTTGTGGTTGGCAGCCTGCATCTTGTCGGTAAAGACAATTTGATTGATCTACTGGGCAAGCGGGGTTTTGAAATCACACCGCTTGGTAAGACACGTAAAGCGAAGTGCGATATTTGAAGCTAGGACCTAGAGGGAGCTTGTTGGAATCACTCTGCAAAAATTAAGCTTAGGTCGATGTTGCTCGGGATTACGGATTACGGATTACGGATTACGGATTACGGATTACGGATTACGGATTACGGATTACGGATTACGGATTAC
>NZ_JAWLID010000030.1:0-16167 GCF_033042495.1 Vibrio sp. EA2 | reverse complement strand
GCTGGCATTCATGCTAATGTGGCTACCGATGTATTGCTGAAGATAAAATGTACAGCAAAGATCAACAGGCCCTAGTAATTTTAGATCTTTTAGCTATTAGAAAACATAGGTCGAATGTAAGCGCTCAATACTCAGCATACCGAACTACATAACCACAACGATCTAGTCTTTAGCCAAGTTCCAAGGCAACAGAGCTTCTATTTGCTCAAGCGTTTCAGCGTATGGTAGCTGAGTCAGGAGGGTATGTAGATAGCTATAAGGTTCCAACCCATTCAACTTAGCGGTTTCAACTAAGCTGTAGCAGACAGCGCTCGCTTTTGCGCCTTGTGAAGTATCGGCGAACAGCCATGCCTTACGGCCAACTACGAACGGACGGATAGCATTTTCAGCCATAATGTTACTGATGCGCAGTTCGTGGTGACCTGCGTAAACTACCAGTTTCGGCCATTGGTTGAGCGTATAGTTGATCGCCTTGTAGGTTAAACTCTCTTTCGGGCACTTGTTGAGATTCTTATCTAAGAACGCCTTCAGCTCATTCAGTAGTGGAACACTGTGATCTTGGCGGTACTCTACGATTTTTTCGGCGGTTATCTGTGGCTGCTTTTCCTTGAGCTCAGCCAGCTGCCGCTCAACACGATAGAGTTTATTGATGGTATTCAGGGCGATATCCGCTTTGCTTACCTTAACGTTTTTGCCTCTCGGCTGAGCTTTCTGCGCATCAACGAACATACGGCGAGCATGATCCATACAGCCAACGTGCGTTAAGCCATATTTCTTACAGGCAGCATTGTACCCCGCATAACCATCGGTTTGCAGGTAGCCATCGAAGCCTTCAAGTAAATCCACGGGAACATCGCCACTACGAGAGGGGTCATAGTGGAACAACACACTTTGCTGAGTGGGCGAACCGCCTAATGAGACCCACATGTACTTTTCAGAGGTGGCCGATTTGCCAGGCTCTTTAAGTACTTGGATACGAGTCTCATCCATCGCTACGATGTTGCCACTGTTTTGGTGCTCTCGTAGCAGATTCACCAGTGGCTGGAACAGCTGAGCGGACTTCATGACGTAGTTCGCAAGCGTAGCCCGAGAGAGCTCACCACCGTAGCGACGAAGCATTTTCTCTATACGATACAGCGGTAAGCCATCAACATATTTTGATGTGATGACATGGGCAATCAGACCTGTGCTACCTAATGAGCCAGGAAGCGGGTGTTTCGGCAGCTGTGCAGCGACCATGGATTGACCATCGTCATTATCGAACACCGCTTTTTCCTGCATGTACTCCAGTACACGGATTTTTGCAGGCACGATATCGAGTTCTTCTTTCACTTTGGCGAAGAAGGTGCTTTTTGCGCCTGTCTTTTGCTCATCGGTCAGATAAAGGAAGATTTGTTCACGAGGTAAATCGCTAGACAGTGGTTTGCGGCCACGAGATTTAGACGCATTGTTCTTGCTTTGGTCTTGATTGTCCTTTTCATGCTGCTCAACTTTCGGGTCAGTACAGAGCTCCGCTTCATCGAACAACAGGAACTGGTCAACATTGGTTTTCTAACTGCTCGGCATGAAGCGTTTGATTTTCAGGTGGCGTACCACCTCTTCTAACACATCGATACGAGCAGACTGAGATTGTAGGCGATCAGATTGGCTTTGGAGCTGTACTTCTTTCTCGGCTAGCAGAGCTTTAAGTCGCTCAATTTCAGCTAAATGATGGGTCGAAGAAGTCACAGTAAAATCGCCTTGAATGCCTTATGGGAACAGGGTTTTTTGTACCAAAAATAGGCGATTAAGTCTCTAAAACAATGACTCGTATTCCAACTTTTTATGCCCTTGCATCAAGGAGATATCGTAGCCATCAAGCAGCCAATTTATTTGCTGACCGGTGAGAGTGACCAACTCATCAGTACGCTTTGGCCATTTGAATTTTTCTTCAGCCAGTGATTTGTAGTACAGCACGAAGCCGTTGTCCTCCCAGAACAGACACTTGATTTTGTTACGCTGTTTATTGGTGAAGACGTAGAGCTCACCACTAAAGGGGTTGTGGCCAAGTTCTAGCTCAACGAGTGCGCTTAAGCCTCGATGTGACTTGCGAAAATCAATCGGGTCACGGTAAAGGTAGACTTTCGGTAGCGTCAATGCGGGTCTTAATGTGGGCAGACGCATTAGCTCATACACTCTATCAGTTTCGCAGCGACATGGGCGTTGCGCTCATCAATGCCTTCAACTTGCGTACCGTTTGGTAGCGTCACTGTGAGCGATGAACTGACATGCTCGGTGACGGTTTCCACTTGTGCTAGGGCGAACTTGGAGGTGACTGACTTGGTCACTGAATTTGTTCGAGTAAATTTGCGCTTCCAATAGCTGAACTGGGATTGGTCTAGGTCGTGGGTTCTGCAGTATTGCGCTTGGGAGAGGTTCGTGGTTTGCCAAGCTTCAAAATGATGCTGCCAAGCTTGCTGTAGAGATGACATATAAGCCTCCATTAGTAATGACGGCTGTCATTATCGGGGCTTGGGTTTAAATGGGAATGATGTCGAGAATTAAGCGCTTACTAACATGCCGTTGAACACCGCAACCTAAAACTGGAGGGAACGCCTCTTCTGCCAGAGCTTCCATCTTCGACAACGCCTCTCCCGATGAGTATCCCGCGGACGTGCTACCGCTAATACTCGCGGATGGATAGAGGTTGTAATGAGGGGGTGGGGTTGGTCCTGATGTCGAAGATTTGGTGATAAGGTTATTAAGACTTATCATTTGGCCGTCGCTGGCTCTAACTTACACATTGTAAACTTCGCTTGTAGCTTTTATCCAAACAACAGCGAATAAAATTTAAGCCCACAACTTTGGTTTAAACTCGAACTCAACATATTTTTTTAACGCCTTTCCAATACCAAGTCCACGAATATCAGGTCTCACATAAATAAACCTGATTGTCCATTCTGCAGTGCTATTTTCTGCTCTGACGATATAGGCCAAACCACATAGCCTGCCTCCAATCAGGTACCCAAGCCAGCGTTCTTTTTCTCCCATTACACAAAAATCATTCACTACAACCTTTACTTCTTCAGGTCTTAAAAAGTCAGCACTGCTGATCAACTCAGCTACGCAGTTGGCATCATCAGCTCTCAGAATTGTAATCATAGCCTCACCTATCATTAAAAAACGGGCCACAGCCCGTTTTATTACTTTAGTTAGTTCCAAATTAAGCCTTGGCTTGCGCTAGAGCTTTATGTTTTCCAAGCTTAGTCGCCATCACCTTCTCCATCTCTTCCAGTTTCACACCCTTGGTTTCCGGTACGTACTTAACTACCAATAGCATGCTAATGATAGATAGACCTGCAAACAACCAGAACGCAAAGCCACCGTGGAACATCTCGTTCAGATACTCATTGTTGTTCAGCATCGGGAAGCCCTGAGCAACCATAAAGCCTGCTATCCACTGTGCCGCTACCGCAATTGACATCGCTCGGGAACGGATTGCATTCGGGAAGATCTCTGAGATCAGCGTCCAGCACACACAACCCCATGAAGTCGCGTAAGAGATAACGTATAGGCACAGAGCAAACAACGCTGTGTAGCCTGTTGCCTGGTTATACATGACAAAACCTACAATCGTCATACTGATCGCACAGCCAAGCGTACCCCAAATCATTAGTGGCAAACGACCCATACGGTCAATCAGGTACATTCCTAAAGCGTTACCGAAGATAAACACCAGACCAATAAACGTTGTCTGGAACAATGCATTTTCTGTGCCGCCCGCTATCGGTTTCAGGATCTCCGGTGAGTAGTACATGATCACGTTGATACCCGTAAACTGTTGCGCTGCTGCAACAAAGGTACCCACGGCTACAATAGAGAACATTAACGGTGAACGCAGACTCACTTTTTTATCTGACTTGCTATTGCTCGCTACCAATGACTTCTGTATTTCTACAATTATTTCCTCTGCATCTGCTTTGCCAGAGATACGAGTCAGTACATCACGCGCTTTATCTACCTGGTCTTTCAGCACCAACCAGCGAGGAGACTCGGGAATGGTAAACAGAAGCACAAAGAACAGCAGTGCTGGGATGGTCTCTGAGCCCAACATCCAGCGCCAACCCATATCCTGCAGCCAGGCCTCCGTCATACCGCGAGCGATCAGGAAGTTGATGTAAAACACCACACACTGACCAACAACGATAGACTGCTGGAACATTGATACCGCACGACCACGGAACGCTGATGGGGCCACCTCTGAGATATACATCGGTGATACCACTGCCGCCAGACCTACCGCCAAACCGCCAACGATGCGCAATAAGGTATAGAAGGTGAAGTCTTGAGCAAGCGCTGAGCCAATCGCAGAGATGGCAAACAGAACTGCAGCTAAAAGTAGGGTGCGGCGACGACCGAAGCGCAATGAACAGGTACCGGCGCTGAACGCACCTACGATACTACCCAATACAACACTGGAAACAGCCCAGCCTTTTTCAGTAGCATCCAGGCCGAAATATTCCTGGATTGGGCCTATCGCACCAGAAATTACTGCGGTATCATAGCCGAACAAAATGCCGCCCAGTGCGGCAACACAACATATTTTTAGTATATAAGCGATATTCGCTTTAGGGTTTAAGGTGGTCTCGTTTGACATTATGTCATCTCCTATCTTGAATCCTTTGTCCGCTGGGGAGGTAGTGACTCCCCAATGGACAATCCTTTCTGCTTGTTGTCATTATGCTATTTCGACGTTAACAATTACGCTTAGCGAAACATAAATTTCATATTTAACTAAACTGATTTTATTTATTTCACTTTGCGATTGCTAATAAGATACTCAATTTTGTTATCCAGATCATAACCTTAGAAATCTTCCATCCTGCCACAAAAGCACAATAAGATACTGATTTAAAACAAATAAAAAACCCTGCAACTCCCATCACGAAAGTGCCTTACCATTTGAAATATAACGCTTTTTATTGTTTGATTTATTTTTTTCAAACCATCAGAAAAAGAGAAATTAATATTTCACTCTGAGTCACTTTGTTTTATAGTGTTTTCATCTAATAGAAATGACGATTTGATGACAAACCACCATACAAGGGACAGCACCCACTCTCCCTAATGGCATTGTTTGCATACTGATTAATTAAAATAGTAGGAGATACCAAAATGTTTAATGAAGAGCGTAGATTTGAACAACCTATCCGTTGGGGCATGGTCGGCGGTGGTCGCGGCAGCCAGATTGGCTACTCACACCGTAATGCTGCGCAACGTGACGGTCTGTTCCAGTTGGTTGCTGGTGCATTTGACCTTGATGCCGAGCGTTGCCGTGACTTCGGAAAAAACATCGGTCTGGATCCAGAGCGTTGTTACCCAAGCTACAAAGAGTTGTTCGCTCAAGAAGCCCAGCGTGAAGACGGAATTCAAGCGGTATCTATTGCTACGCCTAACTCCACCCACTACGAAATCTGTAAAGCGGCACTGGAAGCTGGCCTGCATGTGGTATGTGAAAAACCAATCACCTTCAAAACAGAAGAAGCGGAAGAGTTGAAGGCTATCGCGCAAGAAAAAGGGCGCATCCTAGGCGTGATGTACGGTTACACTGGTTTCCCTATGGTACATCAGGCTCGTGAAATGGTTGAGCGTGGTGACCTAGGTGAGGTGCGCGTGGTAACTATGCAGTTTGCACACGGCTTCCATAACATTGAACATGAGAAGAATAACCCGGGCCTGAAATGGCGCGTAAGTCCTGAGGTATCTGGCCCGACCTATGTTATCGGTGATATCGGTACCCACGCATTCTACCTGTGTGAAATGATGACTGGCCTGAAAGTGGACCGTCTCTCTTGTATGCGCCAGAGCTTTATCGAATCACGTGCACCACTAGAAGATAACGCTCATGTGATGATGGAATTTGAAGGCGGTGCCGTAGGTACTCTATGGGCTTCTGCCGTTAATGCTGGCTCTATGCACCAGCAGAAGATCCGTATCGTCGGTGAAAAAGCGTCTATCGAATGGTGGGATGAGCATCCAAACCAGCTACGTTACGAAGTACAGGGCGAGCCAGCTCAGCTATTAGATCGCGATATGGACTACCTGTACAAAGACGTTGAAGGTGTAGCTGCTAGCCATGTTGGTGGTGGCCACGCAGAAGGTTACTTCGAATCATGGGCGAACCTGTACCATCGCTTTGGCTTGGTGATGGACGCAGTTGAGCGTGACGATATGACTACTGCAGAAAGCATCTGGTATCCGGGTATCGATGCTGGTATCGACGGCGTTCGTCTGTGTGAGAAATGTGTTGAATCCGCCGATAACAAAGCTGCCTGGGTAGATTTTAACTAATAAACTGACACGACAGCGATAAGCTGTCGTGTCAATTTATGTCCGATCTGAGTACATAAGCTCATCTTATGTACTCTTTTTAATTCGCTCTATTTTCTTTAATTGTTGGTGCACAAATGTTGAGCTATAATTAGAAAGTCTGGCTTAGAGGGTGTGATTATGGAGATTAAGGGGTTTACTCGAATAATTAATGAGTTACCGTCTCTAACCGACAATCAAATTCGTCTCATCAGAGATAGAGCGGATAGTATCATCCACAAAGACTCTACGACAAAGTTAATTGATCAGTGCAAATCGTCAGATGAAGTAGCTTGCCCTCACTGCGGCTCTATCAAATTAAACAAGTGGGGAATGTCAGCAGGTTTGCAACGATACCGATGCAAAGAACCTCAATGCCAAAAGACTTTTAATGCTCTAACTGTAGTGGTCAAGTAAAACTGGCCACGGTTTTATAAGGGAACCAGAACTGTCGTTCTGATTCATTTGGTGTTAATCCACCATTATATTGATGTGGACGATGCTGGTTGTAATAGCCAACCAGATAATCCGTTACTGCCTGGTACGCCTCTGTAAAGCATCTATAGCCATTCTTTGGTACCCATTCCGTCTTCAAGCTTCTGAACACTCGCTCCATCGGACTGTTATCCCAACAGTTTCCACGACGACTCATACTCTGAGCGATTCGATATCTCCATAGTAACTGACGATACTTTTTGCTCGTATAGTGGCAACCTTGGTCCGAGTGGAACATGACACCAGACGGCTTTCCTCGGCTCTCATAGGCCATGGTCAACGCCTTGCCAGTCAATGCGCCATCTGGCGAGTTAGACATCGCCCAACCGATGACTTTTCGTGCGAACAAGTCAATAACAACCGCAAGATAAGACCACCTCTGTCCCGTCCAGATGTAGGTCACATCGCCGCACCAGACTTGATTCGGTTCAGTTACCGCGAACTGACGATTTAATCGATTGGGTATATGTGTATGTTCCTGTTGTGTTTTTTTGTACGCATGTTTCGGTAGTTGGCAACTGACTAAGTCTAGTTCTTTCATGAACTTACTCGCTCGATAACGACTCAGTGGAATGCCTCTCGCTGTTACTATATCTGCAATGGTTCTCGCCCCAGCGGAACCATTGCTCAGCTCATAAGCTCGGCGAACTTCGGCACGAACAAGCACACGCTCTGACGACAGAGATTTATCTCTATTTGCCCAATAACGATAGCTACTGCGATGAACCCCGAACACTTCACAAAGCCGTTTCACAGCATAACTCTTCTTGAGTTTCTCGATTATCGAGAACCGTTCAGGGAGTCTGACATCAAGAGAGCCGTAGCCTAATGGGATGGTCTGCTCCTCCCTCTGATATCTATACTCAGCAAGGGAGAGCGCAAAAGCAAGGAGACCGACCATGTCTAGTTCAAATGTGCATATCTACGGTATCGACCTAGGAAAAAACTGGTTTCACATCGCAGCAATGGATCGTCAAGGGCATATTCTCTGGCGAAAAAAGCTTAATCGAAATCAGCTTAAAACCTTTGTGATTAACACTCCACCTGCCATTGTAGCGGTTGAAGCTTGTCCGGGTTCCCAATACTGGGGAAGATTGTTTAATGATGCAGGGTTCTCAGTAAAAATTATTCCCGCTCAGTTTGTTAAGCCGTACTTAAAATCAAACAAGAATGACTTCAATGATGCTGCCGCCATCGCTGAAGCAGGCAGCCGTGGCACTATGCGTTGTGTTTCTCTAAAGACGCACGAACAACTTGCCTTACAAGCGACTCACCGAGTAAGGCAGCGCTTTATTGTCGAGCGCACTGCAACTGTCAACCAAATGCGGGCTTTACTGCTTGAGTACGGAATTACAGTTCCTGTAGGTCGCAAAGTTTTCGAACGTAACTTACCTAGCATCTTAGAGGATGTGGAAAATGGGCTTCCTGACTTTATCCGCGCTTTAGTGTTCCGCTTGCGAGAGCGCTGGCAACATCTTGATGTTCAAATTGACGATATGAGCGAGCAATTACAACAGGCCTCAATTGCATCAGAGAAATGCCAGCTTATATCCAGCGTTCCGGGTATTGGTCCAATTATCGCAACTGGGTTAATTGCAGCGGTTGGCTCCGGCACTCAATTTAAACGAGGCCGAGATATGTCAGCATGGTTAGGCTTAGTTCCCAGACAATACTCCACAGGTGGGAAAAGCAATCTTGGCGGTATAAGTAAAAGAGGTAACGTTTATCTACGCCGACAGGTGATACAAGGGGCTAAAGCATTAAAGATACACATGAAGCGAGACAAATCCGCACTTGGGCAGTGGATAGCCAAGTTAGAGGCGACGCATCATCACCATGTTGTTTTAATTGCCTTGGCTAACAAGATAATGAGAATTTGTTGGAAGGTATTGACCTCAGGTCAGGAGTATCAACTTTATCCAGCTTCGGCTGCGAATTAACATATAACGAATTATATTTGCCATAGATTTTGCGAGAAACAAGCTGATGACAGAAGCGTTGAACCCGCGATGTTCAAGCCTGGCTAAAAAAGCAGTCTTTTATGACTGAGCGCTTTATTAGGACAACAACGTGCGGATCCCATCAAGGCCAGAACACTAGATGGTTCACAAACAGGCCGGATACATTGACGCAAACGTATTCTGACAACGAGCTTTTACTTGCAAAAACGGAGCAGACCATACATTTTTTAGAATTTCCTTTTCTTCTTCAATACGCTTGATTTTCTTTTTAAGGTCGCGAATTTCTCTTTGCTCAGGAGTTAATGGTGATGCATTTGGTGCTTTACCCGCTCTTTCAGCTTTGAGTTGTCTTACCCAGCTTTCTAACGTGGTTCTTCCAATGCCCATTGCTTCGCAGGTTTCTTTGTAAGTCCGCCCCTGGTCAAGCACCAATTGAGCACATTCAAGCTTAAATTCTGGGTTAAAAGTGCGTCTTTCACGCTTAGTCATAATGTCACCTGTTTTAGTATCGAGATGATCATACATCACCTCTTAATCAGGTGGCCAAATTCACTATGCCACTACAGTTTGACCTGGCTCTAACTCATAGGTTTCAAAGCCAACGTAATCCCAGCCGGCATTGGATGGAGTGATTTTCTGGGTGCAACCATTTTTTTTTTGTGGGAGCACTGTATTTAGAAAGCAGTATTGACATAGGAATTCCTCAACAGATCGTGGTGTTTGCTATTTAACTAATATAGCTTAGATTATTTCAATGTTAATAATACCATGAAAAAATTGTTTCATTTTCAATGGCAAATGGAGTGATTAAGTAGTGATTTGTCGTATTGCATCTATCTTCATTTCAACAATCATACAGAGATCACAAAAGTGCCTCACATTTCATAAAAGTATTGAAGTGAAATTAATATTTCATATAGTAACCGCATCAGGTAAAGTGCTGTGCATACAGCGAACAGCTAAGCTTCAAAGGTTAGGCTGAGTTATTTACATAATTTGGAGAAATGTGTTTATGAGCACAATAAGAATGACAACCGCACAAGCGCTAGTAAAATTTATGAACCAGCAATATGTTGAGTTTGATGGCGTTCAACATAAATTTATCCATGGTGTGTTTACAATCTTTGGCCATGGTAATGTGGTTGGCCTAGGTCAAGCACTTGAAGAAGATGCAGGTGATCTGGTTGTTCATCAGGGCTGTAATGAACAAGGAATGGCCCATATCGCTATGGGGTATGCTAAGCAGCTTAAACGTAAAAAAATTTATGCAGTTACGTCATCTGTTGGCCCTGGTGCGGCTAACATGGTTACTGCAGCTGCAACGGCTACGGCCAACCGTATACCGGTGTTGTTCTTGCCAGGAGATGTTTTTGCGACTCGCCAACCAGATCCTGTATTGCAACAGGTGGAGCAATATCATGACGCATCTATAAGTACCAATGATTGCTTTAAGCCAGTGTCGAAGTATTGGGATCGCGTAAACCGCCCTGAGCAACTGATGTCTGCAATGATTAACGCTATGCGAGTGCTGACTGATCCTGCTGATACTGGTGCAGTTACTATTTGTCTGCCTCAGGATGTACAAGGTGAAGCATATGACTTCCCTGAATATTTCTTCCAAAAACGCGTACACCGTATTGAGCGACGCCCAGCAACAGATGAAATGATCGAAGATGCATTGGCACTCATTCGACGTAAGAAAAAACCAATGTTGGTTTGTGGCGGTGGTGTTCGTTACTCTGAAGCACATGAAGTTTTCCGTAAGTTTGCCGAAACGCACTATATTCCGTTTGGCGAGACTCAAGCTGGGAAGAGTGCGATCGTGTATGACCATGAGTTGAACCTCGGAGGGGTAGGTACTACTGGCTGTCTGGCAGCGAACCTGATCGCTAAAGAGGCGGATCTGGTGATTGGCGTCGGTACTCGCTTTACTGACTTTACAACGGCTTCTAAGTCACTGTTCCAGAACCCAGATGTTGAGTTTCTGACTATCAATGTGTCCGAGTTTGATGCTTGTAAGCTTGACGCTACTTCGGTCGTTGCTGATGCCAAAGCCGCTTTAGAAGTCATCGGTGAAACTCTCAAATCTGAAGGGTATGTAAGTGGTTACTTAGATGAAATATACGAGGCCAAGCATGCCTGGACAGAAGAACTTGATCGTCTTTTTAATGTTCGCATAGGGGATGGTTTTATTCCTGAAGTAGATGGTCATTTTGATAATCAACTTGCGGAGTATCGAGAAGCATTAAACACAAATCTGACTCAAACTAGAGTATTGGGGCTACTTGATGAGCAGTTGGAAGATAATGCTATTGTGGTTGGAGCCGCTGGATCTCTGCCGGGTGATCTACAACGCGTGTGGCAACCAAAACAGCCGGATACCTACCATATGGAGTACGGCTATTCTTGTATGGGCTATGAGATCGCCGCCGCTGTGGGAGCAAAGATTGCTAAACCGAACCAACCTGTATATACATTTCTAGGTGATGGTTCTTATATGATGCTGCACTCGGAACTACAGACCTCTATCCAAGAAGGAACCAAGATAAACGTTGTTTTACTTGATAACGCAGCTTTTGGTTGTATCAATAACTTACAGATGAGCCAGGGAATGGGCAGCTATGGTACCGAAAACCGCTTTCGTGATCCTGAATCAGGGCAACTGTCAGGGGCTCTCGTACCAGTAGATTTTGCAAAAAATGCAGAAAGCTACGGTTGTAAGGCATATAGAGTACATACGGAAGAAGAACTTATTACTGCTATTGCTGATGCTAAGAAACAAACGGTATCAACACTAATTGACATTAAAGTCTTGCCAAAGACTATGACTAATGGGTATGAAGCTTGGTGGCGTTGCGGTACTGCTCAGGTAGCAAAGAAGCCCGAGATAGAGCTTGCAGCTGCTGATATCAAGCGAGTGTTGAAGATGGCTCGTCAATATTAAAGCCAGATAATTTTCTGTCGTAACTATAATAATAAAAGCTCACTTCCTATTTTACCACCTTGGATCAAGCCGTCCAAGGTGGCTTTTTTTAGTTTATTAGTGTCCTGAAATGACACTGAGGTACTTGTTTACCATATAGATTGGAATTTTCAATCCCACTAATCATTTGAAATAAAAAGTCCAATCAGATCACACAATGAAATAAATTTCGTTTCTTTTCTTGAAAGCGAAATAAATATTTCATATAAATAAAGTATTGAAATAATCAATACAAAAGCAGTTGTCTGATGGCTGCGAGTTGAGTCTTAATCACTTTCTGATAGTAAGTAAAGAGGGTGAAGGTTGTAGCCCGATCTCGTGAGGAGCGAGTTGTGAATATTGAGAAAAAGTTAGACGTCATTTGTATGGGGCGCATCGCGGTAGACCTGTATGGTCAGCAGGTTGGTGCGCGCCTGGAAGACATGGGTTCTTTCAACAAGTACCTGGGCGGTTCTTCCGGTAACGTCGCATACGGCACATCGGTACAGGGCCTGAAGTCTTCTATGTTGGCACGGGTTGGTGATGAGCACATGGGCCGCTTCCTGCGTGAAGAACTTGAACGTGTTGGTTGTGACACCAGTAACCTAATTACCGATAAAGAACGCCTGACCGGCCTAGTTATCCTAGGTATCAAAGATGAAGACACCTTCCCGCTGATCTTCTACCGTGAGAACTGTGCGGACATGGCAATTAGCAAGGATGACTTCACTGAAGAATACATCGCTTCCGCACGTTGTTTGGCCATTACTGGTACACACCTTTCTCACCCACAAACCCGCGAAGCGGTATTGACTGCACTTAAGTATGCACGTCGTAACGGTGTGAAGACAGCTCTGGACATCGACTACCGTCCTGTTCTGTGGGGTCTGACCTCCCTGGGTGACGGTGAAACCCGCTTTATCGAGTCAGACAAAGTAACTGAGCAACTGAAAGAAGTTTTGGGTCTGTTTGACGTTATTGTTGGTACTGAAGAAGAGTTCCATATTTGTGGCGGTTCAACTGACACTGTTGAAGCACTGAAAGCGGTACGTGAAGTGTCTGACGCTGAACTTGTATGTAAGCGTGGTGCACTGGGTTGTTCAGTCTTCAGTGAAGCGATTCCTGCGGATCTGGACGGCGGTGTAACCGTATATGGCGTGCGTGTTGATGTGCTGAACGTACTTGGCGCAGGTGATGCCTTTATGTCCGGCTTGCTACGTGGTTACCTGAACGGTGAAGGCTGGGAAAAAGCGTGTGCTTACGCTAACGCTTGTGGCGCCTTAGTAGTATCTCGTCACGGTTGTGCACCGGCAATGCCAACGAAGCTTGAGCTGGATAACTACATCGCTCGAGCAGCGGATGTAAAACGTCCAGACCTAGATACCGAGCTTAATCACCTGCACCGTGTTACTACTCGTAAGGCACCGGAGTGGAACGAGCTATGTGTGATGGCGTTTGACCACCGCATACAATTTGTTGATATGGCGCGTAATGTTGGAGCTGAAGTGAGCCGTATCAAGCCACTCAAGAAACTTATCATTGAAGCAAGCCGTCAGGTAGCGAAACAAGCTGACTTGGAAGGTAAAGCAGGCCTGTTATGTGACAGCACTTTCGGCCAGGATGTTCTGAACGATGTTACCGGTGATGGTTGGTGGATTGGCCGCCCGATTGAACTGCCTGGTTCACGTCCGCTGAAGATGGAGCACGGAAACATTGGCTCACAACTGATTGATTGGCCTCTGGAACACATCGTTAAATGTCTAGTGTTCTTCAACCCTGAAGACGACATCCAGATCCGCCTAGAGCAAGAGCGTCAGGTACGTGAAGTATATGAAGCGTGCTGCAAGTCTGGCCATGAACTACTATTGGAAGTGATTCTGCCGGCTGAAGTAGAAAAAGATGACG
This sequence comes from Vibrio sp. EA2, assembly GCF_033042495.1. Lineage (NCBI taxonomy): Bacteria > Pseudomonadati > Pseudomonadota > Gammaproteobacteria > Vibrionales > Vibrionaceae > Vibrio > Vibrio sp. EA2. The sequence continues at coordinate 2,496 of NZ_JAWLID010000030.1, read as the reverse complement.
ATCTGTACCTACGTGCCGTGAAACGTTTCTACAACCTAGGTATTAAACCAGACTGGTGGAAACTACCTCCTCTGGCAGCAACAAGCTGGGATGCGTTGACTGAATTGGTTGATGAGCGTGACCCACACTGCCGTGGTGTTGTTATTCTGGGTCTGGATGCACCACAAGAAGAATTACAACAAGGTTTCGCACAGACTGCGAACAAAGAAATCGTAAAAGGTTTTGCTGTTGGCCGTACCCTGTTTGGTGAACCATCCCGCCAATGGTTGGCTAACCAGATAGATGACGAAACCCTTATTAATAACATTAAATCCAACTACCACAACTTAATCACGCTATGGCGTCAACGCGGCGAATAATAGTGAAACAATAGGAGATACAATAATGAGTGTTCAACTTGGTATTAACCCACTCACCTGGACCAATGATGACCTGCCTACCCTAGGTGCAGAAACCCCGTTGGAAACCTGTCTTTCTGAAGGTAAGCAAGCTGGCTTTGTTGGTTTTGAGCTGGGTAACAAGTTCCCGCGTGAAGCTGCGGTACTAGGTCCTATCCTTGCGGACCACGAGCTGAAGCTGGTGTCAGGCTGGTATTCATTGGAGCTACTGACTCGTAGCGTTGAAGAAGAGATCGAAGCAGTGCAAAGCCACCTGACTCTACTGCGTGAACTAGGCTCTACAGTTATGGTTGTATGTGAAGTAACCAACTGCATTCACGGTGCTCAGGATACTCCTGTGCATTTACGTCCTAAGTTCCCGGTAGAGCAGTGGGAAGAGTATGGTAAGAAGCTGACTGAGTTTGCCAAATACACAGAAAGTCAGGGCGTGAAGATCGCATACCACCACCATATGGGTACAGTGATCGAAACGGCTGAAGATGTTGATAACCTAATGAAGCACACAGGTCCAGAAGTTGGCCTGCTGTTAGACACCGGCCACCTGACGTTTGCGGGTGCGGATCCTGTAGCGGTGGCAGAGCGCTGGGCTGACCGTATCAACCATGTGCACTGTAAAGATGTGCGTAAAGATGTTCTGGCAGACGTGAAAAACCGCAAACTAAGCTTCCTGGACTCTGTGCTTGAAGGTGTTTACACAGTACCGGGTGATGGTTGTGTGGACTACCCGTCGGTATTTAAGATCCTGAAGAAGGCGAACTACAGCGGTTGGCTGGTGGTTGAAGCAGAACAGGATCCTGCAGTTGCGAACCCTCTGAAATACGCAACTATGGGCTACAACAATCTAGAAGCATTGGCAAAAGAAGCAGGTCTTCTTTAACCAATAACCAGCAGGGTATGTCTTTTTTTGACTTTGTTTTTTGAACGGCAAATAAGAGTGACAGTTCCTGAAAAAAAGCGCCCGTAACGGGCGCTTTTTTTTAAGTCGGAATGCCTGAAAGGCTTTTTTTGTTATGCGAGACTGAATATGTTGATTTCAGATCCCTGGTTTTATCTTACCGCCATCCCTGCGGTGCTTATTTTTGGTATCGGTAAAGGTGGCCTAGGTGGCGCGCTGGGTGTGATTGCTGTACCTTTGGTATCGCTGAGTGTCACTCCAACCCAGGCGGCGGCAATCCTGTTGCCGATCTTGTGTGTGATGGATCTGTTTGCTGTCAAGCAGCACAGGTCAAGTGCGGACCGTGTGTTGTTATTAAGGATGCTTCCGGGGGCTGCACTGGGTGTGGTAGTTGCCAGTTGTTTTATGTCATCAGTATCTGAAAGTGTGTTGCGTATTGTTGTTGGCGCTCTCTGTCTGCTGTTTTGTCTGCAGTACATACTGGGTAACCAGGGAAAACAAAAGCCAGCAGGGCGGATTTCAGCCTGGTTTTGGAGCGGCCTGAGCGGCTTTTCCAGTACCACTATTCACGCAGGGGGCGGACCTGCCAGTATTTACCTGCTGCCGCTGCAACTGGAAAAAGTAACACTGATAGCTACTATGGCGGTCTTTTTTGCCTCGGTGAATGCTATGAAGCTGGTACCGTTCTACCTGATGGGGCAGTTTGATGCCTCTAACCTGTTGACTGCATTGGTGTTAATGCCGTTGGCTCCGGTAGGAGTAAAGCTGGGAGTGTGGATGTTGCACCATGTTAGTCAGACGGTCATCTACAACTTGTGTTACTTGTTCTTGTTTATTTCAGGCGCCAAGTTATTGGCTGACGGTGTGTTAACAGTTTGAATTAACCTAAGCAAGATCATTTAGCGGCTTGCAATTGTTTTCTCAATAGCAATCGTTACTCAATACTCGTCAATCTATGGTTATTCTGGCCTGTCCCCGTTTCGTTAGTTAACTTATTTAAACCAACCAAGTCTTTAAAGCAGAGTGAGATCATTCTGCTTTCTAATTTCAACCACAGTAACCCCCAGACTACATAGAGGTCTTAAATCAGCCATCATCGCTATGGCGTGTTGATCTTTCGTGAGTGTTTTTTGAACAGCATGGTAAAGAGTTATAATTTGCTTCGCCAAAAGTAAAACCATAACCAATACCATGCCAAGAACA
>NZ_JAWLID010000003.1:559758-659353 GCF_033042495.1 Vibrio sp. EA2 | reverse complement strand
AGCGACACACGAGGTTCGAACTCGTGACCTCAACCTTGGCAAGGTTGCGCTCTACCAACTGAGCTAGTGTCGCATTTATTCTCGAAAGATATTCACTCTCAAAAGAATAATGGAGGCGCCTCCCGGAGTCGAACCGAGGTCCACGGATTTGCAATCCGCTGCATAGCCACTCTGCCAAGGCGCCTCATTGTGAGAAAAGTTAAGCTTTTCTCTCCACCCTTTTGAGCTGTGCTCTCTTGGGTACGGGATGCATTCTACGGATTCGAGCGATCGAGTCAACACTATTTTTATTTTTTTAAATCGTTTGACTAGATTTTGTGCGAAAGCCGGCGGATTGATTAGTTTTAATACGAAAAATCGCTGAAATACACTTGTTTATCATGAAACTTTGACTACTCACCTGCCATAGAAACCGCATACTCAGCCCATATCAACCGTTCATAATCGCGTTATCTACCACACCCGCTAAGTAACAGAAAGAAAAATAAGATCCATATCACATTTATTTTTGTGCCACCCTACCGGCAATATCACGGGCAGTAAAGATCACTAAGAGCAAAGAGGAGTGGCAAGATAATGGCTGGAATTAATATAGATACGACGGATACAAAAAAGCAGGCGTTGAGCGCCTGCTTCGTATCAATACTTATTTGTTAATGATGCTTCTCATCGAGCAAATCGTCTTTTGCAGCGGCGAGATACTGAATCATTGACCAATACGTGAGGAATGTCGCGATATACAGTGCAGCAAAACCAAGCCATACCATCCAGTCGTCATAGTGCCAAATCAGCACCCACAACGCGAACATCTGTGCGACGGTCTTTACTTTACCCACCCACGATACGGCAACACTTGCACGTTTACCAATTTCAGCCATCCACTCTCTTAAAGCGGAAATGATAATTTCGCGGGCAATCATGGTAACTGCGGGAATCGTAACCCAAATAGAGTGGTAATATTCGGTAATTAAAATCAACGCAGTCGCAACCAATACTTTATCAGCCACGGGATCGATAAACGCGCCAAACCGAGAAGTTTGGCCTAGTTTACGAGCCAACATACCGTCTAACCAGTCGGTAAAGCCCGCTACCCAAAACACCATTGCCGCAGCAAACGGTGCCCATGAATAAGGCAGATAAAAGACAACCACAAAAACTGGAATTAAGAACAGTCTAAGAAGAGACAGAATGTTCGGGATATTCAATCGCATTTTATTATTCTCTTACACATTGCGTGCTAATGTTGCGGGATTTTCCTTATTGTTTCAATGCTTGGAAAATAATTTCTGCTAAAGAGTGACTAATCCCCGGCACTTTGGCGATTTCTTCGACACTTGCACGTTTAAGTTCCTGTAATCCGCCCATATATTTTAACAAAGCCTGGCGTCGCTTCGGTCCAATGCCTTCGATCCCTTCTAACGCACTCGTGCGGCGAGTTTTGCCACGTTTCGCTCGATGTCCGGCAATCGCATGGTTATGGCTTTCGTCACGAATATGCTGAATAAGGTGAAGTGCTGGCGCGTCACTTGGCAGATTAAACTCATGGCCATCCACCGTAATTAGGGTTTCAAGCCCGGGCTTACGCGTGACACCTTTCGCAATACCAATCAGCCTTGGTCGTTTCGGCCAGTCTCCCCAGTGTTGTGAGATAATTTCATTCGCACGGTTCAGCTGACCTTTACCACCATCGATGAAAATGATGTCTGGGATTTTCTCCACATCCAGTTGCTTTGAGTATCGGCGTTCAAGTACCTGCCCCATCGCAGCATAATCATCGCCACCGGTAATACCCGTAATGTTGTAGCGACGATATTCTTGTTTTACCGGACCTTCATTATTGAAGACCACGCACGATGCAATGGTGCTCTCCCCCATTGTATGGGAGATATCAAAACATTCCATGCGAGCTATCGACTCCATTCCCAACGCTTCACGTAAGGCATGAAAACGCTGATTAATGGTCATCTTATGATTAATTTTAGTGGTAATTGCCGTCAGTGCATTGGTATTTGACAGTTTGAGGTAGCGCCCTCTGACTCCACTTGGAGACGTATGAAAATGCACCTTACGTCCCGCCACTTCGGTCAGGGCTTTTTGAATCGGTTCGATATCTTCTGCCAGCTCCTGATTGAGAATAATCCGGGCTGGAATGGTACGCGCTTCACTGTGGCTCAAGTAATACTGAGTTAAGAAGCTGTCAAACACTTCCTGCTGGCTGGTATTTTGTGGAATTTTAGGAAAGTGGCTGCGACTACCAAGCACCTTACCCTGACGAATCATCAGAATGTGAATACACGCAATACCGTTCTCTTGAGCAAACCCGAGTACATCCATGTCATCCATGCTGTCTTCAGAGACATATTGCTGTTCCTGAACCCGGCGAATTGCCTGGATCTGATCGCGAAACTTGGCGGCATCTTCAAAGCGTAACTGCTGGCTAGCCTGCTCCATTTTTTCAATCAGCTGCTTGAGCACCTGCTGATCTTTACCCTGAAGAAATAAGCGAACAAAACCCACTAATTCGGCGTATTCTTCGTCTGATATGATTGAGCTAACACATGGCCCGGCACAACGTCCAATCTGGTACATCAAACAGGGGCGGGTTCGGTTCGAGTAAACCGTATCTTCACATTGACGAACTGGAAATATCTTTTGCAGTAGGTGTAGTGTTTCCCGAACTGCACCAGAGTCGGGGTAAGGCCCAAAATACTCGCCTTTGCGTTTTTTAGCCCCGCGATGCATCGATAATCTCGGGTGTTTGTGCCCACTGATAAAGATATAGGGATAGGACTTATCGTCACGTAAAAGTACGTTGTATTTTGGTAAGTATTGCTTGATGTAATTGTGCTCAAGGATCAGCGCTTCGGTCTCGGTATGGGTTACCGTGACGTCAATTTTGGCAATATTACGTACAAGCGCGCGCGTTTTCTCACTGTCGACTTTTTTACGAAAGTAACTCGAAAGGCGCTTCTGGAGGTCTTTGGCTTTTCCGACATAAATAACAACAGCGTCGGCGTTGTACATTCTGTACACGCCGGGCTGATGAGTTACTGTCTTGAGAAAGGAAGCCGAATCAAAAGGAGGATTCACACTAAAGCGTCTCGGTGTCCAGCATTCCGTGACGAATCGCTAAGTGCGTTAACTCAACGTCGCCATTAATGTCCAATTTGCTAAACAATCGATAGCGATAACTATTAACCGTTTTTGGACTTAAGTTAAGTTGTTCAGAAATATCCGTTACTTTCTGACCCTTAGTGATCATCAACATGATCTGCAATTCACGTTCGGATAAATCTTTAAACGGGTTTTCAGAGGCTGGTGAGAATTGACTCAGCGCCATCTGCTGCGCGATCTCTGGAGAGATGTAACGCTGCCCACTATTTACCACACGAATCGCATTAACCATCTCGTCCGGGCCTGCACCTTTGGTTAAATAACCAGAAGCCCCCGCCTGCATCACTTTGGTTGGGAACGGATTTTCAGTATGAACGGTAAGTACGATGATTTTTACATCAGGGTTCAAGCGAAGAATCTTCTTAGTGGCTTCTAAACCACCGATTCCCGGCATGTTCATGTCCATTAAAACGACGTCAGCATGATTACTGCGACACCATTTTACTGCCTCTTCACCGCTGTCAGCTTCTCCTGCTACGTTCATTCCACGGACGTCTTCAATAATACGTCGTATCCCTGTGCGAACCAGCTCGTGATCATCTACAAGGAAAACATTTATCAAACTTGTATCTCCACACTTTCTATTGGTTCTGCACCCACATGCTGTTCTATGTGGATATCAGTATGACGCCTAATACTAACGTATTTGACGAAAAATTGCTTTCTATGAATATGTGCTCAAACGCAAACTTTAGCAAGAACTTATTCATAAACCACTCCGTAAAATCGGAGTGTGGTGTGCAGAACCGAAATATAATACAAGCTAATTAACAACATTAATTGTAATAAATCAAGCAACTAGATTTTATATTTCCCAGAGCAACTCAATATCCCCCTCAAATGGTTAATCTGTAGACAAGCAACCTTAGTCTGGCCTCTGATGCTCAAAATCCCTCTATAAGGAATGTTCACGTTTAAATTCCATCCCACTCTTTCGCGTGTTTTTACTTTTCGATAGCCGATCCTGACGCACATACTGGTTCGATGACAAAAGCAGCAACCATCATCACTGCGCGTTTTCTTCTTATCTCATGGTGCTAGAATACTGAACTTAAGCTATCGATAAGGTTTTTCTCATTTGAACATCCAGCAAGGATTCCTACTCACTCGTCAGGCACGAGATATCCAAGGTCAAACTCAGATTGAACTGTGGTTGTCAACAGAAGCCGGCCCTACCCAATTGCTCATTCACGGAGAGAAACCTGTCTTCTTTATTGCCCAATCAGAAGCAGAGCAAGCCAGAGAGGTCGCTCAGTCAAATAACATTTACGTCGAGTTCCGTGTGTTGGATATCAAAACATTTGAACACACCGCTCTTGTCGCTTGCTATACACGACTTACTCGAGACGCTATGGCGTTACAAGGTCACTTTTCACAACACGATATTACCACGTACGAAGGCGATATTCGGCTTACTGACCGCTATTTGATGGAGCGCTTCATTAGAGGCAGCATCGAGTTTACCGGGAATCATCAAGATCGGAGCGGATTTCAACGCGTTCAAAACGCTAAGTGCCGTTCCGGTCACTTTGAGCCCAAACTTCACGTAGTCTCTTTAGACATAGAGTGTTCTGAGAAAGGTATCCTCTACTCTATCGGTCTGGACAGTACAATGGACTCGCGCGTCATTATGATAGGCAACCCTGAACCTGCAGACACTCCGATACAGTGGGTACAAGACGAGAAGGCGTTACTGGACGCTCTGAGCGCCTGGTTTAAACAATTCGACCCTGATGTCATTGTCGGCTGGAACGTGATTGACTTCGACTTCCGCTTACTACACAAAAGAGCGGAATGGCACAACATGAAGCTCAAGTTAGGCAGAGCGGATCAAGCGAGTTTCTTCCGCAGCTCCTCACAAAGCCAGCAGGGGTTTATTTCCATTCCTGGCCGAGTGGTGATGGATGGTATCGATACGTTAAAAACCGCCACTTACCATTTCCGCTCCTGGTCACTGGAATCCGTCTCCCAGGAACTGCTCGGCGAAGGTAAAGAGATACACAACGTGCATGATCGCATGGATGAAATCAATCGCATGTATCGCTCTGATAAACCTTCTTTGGCGAAATACAATCTTCAGGACTGCGTGTTGGTTAATAAGATCTTTGAGCATACGCACCTACTCGCCTTCGCAATAGAGCGTTCACGATTAACGGGGGTCGAACTCGATCGGGTTGGCGGTTCAGTTGCCGCATTCACTAATCTCTATCTGCCGCAAATTCACCGCGCGGGTTACGTTGCACCCAACTTACACCCGGAAAACTGGATAGCCAGTCCCGGTGGATACGTGATGGATTCGATCCCGAACTTATACGATTCGGTTTTAGTGCTGGACTTTAAGAGCCTGTACCCTTCTATCATCCGCTCGTTCCTGATCGATCCCATGGGGTTGGTCGAAGGCCTGCAGCTTGAAATTGGCCAAGGGGACAACCAAGCCGTGCCCGGGTTTCGCGGTGGCCAATTTCATCGCACCAAGCACTTTTTGCCCGAAATGATCGAGAAACTTTGGGCTGCGCGAGACGTCGCCAAGAAAAACAATGAAAAAGCGTTCTCTCAGGCGATTAAGATCATCATGAACTCATTCTATGGCGTGCTCGGTTCCTCCGGCTGCCGCTTTTTTGATACGCGGCTGGCTTCCAGTATTACCATGCGTGGTCATGAGATCATGAAACAGACTAAAGTCCTGATCGAACAGCAAGGCTATCAGGTGATTTACGGTGATACGGACTCCACCTTTGTGTCGCTTAACCGCACTTACACTCAGGCCGAAGCGGACAAAGTCGGTAATCAGTTAGTTGAGTACATTAACTTATGGTGGCAGGAGCACCTCCGTTCGGAATATAACCTCACCTCCATGCTCGAAATCGAATACGAGACCCACTATCGTAAATTCCTGATGCCGACCATTCGTGGATCTGAAACGGGTTCTAAAAAGCGTTATGCCGGATTAATAGGGGAAGGAGAACAAGAGAGGATTATTTTTAAAGGGTTAGAGAGTGCACGAACAGACTGGACTGCCCTTGCTCAGAAGTTCCAAAGCGAGCTGTATAGAATGATCTTCCATGGTGAAGACCCAAGTGAATACGTACGTGAAATGGTTGAGAAAACCAATAATGGCGAATTTGATGATCAACTGGTTTACCAGAAGCAGTTACGCCGTAAGTTATCGGAATATCAGAAGAATATTCCGCCCCAGGTGCGTGCAGCCCGATTGGCAGATGAAATCAATGCCAAACTTGGTCGTCCTTTACAGTATCAGAATCGTGGCCGAATCAAATATGTGATTACCGTCAATGGCCCCGAGCCTCATGAATATCGCAATAGCCTCATTGACTATCAACACTATATTGATAAACAGCTAAAGCCTGTTGCTGATGCCATTTTGCCATTTATTGGCACTGACTTTGAAACGTTATCCGCGCCGCAGATGGGCTTGTTTTAATAACCGGTTTTAGCTAGCCGATACGAAACTCTGTTTTTTGATACTGCTTGACCAGCCAGTCGCCAAAACTATCCAAAAGGCCTATCACCGAGCGTTTAGGAATAGACCGTCCCGACAGCAGAATACCCAGCCGTTCGATCTCTAATTGCTTTTCTGGATGGTAGGTCAAAAACGCCTGACCACACTCAAGTGGATCATCAAACCAGCGTTTATCGCGGTACATAATCAGAGAATAAGACGCGCGAAGTAACTTTTTTGCAATAGTCATTTGAGCTGGAAGTTGCTCTTGCGCATTTTGTGCCTGGGCAATCTTAGTGCGGTAGACCGAGAGCCACTCTTCCACGTCCATATTCCAATGTTTTGCAATTTCCCAACTTGGCACGTATTCACCAAAACAATCCGCTAAGTCATCCCCATAAATACAGACACAGCAATGCTTGAGCATAAAGCCCCAGGTAAAAATACTGTCGAGATTGGCGACATCACTGACCAGTGCCGTTCGGATTGAGACACCATTGACATGCGGATATCCTTTCTGCGCTCGCCATCTAATGGTGTTCAACAGCGTCGTTCTATTTGCTTCAAATGGTGCTTTAGTCACCACAACTAAGTCTAAATTAGACTTCCCAGCAACCGCCGTTTTTCGTGCAACGCTGCCATAGACATAGATACTGTGTAAATTCTGCCCCAGCCCACTTTTCAGGCACATCAGTACTTCTTTGATCAAGGGGGCGAACTCGCTTTGAAAAGGCAGTTTAGAGTCAATAACGGGAAGAGACATTGGAAATAACGCGATCTCAGGCTTAAGATTCAGGGACGTTATGATCCACCAGCACTGAGTTTGGATCAAGCTTAATCACGTGTTTATTCGTGAGAACTGAGGCCAATTTCAGCGATGAATTTTAATGCCAGAAAGCCAACTTAGCGCTATAATCACCGAGTTTTGCTTAATAAGTATCAATAGGAATATACAATGCCAAAGGCAAGTGAAATCAAAAAAGGCTTCGCAATCGAGTCTAATGGTAAAACTCTTCTCGTTAAAGATATCGAAGTAACGACTCCAGGCGGCCGTGGCGGCGCAAAAATCTACAAGATGCGTTGTACTGACCTGACAACAGGTGCACGCGTAGACGAGCGTTACAAGTCTGATGACGTTGTAGAAACAGTAGAAATGAACAAGCGTGCGGTTGTGTACTCATACGCAGACGGCGATGAGCACATTTTCATGGACAACGAAGACTACTCACAATACACGTTTAAAGAAGATGATGTAGCAGATGATATGCTGTTCATTAACGAAGACACGCAAGGTATCCACGTTATCTTGGTAGACGGTTCAGCGGTTGGCCTTGAACTTCCATCTTCTGTTGAACTAGTGATTGAAGAAACTGACCCATCAATCAAAGGCGCGTCAGCGTCTGCACGTACTAAACCAGCTCGCTTTGCTTCTGGTCTGACTGTTCAGGTTCCAGAGTACATTGCGACGGGTGACCGAGTAGTGATTAACACTGCAGAACGTAAATACATGAGCCGAGCATAAGCATGTCTGATTTGATTTCTTACGACGACGTTATCGACGCAGCGTACGACATTTTTCTTGAAATGGCTCCGGATAATCTCGAGCCAGCTGATGTTATTCTGTTTACTGCACAGTTTGAAGATCGTGGTGCCGCAGAACTTGTCGAAACCGGTGAAGACTGGGTTGAACATGTAGGCTTCGAGATCGACAAAGAAGTGTATGCAGAAGTACGAATTGGCTTAGTGAACGAGGAAAATGACGTATTAGATGACGTATTTGCTCGTATGTTAATCAGCCGAGACCCAGACCATAAGTTCTGTCATATGCTTTGGAAGCGCGACTAACGCCTCCCTATCAGAGTACAAACGCCAGCCTTCAAGCTGGTGTTTTTTTATCTCGCCTAATTTCAGATAAGAAAAAGGCTTGCCGATGGGCAAGCCTTTCTAATGTTTTAATCGTGCTTAACGATGCTTGTTGCGAACGCCTTGCTCACCCGCACTTTTCTTTGGCTTACGGCGAGCAGGATTGTTGCTGCGGCCTTTCGGCGTATTGACACGCTCTTCATGACGCTTAACGGCACGACGAATTTTTTGGCTACGTGCACGCTCACGCTTACGAGAGGTGTTATCTTTGTTCAGATCAAGCATGGTTTCTTTTTCTGGACGAAGTTCTACTAGCTCACGCAGGTAGTTTACTTCTTTCAGATCCAGCTCCATCCAACCACCGCGTGGCAGTTTTTTGTCCAGGAAGATATCACCGTAACGAACACGCTTCAGGCGGCTTACGGTACAATCTTGAGATTCCCATAGACGACGGACTTCTCGGTTACGACCTTCGTTGATTACAACATAGAAAGTGTGGTTCATACCTTCACCACCCGCGTAAACAACGTCTTCGAAACGCGCCATGCCATCTTCTAGCTCAACGCCTTTTACTAGATTACGAACTTTTTGTTCAGTTACTTCACCGAACACACGTACTAGATATTCACGCTCAACCTGGCGGCTTGGGTGCATTAGGCGGTTTGCCAATTCACCATCCGTAGTGAAAAGCAGCAGACCTGAAGTGTTTGCATCCAGACGACCTACTGAAATCCAACGCGAGCCACGAATTTTTGGCAGGCGATCAAAAACAGTACGGCGACCTTCTGGATCATGACGAGTACACAGTTCACCTTCAGGCTTGTAGTATGCCAGCACACGACAGACCACTTCCTCTTGTATCTTCGCAGACACAATGTGACCATCGATACGAACGACACTGCTCTCATCTTCAAGTCTTTCACCAAGTTTAGCAACATTACCGTTCACGCTTACGCGACCAGATTTAATTAACGATTCAATCTCACGACGAGAACCGTGGCCAGCACGTGCTAATACTTTTTGTAACTTTTCGCTCATTTATCTACCTATGTGTCGTCTTCACAGACGTCTAGACCAGGATTGGTCTGTATTATGCAATCTACCCATTTTCACGGGATTTTTTCAGTCCGCCATTATACGTAACTTTCTGACTTAATGTAAGCGAAATCCTCTCTATTCTCAGCCTTATAAATTCAACCTAATCCAGTGTCTTATTTACCACTTTTTTCCTACTGTTCACCGTTATTTTGCCTAAGAACAGCACTTATTTGGAACTTTTCCGACCACAGGTTTAAAGCTTCAGCTGATAAAATTATCACGGTTGTTACCACAACAACTGACTGACCTGCCCGCAAAGACAATCAGACAAAAAGGACAACAAAATGTCAAACACAGCGCTTACTCTCAATTGGATATTTGGCACCTGCAACGATGACAATATGACAGGCACAAAAGGCACAGATACGACCGATATCTTCTTCGGTTTTGGCGGTAAAGATAATTTCGTTGGCTTCGACGGTGATGATTATATCTTCGGCGGCTGGAGCGAAGACAGTCTGTTCGGTGGGCGCGGCAATGATTTTATCTCTGGCGGATTCGGTAATGACTACCTGTCGGGTGGTTTAGGCAATGATACGCTGTTTGGCGGATTCGGAGACGACATCATTTTCGATTATTCAGGAAATAACTTCATCAGCGGCGGTTGGGGAAATGACACCATTGTCATCGGTGACGGCGAGTCCGTTTTAAGTGGTGGTTTTGGCAATGATTCCTTTGTGCTGACCAACCGAATGGCGATTGGTGTTCCCGATCAACCCGTTTCTTCTAATGACATAGATGTGAAAGCAGAAGTTCTGGATTTCAATATTTTCCACGATAAATTAGTGTTTGATTTCGGACACGACACCAATGATGACGGCATTCGCGATACCTTCCTCGACTCTGCCGATGATCTGACACTTTCATACAACGAAAGTGGTTGGGCGGTATTCTCCAGTGATGAATACAATGTTGAAGTCACCTTAAACGGCGTTACTTCAAATTATATTGATTATGCGGATCACAAAGGGATCGATCTTTTCGAGTTCGCTTAAATGGTATTAACAAACACGTTTTGCGCAACGATACGCTAAATAGAAAGGAGGCATAGCTGCCTCCTTTATCTCGTCTGGTTATAAAACACTTATTCGAATGGAGCCGGGTCACCCGATCCTAAACGAACCACGACAGGCTCCCCTTCACTAAAATCGATAACCGTCGTCGGTTGTTCGCCCAGGTAGCCGCCATTGAGTATCACATCGACCGCATGCTCTAACTTATCGCGGATATCTTCTGGATCGGATTCAGTGACGCCACTGTTAGGCAGGATTAACGACGTAGACATCATTGGCTCACCTAATGCTTCTAAAAGATCAAGCGCAATCTGGTTGTCCGGGACACGAATACCTATCGTCTTACGCTTGGCATTCATTAAACGACGCGGCACCTCTTTTGTGCCTTTGAAAATGAATGTGTAAGGCCCTGGCGTGTTATTTTTCAGTAATCGAAATGCACTGTTATCCACTCGAGCATAAAGCGAAAGCTCGGATAAATCACGACACAACAACGTGAAGTTGTGCTTATCGTCTAAGCGACGAATCTGACAGATACGTTCTAATGCCTGTTTGTTCTCCAGTTGACAGCCAAGTGCGTAACCCGAATCGGTTGGATAAACCACGACACCGCCGTTACGAATGATTGCTACTGCTTGATTGATCAAGCGAGCCTGTGGGTTTTCTGGATGAACGTAAAAAAACTGGCTCATTGTAATTCCTCATTATCGAGCCTCTCGGCTCTATATCCTTTATGGAGCGTGGACTTCGTTGTTATCCAACGAAGGATCAATACCCCAATCTTTCCAAACTGGTTCTACGCCGGATGGCAACCAGAGGTTTCTACCTAATTCCATCCAAGGAGATGGATAGTGAAAGTCACTACCTTGGGACGCTAATAGTTTGTATTGTATAGCATAATCCGCCAGGTTGCGCCTTTCTTGTTGTGCTTGTTGTGGCTGAGCGACTTCCATCGCGTCGCCATTTGCTTCCGCGAACGCCGCAAGAAGACGCTTAATCCACTTTGCGGTCAACTGATAACGACCCGGATGAGCTAACACCGCATGGCCACCAGCAGCGTGAATCGCATCAACGGCATCTTTCATCGAACACCAATTTGGTGGCACATAACCCGGATTGTTTCGCGTTAAGTACTTTTTAAATACCATTTGCATGTTTTTAGCGAAGCCATTATCGACCAGCCACTTGGCGAAGTGCGCTCGTGTAATTGGCGCGTCACCCGCTATCTGCTGCACTTCTTCCAGTACGCCCTCTCGGGTGGCTTTCTGAAGACGTGAGGCGATCAACTCAGAACGTGTAATACGATGCTGCTTTTGTTGCTCAATAAGCGTCTTCAACGCTGGATTATCGGGGTCAATATTCAAACCGACGATATGGATATCTTTATTTTGCCAAACGGTTGATATTTCTATGCCGTTAATGATTTTGATCGGCAGTTGATTCTCTTCTACATACTGTTTCGCCGGTACTAGCCCGTCAACAGTATCATGATCTGTAATCGCCAAAACTTCGATATCAAAACTCAGTGCCCTATCCACTAAATCTTTCGGTTCCAGTCGACCATCAGAGGCTGTGGTATGGCTATGTAAATCAATTCTCATATTTTTATCGTTTTAATGCTGTTTTGGGGTTGACTTTTTATCTCCGCACTAGTTAACTAGTACACAAATACAGAACACTTCATTCAAGGCTCACTATGTTACAAGAATTGAACCAAAACCAAAAAGCGAAAGTTGCAGTTTGTCTGAATAAGACAAGCTCGACAGATATTGCTTGGTGGCGCACTTGGACAAGTTCTTGGTGGGCGGACGTGTACTTCTAGTATAGAAATTCAAACGTTATTAAGCCCGCTGCCAAAGCGGGCTTTTTATTTTGTCGCCCTTTTACGTTCAACTGCTCAAACATTAATCGGATATCATAAACTCTTGATTGGGACTGCGCCTGGTTTATGCCACTATGTTCAGCAGGAAGATTAAAATAGCTATAAGGAGGTCTTGTGAACAAGGCCATTGAAATAAAGAATCTTGGACAACTGGAAGTGTTATCTGCTTCTGTTCCTTACACTCAAGACCCAACCCGCTTGTTTCACACTCTGTGTGAAAATAAGACGGATAGCTTACTTCTGGAATCTGCGGAAATTGATTCGAAACAGGACCTGAAGTCACTTTTGATCGTTGACTCTGCGGTTCGCATCGTTTGTTTTGACCATACCGTCACCATGCAGGCATTAACAGACAATGGTAAAAACTTGCTTGCTCATCTCAATAAGAACGTACGTAGTGACGTCACTTCTCAATTTGATGGTGAGACTTTCACACTTGAATTTTCCCAGCCATGCGACACTCTGGATGAAGACTCTCGCTTACGTGAAGCTTCTTCATTCGATGCACTGCGCTTAGTTCAACACAGTTTTGATCTAGAAGATAAAGATAAGCACGCGATTTTCCTCGGTGGTTTATTCGCTTACGACTTAGTGGCAAGTTTCGAACCTTTGGGTCATGCAGATGCGACCAATCAATGCCCAGATTACGTTTTTTACGTTGCCGAGACACTACTCGTCGTTGACCATCAAACTGAGTCTTGCCATTTGCAAGCAACGCTATTTGTCGATAACTCACAACAAGCGACCTTAGAAGCTCGCATTGCAGAGATCGGCGAACAGTGTAGCGCGCCTAAGCATCTGCCTAGTGCGGCCAAACTGACCGATGTGACAGCTCAACCAAGCATCTCGGATGAAGACTTCTGCGAGATTGTCAGTGATTTAAAAGAGTACGTAGTGAAAGGGGATATTTTCCAGGTTGTTCCTTCACGCCGTTTCACTCTTCCTTGCCCTTCCCCACTAGCGGCATACAAAGAGCTGAAGAAGAGTAACCCGAGCCCATACATGTTCTACATGCAAGATGAGTTATTCACTCTATTTGGCGCTTCGCCAGAAAGTGCTTTGAAGTACGAAACCGACACCAATCAGGTTGAGATATACCCAATCGCAGGCACTCGCCGCCGTGGTAAGCGCCCGAATGGAGAAATCGATTTCGATCTCGACAGCCGTATCGAACTTGAACTGCGTACCGACATGAAAGAGAACGCCGAACACATGATGCTAGTTGACCTGGCACGTAACGATGTAGCACGTATCTCTCAGGCAGGCACTCGCCACGTGGCTGACTTACTCAAAGTCGACCGTTACAGCCACGTCATGCACTTAGTATCTCGTGTGGTTGGCCAGTTACGTGAAGATCTAGACGCATTGCACGCTTATCAGGCCAGCATGAATATGGGCACCCTAACCGGCGCACCAAAAATTCGCGCGATGCAGTTGATTCGTGACGTGGAAGGGGTACGCCGCGGAAGCTATGGCGGTGCAGTTGGCTACCTAACCGGAGAAGGCACGCTAGATACTTGTATCGTGATTCGCTCTGCCTATGTTGAAAACGGTATTGCCCAAGTACAAGCAGGCGCAGGGGTGGTTTTCGATTCAGATCCACAAGCGGAAGCGGACGAAACCCGCGGTAAGGCACAAGCCGTTATTTCTGCTATTCAAGCAGCACACAAGGAGTAGTAGAGCATGGCTAACATTGTATTTATCGATAACTTTGACTCTTTTACCTATAACTTGGTTGATCAATTTCGTTCGCTTGGTCATTCCGTGACTATTTACCGTAATAACATTGCTGCCGAAAACATAGAGCATGCGGTCAATGAACTAGAGAACCCGGTGGTACTTCTGTCTCCAGGTCCGGGCGCTCCTTCTGAAGCGGGCTCAATGCCAGACTTAATTCAGCGCATGAAAGGCAAAGTGCCAATGATAGGCATCTGTCTTGGCCATCAGGCCATCGTTGAAGCCTATGGCGGCACGGTTGCGGGCGCAGGTGAGATCATTCACGGCAAAGTGTCGATGATGGAGCATGACAAGCACGCCACTTACGCCAATTTGCCATCACCACTGGCCATTGCCCGTTATCACTCATTGGTCGCAACCTCTGTTCCAGAAACGCTAACCATTACCGCTGAAGTGGATGGATTAACCATGTCAGTAGTACACGAGCAAGATAAAGTTTGCGGATTCCAGTTCCACCCGGAATCGATCATGACCACGTATGGAGCAACCCTATTAGCCAATGCTATCGAATGGGCCCTTGAGAAAAACAACGCATAAGGATATAGGGAGAGAAATTATGGAAGCTATCAACAAACTATACGATCAACAGTCTCTTACTCAAGAAGAAAGTCAGCAACTGTTCGATATCATTATCCGTGGTGAGCTCGATCCAATTTTGATGGCATCGGCGCTAACGGCACTCAAGATCAAAGGCGAAACGCCAGATGAGATTGCTGGTGCGGCAAAAGCCCTGCTTGCCAACGCAAAACCGTTCCCGCGCCCAGATTATGACTTTGCCGATATCGTCGGTACAGGCGGTGATGGTCACGATACCATCAATATTTCTACTACAGCGGCCTTTGTTGCGGCGGCATGTGGTCTAAAAGTCGCCAAACACGGTAACCGTAGTGTATCGAGTAAATCCGGTTCTTCTGATTTACTCGACTCTTTCGGCATCAACCTTGCCATGAGCCCAGAAGAAACACGCCAAGCTATGGATGAGATCGGCGTTGCATTTCTGTTTGCCCCTCAATACCACGGCGGTGTGCGTCATGCGATGCCTGTGCGTCAAACGATGAAAACACGTACGATCTTCAATATTCTTGGCCCATTGATTAACCCAGCGCACCCTAATATTGAATTAATGGGCGTTTACAGCGAAGAACTAGTTCGTCCTATCGCGGAAACCATGCTACAAATGGGTATGAAGCGCGCAGCAGTGGTACACGGTAGTGGTTTGGATGAAGTTGCTATTCATGGACCAACCACAGTGGCAGAGATTAAAGATGGTCAAATTGTTGAGTACACACTGACGCCAGAAGACTTCGGCTTAGAGACACACCCGCTAGAAGCAATCAAAGGTGGTGCTCCTGAAGAGAATAAAGCAATCATCACCAATATTCTCACAGGAAAAGGAACCGATGCTCAGCTGGGCGCTGTCGCTGCGAACGTTGCATTGCTCATGCGTCTGTTCGGTCACGAAGATTTAAAAGCCAATGCGCAGCAAGCGATTGAGGCAATGAATTCAGGCAAGGCTTACCAGTTAGTTCAGCAACTTGCCGCACACGCTTAAGGACATAATCAAGATGACGGATTTCAACACTCAAAAAGCTGACAACCTTTCTGAGCACGTGTCAAAAAAAGAAGCAGAAATGGCGGAAGTACTCGCTAAGATTGTTCGCGACAAAACGACGTGGGTCGCAGAACGCAAAGCTTCTCAGCATTTGAGTACTTTTCAATCCGAATTAGAACCTTCAGATCGTAGCTTCTACGATGCGCTCAGCAATGATAAAACCGTATTTATTACTGAGTGTAAAAAAGCCTCACCTTCTAAAGGGCTCATCAGAGATGACTTCGACCTAGACTACATTGCATCGGTCTACAACAATCATGCCGATGCCATTTCCGTTTTAACCGACGAGAAATACTTTCAGGGCAACTTCGACTTTATTCCGCAAGTGCGCAATCAGGTCACTCAGCCGGTGATTTGTAAAGATTTCATGGTGGATACCTACCAAGTTTACCTGGCACGTCATTATGGTGCGGATGCTATTTTGTTGATGCTATCTGTACTCGATGATGAAGAGTACAAAGCATTAGCTGAAGTCGCTCACAGCCTAAACATGGGCATTCTGACAGAAGTCAGCAACGAAGAAGAACTGCACCGTGCGGTTGACTTAGGCGCACGTGTTATCGGCATCAACAACCGTAACTTACGCGACTTGAGTACCGACTTAAACCGCACCAAAGAGCTGGCACCGTTGATTCGAAAACTCGCACCAGAAGCGACCGTTATTTCAGAGTCAGGGATATACACCCACCAGCAAGTCCGCGATTTAGCGGCTTATGCGGACGGATTCCTGATTGGCAGCTCGCTTATGTCTGAAGACAATCTGGAGCTCGCGGTTCGCAAGGTGACATTGGGTGAAAATAAGGTTTGTGGCTTGACCCATCCTGACGATGCAGCAAAAGCGTATAAAGCAGGAGCCGTATTTGGCGGTCTGATTTTTGTGGAACAGTCTAAGCGAGCGGTGGATTTAGAAACGGCTCGGCTGACGATGAGTGGTGCGCCACTTCTATACGTAGGCGTGTTCCAAAATCATGAGATTGATTTTGTGGCTTCGATAGTCACATCGCTTGGCTTGAAAGCAGTGCAATTGCATGGCGCAGAAGATCAAAACTACGTCAACCAGTTAAAAGCTGAACTTCCTGCTGGCGTTGAGATCTGGAAGGCCTATGGCGTCAAAGAGACTATACCTGCTTTACTGGTAGAAAACGTTGACCGTCACTTGCTCGATGCACAAGTCGGCAACCAGTCTGGCGGCACTGGACAAGCATTCGATTGGTCTCTTATCGGCGACCCAAGTCAAATCATGTTAGCAGGTGGACTGTCGCCTGAGAATGCTCAACAAGCGGCGTCATTAGGTTGCTTGGGATTAGATTTAAACTCTGGCGTAGAAAGCGCGCCAGGTAAAAAAGATGCACAGAAGTTGCAGGCCGCGTTTAACGCAATTCGCAACTACTAAAATTATTCGTAGCAAAAAAATACGAGAAGGACTATCACGATGGCAAAACTGAATGCCTACTTTGGCGAATATGGCGGTCAGTACGTTCCGCAAATCCTTGTTCCAGCATTGGAGCAACTAGAGCAAGCGTTTATTGACGCGCAGGAAGATCCTGAGTTCCGCAGCGAATTCATGACGCTTCTTCAGGAATATGCAGGTCGTCCTACGGCACTGACGCTTACTCGAAACTTGACCAAAGGTACAAAAACAAAGCTGTACCTAAAGCGTGAAGACTTACTCCACGGCGGCGCACACAAAACTAACCAGGTGTTGGGTCAGGCTCTACTTGCTAAACGCATGGGCAAGAAAGAAATTATTGCCGAAACAGGCGCTGGCCAACACGGTGTCGCTACAGCACTAGCGTGTGCACTACTTGGCCTGAAATGTCGTGTGTATATGGGTGCCAAAGATGTTGAGCGTCAAAGCCCCAACGTATTCCGTATGAAACTGATGGGTGCGGAAGTGATTCCGGTACACTCAGGCTCTTCCACGCTAAAAGATGCGTGTAACGAAGCACTACGTGATTGGTCTGCGACTTACGAAGACGCGCACTACCTATTAGGTACTGCCGCGGGCCCTCACCCGTTCCCGACTATCGTTCGTGAATTCCAGCGCATGATTGGTGAAGAAACCAAGAACCAGATTCTGGCTCGAGAAGGACGTCTTCCAGATGCTGTTATTGCTTGTGTTGGCGGTGGATCTAATGCGATTGGCATGTTTGCTGACTTCATTGAAGAAGAAAATGTACGCCTAATCGGTGTCGAACCAGCAGGTAAAGGCATTGATACCGACCAACACGGTGCGCCACTTAAACACGGTAAGACAGGCATTTATTTCGGTATGAAAGCGCCGATAATGCAAGATGATAACGGACAGATCGAGGAGTCCTACTCAGTATCTGCAGGTCTGGATTTCCCATCTGTCGGCCCTCAACACGCGCACTTGAATGCGATTGGCCGTGCAGAATACGCTAACGTCACTGATGACGAAGCGCTAGAGGCGTTCCAGGAAATCGCTCGTAGCGAAGGTATCATTGCGGCCCTTGAATCCTCTCACGCACTTGCACACGCGCTGCGTATGGCTCGCGAAAACCCAGAAAAAGAACAGCTTTTGGTGGTCAACTTATCCGGTCGTGGTGACAAAGACATCTTCACCGTACACGCCATCCTAGAAGAAAAAGGAGTGATCTAATGAGTCGTTATGAGAAGATGTTTGCTCGCCTGAACGAAAAGAACCAAGGCGCGTTTGTACCGTTCGTAACGGTTGGTGACCCAAATGCAGAACAATCATACAAAATTATGGAAACCCTGGTTGAATCCGGTGCAGACGCACTTGAGCTAGGCATTCCGTTTTCTGACCCACTAGCCGATGGCCCGACAATCCAGGGCGCGAATAAACGTGCACTGGAGTCTGGTGCAACACCTGGCATCTGCTTTGAGCAAATCGGCAAGATTCGCGTAAAGTATCCAGAACTACCTATTGGCCTTCTGATGTACGCCAACCTGGTTTACTCCCGTGGTATTGAAAGCTTTTACGAGCTTTGTGCAAAAGCGGGCATCGATTCTGTTTTGATCGCCGATGTACCAACCAATGAAAGCGCGGAGTTTGTTGCAGCGGCAGAAAAATTTGGTATTCACCCGATCTTTATTGCTCCGCCAACGGCCAGTGATGAGACTTTAGAACAAGTTGCAGAGTTGAGCGGCGGTTACACATACCTGCTTTCTCGTGCAGGCGTGACAGGTACCGAAACCAAAGCGAATATGCCAGTCGGACAATTGTTAGAGAGACTAAACCAATATGATGCACCACCAGCATTACTTGGCTTCGGTATCTCTGAGCCAGAGCAAGTAAAACAAGCGATAGAAGCTGGTGCTGCAGGTGCGATTTCTGGTTCTGCAGTCGTTAAAATTATCGAGACCAACGTGGAGCAGCCACAAGTCATGCTGGATAAACTTGGTGAGTTTGTTTCGGCAATGAAAGCGGCTACACAGAAATAAGACAAGACAAAAGTCGAATCAGCATTATTAATGAGTAATATACGCCCACTGATGAATAATCAGTGGGCGTTTTTGTATAACACTCATTGCGTTTATTCTCTGTTTAAACAAAAGGCTATCCCTCTCAAATAGAGACTCATCACAAATTGAGATCATAACCCTCTTACAAGATACGTGTTCGGAGAGCACCGAATTATAAAATGTTAAAATAGCGGGTGTTAAAGTGCAGCATTAAGGTACCGACATGGAAGACATAAAAAAGTTGTTACTTCAGTGCCCCGTTTTATCGGGATTACCTGAAGAGGGTATTAATGACGCGGTACAAATCGCACGAACTCGATATTTCGATGAAAAAGCACTTATCTGCAGTAAAGGCGATAAACATTCGTCTCTGATGGTTATTGCCAAAGGTGATGTAAGAGTCAACTCAATTAGCGCAAAAGGAAAAGAAGTCACCTTAATGATTTTAGTTACCGGCAGTTGGTTTGGTGACAATGTATTTTCACCCGGTACGCCACGAATCTTTGGCGCGACCGCTCATTCAGATGTCACCCTGTTAGAACTGCCGGGCGAGAAGTTTCGCCAATTGTTAGCTAAATACCCACAAAGTTATCCGGTAATCCTAGACCTTTTGAGCCGAAGGCTCTGGTCGGCAATCTCCGTGATAGAAGATGATGCAATAAGAGGTATTGAAGAACGCATTGGCCGTCGGCTGCTTTTACTCGCAGCCTATCAAACCAATCAGGCAATCAGTGCAAGCCCGTGCGTCGTGCGTGTGACAAGAGAACACATAGCCAATATGATGGGAATAACACGCCAAAGTGTGCACAAAGTATTAAAGAAAATGGAAAGCTTGGGAATACTGACTCTGAGCTACGGGAGCATCACAATTCCCAATCCTTTAGCAATGGAAGAGTATCTCAAACAACTCGAATAACGCCGATGTCTGTATCGCACCCACCGTTTCTTAGAAGACAAAAGCCAGCTGAGTCAGCTGGCTTTATAATGAAAACACGGTTTATGCGGCTTTGAGCTCTGCTTTCAATTCGCGCTTTAAGATCTTACCCGTTGCGCTCATCGGAAGCTGATCTCGAATCTCAACAAATCGAGGATATTTGAACGCTGCCAGATGCTCACGTCCCCAAACCTGAAGATCTGCCGCTTCAATGTCCTGATCAGGCTTAAGCACCACGTAAGCCTTAATTTCCTCTCCGTACTCTTGATGAGGAATACCAATCACCGCTACCATGGCAACAGCAGGGTGTGTCATAAACACTTCTTCGATTTCACGTGGATAAACGTTGAAACCACCACGAATAATCAAATCTTTGATTCGATCCACAATGAACAGGTTACCCGACTCATCAAAACGACCAACGTCTCCGGTGTGGAACCAGCCATCTTTCAGCACTGATTGTGTTACTTCGGGGCGACCGAGATAACCTTTCATCACGTTGTGACCACGAACGACAATTTCCCCTTCTTCACCTAAAGGGACTTTATTGCCTTCTAAATCAACGAGTTTAACCTCAACACCCTGAATAGGCTGTCCTACAGAGCCAGGAATTCGCTCTTGATCTAAATGGTTGAAGCAGGCAATCGGGCTGGTTTCAGATAAACCGTAACCTTCCAAAATTGGCACATTGAATTTTTCTTCAAATGCACGGAACACTTCTGTAGGGAGAGGAGAACCACCACTTGCCGCAACTCGAAGAGAAGATATATCAAAGCTAGCCTCTGCATGAAGCAAACCGATGTACATCGTTGGCACACCAGCAAAAATGGTCACCTTGTGTTTTTCGATCAATTCAAGAACATGGGAAGGTTCAAATCGAGGAACAAGAATCAGAGTTGCACCACTCAAAACACTCGCATTCAAGTGCACGGTTTGACCAAATGTGTGGAATAGAGGCAACGTCACCAAGTGTACATCGTCCGCCTGAGCCGCCATGATATTCTGCCCAACAATGGCATTCATAATGATGTTTTGCTGTGTGAGTTCCGCACCTTTCGGCATTCCCGTCGTACCTGAGGTATATAACACAACACAGGTGTCATCGGCATTACGAGGCACATAATCAGCCAGCGGTTCAACATCACGAATGAAAGCGTTGAGTGTTGGTACACCACCCCACTCTAAATCAGCCTGAGACTGAGTCATGATTACCATGTTTTCACACGTATCCACTTCTTTAAAAGCTTTCACACCTTCTCTGGCCATTGGCAGCTCTGGCGTACCTTCAAAGCAGAAATAAAACTTAGCGTCTGAGTCTTCTAGGTGATATTTAATTTCTCTCGCTTTCAACAGCACATTCAGCGGTACGGCAACGGCACCCGCTTTTTGAACAGCGAAATAAATAAACGCAAAGAAAGGCAGATTCGGACACGACAATGCGACTCGGTCACCCGGTTTGACGCCGCTGTTAATCAACGACGCCGCAATTTTGCCTGCGATCGCATCAAATTGAGAATAAGAAATTTCCAAGTCACCGCATATCAACGCTGTTTTATCAGGCTTACTGGCAGCATTTCGCTGCAACGCAGCAGCAAGATTCATCATAATGACTCCACCTCTAGATTATTGGCATTCACGTTGTTCTTAAGGATTCAACAACAAAAAGTTAACGATAGAGTGGCTTTCTATGGTTCTTTGCATCTTCAACCCGCCACTTGTTAACATTATATTTACAAGAGTTAGAATCCTAAGAATGTAAAATATTTAACATTTGTAACCGTAAAATCACGAAAGTGTGAGCTTGAATCCTAATTATTGTCAGAAATATCAGGTGATAATTACGCTCGTATCGAAACAGCAAGCGGTAAAGAATATGTTAATAACTATTAACATCGGGATAAACCCGTTTAATCAACCAAACCAATTCAACCTCAGTAAGCCATCCAAAAACTCAATAGCAAACGTTTGCTCCTGGGCAAAAAATTAGCATTCGTCAATAAAATATCGATTATTTCATCAATAACCCTGCTGCACATATTGCCAATTGTGAATGATAAGTGTAAAAACAGGGGCGAAATTATTACCCACCCATTTACTCGTAAATAGTGTGTAATTTTAGGATTTTTAAATTTATTAGCACAGAGGTTATGGAAGTGTTAAAAGAAAAGAGTTTGCTAAACAACATTGGCCTACAAGTCGTCATCGCAATGATCGTGGGTACAGCTGCCGGTGCCCTGATGGGTCACGACGCTACGGTCTTCGCGCCACTTGGTGCTATCTTTATCAACCTTATCAAAATGCTAGTAATCCCACTGGTTGCTGTCGCTTTGATTTCTGGTGCAGCTGGTCTTGGTAACAGTCAATCTGCCGGTAAAGTTGGCTTGGTAACGCTAGGTTACTTTGGACTAACGTCAGCTTTAGCCGTTGCACTTGCTCTATTCATGGGTGAAGTATTCCAACCAGGCATCGGTATCGACGTTTCTGGCGTTGAAGGCATGTTCTCAGCTGAATACGCATCTAAAGGTGAACTACCTTCTTTTTGGGCGACCATCACCGGTATGATCCCAACCAACGTTTTCCAGTCACTGAATGATGCGAACATTCTGCAGATCTTAGTATTCTGTATGTTCTTCGGTATTGCGATTTCTCAGCAAGCTAAAGAGCGCCGTGATCCTATCATCAACGGTGTTAACTGCATTGTTGACGCGATGGTTTGGATGATCAACAAAGTGATGGTTATTGCGCCGATTGGTGTATTTGGCCTAATGGCTGAAGCGGTTGGTACGTTTGGTTTTGGCGCACTGATGGTTGTGTTCAAACTTTTCGTTGTCTACACAGCAGCTATTCTGATCTTTGGCTTCATTGTTTACCCAGCAATGGTTCATATTTTCACTAAGACATCAGCGAAGAAATTCCTTTCTTCAATGAAGAAGCCACAAGCAGTTGCACTATCAACAGCTTCTTCAATGGCGACACTGCCTGTAACGATGGACACTTGTGAAAAAGATCTTGGCGTTAGAAACTCTACCGCTTCGTTCGTTCTGCCTCTTGGTGCAACGATCAACATGTCTGGTAACGCGATTTACTACGGTTTGGTAGCCATCTTCTTCGCGCAATTATTTAACATTGATCTAGGCATGGGCGCTTACATCGCGATTATCGTAACGTCTACTCTTGGCGCTGTTGGTCAGGCTGGCGTACCGGGTCCATCATTCTTGGTTGTTGCGGTTCTGCTAGCGGCTGGCATTCCAATTGAAGGCCTGCCACTACTATTCGCTCTTGACCGTATCTTCGATATGATTCGTACAGCTCTTAACATCACTGGCGATGCAGCATGTGCTGTTATTGTTGATGCATTAGTAGAAGAAGAAGTTCAAACAGAAACAGAAGTTGAGCTTAACAAGCAAGAAGCTTAATTTTCTTTACCCTATTTTTATAAGCCGCTCTAGAGGAGCGGCTTTTTTTTGTCCAACTTTTGTATTAGGTAACCATATCAACAGAAACTGGTAGCATAATTTATTTAACATGATATAACCGACCTATAAAACATAAAAAATGTCAGTGCTAGGTTATCTCATGAGTCTAAAGTTATCTTTAGGCCTGATCTCCAATACAGATTGGTCTATTCTTAAAAATCAGAGTGTTGCACATAGAAATGAGTGGCGCGCAAAATATCACACTCTCCTCGTAGTCCTTTATAAGAAGTACGGTGACCAACAAGTCAGACTTCTTTCAAGGATGAACCAAAATGTTTGATTTTGGTTTGGCAGGTTTGCTTTATCCAAAAGCCATTACATTATATATCACCGTGGCCGCTGTTCTGGTTTGGCTGCTGTATTATTGCTATCGCCTAAAACATAGAGGTGAGCAAGTTTTTGGCACCCACCATGCGCCCTACATCGCCTACTCTGCCTGCATCATTATATGGATTAGCAGTAACGCCTATTTTCATACTGAGCTATTAGTGGCCCTTGGCTCAGAGGGGGGAGTTTTCATGGCTAAATTAGCCAATCTCGCCTCCTTCTTCTCTTTTGCCTTTGCCTACTATTTTTCCTGTCAGTTGCTAGCCGAGCAGAAAAAGACGCCGATAAAAAGATGGCAACAACTGATATTTTCCCTACTTTCCGGCTATTCACTTTTTATCAACTCACGTCCGGACCTAACGATAGAAAATGTTTTAATTCGCGGCCCTAGTGAGTTTGTGATTGAATTTGGCTCCCACATTGCCTATTTCTTTACCTCTATTCTGGTGCTGATTGCACTGACACTGATTAATCTTGCCCGCATGCGGGTCAACAGCAGTCAATTGGTCTTGGCTAAAAGTAACTACATGATTGCAGGTATCTTGGTCTTCATGTTCTCGACCTCAGTCATCCATTTCGGAATGACCTATTTTGTCGGTGACTTCTCACTGACGTGGTTACCCCCTGCTCTCTCGATCAGTGAAATGCTATTTTTTGGTTACGCTTTGCTAACCTCACGCTTCTACAGTGCAAAATATATTACTTATATAACCATCAGCACTTTACTGGTGTGTGGTATTTTTGTCCTGCCATTAGGCGCGATATTGATTCCAATTTCCGAGGGCAATCAATGGCTCATTTCAATTCCAATCTGCGCACTAGTTGGCATTACCTGGCACTGGTTATATCGTCGAGTGGGCCATTTGGTGTCCTATTTTGTCTATTTCAAGAAACAGACCCCAGTCCAACAAATTCTTGCCCTGGAAGACGACTTTAAATATTCGATTGATGATGCGATGGAAAAACTTGGGGAGTTACTTGATGTCCCTAAAGACAAGCTTCAGCTAGTCAGCAGTCAATTTTCGCAAACGTTTTATGAAAACTACCTGGACTCTGACAAATCGGTTTTACTATTCGATGAACTGTCCGAGGAGATAAAGTTCACCTCGACAAACAGAAGCACGTTAAGAAAAATCTATAATAAAATGCGATCCAATGATACCGCGCTGGTCATGCCACTGTTTGGACAAAGCCGCTCGCTCTCTCACCTGTTGATTTCTTCCCATAAGAGAAACCAAAAGCTGTTTTCTAACGAAGAGATTTCTGCTTTACAAACTCTACTGAACCGCGTGCAAAGCACCATCGAAGCCGATAGAAAAGTTCGTCAAAGTCGCGCTCTCGCCCACTCCATCGCTCATGAAATGCGTAACCCTCTTACCCAAGTGCAATTGCAATTTGAAGTCCTATCGCAACATATTGACTCCCAATTTCCACCAGAAACCCTGAAAGCCGACATAAACGAAGGGCGAGCTGCAATTCAACGCGGACAGCAGGTCATCGACATTATATTAAGAGAAGTCAGTGACACATCACCTGAACAAGAGCCTCAGGTGGCAACTTCAATTCATAAAGCCATTCATCAAGCAATCGCTCGTTATGGTTTCGAGAACGAGAAGATCATAGAAAGGATACAACTTCCTCACCATGATGATTTTGTCGTGATGTTAAATGAAACCCTGTTTAACTTCGTTATTTTCAACTTGATCCGCAACGCGGTTTACTACTTTGATTCGTACCCCACCAGCCAAATTCAGATCAGTACTCAAACTGGGCCTTATGAAAACACGTTAATCTTTCGCGATTCCGGACCTGGTATTGATAGCACGATCCTGCACAAGATTTTTGACGATTTCTTTTCCTATCAAAAAAGTGGTGGCAGTGGCCTGGGCCTGAGTTACTGTCAGCGTGTGATGCGTTCATTTGGTGGCCGAATTGAATGCCACTCAGTAAAAGGAGAGTTCACGGAGTTTTACCTTTATTTTCCTGTTGTACCAAATTCACCAGCATCAGAGACCTTGAGGGGCCCTACCGAAGACAGGCATGACTCAAAAGCCGCAATAGAGCCTCTTCTATACAATGACCTAAATATCGGCAAGGATGCACCAACAGTGCTCATCGTGGATGACAAAGAGGTGCAACGTGCGTTAGTTCAGTTGTATTTAAAACAGTTAGGTGTCAAAAGTTTACAGGCAAATAACGGCTCAACCGCCATCGAGATGGTTAAATCTAACAAAATCGATTTAGTTCTGATGGATGTGCAAATGCCGGTTATGAATGGATTCGACGCAAGCCAGCGCATAAAGGCCATTTCTCCATCAATCAAGGTTATTGCACTATCAGGGGAATCAGGAGATTCAGAGATCGCGCAGATTTCTACATTAATGGATGGTCGTTTGAACAAGCCCACAACCTTAAATGCGTTGCGTGAGGTGATACAAACCTGGCTCTTTCAAAACCAAGCGGGCGAGCCAAGCACTTTTAAATGTAAGGCTAAATAACTGGCACAATTTGTGCTTAATTAGTCATCTAAAAAGTCAATCAACCTACCTAAATAACGGTACTCGTACCCAACAGGTAGAAACTTTGAAGGGAGATGGCGATGTTTGCCAGCAGACGCATTTATCACAGCTTGATTCATCATGGTGTTAAAGCACTATTGTTAGATCGTATCGGTCACTACACCGAAGACGAGTATCACCAATTTCTCAACTTGATGACAGGTCAATCTTCCTCCTTCACCATGACTAACGACGAACTTGCCGCCACAGTAGACAACCTTTTGTGTGAAGGCTATTTAGAAGATGTAAAAACGCGTATCCCCCAATATCAGAATGTCGCCTAAACTATAAATTAGAGACAAGGATTGCCGCCATTGTCGCAGCAATTTTTGTATCCAATTGTCTCGAGCTATTCACATTGTGTGAGATTCCGCTAGACTGTGAACAACTCAATAACCAGGTAGTTTTCTGCAACATGAAGCAAATTCTTGATTTTATTCCACTCATTGTCTTCTTTGCCTTGTATAAGATGTACGACATTTACGTTGCGACTGGAGCACTTATCGTCGCGACGGCTATTCAAATCGTCCTGACGTTTGCGCTTTACAAAAAAGTGGAAAAAATGCAGTTAATCACTTTCGTGATGGTGGCTGTATTTGGTGGCATGACCATCTTTCTCCACGATGACAACTTCATTAAATGGAAAGTGACCATTGTTTACATGGTATTTGCTATCGGACTTGCGGTCAGTCACGCGATGGGCAAATCAGCAATAAAAGGGATGCTAGGAAAAGAGATCTCTCTTCCTGAAAATATTTGGACACGCATCAACTGGGCATGGGTCGGTTTCTTCTCTTTCTGCGCAGGTTTAAATATCTACGTTGCCTACGAACTGCCACTCGATGTCTGGGTAAACTTTAAAGTGTTTGGCCTGCTAATAGCGACATTCAGTTATATGATTGCTACAGGCTTCTACATCTACAAGCACATGCCAAAAGAGCAGAAAACTAACTCCTCCGATGTTTCGGTTGATGAATAACGGCTCAGCTTTGCTATAATCCGCGCAAATTCAATATTAACAGCGACCTTCGGGTCGCTGTTTTATTACTGTTCCAATTAATATTTGCGCTCAGTATCAATCGTAATAAATAACGGATCGTCTTAGTTTATGAGTAGGCTTTGGGAACGTTTATTTACTGGGTTGGTCCCATTTAGGCGCTGTTAATGATTTAGGATGTCACAATGAGCCAAGAATTTAACTCTCCGAAAGGCCAACTACTGCTTCGTACCCTCGCAATGCCCGCTGATACCAATGCGAACGGCGATATCTTTGGTGGCTGGATAATGTCTCAGCTTGACTTAGCTGGTGCTATTTTGGCGAAAGAAATTTCTTCCGGACGCGTCGTCACCGTTTCTGTTTCCAGCATTACGTTTAGAAAACCGGTTAGCGTCGGTGATGTTGTCTGTTGCTACGGTGTATGTAAAAACATAGGCCGTACTTCAATGAGTGTTGACCTTGAAGTCTGGGTGAAACCAGTGAAAGTTGATGGCATTGAAGATCGCTTTATGGTGTGTGATGCAACCTTTAACTATGTTGCAATCGACAGTGAAGGCAAACCACGCCCTATCGCAAAATAAGTTTGCACCGACTCTAATCACAGGAAAATTCTCACATTTTCCATTGTTAACTTGTGAGAAGCGGCAAAAAGTCGTTAAATTAGGGCTTCAACCTACCAATTAAGGAACTATGCTATGTGGTATGTCATCTTTTCTCAGGACATCGAGAATTCATTAGAAAAGCGCATGAGTGTTCGCCCTCAGCATCTAGAACGTTTACAACAACTTCAGGATGAAGGACGACTTCTGACTGCAGGCCCAATGCCAGCAATTGATTCTGATAACCCTGGAGAAGCAGGATTTACTGGTTCAACCGTCATAGCCGAGTTCGATTCTTTGGAAGACGCGAAAGCCTGGGCAGACAAAGACCCTTACGTGGCGGCGGGTGTATACGAAAACGTGATCGTAAAACCGTTCAAAAAAGTGTTTTAATTTATGAAAAAATTACTGTGTTTTTTCCTGGCGCTTAGTGCGCTAGCAGGTTGTACGTCCAGTGCTGACAAAGAACGTCAGTTAGAGCTGTTAGCATCTAACCGTGCTGGCGTTCTTTCTGCTGGCCTACCCATGGAGTACGGACCATTGCAAATCATGCGGGTTTCTTCTAATAAAAACGTGGTTGAAATGATGATGATTTATAACGATGGTGCAATGGGAGCGAAGCCACTCGCACAAGTGCTTAACTCCAGTATCTACACATTCTGTCATAAACCAGAGATCCGCGACCAAATTAATATGGGCTTGATGTATAGAGTGAAAGTTCGTAACACGCGCGGTCAATTGATGGCAGACGAATTGATCTCTGAGCAACGTTGCAGTAATTAACAACAGTAATTTGGCCAGCTAGTTCGGTATTAGATCGACCAAAAGCATCGCAGCTAACGGGCAAGTTAAAAGACATATAAAAGCAGGGATTGGATCCCTGCTTTTTCTTTGCTCGTCGGTTTATGCTAACTCAGTGCGCAGCTTTTTCGCCGCTGAGACCAAGTTGGCTAACGCTGCTTCGGTCTCCGCCCAATTTCTTGTTTTTAGACCACAATCTGGATTCACCCATAAACGTTGTACCGGAATTTTTTCTGCTGCTTTCTTGATAAGACCTTCAATCCACTCTTCACTTGGAATGTTCGGCGAGTGAATATCATAAACTCCAGGACCGATTTCATTAGGGTAGTTAAACTCTTCAAACGCTTTGAGCAATTCCATATTCGAACGTGACGTTTCAATGGTAATCACATCTGCATCCAGTGCCGCAACAGAATCAATGATTTCATTGAACTCGCTGTAACACATATGAGTATGAATCTGTGTTTCTGGCTTCGCGCTAGCGGCAGAAATCTTAAACGCATCCACAGCCCATTCCAGGTAAGCTTTATGATCACGCGTCTTAAGCGGTAACCCTTCACGAATCGCAGGCTCGTCAATCTGGATAATATTAATGCCTGCATTTTGTAAGTCAGAAACTTCATCTCGCAGCGCTAGAGCCAGCTGCTGGGTGATTTCCTTACGCGAAATGTCTTCGCGAGGGAATGTCCAACACAGAATCGTAACCGGCCCGGTTAGCATTCCTTTCATTTGTTTGCTGGTCAGGGATTGTGCATACGTTGACCATTCAACCGTGATTGGTTTTTCACGCTCGATATCCGCAACCACAATAGCAGGCTTCACGCAGCGAGAACCGTAACTCTGCACCCAACCGAATTTGGTTGTTTGGAAACCAGCCAGATTCTCGGCGAAGTACTCAACCATATCGTTACGCTCAGCTTCACCGTGCACTAATACGTCTAAATCCAGCGCTTCCTGTCGTTTCACTGCATCAGCAATATGCCCTTTAAGTGCCGCAACATAGTCTGTTTCAGACAGTTGACCAGAGCGATATGCACTGCGCTGAACGCGAATCTCGCCGGTTTGAGGGAAAGAGCCGATGGTAGTCGTAGGCAATAGCGGTAAACCCAACACTTCTGCCTGATGAGCAGCACGCTCAGCATATGGCGCACTGCGTTGTGTGAGCTCTGCGGTGATACGATTGATACGAGCCTGCACTTGTGGCTTATTGACGTGGGTAGCCGTTTTGCGCGCTTTGATTGGCTGGCTGTAAGTATCACATGCCAGAATCGCATTTTGATCGCCGTCCAGCGCTTTACCTAGCAGGGCTACCTCAGTCACTTTCTGTTTAGCAAAAGCGAACCAGCTTTTTACTTCTTCACTCAGCGCTGTTTCAAGCTCTAGATCTACCGGGCTGTGCAGTAATGAGCATGAGCTTGCAACCCACAGCTTATCGCCTAACTTCTCTTTTACCGGTTGTAAGCTCGCCAGTTGCGCACTTAGATCCGCTCGCCAAACATTGCGTCCATTGATAACGCCAGCCGATAACACCCAACCTTGTGGTAGTTTTTCCACAACTTCATCAAGCTGGTCTGGCGCTGCCGACAAGTCAATGTGCAAACCATCAACAGGTAACTCGACAATTTTGTCCAGTGTATCGGTAACAGCGTCAAAGTAAGTCGTTAGCAGCACTTTTACGTCACTGCGGATGATTTGATACGCCAGTTTAAATGAATCCGCCCATTGACTTTCCAGCTCAAGAGACAGAATAGGCTCATCAATTTGTACCCATTCCACACCCAAAGCAGCCAATTTAGCCAAAATTGCTTGATACGCGGTGAGCAATCTTGGTAACAGTGACAGGCGGTCAAAGCCTTCTTCAACTTCTTTACCCAAGTACAAGTAACTTAGTGGACCAAGTAGAACTGGCTTAACCTTGTGTCCCGCATTAACGGCTTCACTCACCTCCTCAAATAGCTGCGGCCAGCTCACTTCAAAGGTATCGTCTTTGCTAAATTCCGGCACAATGTAATGGTAGTTGGTATTGAACCACTTAGTCATGTCAGAGGCTGCTGCGCCTGCACAGCCACAACCAGCCTGTGACTGGCCTCGACCAACCTTGAACAAAGTATCAAGGCTAGGTGTGCCCTCAGCATGACGCTTTGGTACGTGGCCCAATAACAGCGTTGTTGTCAGTACGTGATCATACCAGGCAAAGTCGCCGGCAGTGGCAAAACTCAACCCCGCATCGCTTTGTACTTGCCAGTTATTCGATCTTAGCTGTGCGCCAACCTGCTGGAGTTGTGCTTGATCGATTTCTCCGCGCCAGTATTTCTCCTGCGCAAATTTCAGTTCACGTTTTTCACCAATGCGTGGGTAGCCAAGTATGTGTGTGGTAGTTGCCATTTCCCTAGTCCTTAATATTGAGTTTATCTTGGTCAGAACATCTTTGGCTTAACCTTAAAGATGTCTGGATGGCTAAACTATCTCTCCCAGACTAAAATTGGACAAGGTCTAAATATTCAACTTGTTTATTAAAAAAATTCATAGTGTATCGAAAAAACAAACCGTTACCCAAAACAAATAGACGTCTAGACGTTTACATTTCTGTATTTTGCAGTTAAGTTAATTAAGTTCATGGTGAGCATTAAAGGATGAAAGAGATTCATGATAGAGCTAAAACACTTGCGTACTATTACCTCGCTTCGAGATACGGGCTCACTGACTGCCACGGCAACCGCGTTACATTTGACGCAATCGGCGCTGTCGCACCAAATTAAGGACCTGGAGTCTAGAATTGGTGGGCAATTATTCTTAAGAAAAACCCGACCGGTTAAATTCACACCAGAAGGTGAGATTTTATTGCGCCTTGCAGAAGATATTTTACCGAAACTCGCAAGGGCAGAGAATGAACTGGCAAGTTTGAAAGAAGACGTGAATGGTCGATTACATATGGCTATCGAATGTCACTCCTGCTTCCAATGGCTGATGCCAGCACTTAAGGAATATCAATTGGCGTGGCCTAGCGTAACGTTGGATTTCTCTTCTGGCTTTGGATTCGAGCCTTTACCTGCCCTACTCGCAGGGGAGCTGGATCTGGTTATTACTTCGGATATTCAGCCACGTTCAGAGGTGCACTACGAGCCTTTGTTTGACTTTGAAATGCGACTAATCACGTCCACCAACCATCCACTGGCTGATAAAGCGATTATTGATCCTCAAGATCTTGCCGATCAAACCATGCTCTCTTATCCGGTTCAAAAACAGCGACTTGATGTAGTTAAACACTTCTTACAGCCAGCCGGTGTGGAGCCAGCTAAGTGGAAACAAGCAGACAACACATTGATGTTAGTACAAATGGTATCGGCTGGATTAGGGGTTGCGGCATTGCCGAACTGGGCAATTTCAGAGTTTTCTCGACAAGGACTAATTACCAGTAAACCATTTGGCAATGGGTTGTGGCGTCGTCTGTTTGCTGCGGTTCGAAATTCAGAGAAAGACAAACGCTATTTACAGGCGTTTTTCGCAACCGCAAGACAACAATGTAAAAGCCACCTCGACGGCATCAAGATGGCTTAACAATGGGAGATATCGTACGGGCTTAGCGTTCGTACGATTTGAATTGATTGGTGAGCGGGTCGTACTGGTAGCCAAGCATATCCAGCTTGCCTACTACCGACTCTGTATCCATTTCATAAGTCGACACTAATTCGTCAAAACTGTCACACTCTAAGCGTAGTTTTTCGTTGACGATACCTAACAGAATAATGCTATCCAGATTACCTACATTGCTTAAATCCATCGCGACACTCCTCTTCGACAAGGTTTATACCCCAATAACCTCAGTGACCGGGTATATATACAGCGTAGACATAATCTGACGAATTTAAAGTGAGTTCACGCTATATCGTGAACTCACTGACATCATGTTAAGCAACCAGTGAAAATAAATTTTGCAGGCTCGTCATAGAGACAAGAGCAAGCAAGAAAGCGATACTCAGCTGCACTTTCTCAGGCGCTTTATGCGTGAAAATATGCCAACACCAAACCACAATGGAAGATATCAACATCGCCAAGGCAATGAGTATCGGTTGAGTTGCAGCACTCAATGCCGTCTCATCCAGCTGATAAGATGAAAACAGCGTCGCAATCACCAACAACATGCCCGACACAATACCAGTGACTGGTAAAATTCGATGGAAAGCTTGTAAACGGCTACGTGCAATCGTGAGCAACAATTGAGAAAAAGAAGCCCCCAGAAAGAAGATCATTAACGCCATCGCAGCAGCAGCTGGCAAGTTAGTCTGTTCAAATACTTGAATGCTGACATAAGCAAATGCCAAACCGTTAGCAAGGTGCAGAGCCCATAATGGCCCTTTCTCGCGTGTCTTTTTGGTCTGAACCTGAGAATAGAAATAGAAGATCGCAAACACCACCATAAATGCTTCAATACGCAGTGATGCGACGGCCAGCCACATGACCCCTATTGCAGGTAGCATTTTATGGAGGCGACCTCTCTGACCCGGACAAATATCGCCCTTAATTAAAAGTAAAGTCAGTAACGCTTGTGCGCCGAATAGCATCGGAGGAAAAGTAACCAGCAATTGTTGAATCATGATGAAGCAAGCTCAAAAGTCGTTTGGGGTGGCGATAATATCAAATCACCTATCGCCAAACCACCCAAACGCTTTAGGGTTGTAATAGGGGTCTGTTGTCCCTTCGAGCTCTCTTTTACAACAGCCGCTAATTGATCTGCTCCAGGCTGAAGCTTTGATTACCCCAAGGTAAGGTTAAATAAGCGCTCACAATATGTAGGTTGCTCCAAATCTGCTGCAGGCACGGCTGGTGAAAATAAGAAACCTTGCAGGAAATCCACCCCAACACCCGCCAAAATATGACGCTCTGGTTCTGTCTCGACACCTTCTGCAATCACTTTAACCCCTAACTGGTGGGCAAGCTCAGTAATCATTTTGACAATGTAGTAATGACTGCTGCCCTCACAAATATCTGCCACAAACTTGCGGTCAATTTTGAGTAGATCAAACTGCCCTTTTCCCAGGTAAGAAAAAGAAGCGTACCCTGTACCAAAATCATCTATGGCTATTTTAATCCCTTCTTGCCTGATCTGTTTCAACGCCTGCGTGTGCGCTTCGTCTTGCTCAAAGTAGGCCGATTCCGTTAACTCTAGCGTCACGAGCTCCGGTTTAACTCCACTGGATTTAATCAAATCAAGTGAACGTTGTAATACCTGTAAAGCATCTAATTTAGTGTTAAGAGAACGATTAATGGAAAGCCCGATACCCTCTCCATAGAAGTATTGTAATTCAGACCAACGCTTGAGCGCGATTCGGCAAACCAGATCATCTAGCTCAGCAATCAACTCAAGATCTTCGATGACCGAAATCATCTCTTGGGTACTGTAGCTGCCATTTTCGTGGTGAAACCGCGCCAACGCTTCAAACTTAGTAACTTTGCCGGAGTAGGTATCTACAATCGGCTGAAAATAGACATCGACCAGTTCACTATCGATTTTCTTTTGCAGGAAAGATTCCAAGTGTTGACGTTTGAGCAGCTCCGCATGCAGCTTACTGTTGTAAAAATTGAAGTAGCCGCTTTCACCCACTCTGGACGACACCATGGTCTGTACTGCCAGTGCTAGTGCCTTTTTGGGATTACTCGTATCGTAACCAAGCACAGATACGCCTGTTTGTCCTTCCACGATAGTGTCATGCACTCTTGTGCCCATCTCACTTTTCAACTCAGTGAAGAATCCCTTCACCGCCACTTCAATCAATTTAATGGTACTTAACCACTGGCAATGCGACGTTTGCAAACAGACCACAAAAACATTTCGGGTCAGTTGGCCCGCCAGCTTGGTATAGCGGCTACGCACGATAAAATCCGCAAAACCCAGCTTCTGATCCAACAAGCAATACTGACTGAAGTTAGGTCTCAACGTCATAATGATATTGAGATCTTTATGGCCGCTATCTTTAGCGATGTACTCCAGCTTTTTCTCAAATTGCTCTTTTGTGGGCAGAAACGAGAACCAGTCTCGATCCTGCTCGCTGTCGTTATTCATCCACATCAATACTCTTCTGTGTGTTATCTTTGCTGACTCGCTCATTACCCAGCCCTTCCTTCTCAAACCCTAACTTCGAATGCAGCGGCTAAATGCGACTGATGTAGCTTGCCTGCCTTGTGCACTAGCGAAGTGCACAATCTGATTATAAACGTGAACCAAGATAAGAGTTTAGTTGCTTATCAATTGTATTAACATTGGGACACTTCACATAAAAACCATAACAACTATAAGGGCTTCGAGTTAATTTAAGGTAGCAATTGACTGATAACTCAGTCGGATTTTTACAATCCAAATAAATCTCCATCAACTAAGCTTGAATAAACAAGTTTGGTATAGATACCTGATCATCAAATCGCTATAATTCGCGCTCCCTGGAACAGAGAGCAAAATATGACCAATAACATCACACCTATTCATGAGTACAAAAAATACTGGGCCGAGTGTTTTGGTTCGGCACCTTTCTTGCCGACCAGCCGCAAAGAAATGGATGCCCTAGGATGGGATAGCTGTGACATTATCATTGTGACAGGTGATGCCTATGTCGATCACCCGAGCTTTGGTATGGCTATCATTGGCCGTCTATTAGAAGCACAAGGCTTCAGGGTCGGTATCATTGCTCAACCAGAATGGCAGAACAAAGACGCGTTCATGCAGCTTGGTAAGCCGAATCTGTTCTTTGGGATCACAGCGGGTAACATGGACTCCATGATCAACCGCTACACCGCAGATAAAAAACTTCGCCACGATGATGCGTACACACCGAATAACGAAGGTGGTAAACGTCCTGACCGCGCGACCTTAGTTTATTCACAGCGTTGTCGTGAAGCCTATAAAGAAGTGCCTATCGTACTAGGTGGTATTGAAGCCAGCCTACGACGCGTTGCGCATTATGACTACTGGTCAGATAAAGTTCGTCGCTCGATTTTGTTTGATGCGAAAGCTGACATTTTGTTATTTGGTAATGCTGAGCGTGCGCTGGTTGAAGTGGCACACCGCATCGCAAACGGCGAAAACATTTCTGACATGACGAACATTCGTGGTACCGCGGTTAACCTGCCTGCGGCACCAGACAGCTATACCATCATCGACTCGTCTCGTATTGAAAAACCACGTAAAGAAGCATTCGTACCTAAAAACCCATACGAGGTAGAAACGCAGTGCGACACCAAAAAAGACGAACCAGCGGCGGCGCAGCCAATCACTATTCGTCCGTCACGTCATGATGCTAAAACCACAGCAGTACGTTTACCTAACTTCGAAAAACTTAACAACGACCGTATTCTGTATGCGCACGCAAGCCGTGTGATGCACCTGGAAACCAACCCATACTCTGGACGTGCGTTGATTCAACGCCACGGCGACCGTGAACTGTGGGTTAATCAGGCTCCGATTCCGCTGACCACAGAAGAAATGGACTTTGTATTTGGTTTACCATACGCACGTGTCCCTCACCCTATGTATGGTAAGGCGAAAATCCCTGCGTATGACATGATCAAAACCTCGGTGAATATCATGCGCGGCTGTTTTGGTGGTTGTTCATTCTGTTCGATTACCGAGCACGAGGGACGCATCATCCAGAACCGCTCTAAAGAATCGATCATTAACGAGATAGAAGAAATTCGCGACAAAGTTCCAGGATTTACCGGCACGATTTCCGATCTTGGAGGCCCGACTGCGAACATGTACCGCTTGGGCTGTAAAGATCCGAAAGCGGAAGCGAACTGTCGTCGCCCTTCTTGTGTCTTCCCAGGCATCTGTAACAAGCTAAACACGGATCACAAACACACCATCGATCTATACCGTGAAGCGCGTAAAGTTGAAGGTGTGAAAAAGGTCATGGTGGCGTCGGGCGTGCGTTACGATCTTGCAATTGAATCACCAGAATACGTGAAAGAGTTGGTCACTCACCACGTTGGCGGTTACTTGAAGATTGCGCCTGAGCATACTGAGAAAGGCCCTCTGGATCTGATGATGAAACCGGGTATGGGCACGTACGATCGCTTTAAAGAAATGTTCGAGAAGTACAGTGCAGAAGCTGGCAAGAAACAGTATCTGATCCCTTACTTTATCTCTGCGCACCCGGGCACTGAAGATGAAGATATGCTGAACCTTGCGCTTTGGCTGAAAAAGAACAACTTCGAGTGTGACCAGGTACAGAACTTCTACCCATCACCGATGTGTAACGCAACGTCGATGTACTACTCAGAGACTAACCCTCTGAAGCGCGTAAAATACAAACAGCGTGAAGATGTGCCCGTAGCAAAAGGTGAGCGTCAGCGTCGTCTGCATAAAGCTCTGCTGCGTTACCACGATCCAGCAAACTGGCCAATGATTCGTGAAGCACTGATCAGCATGGGCAAAAAACATCTGATTGGTGACAAAGCAACCTGTTTGGTTCCGGCTGAAGACATTAATGCGCAAACACCAGCCCAGCGTCGTAAATCCGGCCGCCACGGTGCAAACCGCTTTGCGACTAAGCACACCAAGAACCAGCCTGGTTTTGGTGGTCACCTAGAGAAACGCTCTGAGGGTGGTTCTCGTGACGGCAAGCCTTCTGGCAACCGTAATGGCTCTGGTAAAACGCAAGGTGGACAAGGTCGTGGAAATAACAACGGCCAGCGCGCAGGCTCGAACTCAAACCGTCCAAATGGCGGCAAGCCACAAGGTCAGGGTAAACCAGCCGGTCAGCGCAAACCTAAGCGCCGATAACCATCGACACAACGAAATCTAATAAAGGGCTCCAGAAGCAATTCTGGAGCCCTTTTGTTTTGCGTGTTACGCTTTCAATCAGTCACTTATACTGGTGAATCGTTTATAACATTGACAACTTTTTCACGCTTATCGTGAATAATGTTCGTCAAGGGCAAACCGATATTGCCGAGATTGGATAAGAATGAATGAAACGTGTACTTTTAGTCGAAGATAATCGAGAAATCGCGGGAATGCTGTTCGATTATTTCGAGTGTGCTGGCATGCAGCTTGATTACGCTGACAACGGAGAGCTTGGTCTTAAACTTGCTCTTAGCAACGCTTTCGACATTATTTTGCTCGATTTAATGTTACCGCGTATGGATGGTTTAACGCTGTGTAACAAGTTAAGAGACGCAGGAAATAATACCCCTGTACTCATGCTGACCGCACTAGATAGTCGCGACGATATGCTCAAAGGCTTTGCCCATGGAGCGGATGACTACCTGACTAAGCCTTTTGACCTCGATATTCTCGAAGCTCGCATGACTGCGCTAATAAAACGATATCGTGGTACCGTTGCCTCAAGCCAACTCCAGTACGGTGAAGTAACGATTGACCAAAAAACGCACCAGGCGTATCGCCAAGGCAAGCAGTTGGCACTAAACCCAACCACTTACACCATTCTTGAAATGCTGGTACAAAGCGCACCAGAAATCGTGACCAGAGAAGACATTGCCTTTCGTTTATGGCAAGAAAACGAGCCAAACAACGATGTGCTTCGCAGCCACATTTATCAACTACGTGGGCAACTCGATAAACCTTTTCAGGAGCACTTGCTCAAAACTATTCCTAAAGTTGGCTTCCGTTTGGAGCCAGGAGCATGATTCGTCGCTTACTCGGTAATACGAAAAGTATGACCGGCCGACTCGAACTGTTTTTCTTGCTGGTTTCTGTTGTGATCGGATTACTCTGCTTTGCGCTAGTAAGTGGATCACTGTTATGGTCAGAAGATCGCGTCGGCGAACGCCGAATTATGATCGACAAAAAAGAAGCCATCGAACATTTTAAACAAACACCTTCAGAAGGTGTTATAAAGCTCGATCTTCTAACGACAGCATACAATGACATCAACCTGGTCCCCTCTTTATACCGTCCTTTCTTGCAAGATAAACACTATTTTTTGGGTGAAGTCGGTGAAGAACCCTATACACGCATGATTTACATGAGCACCTACATGCAAGATGGTGAGGAACATCCCATCATCTTGATTTCGTTAATTGATGAAATCGAGATTACGTGGAGCGAGTTTTTTTATGTTATCGGCTTGGTACTGCTGGTGGTGGTTGTTCTGATGTTCGTATTCGGCAGTTTGTTACTTCGCTTGTCTCAGCGTTTGATAGAACCGATTAACACGCTGAAAACGCAATTGGATGAGCACCAGGGTGATACAACCAAGAAGTTTGTTGTCCCTTCTGGCTCAGCGAAAGAGTTCGAAGCCCTTGCTACTCAGCTTAACGACTATCGCAACGAAGTGAATCAAGTCATAAAGCGTGAGCAGGCCTTTGCGCGCTACGCCAGTCACGAACTTCGAACACCGCTGACGGTTATGAAAGGCTCCAGTAGCTTGTTAGCCAGAAATACAAACACACCATTTCAGGAACGCCAGGTCAGTCGAATCCAAGACGCCACACAGCAGATGTCTACCATGGTCGATGCGTTACTTGGATTAGTTCGTTATGAGCGAAATGCGGATGATAGTCCCGTACGTCAAATTTCTGAGCAAGAGTTACGTCACATTATTTCCCTTAGCCAGGCACAGGCTGATGAGAAGTCAGTTGACTTTGATGTCACCGTATCAGGCTCGCCACATACCAGAGCAACAACGGCTGTGCTTAATATCGTTTTGAGTAACCTGATTCGTAATAGTATTGCCGCCACTTCGAAAGGCAAAATATACGTGGAAATGAGTGACGCTTATTTGTCTGTGCGAGACGAAGGTGAAGGGTTTTCTTCCGTCCCAGATTCTGACGGGCACGGTTTAGGGCTGATGATCGTTGATGACTTGTGCCGCCGATATGGCTGGCAGTTTTCAATAGATATCCACCCAAGAGGTGGCTGTGAAGCCCAGATCAATTTCACAGCTGAATGCATTGACGATTAGCCCGCGTTAAATTTATGGTTGTTCCCATCTGCTACTTTTGTTCCTATAGCGATAACGGTAAACTGTGCCACCTTTTTAAATGACCAAGGTGACACGGTTTATTCCGTCAGGCATTACATGAAACTCTCAGAAAGCCCAATCACTCAACACAGCTTTAACGGTCAGAAATTTTTTCTCAAGCGCGATGATTTACTGCATTCCCACTTTTCCGGGAACAAAGCACGTAAATTCATGATGTTATTAGAAGATCAGGATCCAAATGTTAAGACTCTGATTAGCTATGGATCCGCCCAGTCTAATGCGATGTATTCTCTGGCTGCACTCGCAAAAGTTAAAGGGTGGGCATTCGAGTTTTATGTCAGTCATATCCCGGAGTGGTTAAAAAGTACGCCGATTGGAAATTATCGAGGAGCACTCGATTTAGGTATGCAGATAACGGCCATGAATGAGGTTGGCAGTGACCTGCATCCTAGCCAATACATCACGAATGTGCGCGGATTAGATGACACCACATTGTTTATGCCAGAAGGCGGACGTTCACCAATCGCAGAGGGTGGCATAAAGCAACTCGCGCGTGAGATTCTGGACTGGACTCGATTTAGAGCAAAAGAGCAGTTCACGGTTGCGCTTCCATCCGGAACCGGTACTACCGCACTTTATCTGCACAAGTATCTCAACCCTCATGGCATTGAAATCTTAACCTGCCCGTGCGTGGGAGATGAAAGCTACCTGTCTGAACAGTTCAGTATGCTGGGAGAGACCAGTCATCCTCAGATTCTATCGATGAGAAAAAAACACCATTTCGGGAGGTTGTACAAAGAAGATTATGAGACATGGAAAAGTTTGTATGAGCAAACGGACCTCGAATTTGATCTTCTTTACGACCCCTATATGTGGCAATGTCTGGCTTCGTGGCGAAAAGAGAACCCAGACAAGACTCTGATCTATGTTCATCAAGGCGGGTTACTTGGCAACGAGTCAATGCTGCCAAGGTATCAACGAGAATTCGACTAAACACACTCGCTAGCTTCAACGTCTACCTAATCAACGCCAGAATATCTTTAAACTCTGGCGCTCGACAATCTTCCACCATTTCGTAAAGACACATTTCCAGACCAGTTAATACGACACCATTGGCAGTCAGCTTCGCCAAAGCCAGTGCCTTGTTCGCCGCCGTGCGAGAGGATACGCAATCGGTCACCAGTTCAACGCGGTAGCCAGATTGGCGCAGGGAGAGCGCGGTTTGATATACGCAGATGTGTGACTCAATGCCACAAACCAGCCAAGTGTCTACTTTTGCGTTTTCCACCGCCAGCTTAAACTGATCCTCTTTGCAGCCATCAAAGGTGTACTTGGTAATCGGCAAATGCGCTTTCTCCAACGCCACTCGAATCGGCTCAGAGGTCGGTCCCAACCTTTCCGGGTTCTGTTCCAACCAAAGGACTGGTAATTTCAGGGCATTCGCGCCTTTGACCAGCTTAGTGATATTTTCAATTAACAAGTCACTTTCATGCACTAATGTCGCGAGCTTACCTTGTACATCCACGACGACTAAACCTGTGTTGCCTTTATCGAGCATCCCTGTCTCCTTTACTTAGCACTGACTAAAAATGCAATCAATTGAG
This sequence comes from Vibrio sp. EA2, assembly GCF_033042495.1. Classification (NCBI taxonomy): domain Bacteria; kingdom Pseudomonadati; phylum Pseudomonadota; class Gammaproteobacteria; order Vibrionales; family Vibrionaceae; genus Vibrio; species Vibrio sp. EA2. Next base: position 617,831 of record NZ_JAWLID010000003.1, on the reverse strand, counting down.
TATTAATAATGGCTTAATATTCACTTCAGTTAGAAACGCTTAGTTTGAAAGATAAAGCTCGCTCACACTATTTACCTTCAGCCTGAATATACGTTTACCTGAAACAAACGGCTTGAGGTGAGCCGAATCAGACAACACTTCGACGAACAAACCATATTGCAATACCGGGGACTATATTCCCAAACACATATCAGCGCAGTCTTGCGGCTCAGTGCTAATAGCCGGAAAAGTTGCATGCGCCGTTAATGTGCCCTGCCTTTTAAACCCCACCTTCTTCAATACTCGAATGCTCGCTTCATTATCGACATGTGGGTGTGTACGAATATATCGGCAGCCTAGCTTTTTCAGATACTCAATACCGATTTCACAAGCCTGAGTGGCGTAGCCTTTACCTTGATGCTGGCAAGAGATTCCAAAGTGAATTTCAGACCATTCCGGCTTAAGAATAAGCACCAGACAGCCAATTGGCGTATGTGATGCGACTTCTTCAATGACTAGCACTAATAACTGTGCATTTTCCGCGTGGTACTGCTCTCTCCAATGTTGAATAGACTGCAGCGCTTGCTGTTTGCTTTGATATGCGCGACGCGACAGATATAAACAAACCGCTTCATTTCCTAAGTAGTTGTCAAAAAGCGCCTCTGCGTCACACTCTTCCGCGTGTCTTATCGCGACATAGGTTGATTCCATTCTCATACCTACTCCCTTTATATACGTGTTTCTGGTCCTTCCCCACATCTTGCTATAGCAGTTGAACTCGTCGTAAAAGCATAAGACCTTCTCGCCAACTTTCCATATCAGCTTATACAAAGCCCATGCTTTACCGCTGTCAATTGTTTAACATTCCTGCAATCAGCTAGCATCAATCATGCTATATGTAGCAAAAATCATGTATTGGACTTTTGTGTTCTGGAAGCGTTGTCAGAAAAATATGGTAACTATCACTTAATACTCACCGATAAATGAATAGTTGGACATAAAGTCAGGAAAATATATTTTTCAATTTAACCATTAAATACAAGCAAGTTAACTTTATAAAGTTAATAATAAAATCGATGTTTCATATGTATATAGAAACAATATTTAAATTAACATAAAAAACTCATCAGTTATAAAAATAAAGAAAAACAGACCACCAATAGATAATGTTAATCTATAATTAGTTCACTCTCATTCTCATGTTGTATTAACTTGAGGCCATATTTATGAAGTCAGCTATTTATATTTCAACTCTTATCTCGGCAAGCTGTGCTTTTAACGTATTCGCAGCAGATGATTCACAAGCTCTATTGGAAGATGCCCTAAGCGCTGCTCCTCCAACACTTCGCGATAAAGTGACGGTGATGGACTGGGATAAAAATGTTCTACAAGAAGGATCCAGTCAATATACCTGCTTCCCGACTCCTCCTCAACTCGCGGGTGAAGGTTTAGCAGCGCCTATGTGTATGGATGGTCCTTGGATGGAATGGGCAGATGCCTGGATGAATAAGAAGCCTTTCCAAGCTAAAGCGTTGGGTATTTCTTATATGCTGGGCGGCGATGGCGCCGGAGCAAGTAATATCGACCCGTATGCAGAAGGTAAAACCGATGATAATCAGTGGATTACCGAAGGCACACACTTGATGATAATTACCCCTGATCAAGCGTTACTCGATTCATTACCTACCGACACTGAATATGGCGGCCCTTACGTGATGTGGAAAGGTACGCCGTATGCTCACATTATGATTCCTGTTGGAGCCCGACCATAAATCTTTAATTAAACCCGATATTTCAAAAATAGAATATCGGGTTTCTTTGAAAAATTAACTGGCTAACCAAATTCTCGCTAATATTCCCACCGGAGTTGATATACCCGTGGTAATAGAAGCTATTTCACCATCTTTTATAATATAGATGGTTGGCGTCACACCTACTTGCCACGCTTTCATTATTTGGCTTTTGGGATCATTGATATTATCAAATTGATAACCTTTCGATCGCATAAACTGTTCAACTCGCTCGTTATTTCCTGAAGAGCCTGAAACACCAATCACCGAGTAATTCTCGCTTAACCAATTCACACTTGGGCTGACAAATTTACATGCCGGACACCACGTCGCCCAAAAATAGACAACGACAGGTTCTTTATGACTTTTTTCTATCGCATCAACATATCGGCCATTCCCTATGAACGCACTTAACGCCGGTGGATTGTGTTTAGGAATATCTTTTGTGCGGTACCAATCCATGCCAACGGCCACAACTGTCACAACGAGCACAATTTGTAGGAATTGGATTAGCCAATGTTTCCATGATTGTCTTGGTCTTTTCAAGTTCATTAACTGCTTCCCCCACTCGCCTGTTTGATCGCATTCACAACCACTTCCTCAGTCAGAATCACTGGCAGAGGGATCCCTTGTGGTGCTGCTGGTCCATAGACAATGTTAAAAGGGACACCGTAACGTCCATACTGTCGCAGAAAGTCCGTTACCGAGCTCTCTGGATGAGTCCAGTCTCCTTTCAAACTCGCGATACCCGGATTTTGTAATAGCGAATACACCGGATCTTGCCAGATCACCCCTATCTTGTTGGCTTTACAAGTGATGCACCAGTCTGCGGTGACATCAACAAATACAACCCGCCCGTTTGCTACATGCGAATCAATTGCCGTATTCGACAGCTTTTGCCAGGGAAGATCCTTTGGAAGTGGTGTTGCCCAGTAGCTTGCAGTGGCACTAGCGAGAAGCAATCCACCAGCAATGAACAAAACGGAGATTGAACCGGTTATCGCCAACATTCTTTCACCGTAAACCGTTTTGACCCTGGCCATGAGCAAAATAAACCCGGCTAAACCAACCACAATGACCCAGAACACTGGCAGGTGATTCGCTACCAAGGTCAATAGCCAAAGACAGGTCGCCAGCATCATCACGCCAAAAGCAACCTTTACCACGTTCATCCACTTACCTGGCTTTGGTAATTGCAGCGCAATGCCTGGAAAAACGGCGACCAAAACCCAGGGTAACCCCATGCCCAACGCCAGCGCTGTAAACACAGCGAACAGCGTCAATACATCAGCACCGAGAGCAAAGGCAACGGCGGTCCCCAAGAATGGCGCGGAGCAAGGTGTGGCAAGTAAAGTCGCAAACATCCCTTGAACATAGTGCCCCACAAGGGAGTTATTGCCTTTAGAGGCGAGCCAGGTATTCGTGCCAGATGAAAGACGGATTTGAAATAGCCCGAGCATGTTGGCCCCAAACAGCCCAGTCACGAGCACCATCAACCCAAGAAACCAAGGACTCTGGAACTGTACGCCCCACCCGATCGCACTACCTGTCACCTTAAGCACCGCAATAAAGCCCGCCAGGATCCAGAACGATGTCAGAATACCGAGTGAAGAGGCAATAAATTGAGCGCGAATTTGACGACGTTCAACTCCTTGGGTAGCGACAATACTACTCAGTTTCATCCCAAGCACGGGCAGAACGCAAGGCATGACATTAAGGATCAGACCGCCAATCAGAGCAAAAATAAATACGCTAGTTAAAGAGGTATACGGCAACGAATTCAATATCGCCGCCGCTTTCGTTTGGGTCACCTCTTCTGCCAATAAGTTATCGTCCTTTATTGAGACAAACAGTGGCTGGTTATTAAGGTCAACATCTCCTAGCCAAGTATTCACTTTATAGTTGGCCGTCAAAGTATTGCCTTCTATGTATGTGCCATCCAGCTTGAAACTGTAGTCTCGGGTTGAATCATTCACGCCGTCTACCAGCACCTGCGGACGGCTCCATCCTTGAACGTTTGTCAGTTTAATTTGTAGCTTAGACTGGTTGGCGTCCCAGTTTGACTGAGTCACTTCAACAAACGGTGAAGGTTGAGGAACATTGCTTATGGCCTGCGCGTAGCGAAACATCACATCTTCATCCACTCGTAAATCAGCCGGCAGAAACGTAAGCTGAATAGGATAATCAGTCAGCACACAAATTGTGGTACAGGAAGATAAGGTTAAAACGGCATCAATAGCGACCGGCTTTGACATATCTGAAATGTGCACCGTTATCGGGAATAATGTATCTCCTTTGTAACCCTGCGTCTCAATGCCTAGTAGCTGGAACTTTTGTGGGTATGGCCACAGCCAGTCCACTTTGGTCAAATTTTCCGACGCCTGCCAGTCAATAGAGGGGGCAACGCCACCTTCACCCGGTGAGCGCCAATAGGTTTTCCAATCTCCCGATAGCTTTACATCCAGATAGCCAGTGACCGTTTTGGCTTGCGGATCTTGCAAACCGGTCAGTATAAAGCGCGTTTGCACCGGTGGATGTTGCGGGTTGCTCATCCAGCCCGTATCGGGTGTCTGAGCGGAAAGCTGTAGAGAAAATAAACTTAACAGTAACGTTGTCATGAATATCAACGCGACTTGAGTCATTTTAGTCATATGGTTCATAGTGATTCCTGATTAAAAACAAGTGTAGAAGCTCGCTGACCACTAGGGTCAGAAATCACTTGTCACTCGCGGAATACACAAAATGTAAGATGAACACGATGTTTATGCCGTATCGGTTCTGTCCATTGACTGAACGGGGAGAAGGTATCACGTCGACAGACTGCCACCAGCGAGATACCTACAAACAAAACGACAATGAAAAAACCGAGGTGATGTTTGGCAAACAGAATAAGCTTCTCAGATAATTCACACTTATTGGCACTTTTGGCTTCAGTATCATGAGACTTTTCTGCGGAAACGACAGAGCTGGCAACCTGTTCACCTTTCATGGAACATGACGTTACGAAGCCAGAGTTTTGCATCAGGCACACGACAATAACCCAGCCAATGATAGCCAGGAGCCATTTCGCCTGTTTATGCGGCGCGCGATGTCGTGAAATCAATAAGCTCATAAAAAGTGGAATGAATACAGAAACGCTGCAAATAATACGCAAGTCGGGCTAAAGCTCAAGTCGAACTGAATTTCCTTCGCGAACGATGAATAAGTCTCGACGTTGCCAGGCATTTTTGCTGACAATTATGCGCCAACAAAAATGCCGCTGTTAAAAGCGGCATTGTTTAGGCTAGTAATTCAGAAATTAGGCGATATCGAGTTGTTCCTGGTAAGTCGGGTAATCGATATAGCCTTTTTCGTTACCGCCATAAAAGTGTTCACGTTGAGCTTCGCTTAGTGGCCAGTCATTCTGCATACGCTCGACAAGATCTGGATTACCGATATATGGTCGGCCAAAAGCCACCATGTCGACCAACTCTTTATCTAGATAGCTTTGTGCTTTATTTTTATCGAAAGCACCCGCAATCATGAGTACACCAGAATAAGCATTGCGGAACTGTTCCACAAAGCCGGCAGGCATGGTTGTCCCACCCTGAGGAAGATCTTGATCATTTAAGTGCACATAAGCTAAATCACGTTTTGCCAGCTCTGCGCCAAGTTTCAGCCAAGTCTCTTGTTCACCGTCAAACTCAGGCATATCACCATAACGCCCAAAAGGTGAAATACGAATTCCCGTATGTTCTGACCCAATGGCATCACAAACCGCATCGGTGACTTCAAGTGCAAAACGCAAGCGGTTTTCCATCGTTTCACCGCCGTACTGATCATCACGCGTGTTCAAACCAGCATTAACAAATTGCTCAATCAGGTAGCCGTTGGCAGCATGGATCTCAACACCGTCGAAACCCGCTTCCATCGCGTTCTTAGCTGCTTGAACATAATCGAGTTTAACTTGTTGAATTTCTTCAACAGTAAGGCCACGAGCCTGAGAAACCTCAACCTTACCAGCTTGATCATTCTCGTCGTACGCAAAACAAGTGCCGTTCGCTTTTGTATCCACACTGCTTACTGGCGACCCACCATTAGGTTGTAACGAGGTATGTGACATACGACCAACATGCCAGATCTGAATAAATATTTTACCGCCTTTATCGTGTACGGCTTTTGTTGTCGCTTTCCAGCCTTCAACCTGCGTTTTGCTATAAATACCCGGGATATAAAGGAACCCTTGTCCTTGCTTAGAAATTGGCGACCCTTCAGTGATCAGCAAACCGGCTGATGCTCGCTGAGCAAAGTAAATCGCTGTGTTTTCGTCGGCGGCATCATCTGCATTGTGTACTCGAGCTCTGGTCATTGGAGCCATAGCAACTCGATTAGTACATAAAGCGTTACCAACCTGGATAGGGGTAAATAATTTATTCATTGTGAGCCCTGATAATGTATTTAAATTCTAAGATTTGACCCTTAACTATCGGGTAAACATGAACCTAAATAAATAGTCGTTGAGGACAGACATTGAGGAATTCAATTCCATAATGGTATCGATAGCGCTCGCATCAACACTCACTATCGGTTGCAGACGTAGTGTTTGCTCAAACAAAGGTAGAAACCCTAACGTCAAAAGCGTTAGACGAGCAGCACAAAGGAAATACAAAATCCCACCCATTTTACAGGGCGGGATTATGGATATATGACTAAGTCATTATTTAGGTTGGCTTTAGTTGCGAACGGTTAAGGATTGACCGTTACGATGGCACGGCGATAAGAATACAGCTGCGGAGTACCATCATCACTAACTTCCAAAATAATGTGGAACGGCGTCGGTTTGTCTACTTTCGGGGCGACAAAACTTGTCGATACTTTATCGCTGCTCGCTAGCTCAACGGTGGGAGCAAAATGCACCTGTAGTGCATGAGCGGTCGGTTCACCATATTGCCACCAACGATAATTCAGTTTGTTATTATCCGGGTCTTGGCTGCCTGCTGCACTCAATTCAACTTTTTCACCCGACTCCACACTTATTTCTACTGGTTCGAGTCCGGAAACACCATTCAACTCAACCACTGGATTATGGTTAGCGTCTTGATAATTATCAGTCAGTGTCCACTGAATACGGCCAGCAAAATCATTCTGAAACTGATGTCGGAAACGCCAAATAGAGGCCGAAGCGTTACGATATTCACTACCATCAACACTCGTTACCGTATCAGATACACTGGTGCGTAGGCCTCCAGCATCATCATAAGCGACGGAGGCATAACGACCACCCCAGCCACCATATTCTGGATGCTCTGGTGCATTGAGGCCATTTTTCAGTAAGTACATAAATGACGGGCTGTCACCTTCCATAATGTACATCACATCCGGGTATTTCTCACCTAATGGACCTTTTTGGATATGCTGATGCAGCCACTCATTATTAACCTGTGACATATCTCCCCCTTCAGCCATTGGCGCAGAAATGCCAATCCAGGTCGATAGCCAGTAGTCGTTAAAACCGTGCAGACTGCTGATCCAGGTCATCGTAGGGAAATTACGGCGTATCCATGCTCCGGTGTTATCCTGATCTGAAATGGAGTAAACACGGATTTTGCTTGACAAATTTTGCCACTTCCTCCGTACTGCGGTTTTTCTTCACATCCCATAACGCTTGAGCAAGATCGACGCCGCCACCCCACAAGGTAATCCAAACCGGGCGTTCATCGGCTTTATCTACGATATCGATAATACTGCGTGACGCTTCACTACTCTTGCCGTCACCCACTACGTCCATACCAAACCCAGCACGACCGCTGATGATTTTATCTTTTAATGACTCTGGCGTCGGAAAGCCATCAGCATGCGCTTTAAGGTTGTCGTACACTTTCGCGTAAGCGTCTACACGCTCTTTAAGTAAGTCCGGTTGTACTTTATCGCGTTGCCAGGTCGACGTCGTAGCAATGAGCTTCTCGATCTCAAACTCATTGCTGTAAGTAAGAAGTCGAACAAAAGACTGTGAATCATCGGGCTCATTACCAATATCCGTCAGGACAATCATACGGGTCTTATCAATATGTGGGGCGTCTGTGGCTAGTGCACCGCTGCTCGCTCCGATACAAACCGTTGCAATTAGAGAAGCCACTGTGCTCAATTTTCGTTTGATTTTCATCATTTAGCCTATCTTCAAATTTGGAGATAACGATTTGGCCCCCTGCAGTAGGAGACCAGATCCGATTAAATTTAATAGGTTCTAGACTCTTCAGTTAGAACCACCAAACTTCTGCCTGTACGCCAAAGCTAAGTTGGTCATCTTTCTGGCCGTCGAATGAGAAGTCAGTAATCTCATTATCCTGCGCTTTGAGGTATGTGGCGTAAAAACGAATTTCAGGACGAGAACCCAGCATGCTCGTTGCCACTTTATAGGTGTGGTAAGCAGTCAGCTTGTAGCCACTTTCATCATAGCTTTCGCCATCAACTTTATTGGTCTGACTAAAGTAACCCAGCTCAACGCCTGTCTGGTTAAACTGATCCCAGATGTAACCTGGTCTTACAACAGCACGTACACTGTTAAAGTCCGTGTGATCAGTCGCTAAATCGTAGTTGTAAATGTCGTCACCGTGAGAAGCGACAAACGCATGGGCAACAATCACGTTGTTATCAAACAGATATTTTTCACCCTGAGAAACAAAACGTACCGCGTAACCATCAGTATGGTGACCTTGATAGTTATTCAGACCAGTAGAAAAATCAGGGTTAGCCCAACTGGTTGAAGCAAAGCTACTTGCAATTGAGTTAGTGGTGTATTGAAGGGTATATTCGTTGAAACCATTGTTGTCTAACTTCTGATTTACAATAGTTGCCAAGCTCAACGCATCTTTCACATCAGAGTACTGATCAGAGCGTTCTGCGTCTTTCGCGCTCGAACCTAAATTCGCCATCTGATACTTAGCGGCAAGACCAAGCTGTAATGAATCACTCAACTGATAGCCGTTGTAGCGTACGTCTAGAACATTACTGTTAATTTCGACGCCGTTGTCATCACCATTGTTATCAAGATAGTTAAAATCCTCACGCATCAGAACGACGTTCAGGCTTCCTTCCGGCAGAGCGATATTCTCCAGACCAATACCCGCCCCGGAGTTTGTGCGTGAACTCTTCCAGTCCAGCATTTGAATTTCTGAACCAGTAACCGCATGACGGCCGACCCATAATTCTGACTCAGGCAATGCAGGAATAAACCCTTTCGTTCTTACATAGAGATCAAGGAAGTGGAAATAGTTGTCATCTTGCCCTTCCATCTCGAAACCTTTGTTCAGACCCGTATTACCATCTAAAGTAATCACAGCCTCAACTTTCTTACCCAGCTGTTCATAAATACGTTGTTTGAATGTCAGGTCATACCAACCCGTCATTTCATTACCAAAACGACCTAAAGAGCCGACTGCGTACTCTTTTGGCGCACCTTCGTCGGCGGTGTACCAGCCTGCACGAAAGTAGCCATTGAAATTAAATCCACTGGTTACCGGCACCTGATCTGTGAAAGTGGGCAAAGACGGGTCAGCCTCAACTGCCGGAGTGCTTGATGCTGAAACAGCGACAACTTCATCGGTCTGCTCTGCAGGTTGTTGTTCTGCCTGTCCCTGTTGCGAAACCTGGAGCGCTTGTAAAGTCTGCTGCGCCGCCGCTATTTGTGCCTGCAAAGCGTCGATCTGACTTTGTACTGCTTCTGCAGCAAAACCAGACGAAACATAGCCACAGCTCATTAGTGCCAGGCAAACCGGCGTCAGTTTTTGTTTCCAAGTTTTATTGGTAAGCGTATTTTTACTGTTCATCTTAAGTCCTAAAGTTTTTATGTAGGGGACCCACCAGATTCAGGAGCCTCTGGTGAGCCGGGGGGGAGTAACGCTGTTTGTTATTGTTGTGGGCCTTGCAGTATTTCCCCGCGAGAGGAAATTACCGATTTGTACCAGTGGAAACTTTTCTTGCGTTTGCGTTCCAGCGAGCCATTACCCTGATCGTCACGATCTACGTAGATAAAGCCGTAACGTTTCGACATTTGAGCGGTTGATGCGCTTACGAGGTCTATTGGACCCCATGATGTGTAACCCATGACTGGCACACCATCCTGAATCGCTTCGCCAACCTGATACAGGTGGTCATTCAGGTACTGAATGCGATAGTCGTCCACGACTTCACCATTTTCATCCAGCTGATCCTTAGCGCCCAGACCGTTTTCAACGATGAACAGAGGAAGTTGATAACGGTCGTACAAGAAGTTGAGCAAGTAACGAAGACCTACAGGATCGATTTGCCAGCCCCACTCCGATGCTTTCAGGTGAGGGTTCGCGATCATACTCAGCATGTTGCCGCTTGCTTTCTCGATTTCTGCAGGGTCTGCACTTGCACAGCCTGTCATGTAATAGCTGAACGAAATAAAATCGATGGTCTCTTTAAGTGACGCTTTGTCGTCTTCTGTAATATCAAGCTCAACGCCCATTTCTTGGAATTTGCGAGTCATGTAGCTTGGGTAGTAGCCACGCGCCTGAATATCACCAAACATTAGCCACTCACGGTTTTGTGTCAGGGTCTGCATGACGTCTTCAGGTTTACAGGTCAACGGGTACTGCATCGCTCCCAAAATCATGTTGCCGATTTTGGCGTCCGGGATAATGTCGTGACACGCTTTTACCGCTTTTGCGCTGCCCACTAACTGATGGTGAATCGCCTGAAAACGGGTCTGCTCACTACAATCACGTGGCAGACCAGAGCCCGTAAATGGTTCGTGTAACGTCACGTTGATTTCGTTAAACGTCAGCCATAGCTTGACTTTATCCTTGTAACGGTTAAACAGGACTGTGGCGTAATTTTCAAAGAAACCAATGACTTCACGACTTGCCCACCCCTGGTAATTATCCGCAAGGTTAAGAGGCATTTCGTAATGGGAAATGGTTACCATCGGGGTAATATTGTGTTTCGCCATTTCGTCAAATACGCGGTCATAGTAAGCAAGACCCGCTTCATTCGGCTCAGCATCATTACCGTTTGGGAAAATACGGCTCCAGGCAATCGATACGCGCAAACAGGTAAAGCCCATTTCAGCAAATAGCGCGATGTCTTCGACGTAGCGATTGTAGAAATCGATCGCCACATCTTTAATATTGAAGTCACCTTCTTCGCGGTAGACCAACTCTCCCATGGCCCCAAATGGCTGAACATCAGAGGTCGACAAACCTTTTCCATCCTTTGTATGCGAGCCTTCAATTTGATTCGCGGCAGTCGCACCACCCCACAGGAATGACTCAGGAAAACTAAAACTCATCAATATCTCTCCTTAAAATAAAATCTTTGTTGTGACGGTTAATTTGCTTTGGCTGGGGTCAACTTATCTTTAGAAGCCTTCGGCGCACCGTTAACCTGACCAAACAAAATGGTCAGTACGGTTGCGAGAACAATAGAGAAGATGGAAGCAAACACAGAAACCCAAAGCGTTGAATCGATACCAGTTGGTGGAATGATTTGTGGGAATACCAAAATACTTGGCAATGCGAATGAATAGATGCGCACACTGAAGTACCCAATGATCGCCGCGCCGATTGCTCCCGAAATACAACCAATAATAAACGGTCGCTTCTTCGGTAAGTTGACGCCATAGATAGCAGGCTCAGTGATACCAAATAGGCCAGCGGTTGTCGCAGAACCAGCAATGGCTTTCAGCTTCACGTCTTTAGTCATCAAGAAGACACCAAACGCCGCACCAACCTGACCAAGTACCGCTGGTACCAGCAATGGCAGCATACTGTCAGAACCAATGACAGCCATATTGTTTAGTAAGATAGGAACAAAGCCCCAGTGAAGACCGAAGATAACGAAGATCTGCCAGCCTGCACCCATGATAAGACCTGCAACGACGGGACTTGCCGCGTAAATTAGCTCATAACCGTGCGCCAGAAGTTGGCTGACTTGTGTCGCAGCAGGGCCAATAACAAGAAACGTCAAAGGAACCGTAACGACGATACAAAGTAGAGGTGTGAAGAAGTTTTTTATTGCACCCGGTAAGACTTTATTGAAAGCAGTCTCAAGTTTACACGATACCCAGGCAGCAAAAATTATAGGCATTACCGAAGATGCATAATTCATAAAGGTGATTGGCATGCCCAAGAAGGTTAATGCTTCATAACCCGGAGCTTGAGACGCATTAAACGCCGCAATCATACTTGGGTGAACTAATGCACCACCAATTGCCATCGTAACAAAAGGGCTTCCGCCAAATTTAGCACCCGCGGTATAACCAAGCGCTAACGGAAAGAAGAAAAATAATGCATCACTACCAGCAAACAGCAGTTGGTAGGTTCCGCTGTCCGTGGTAGTCCAGCCAGCAGCGATAGCTAAAGCCAATCCCCCTTTGAGAATACCGGACGCAGCCATGATGCCAAGCAACGGAGTAAATATGCCGGAAATCAAGTCGATAAAGGTGCTGAGTACCCCTTCTTTTTCTTTCTTTTCCGCTTTATCTTCACTATTGCTAGCCGTGGATCCACCCATCACTGCCTGAATCGCTTTGAATACAAGATTCACGTGATTTCCCACGACAACCTGGTATTGGCCACCGCTTTCCACCGCTGCGATAACACCATCCAGAGCTTTGGTCTGCTCCTTATCTGCTTTCGCGTTGTCATTAAGTTTGAAACGTAACCGAGTCGCACAATGCACTACGCTAGCTACGTTACCAGCGCCTCCAACTGTTTTGATGATGTCGGAAGCAAGTTGTTCATATGCCATAACTATGCCCTATTTAATTAGCCCCGGGAGCTACTGACTGACAGGCATAAAAAAACCCGAGGATCCCAAATACAATGCATCTGGGTATCCTCGGGTTTTGCCCTGCTAGCGGTAACAATCCCGAAAAACGATAAAATCTGAATTTTATGTATAAAAAAACCTGACCTCTTACCAAGGTAAACCTTTGGGTAAGATGAGTCAGGTTTTGCTCGCCGTAGCGATAACAATCCATATTGCAGTAACAAGGAATTGGCTTAACACCCACCCTTGCCTGCTCTGTTGAGGTGGACAATAAATCCGGCGGTTTTTTCGATCAACTCACGAGAAAACCAAATGTGATTCAGATCTTATTCAATTCAAAAAGTCACTCTAAAATATCTACATAAATCACATTTGTAACCGGTTACAAATCTACTTTATATCCATTATTGTTCGTTGAGATTATGATATGCCCATAACAATGACCGTATATCGGAACAATCAAGTAACCGTGTATTGACTCCCCTCTCGCCTTTTATTGTTGAGATGTGGCGTTATTGATTTTACACCGTTCCTTATTGATAAAAAAATCACTGCCATTTTTTAGGCACAGCCTGAACTCTGGCAAAAAACATTGATCTCCTGCTCAACGCAGAATCTTTACATACAAAGCTGCCTATTAATCTAAACATTATGCATGTATCAAAAGTATTAAATAACAATGTTCTTATCTCTAACGACTCGAGCCAGCGCGAGGTCGTCGTCATGGGACGCGGTATTGGTTTTCAGATGAAACCCGGTATGGAGATTGCCGCAGACAAAATTGAAAAAGTCTTTACCCTGGCCAAAAGTGATGACGATGCCATAGACAATCGCTATCGAGAGTTATTGGAAGAGATCCCTCTAGAGTTGCTTACCGCCACAGAGCAAATCGTCGAGTTAGCACAAAACACACTAAGTGGTGAGTTGCACCCTAGTATCCGAATTTCTCTCGCTGATCACATTCATTTTGCGATAGAACGTTTGCGCACCGGTAAGGTGGTAAAAAACGGGATGTTATGGGAAATAAAACAGCTCTATCCCATGGAGTACGATGTGGGCCTGAAGGCACTAGCATTACTTAAATCCGCCTCAGGAGTGAGTTTTTCTGAAGACGAAGCCGGATTTATTGCGTTACATTTAGTGAATGCGCAACTTAACGAAGATATGAATAACACTATCAGTGTCACTAATTTGATTCGCGATATTGTGCATATGATTAAATATAATTTAGGTCTCGATTTAAATGAGGACAGCGATGAATTTCGCCGTCTGGTGACACACCTAAAGTTTTTCGTCCATCGCCTGATTCATCAAACCACTATTTCCGACGAGGATGATTCGCTCTTCCAGTCAGTGCGCCTAAAATACCCGGCCGCTTTCTCTTGCGTTAAGAAAATCAGCCGTTACGTCGATAAACAGTTCAGTCATGCTATGACGTCAGAAGAAATGATGTTTTTAACGATTCATATTGAACGGGTAAGACGTGCAGCACCTTAACCTTAAGATAATCTATGTCTAACCCAAACCAGTATTACGAGCGTCTAGCCCAGCAAATTGTTGATAGGATCGGAGGGGCATCAAACATTCAGCGAGTGTCCCACTGTACAACCCGTCTCCGCTTCCAACTCAAACGGCTTCCGACAGATGCTGTCAAAGAGATAAACAAACTGCCAGAAGTTATCTCGGTGATACATTCTGGCGGTTTTTTTCAGATTATCGTCGGTTCCCAGGTTGAGAAACTTTATCAATTCGTCTTACCGCTGCTAGGACAACCAGAAAGTACTGATATACCAAGTCACGTATCAAACCTGATTAACACGATAACCAATATTTTTAACCCTATCTTATGGCTACTGAGCGCTGCCGGTATTCTTAAGGGACTCATTTTTCTATTCGTTAACCTTGACTGGCTAGCCGTGGATAGCGGTACTTATCGAATTTTATTTTCCTCTGCTGATGCGGTGTTTTTCTATTTACCCATACTGCTAGGCTACACTGCGGCAAAACATTTTGGCACCAACCCGTTATTTGGTATTGCAATCGCTGGTGCACTGGTGCATCCGGACATTAACCGCCATGTCGATTGGCTATTTTCGCAAAATATCGCGGGGACAGAGATCAAATCTGAGTACTTTCTTGGCTTGCCTATAGAGTTCATCAACTACGCCAACTCTGTTATTCCGATCTTGTTTGCGACTTGGTTTAACACCCGACTGGAATACCTGATCCCTAAGAATATTCCCGACACCTTATATAAGTGGCTCACGCCTTTTTTATGCCTGATTATTACCGTGCCGGCGACATTCCTGATTATCGGCCCTGCGAGTACAACGGTAGCCAAATACATCTCTTCGGGCGTATTTTTCCTTTACCACTCCAGCCCAGAAGTTGCAGGCTTTGTCATTGGCGCGATATGGCAGGTGATGGTGGTTTTTGGTATTCACTGGAGTTTTGCTCCTATCGTAATGAATAATATTGCGGTTAACGGATACGATGTTTTACCTCCATTGCTTCTCCCTGCGGTGTTCGGTCAAGTTGGCGCTTGTGTGGGAGTCCTGCTCCTAAGTATCAAAAAGAAAGAGAAGAGTTATGCTGGTACGGCAGCTCTTACTGCCATGTTTGGTGTCACGGAGCCGGCGATATACGCGGTTACCCTACCACGTAAATGGCCGTTTATTTTTGGCTGTCTATCAGCGGCAGTTGGCTCTAGTATCGTGGCTTACTTCCAGACTAAAGCGTATTCTTTGGGTATGCTCAGCCTGTTCTCATTTGTACAACTCGTACCGCCCTCAGGTATTGATGACTCTGTGATTGCCACCATCCTGGCTACCTTATTAACGTTGGTCAGCGCCGCACTCCTTACTTATTTTTTCACGCCAATGCTAACCGCGCGATTAGATAGCAATCCGGCATCAACGGCCCAACAGACAACACCTCATTCGACAGAAGATAAGGACATAAGGCATTCACCCCAGTCCCACTCGGTAAACAAAGAATACCTTCAGATAAACAGCCCTTTGACAGGAGAAGTGGTTCCACTTGCCATAGTGGATGATCCAACCTTTGCCAGCGAGATAATGGGACAAGGTGTCGCGATCCGTCCCGATCATGGCGAGTTACGAGCACCATTTAACGGTAAAGTTTCCTCGGTATTTAAAACGCATCACTCCATCGGTCTTGAAAGTGATGACGGCGTACAAATACTTATCCACATTGGCTTAGATACCGTAAAACTCGATGGTGAAGGGTTTGAGTTGCTTGTAGAAGCTGATCAAGAAATCACTGTGGGGCAGCCTCTTATTCTTTTCGACTTACAGGTACTCACCACACTTGGCTACGATACCACCACACCCATAGTCATCACCAACAGCGACGACTACTTTGATGTCATCATCGCCAGTGATACCTACACGAAGAGCGGGAAAACGTTGCTAACGATTATTTAGAAGAAGGTATGGTACTGCAAAGGTAAGCAATTAATAGTGCCAGCACCATTACTGAACGACGCTGATAGTAAAAGTACAGATCAAGCCGTGGGGGGTATTGCTGCTTAGCGAGAGCTTTCCACCGTAATTATTAGCAAGTGCTTGAGTTGTCGCCAAACCTAAGCCGACGTTAGAGCTGTCTGTATCTCTGGCTTTATCAAGTCGGCTAAATGGTTTCAGCACTTCTTCAAATTTTGATGGGTCAATCCCGATTCCGGTATCGGAAACGGTAAATTCAATACACTCGGGCCGCTTCGTTACGCTTAAACGAATCTCACAACCCTCCCCGCCATACTGATACGCATTATTAATCAAGTTTTCCACCATTCTGCGTATGGTGATCGGAGGCATTGGCTCAACTAAATGGCCCGGGCTTGTGTAGTGAACCTTGACTGCCCTATCGTCGAACTCATCCACAATCGTTTGTAACAGACTATCGATATTTATAGGCTGTCTTTCTTCTAGATTACTGCCGTCTTTTGCAAAACTCATCGTTGCTTTGAGCATTTGTTCCATGATCGAAATGGATTTAAGCATTTGCTGTTTATCTTCTGTATCCTCGGCAAATTCTAGTCGGAGACGAAGACTTGTTAACGGTGTCCTTAAATCGTGAGAAATAGCAGCAAGTAGGCGTGTTCTTTCATCGATAAACTCAGAAATATCGACCTGCATCTTGTTAAAGGACTTAATCGTGGGGAGCAAATCTTTCGGGCCTTTATCACTCACCAAGGTGACTTTACGTTTCAACGCAAATTCTGTTGCGGCTTTTCCCAACGTTTGTACTGGTCTGAGCGCACGATGAATAATAAAAATAGATAAGGTCAGAGTGACAAACATGACGACAGCTAACGCAACGATGGCGCTAACAGACCAATTCGTAATATCTTCCTGGATGCCTGACGAAAAGTTTAACCACTTACCGTTTTTCAACTCAATTGAACCCTCAATCGTGGCCAGATAACCGATGTGGAGATCCCTTGGCATTGTCATGGTACGTCCAGACATCATGGCGTTGTGCATGTCGCTCATGTTCATTATTGGGCGTGTTCGTTTCACTAACGATAGATTGACTTGTTTTATTCCTTTGTCCCTAAACTTTTCTTCTAATAACCTCGTGTCATCAGAATTCACGTTGGTTTCTACGATCTGTGGATTTGAAGTAATCGAAAGAGAAAGATCCGAGCTACTGCTGGCTTCAACAATTGAGCGATCCAGAGATTCTGGCGTTTGACCCAAAATGTCAACAACAGACAGTACTCGTTGAACGGCTGCGTTAGAGGAAAGTAAGCTCAAACTTTTAGAGCTTTCCGAAGATAATAAGTTGATCGAAAGATATGAGCTAATCCCAAAGCCGATCAACACAATGGCTCCGATTTGGTATATCAACCCAAGGCTTCGAATCCACTTAATCATGGCTGACCTCGCAACTCAGTTGATAGCCTCCACCCCAAATCGTTTTAATCAATTTCGGCTCTTTAGGATCGGATTCGATTTTCTTACGTAGCCGGCTAATAAGCGTATCGATCGCTCTGTCATAAACATCGGCACCTCTGCCCTGAACTAACTTAAGTAAATTCTCTCTTTTCAGAACGACATTAGGGTGAGTCAGAAAAGCCAGTAGTAATTCAAATTCCGTAGAAGTTAAGGAAACCAATACGCCGCTCTGATCATATAACTCCCTCGTCGTTACGTTGAGTGACCAACCTGCGAAAACGTAATTTGTATGGGTTGTGGAGACTTGTTCATTAACATTGGGGATGGTGAAATGGCGTCTTAATACCGACTTGATACGAGCAAGTAATTCTCGGGGGTTAAACGGCTTAGCTAAATAATCGTCAGCGCCTACCTCCAAACCAACAATCCGATCGATTTCTTCACCTAGTGCAGTCAGCATGATGATCGGTATATTCGACGCCGCTCTGATCTCACGGCATAGAGTGACACCATCCTTCCCTGGCATCATCAAATCCAGAATAATCAGATCAAACTGCTGATGCTGCATGACCTTCTCCATACTTTCTCCATCGGCTGCCGTGACAACACTCAGACCGTGCTGAGTTAAAAATCGCTTTAATAAGTCTCTAATTTCCTGATGATCGTCAACGACCAAGATTCGATAGGCGTTTTCCATCAAACAACCTCAATGTCTTATACACATTATTCAATATAAACATTTCGAAAAGGGATGTGTGACAAAGTGTGTCAATCTGAGGGATTGCCAACATTTGTCAGAAACAAAAGGGATTGCGACACACTTCCATTGTCAAAAATTGCTGTAATAAAAATGAATAGAACAGATGGAGGATGAATGATGAAAACGTTCACTAAATTATTGGCCGTAGCGGGCGTATTGGCGATTTCAGCAAGTGTGTTCGCCCATATGAATAACGGCAACAACAACTTTGGTTTCATGCACTCTATGATGAACCCAGAAAGCCCTCAGTATCAGGCTATGCTCAAACTTCATGATAATCCAGAAGCCATGCAAGCATGGATGGAGGAAATGCACGATAACCCAGAAGCAATGCAGGAGTGGATGAACCAGATGCACGGTGGGAACCTAGCTAATAAACAAGCTAGAGGTAACTGTTTTGGCTACCGTTTCAATGGGCAAGAAAACACTCAAGAAGGCGCAACGTCTGAGTAATAAGTACGAGAGAAAAATCCCCCGATTGTTTATTCGAGGGATTTTTATGGGCTTCAGTGCAGAGACTGCTTAAGTTGCTGACCAGGCTGGAACCGACGGAATTAACCTTTGCCTAACGTTCTCGTTCTGTAAGGTTTGGCGTTTTTTTCGATAAACTGGAAAATCATATCTGCGACATCTTTTTTCGTTGCGGTTTCTATCCCTTCAAGCCCTGGCGATGAGTTCACTTCCATTACTACCGGTCCCCGCTCCGCTCTTAGAATATCGACACCACAAACTTTCAGCCCCATCACTTTTGCTGCCGCGATAGCAGTAGCGCGCTCTTCTTTGGACAATCTTACTAAAGTGGCAGAGCCGCCTCGATGTAAGTTTGAACGGAACTCCCCCTCAGCACCTTGCCTTTTCATTGCGGCTACAACCCTCTCACCGATAACAAAACAACGAATATCAGCGCCTCCCGCCTCTTTGATAAATTCTTGTATCAGAATATCAGCTTTGAGCCCCATGAATGCTTCAACGATGGCTTCAGCAGATTTTGCCGTTTCCGCTAACACAACCCCAATGCCTTGTGTGCCCTCCAAAAGTTTTATCACACATGGTGCACCACCAACGTTTTTGATTAAGTCTTTCACATTGTCTGGTCGGTTAGCGAACCCTGTCCGCGGCAACCCAATGCCTTTGCGAGAAAGCAGCTGCATTGAACGTAATTTATCTCGTGAACGGCTGATAGCAACAGACTCATTCACACTAAAGCTGCCCGTCATCTCAAACTGCCTGACAACCGATGTGCCGTAAAACGAAATACTCGCACCAATTCGTGGAATAATCGCGTCGTAATAGGGTAATTGCTCTCCTTTGAACCTTACCGCAGGTTTATTACTCGTGATATCCATATAGCAGTGTAACGTGTCTATGATGTCTACTTCGTGGCCGCGCGCCTCGCCCGCTTCCTTTAATCTACGCGTGGAGTAAAGGTTCTTATTCCTTGATAAAATGGCAATTTTCACTTTTACATCCTTCTTATTGTAGAAATTGATGATTTTATGTCGATTCCAGTCAACCTATGGTTAAACACGTTTTAATGTTCTAAAGAGTGTATTGTTCAGCATCGCTAACTGATACTTTTCATACTACCAAGCCTATTGTTGTTTAACCGACGAATAACTTTTTAAGTGGTCATATTAACAATAGCTTACTCAGAAAAGCATACAACGTCGTCACGCTCTCAGAGGTAAATAAATTTACGCTATATTACTGATTTAGTAATAATTTATATTGTTTCAAATTAGTATGGAGCAAATGAGTCTGGCTTCCACCACCAGCAACTGGTATTCCAGGTTTATCAATTTTGTCCGTTATTTTATAAACCGGCATATCGCTTGGTGGTCAATCAGCGAACTCGTCAATACAAGAAAGAAGTGGACAAGAGTAGAATAGGAATGAGAGAAGGCATAGGTGGTAACCAACTATGCCTTTAGAGCGAGATGATATTAACCGATCAGAGCAGGAATCCCCGGAAGCTGACCAACGACAGCAAGGGAACCAGCACACACGACAAAGGCGGCGCCAGGAATCAGATATTTATCTTTGCTCGATAGCTCGTTGGCACGCTCATGGTCGCCGATAAGTCCTAGATTATCCAGCAGCATAGTTATTGCCCAGCCAAACACCGGGTTAACGAATGCACAGGCAAAAATACAGATACCTGCACTGAGTGAATCTTTATGCTTATGGACCATCTGCATACCCGCTTCAAGAAGTGGCAAGAATACACCTACAATGAGCGCAACGCGTAGAACAGGCTCCCACATCGCTAGATCCATTGGGTAACCAATTACTGCCGCGGCAATACACATTAAACCCGTTAACAGCGCACCGCCTGGAATAGGACGTTTGGCAATTGCGGCAGGAATCATGTACGTACCCCAAGAAGAAGCGAGGTTACCGCCACCTAATAGCGAGCCAACCCCCTGACGAACAGACGCTCCGACCATAGTGTCGTCGACATCCATTAGTACGCCTTTCGCTTCTTTTGGATAGTTAAGTTCTTGAAAAACACGATGACCGAGGTAGTCAGGCGACCACATAGCTACAGCTAGCAGAGCAAATGGCGTAACGGCAATAAAGTGCTCTAGGGTTGGCCAGCCTAGTTGCCAGCCAGTATTTTCACCCCACCAATAGAATGGGCTGAAATTAGGCAGGCCCGGCTCAGTGGAAAAAGCAAACTCAGCCCCCATCGCATAAGCGACAATACCCGCGAGTGCAGAACACAGTGGGATTGCCAACCAACGTTTGTTGATCTTGGCTAAGTAGGCATAAACCATAATGGTCAGACCAATGACTACAAACGAGATGTAACCTTGGTCCGTACTTGCAGCCCACGCCTCAGTCTTATTAATCTGTCCGAGTAACCCAACGGCGCCGAGGTAGATGAGCAACCCACCACGAACCCCGATTCCAGTGAGGGTCATGAGTTTAGACCCACCTTTGGTAAGAGCGAGAATTAAACCAAAAGCACATACCATCAACCCAAGAGCCAGAGGATGTCCCCCTGCTGCAGCAATCATAGGAATCAGCGGTATCATGGGGCCGTGGGTACCAGCCAAGTTTGCGTTCGGGTTTAGGATTGCAGAAAACAGGATAACGAACAGAGCGCCCGCGATAAGCAACTCGTAACGCACGTTTTCTGCAACGAACTCCGGAGATAAGCCGAACTGAACAGCAAAAGCAGACACCATGGCGGTTACCATAACCACTTTACCAATGGTTGCTGCTAATGCAGGTACCCAGTCTTCGATTTCAATACTGTAATCACGTGATGGCAAATGAATACCCCAGCGACGAAAGCTCATGATGGTTAAATCATGATTTAGAAAGTCTTCTCGGTTTTCAAATTCATGCGGTTTTTTGCGCACATCCCTGTAAAAGGTCTTACTTGCGTCAGACATTGAGTTATCCTTTTTATGTTTCGAAGTTGAGCTATGCCAACTAGAGCTTCGCTTGGTTTGGTATACAGACCTTCAACCAATACGAGACGACATCCTTGGCGCTACCGAGCACCTTTATTGATATGAGCTTATTAAGCATGTGTTGCTATCGGTAGGAATATTAGACATTAGTAAAAGGACAACAAAAATCTCACTTATCAAACAAAAATTTAACATTAGATTAAAGAGCGCTGAGCTTTCTTGAGTCATTTTCAAACAGCAAGACAAATGAGGGACGGTCATAACACCAACCAGTGTTTGTATGCTAAAACCGACGCTTTTCTGGGGAAGCTAAAAGAGTTAATTATGCAACTAGGTTTGCATAGTTTTGTACAACACAATCTAAATTGGCATAACGTCCATCTGCGATAGAAAACTTGCTTTGTTGATAATATGGAGAAACCAAGTAAGTCGTCATGTTCGCTCTCTTCGCGGCAGTCAGGCCTGTAAAGCTGTCTTCAATGACCAAGCATTCAGTCGTACCGATTTGTAACTTACGTGCTGCAGTTAAGTAAACATCTGGTTGGGGTTTGCCATACTCCTCATCTTCGGCACTGCAAACAACACTGAATTTATCCCACAACTGTAGGCGATCGAAGACCGCTTTAATCACTACGTGGTTAGACGATGTCGCTAATGCAATCTTTAACCCTTGGCTGGAAAAATAATCTAACGCTTTGTAAACGCCGAGCATCGCCGCTCCATCAGTGGCAATAAGCTGACACAACTTAGTCAGAATCAGGGCTTCCAACTCTTGCGCTGAAACGGACAGTGAATAAGCTTCGCACCAAGTACGCGCTATCTCATCGACACGCTTCCCCATCGTCATCTGTTCACAATCTTGACGGGTTATCCCAACACCAAAGCCCGCAAGTGATTCCATCTGTGCCTGTTGCCACATTGGCTCAGAGTCAATGAGCACCCCATCCATATCAAAAATAACGGCTTTTAAATTCATACTTACCTCAAAAATAGAAAGAGTATGGCAGCCAAAACCACTGCCATACCCAAGTTTGCTACACTACGGTCGCTTTATTTTCACCAACAAATGTCGGTTCAAATCCTGGTTGCTCGACCTTAATCAAATAGGTGAAGAAAAAGGCCAGTATGTACAGCGCGGTATAGGCAACGACCACACCTATTGTGCTGAAATACGGTAGCAAGACCACCGCAATGGCTGGCGCAAGAAAGTTAGACAATCCGGCCGACAAGTTATAAACCGAAATCGCCGCACCTTTGTGGTTAGGCTCTAGCGCAGGAAATACCGCTGCCATCGGAACAAATGCCGCTACGAAGATCCCCAGAGAAATGGCTGGGATCAACGCCATATAAAAGTTGTTGCCGAAATGCTGAGGAATGTAATAGAACGCAAGACTGGAGAGTGCCATTCCTATACAGCCAAACCAACGCACCACTTTCATCCAGCCCAGTTTTTCTCCCATGATGCCCCAGAAAACGTTAGAAAAAATGGTGGTAAAGAAGAACACTGCCCACACCTGAAGCCAGTCGGATGTGGTAAAACCGAGATCATCAACAAACATCATCGGCATAATGACCGCAAAACCAAACAGTGACAGGGTATTAATGATGCGTACAAAACATGAATAGAGTACGTTTTTGTTGGTATAGAGTAACGTCACTGCACGGCTCAGTTCGGTTAGCTTCTGCTTGGTAGTCAAGTTATGCATGTGCGTTGGTGTTTTCACATTACGCAAAGCAATCATCGCGATCAGACCGCCCGCAGCACAAAATGCCAGCGATAACCACAAAGTGCCAAACTCACCAATCCAAGGGATGGTAAAGCTAGGAATATAACTACCAGCAACACCGATACCAATCGAATAGACCGTCCAGAACCAGCCAAGTGCCGAGCTTACGCCATCACTACGAACGTTATGTACGATTACCACGATAAACGAATACAGGAAAAGTGGATAAGCAAGGCCACGAATACCGTAAAATAGCAAAATCAGGGCGTAATTTGACTGGCTTAATCCAAGCGTTAAGAACAATACATGGAAAATACACCAGAGCATAAAACCAATTTTCATCGTTTTCTGCGGCGTAATGATTTCCGCTACAACACCGGATACCCAGGCGGCCAACGCAGCAGCCAGCCCGTAGAGCGTGAAGGCAAAAGAAGACTGAGCTGGAGTAAAACCAAGCTCGGTAATGTAGTGCGACAGAAATGCCAGTTCAAAACCATCACCCGTCATAAAGATAGCGATGGCGATGTATCCCCATATCAGATTGAGCGGCAATCCAAGCCACTGTTTACTTGCGTTTTCCATATATTCCTCGTTTCGTAGGGTAAAGGAATCCCACGCCCCCTCCTTTTTCTTTTTTGGGGGGGCGTAGTCCATTTTTAGTTGTGATGTTCTTTCTAAGTTGACTCTTAACGGCCAGTGTTACGACCGCAGAGTCAAATCGTTTTGGTAAAGGGCGCGAAAACGTGAATATCGCTCGGCCAGTCCTGACTCACGCTCGACATTAGGTTGATAAACACGGTGAATTTCAGGCTTTTTACAGACTTCATCCACCGATTTCCCTGACGCCAGGCAAGCCAGTCGAGCCGCCCCTAACGCCCCACCCGTTTCACCACCTTTGTGAGTGATCGTTGGCAAGCGAAGAATATCCGCGAGTAACTGTGCCCAATACGAACTTCGGGCACCGCCCCCCACCAATGAACACTGTTCAATGTGCGTACCACTTTCTTGCAGAACACGCAGACCATCTGCAATACCAAAGCTCACGCCTTCGATCACCGCATAGCCAAGTAAGGCGCGGTTGGTGGAATGGGTCATGCTGTGGAACATCCCCGTGGCATCCGGATCGTTATGTGGTGTGCGTTCACCAGACAGGTACGGTAAAAAAAGTGGCGCTTTGGCTTTATCTTCTTCACTGAGCTGTTCAATCTCTTCCAACAACTCCACTTCCGTTGTGCCTACTATGCGGCAGAACCATTGAAGACAACTAGCAGCACTTAGCATCACACTCATTTGATGCCACCGCTGTGGTAAAACATGACAGAACGCATGCACTGCAGACTCAGGTGCAGGACGATACTGATCGTTGACGACAAACAGCACTCCGGAAGTACCGAGAGAAATAAATGCGTCACCCGGACTGACCGCCCCAACGCCGATAGCACTTACCGCATTATCACCACCGCCACCAGCGACGATGACTGATGGGCTGAGTCCCCATTTATGGGCCAACTCAGCGGACAGCGAAGCCGATACCTCACAGCCCTCAACCAGTTCTGGCATTTGCTCACGGGATAACTGACATTTGTCGAGCAGAGAATCTGACCAATCGCGCTTAGCGACATCCAACCACAAAGTGCCAGCGGAATCCGACATATCAGAGACCTTTCGTCCGGTCATTTTGAAACGCAGAT
Organism: Vibrio sp. EA2; assembly: GCF_033042495.1. NCBI lineage: Bacteria > Pseudomonadati > Pseudomonadota > Gammaproteobacteria > Vibrionales > Vibrionaceae > Vibrio > Vibrio sp. EA2. The sequence continues at coordinate 592,770 of NZ_JAWLID010000003.1, read as the reverse complement.
AATCTTTGGGTAGCAATACTGTGCTGATGCGAGAAAAGTTTTCCGGTTCATGCTTACGAACCCAAATCAACTTCGGAGCCGTAAATCCCGGCATCGCAAGGTTCCCTGCAACGTCATGTAACTCAGGTGCTAGCGCTTCAAGTTCCGTACACTCTTCGTGACAGCGTGTATCGTTCCATAAAATTGCAGGACGAATAACATCACCGAGATTGTCCAACAGTACTGCACCGTGCATTTGCCCGGACAAACCAATCGCTTTAATTGCCCCCCAGTGTTCAGTGCATTTCTCACGTAGCGCACCAATCAGATAGTTTGTTGCTTCCCACCACTCCTGCGGTGCTTGTTCTGACCAATGAAGATGCGGACGTTGAATCGTCAGCGGTGCGCTGTGAGTCGCAACCGTATCGCCTTGCTCATCAATCACCAACGCTTTCACTTCTGAGGTGCCAAGATCTATACCTAGATACATGCCCACTCCTTATTGAATCATTGAGTAAGCCGCTGCAATCTTCTCTCGCAGCAGTGTTTCGAAATCCGCACGCTCAGCCAGCTCGCCAAACAAAGCGACATCCTGCGCGTAGACAGCGATCGGGTCTTCAGCATCAAACATGCTATGCACGGCATTTTCATCAAGAATGCCATCCTGATATTCATAAGGCAGTAAACCTTTGTGCCACTGGTGCATAAACACAAAGAACAGCGCTGGCAGCATCGCGGTCGCATTCGGCGTAACACCACGCTGATAACATTCAATCATCGTCGGCGTGATCATGGCCGGAATTTTGGAGAATCCATCCGCTGCCACTCGTTGGTTAGTGTCTTTAATGTAAGGGTTGGTGAAACGCTCTAAGACCACTTCAAGGTATGTCGGCAAGTCGATACCATTGTCACCAAGGCAAGGAATCACATCCTGACTCACGTAATCATGCGCGATCTTGTAGATATAATCCGTTAACGTACTTTCGTGAATGAACGACTGGCCAACCAATGTTCCAGCCCAGGCAATACAGCTGTGCGAAGCGTTCAAAATGCGGATTTTCGCCTCTTCATAAGGAATGACCGACTCCACCATTTCCACACCCACGTTTTCCAGCGCAGGTCGAACGTCTTTGAAACCATCTTCAATTACCCACTGGATAAAGGTTTCTCCCATTACCGGCGCATTATCTTCAATGCCAGTTTGCACTTTAATACGATATGGAAGGTCAGCAGCTGGACGAGGGGTAATGCGATCCACCATGGTGTTTGGACACGTCGTGTTTTCCTTCATCCAGGTCAGCACATCCGCTTTACCAGTCAGAGTCAGAAATTCCATTAGACCATCTCGGAATCGCTCACCATTGTGGCGCACGTTGTCACAGTTCAGCAAAGTCACCGGTCCAGCGTTGTCCGCTATACGGCGTTCAAGGATTTTCGTCACTGTACCGTAAATGGTTTGGTGACCACCTTGCAGATCTTCGCTTAACACTGCGTTATCGACATCCAGAGAGTGGTCCGTTTTCAAGTAATACCCCCCTTCAGTAACAGTAAAGGCAATCACCTTCGTCTCAGCTTTCGCACCTTCATTAATCAGCGGTACCAAATCTTCCTGCCATGGGAGTAATGTCTGAATCGACTTGATGACTTCATATTCACGCTCACCAGCAGGACTAACGGTCTCTAACACATATTCGCCGTTTTGAGCACGTAGAGTATCAACGGTTGCTTCTGCGTCATTACGAATGTTACCTGCCGCGATGTGCCAGCTTTGATCACCGGATTCCAGCAATTTGTGTAGGTACCAGGCTTGATGCGCGCGGTGAAACGAACCCAGACCGATGTGAAGCCACGTATATTGGTTTTTCATGATATTTCCTCGTTTTTGTTTGATGTTGTCACTCTATTCGATCAAAACATCAATTAACGAGCTATAGATCAAAAATGAACAAAAGACCATTAAATGGTTTTTTGTTCATTTTTAGATAATTGACAGGTGTTGCACTCAACAAGAGTTAGAGAGAAAATAGCGGTTCTAGATGCGATGGTGGGCCGAATAAAGCCATTGAGATAAGTGCAGCAAGCTGAATAATAAGGAATACTTGTGGCTAGAGATGATAGTTTTAAAACCGATCAGATGGTTCGTGCCGCCTGGATGTATTACATCTCTGGTCGAAATCAGCGCGATATAGCGTCTGAACTTGGCTTATCACGTCCTGTTGTCCAGCGCTTAATTGCAGCAGCTAAAGAAGAAGGCATTGTCTCTGTCGGTCTGCACCATCCGATCTCTACGTGTTTAGACTATGCGGAACTGTTGAAAGAGAAGTATCAATTGGTGGAGTGCAATATCGTGCCAACCACCAGCGATGAGGAAACACTCGATAACGTTTCATTTGGCTGCTTTCAGCTAATGTCAAAATATGTAAAAGACCAGCAAGATCAAATCATTGGTATAGGCTCTGGTCTAACACTCAAAAAAGCCATTAAACGCATTAATTTTGAATCTCCAAACAGCAAGTGTGTCGCCTTAATAAGTGCGATGGGCGTCGATGGTCAGTGTAACTACTATGATGATGTACCGCTGATTCTGGCGCGAAAAATTCAGGCAAACTATTACCAATTACCCGCCCCACGCTACGCTACCTCTTTTGATGAGCTTAAAGTTTGGACCGGCATGCGTGTATTCAAAGAGGTATCCAACATTGCCGACAGTGCCAATGTGATTTTCCTTGGCATCGGTTCACTGAGCAAAGCCAGCCCTATCATTAAAGACGGTTTCATTTCTACAGATAAGGCTGATGAGCTTAATCAGCAAGGTGCAGTAGGAGAAATTCTCGGCCGCTTTATCAATGCACAAGGCGAGGTAATTGAGTGCGCAATCAACACCTTCATAACCAGTTACGACATACGTGACAACAACTGTCCTCGTATTGGTGCTGCTTGTGGTGAAGATAAACGCCCGGCTATTCTCGCCGCGCTAAGAGGACACTGGGTGAATGGTTTAGTTACTGATGAAGCGACAGCAAGATGGCTTTTAACCCAATAATTAAAACGTTAAGTTTATTCAGTTTCGTGTATGGCACTTGTGCACTCAAGCGCGCGGTAAATCGGATGAATATAAAATTTGTCCGTAGAGTAGCTTGTCGCTAAGAAGATAAATCTTAAATGATTAAACCTGGACGTTTCCTCATCCTATCTAGACGTCATGCTTGTATCCCAGTAACAGCAACGGTTGCGTCCCGCTTTTTTGGCAGCGTACATTGCTCTATCAGCCCTATCGATTGTTTCCTCTACGCTGACATTGGGTTCAAGCATAGCAATCCCAAAAGAAGCAGTGACATTAAGAAGCTTTGTGGAATCACCATCAATCTCAATGGCAGGGATGTTAGTGCGTAATCGCTCAACGACATCGAAAACGGCCTCTCTATTCGTTGTCGGAAAAGTAAGCAAAAATTCTTCTCCACCGTATCGATACACTTTGTCATAAGGCCGCAAATGTTCCTTGATGTGACGTACCCAAGCCACTAATGCCTGATCCCCGACAGCATGACCATAGGTATCGTTAACGGATTTAAAATAATCTAAATCCATCAATACAATACCGCATTCCTGAACGCCTCGTTTAACCAGCTCGCGTGTTGCTCTCAATTGAGTGAGCATACTGATACGGTTTTCAGCTCCAGTCAGGACATCACGGTTGTTGATCGACTCCTCCAGTTCTTTTTTGAGGGTGCTGACTTCCATTTGCAGCCGATCTGAAGCTTTGTGAAAGTTATCGTAATCTATTGATGAACATGGTTCTAAATGGGTAGAAGTGAGCAGTAATCGGCCGGCGTATTGATGCAATTGGCGATGCTCATTTTCAATCGCCAGAAATGCCGGATGCTCCCGAATGGTCAATGGTAAAGACCCATAATACCACTGACCAAAACGGCAATGGCAGTGTGCATCCTCCAACACGTCTCGGCTATCAAAAGGTAACTGACACACAATGGAACGAATGATTTCCTTAGACCATTGTTCATGATTATAAATAGCTTGCTCCAACTGCTGCAATGCCGCCTGTAACGCATCCCTGTCCATATTGAGCATAATTGTCACCTGTCACTTAGGAGGAACTATTTTCAACGTGAGTAAATATACCCCTCTATCAACATTATGAGTTCTGTTTAATATTTAATCTAGTTAAGCAGCTGTAACAATTAGGATGGACTGTCAACTAACCTAAGCGGAAATACCACCTTATAAACAATCATACTAATTTATAACACCTTCACATGTAAACGGTTACATTCTTCATTGACACACCGTTAAGTGTTAATACAAACTACCAGTGAAACTACTGGCATACACTTAATTTGCATATAAATTATAAGGCTATTATTGATTTGTTTTTGTTATAAATTTGAGTCTTGATAGCTCTACTCGCTGTGTATGGACGATTTATTTATACAAAAAGTTCAGGGATATGAAAAAAACAAAAGATACAGTTGGTCAAGGTAACAGTAGTAAAGCTCAACAGCGGCTACCCGAGATTGAAGGAGAAATGAGAAGAGCTAACTTACTTGAAACCATTCAAAATAAACGTAGAACGCAACTACTAAAAATAATTGAAGAAAAACACAAACGCTATCAGAGCCCACAATAAAAATGAGTGTTCTGTTCGCATAAACTGCCATAATACAAAAATCAGTTGCATTAAGCTGTGAGCATAATGAGTTACCATCGCAACCTAATTCATACCATACTGTTTAATGCAACTCGCAATGTCCGGCTCATACGGACATTGCACCTTCACTTTTACTCTCTAATCAAAGCGTGCCGGCAACTCAATTAGACGACGCTACCTCAGTATTGAACTGCCGTTTGATTCCTACCATTGCGTTTAGCTTGATACAGCGCATCGTCAGCATATTTAAGAACCGCATTAATAGGTTCATTGGTTCCATCCCAATGAGACACTCCGACCGAAATCGTTACGTTTCCAACAGTACTAAATTGATGAGATTCAACCGATTTTCTTACTCTTTCCGCAACCACAAATGCCTGATCCACGTCGGTTTTGGTCAAAAAGACAATGAACTCTTCTCCACCAGAGCGACAAACCACATCCCCTTTTCTCGCCTGATCCTGAATCAAAGTCGCGACACTTTTTAATAACGCATCTCCCGCATCATGGCCGAAGGTATCATTCACTCTTTTAAAGTAATCAACATCTAGGGCAAGTACAGAAAATGGGGTATTTTTCTCTCGGAGGCTTTCTACCGCCTTATCTAACCCTCTGCGATTCAATAAGCCGGTCATCGCATCGGTCAAGGTGTCTAAGTGAAGCTGATCAATGGTGTTAGAGACAATGTTCATTGCACTCAAAAAGCTACGTTTTAGATAACTGGCTTCAAAATACCATGGTTTAATCTGCGTAAAATCATTCTCGTCCGATGTATGGCTCTCTAAGTTCTTAACCGCGCTTGCCAATTGCCACAATGGTTTAGATATGAAAACAGAAGAGACCCATATGAGTAAGAGGGTTAACGCGCCAATCGGAAGTGTTTCAAGAAACACTCGCCACATTTGGTCATCAAGCGAGGATAGTGTCAGGCTTTTTGGTCTCTGTACGACAATACCCCACCCTGAATGCTGTACTGGTGCGTATCCGGCTAGCATCTCAACGCCCAGAGAGTTGACAATATCTAGTTGCCCCTGATTTCCCTCAATAACGGCATTGATTGCTTCATTAGTGACGATTTTCTGCCCCACTCTGCGTTCATCGGGATGATAAATCAGCGTGCGGTTTTGGTCGACAACATACAGATAAGAACCATCTTTGTAGCTATGCTGACCTAGTAAGGTCATTAGTATATTTTTTTGTTCGAGGTAAATGGTGCCGGCAACGTATCCCAGATACTCACCCTTGTTAGAGAAAATTGGGTATGAAATGCTGGTTAAATAGTTACCTGCAGGAGAGACAAACGGATCGGTAATGAGTGGGGATAGCGAATGCAGAGATTGACTCTTCAAACGAACGCCTTTTATTTGCAACGCTTCTGGCGAAACAGAAACGATTACCCCTTCCGAATTGACGATGACAACAGAGTTAAAGTAATTCGTTTGGAGTCTTAAGCGATCAACTTCTCGCTCCAAGATATCTGCATCATTCATTTCCGTGCTGAGGGTACTTGCACTGTATTCAAGCTGAGACATCGCAGATTCAATGAAAGCATCCGTCATTTGCGCCATTTTCTCAGCGTAAACACGATTGGATTCCATTGTATTGCTAATAATGAGATTGTGCTGCACTCGATAAAGTGAGTAAAAAGCATTAAGTAATGTAACAACAACACTGAACACACATAGAATCAGGATTAGCTTTCTTAAATTCAATTTGTCCCACATCTACCTATTCTCGACCACGTATTCTATGAATGCATTGCTTAATCTAAACGTTCGAGACAAAAGCTGCAACTGATATGCAACTAATAAAGACAAAAGAATCAAAACCTTATTTTTTGTATAGAATAATTAAATCGTTAGCCATCTAGAAAAACATCTCTAAGCAGTAAAGTGCTTCCACCTTAGTCTGTTGCTTTAACCCTCTCGACTAAAGTCATTTTTGTAATATTTATTATTGATGACACTTTAATTTCCGGTCTGTTATTTGCTTTCCTTATTATAATTGTAATGAGTTAGATGCATGCTTATGCAATAGCTAAAGAATAATACTAATCAAAACAGAAACATCAACTCGTGCCGGTCTCTTTCTTTGTATATAAAAAGTGGCTGCTAGGGATAAAGGTGAAGTACGGCCGGGAAATGAGTTTCAAAAGCTAGAGGATGGATCCCCGCTATGAGCAAATTAACCGATGGTTATGACTGTGGTGAGTATTTTGATGAACTCATCGACAACGAAGGTAAATACAGAGATTCGTCGTGCAGACTATTGAGCTATATCGATAGCTTGCCTGCTGAAGAACTGAATAAACGTAAGCTGGCGGCAGAAGCGACCATTCAGGAAATGGGCATCAGCTTTACTGTTTATACCGAAGAGGGCAACATAGACCGTGCATGGCCGTTTGACATTATTCCAAGAACCATTGATGCCAAAGACTGGGAAGCTGCAGAAAAAGGCTTAAAGCAGCGTCTTACCGCACTCAACCGGTTTATCGACGATCTTTATCACGATCAAAACTGCATAAAAGACGGCATTATTCCCGCTCATATCATTAAAGAATCGAAAAATTTTCGCCCTGAGTGTGTCGGTGTCTCTCCCCCTTTTGGTGTCTGGGCGCATATTTGTGGCACCGATTTGGTGCGAGCTGATGACGGACAGTTTTATGTGCTGGAAGATAACCTCCGTGTCCCTTCAGGCGTTTCTTATATGCTGGAAAACCGAGCCGTCACGAAAAGGGTGTTACCAGAGCTGTTTGAAAACGACAATATCAGAAAAGTGGACTCCTACCCTTCTCAGCTTCTGGATACGCTACAAGCGCTCTCACCAAGAGATATTCCGCGACCAGAAATCGTCGTTTTAACCCCTGGCATCTACAATTCAGCCTATTTTGAACACGCTTTTCTCGCCCAACAGATGGGCGCAGAGTTAGTCGAAGGCGGAGACCTCTATGTAGGCAAAGACGACTGCGTCTACATGAAAACCATCTACGGACCTGAACGTGTGGATGTGATCTATCGCCGCATAGACGACATGTTTTTAGATCCTGAAGCATTCGACCCAGACTCCATGCTTGGTGTTCCTGGATTGATGCGAGCATGGAAAAAAGGCAACGTTGCACTCGCTAACGCACCAGGCGCTGGTGTTGCAGATGACAAAGTGGTTTATGCATACGTGCCACAGCTTATTAAATATTATCTGGATGAAGAACCTATCCTGCCTAATGTAGAAACCTTCTTGTGTGAAAATAAAGACGACCGGGAATACGTGCTAAAAAACTTAGATAAGCTGGTTGTAAAGCCAGCCAACGAATCTGGCGGCTACGGCATGTTGGTTGGCCCTCATTCCAGCAAAAAAGAACAGGCCGTTTTCGCCGAGCTTATTAAGAATAACCCTCGCAACTATATCGCACAGCCGACGCTAAAGCTCTCTACGGCACCGACTCTGATAGAAAAAGGAAAACTGGAACCGAGACACTTGGACCTACGCCCTTTTATTCTGCAGAGCAAGAAAACCTACGTAACCGCAGGAGGCCTCACCCGGGTCGCAATGAAAAAAGGCTCGCTGGTCGTCAACTCCTCTCAGGGTGGCGGTAGTAAAGATACCTGGATCGTAAAAACAGAAGGAAACAAGTAATGTTATCAAGAGTTGCTGAACGACTGTTCTGGAGTGCCCGATACCTGGAACGAGTTGAAAACATCGTCCGTCTGATCAGTGTTTACGATGAACTATTATTTGACTTACCAAAGGATGTTCGCATCTCGTGGTACAACCTGATAGAGATAAGCGGCAGTGTGCCTGAGTTCACTAAAAAGTATAAAGATAAGAGCGAAAGAAACGTTGTGCGCTTTTTGCTTGCCAGTGAAGATCATCCAGGCTCAATGTTGTCTTCTCTTAAGATGGTACGCGAAAATATACGCACAACCCGGGATGTTGTCCCTGAAGAGATGTGGGAGCTTGTCAATGAGCTTGATATCTATGCCCGTAAGAACCTGCAAAAAGGTATAAACCGAGGCGACCGATACGACTATCTGAATACTGTGCTCGAAGGATGCAGAAAGATCATTGGCTTACTAAGCAATGCGATGAGCCGAGATGCCGCCTGGAGTTTTATCATTATGGGTCGTTATCTCGAGCGTGCGGACATGAATACTCGTATTCTGGATTCCGCCGTCAGTCTGAAGATAAAAGCCTTACCGGAAGAAGAAGTTCTGCTGGAACAGATTATCTGGCCAAAGGTACTCAAGTCACAAAGCGCCTATCAAAATTACCTGCGTACCATGCGCTGCGGTATTGATGGCGTTAATACCACGACCTTCTTACTTACCGACGAAGATTTTCCTCGTTCACAGGCTTTTTGCCTCAAGCAGATAAAGAGTGCGGCAATGTACCTGCCACGACACGAAGAGATTATCTTACACATAGAACAGTTGTTGGATACCACCTACAGCATTGAGCACAACGAAAGCATTTGTCAGGAGTTCAGTAATTACCTGAACGATATACAGTTAGCACTGATCAACCTTCAGGCAGAAATTTGTGAAACTTGGTTTAACTTTAATCACGGAGAAGCGGCATGACCATACGTGTAGCTATCCAGCACAAAACCTCGTATAAATTCGACCGTGACGTAAAGGTATCGCCTCACCTTTTAAGGCTGAGGCCAGCCCCTCACTCACGCACTCATATTCACGGTTATTCTCTTAAAGTAGAGCCAGAAGAGCACTTTGTTAACTGGCAACAGGACCCATTTGGTAACTATCAGGCCAGGTTGGTATTTCCGGAAAAGATGCGCGAGCTGAAGTTTGAGGTGGAAGTCATCGCCGATATGACGGTGATTAATCCGTTCGACTTCTTTATCGAAGAGTACGCAGAGAATTACCCGTTCAAATACGACGCGCTCTTGAGCGAGGAATTAGCACCTTATTTATCTGTTGCAGAGTCTAGTAAAGAACTCGAGCAGTGGCTGGCGGATGTCGACCGCAGCAAAAAGCGCATTGTCGATTTTCTGGTCGAGCTAAACAGCAAACTGGCTGGTCAAATAGAATACGGAATTCGTATGGAGCCGGGCGTGCAGACATGCCAGGAAACGCTAACCCTGAAAAAAGGTTCCTGCCGCGATACGGCTTGGCTGCTGGTTCAAATCCTGCGTAGCCTTGGGCTGGCAGCGCGCTTTGCGTCCGGTTATCTGGTTCAGCTGACCTCTGACATAAAATCGTTAGACGGCCCTTCTGGCCCGGAAGAAGACTTTACTGACCTGCATGCCTGGTGTGAAGTTTATTTGCCTGGAGCTGGCTGGGTAGGTCTTGATCCGACTAGTGGCTTATTTGCCGGAGAAGGACACATTCCGCTCGCCTGTACCGCAGACCCTATCTCCGCCGCACCGATTACTGGTGCGACCGACGAGTGCGAATGTGAATTTGAATACAGCAATACAGTGATCCGAATTCATGAAGACCCGCGCGTGACCAAACCATATACGGATGACGAGTGGGAAAACATCAAAGCACTTGGTTGCGCGGTGGACGAACAGCTGGATGAGATGGACGTACGCCTGACTATGGGGGGTGAACCGACGTTTGTCTCTATTGATGATATGGATTCAGCGCAGTGGAACACAAAAGCACTGGGCGCGGATAAGCTCAAACTGGCAAAAGATCTGCTTATTGGACTGAAGGACAAATTCAACACCCATGCACTGCTTCACTATGGTCAAGGTAAGTGGTATCCGGGCGAAGAGTTACCGCGATGGGCACTTGGCTGTTTTTGGCGTACCGATGGCGAAGCGTTGTGGCACGACCCCGCCTTGCTGGCACGGGTGGACAAAAACTACCAACACACTATCGAGGATGCAGAACGTTTTGGACAGCTGCTTTGTGAACGGCTGGGAATAAATTCTCAGTACTTGCAACCAGCCTATGAAGACTCGCTTTACTACCTCTGGCTAGAGCGATCCCTACCCGAGTCCGCCAACCCGAAAAAAGCTAAGCTGAGTGATGACTTGGAGAGACGCCGCCTCGCCAAACTGCTTGGACGTGGACTGGAGAGCATCAGCGGTTATGTACTTCCGGTTTCCTTTGACGGACAAGGCTGGCAGAGCTCACTGTGGCCAATGCGAAGTGATGTGATAACGCTGATCCCCGGAGACAGCCCGATGGGATACCGACTTCCGCTCGACTCTCTGCCGCAGGTCAGCGAAGAGGAAATACCGCCAGAACGCGACCCATTTGAAGCCAGAGAGGCACTGCCAGTCTATTCATTAACGGATAGTGTTGCGCAACGACAGCAACCTCAGACATCACAGATAGAACAAAGCAAAGATAACACAAAGACAGTTGAAGTGATCCGTACTTCAATTTGTGTCGAGCCAAGAGACGGCCGATTGCATCTGTTTTTACCGCCGGTGACTCATCTGGAGCACTATGTCGAACTCATCTATCACATAGAAGCGACAGCCAGTGCCCTCTCTATTCCGGTGGTCATTGAAGGTTACGAACCACCGAAAGACCATCGTTTACAGAAGTTCCTTATCACACCCGACCCGGGCGTGATCGAAGTTAATATTCATCCTTCGAAAAACTGGCAGGAGTTAGTTGAGAACACCGAAATTCTCTATGAACAGGCGCATCAGTGCCGTCTTGGCACAGAGAAGTTTATGTTGGATGGTCGTCATACCGGTACCGGTGGCGGTAACCACATTACACTTGGTGGCCCGACACCAGCTGACAGTCCCTTATTAAGAAAGCCGGATCTGTTGCGCAGCCTGGTTAATTACTGGCAACATCACCCAGGGCTTTCTTACCTCTTTTCAGGCATGTTTATTGGCCCAACAAGTCAGGCACCTCGCCCCGATGAAGGACGAGATGAAGCGTTGTACGAAATGGAGATCGCGTTCCAGAACTTCCCTGAGGGGCTGGTTGATCAACCCTGGTTGGCAGACAGATTAATGAGAAACTTGCTGGTCGATGTAACGGGTAATACTCATCGTTCCGAGTTCTGTATCGATAAACTTTATGCGGCTGGCACCAGTAGCGGCAGACAGGGATTATTGGAATTCCGCGGTTTTGAGATGCCGCCGCACGCCAGAATGGCATTGGTACAAACACTGTTGCTGCGCTGTCTGGTAGCACGTTTCTGGAAAGACCCTTACCACAAACCCTTGATACGCTGGGGTACGACCCTGCACGATAAATTTATGATGCCTTATCACGTCTGGCAGGATATCAAAGAGGTTGTAGACGATCTTCAACGTCATGGGTTTCCGTTTAAGTTGGAGTGGCTGGCGCCATTTGAGGAGTTCCGTTTCCCACATTACGGCAGGCAGCAGATAGATGGTATTGAAATTGAGCTTCGCTGGGCAATTGAGCCTTGGCACGTTCTTGGAGAGGAAATCACTCAAACTGGCACCAGTCGCTTTGTTGACTCCTCGGTGGAACGTCTGCAAGTTCGATTGAGCGGGATGACAGAAAGCCGCTATGTACTTACGTGTAATGGCCGCCGTGTACCTTTGAAACCGACCGGCAGACAAGGGGAATATGTAGCAGCTGTGCGCTATAGAGCGTGGGCGCCACCGTCAGCACTGCACCCGACACTGAGAATAGACTCTCCGCTTGTATTCGATTTGATCGACACATGGAACGGCGTCTCTATCGGCGGTTGTACTTACCATGTGAGCCACCCGGGAGGAAGAAGCTATGAAACCTTCCCGGTTAACGGCAACGAAGCAGAAGCTCGACGGGTAAACCGTTTCTGGGATCATGGTTTTACTCAGGGGACACTGAACCCACCTCCAGAGTTCAATGCCCTACGCAGCTTCTATGAGAACAAGACGGCGCCGCGCCCGATGGCACCACCTTCAGAGGAGATATGCCACGAATACCCAAATACTCTGGATCTACGAAAACGAAGTCGTCGTATTGGATGAGCGAATCGCTAAAGTTGAATCATATATTCACCGCTGAGCTGGTTGTCCTTTCCGGGTGGTATATACTAGGCAATAACTCTCAAGGTAGTAGCATAAAGGTAATATGAGTCAATTCGTTTCAGACTACGCCGGGGCGGAAGAAGATCCGCCCCTAATTGGTCCTTATCAGGCAGCAAAAAAGGCCTACGATGAGGCGTATGATGACATCCAGCAAACCAGATTGCACTGGCAACCTCTCTTTACTCATCTGGATAAACTGAAAGATGGCCATCTGGAAGATTTACAAAAGCGCGCTCAGCGGATTCTGCGAGATGATGGCGCGACTTATGATCTGAAAAACGATCCACTCTCTCCGACCGTCTGGTCTCTGGACGTGCTGCCGAATATTATCGACCAGAGTGAATGGCAAGAGACAGAGAAAGGCCTGGCTCAGCGCTCGGAGTTATTTGATCTTATTCTGAAAGATATCTACGGCGAACAACGACTCATCAAAGATGGCGTGATACCGGCAGAGATTATTTATTCCCACCCTGGCTTCTTGCGCCAGTGTTACGGGATTGATATTCCAGGATTGAAAAATCTTATCTTCCATTCTATTGACCTTGTTCGCGACTCGGATGGTTCCTACGTTGTCATCAGTGACAGAACACAAGCACCTTCCGGAGCCGGCTATGCGTTAGAAAACCGCACCGTAATATCCAGAGTATTGCCATCGGTATTTCGTCGTAGCAATGTAAGACGCCTTTCCAGCTTCTTCCAGACCATGAAAAACACCCTCAGTCAGCTTGCGGCGCACAAAACCGACCCCCCAAGAATCGTGCTTTTAACCCCAGGTTCAGGAAGCAGTACCTACTTTGAACACACCTATCTGGCCAACTATTTGGGCTACCCTCTGGTGCAAGCCGGGGACTTAACGGTCAGAAGTGGCAAAGTATGGCTGAAATCCCTCTCTGGTTTAACGCCAGTCGATGTGATTCTGCGCCGCACTGATGACAATGACTGTGACCAATCCGAACTGCGACCAGATTCTTTCTGTGGCATTCCAGGGCTGCTCGAAGCCGCCCGAAGTGGCAATGTCGTGCTCGCCAACCCACTGGGTAGTGCGGTACTCGAATCTCCGGTTCTAATGGCCTTTCTGCCAAAGATATGTGAATACTTATTGGGTAAACCTTTGAAGCTACATAGCGTTGATACTTACTGGTGCGGTATCGATGGCACGATGGAGTTCGTAACACAGAATCTGCAAAACCTAATTATCAAGCCGGCTTACCGTAAAGCACACAGCAAAACCATTTACGGCCACTGTTTATCAGCGGAAGAAAAGGTAAAAACGCTGGAGATGATTAAGGCGAATCCGAAACAGTATGTGGCACAGACTTATATCCCAGGCTCTACGGTTCCTGTCTGTTCAGGTTCGAAAATAAAGCGCCGACATAGCCTACTGAAAGCCTTTACCGTCGCTGATGGAAACCGATACTGCGTGATGCCAGGCGCGTTAAGTCGTGTGACTCAATCAGATAACGACTATATCGTCACCAGTCTATCCGGTGCTCGTAGCAAGGATACCTGGATAACCGCCAATGAGCCGGACCTGACGCATCAGTCACTGCTCGACGAACCAGGCTTTCATGTTGCTCAGCATGGGAATGTGCCGAGCCGGGTAGTCGAAAACTTCTTCTGGTTTGGACGTTATGCTGAGCGTGCAGAGCTAAGCATCCGCCTGATGCGGGTGTTATTTAAACAACTAAATGGTATCGAAGAGCTATCATCACCGGCAAGAGATACGCTCTTAAAAGCTATCTCGTTGCAAACCAACTGCCTGCCTGGGTTCGTTGAAGGTAATTCCGAACTGCTCGAAAACCCAGAGGCAGAACTGGCCGATTTGGTGGTGAACGGCAACCGAATAGGCAGTATCAAATCCAACTTACTGGCCATGCTTTCTTGCAGTGATAATGTGCGAGATCGCCTGTCTGCCGACACCCGAATTGTACTTAACAAACTGCGTGACAACCTCAATGAGTTGGACAGAGCTTACGTCAGCGGCTTACCTGAAGCGCCAGAAGAATCGCTGGATAACTTGATGACCATGTTGTTGGCGCTGTCGGGATTGAGTAACGACAGCATGCTACGAGGGCAAGACTGGATATTTCAACAGATTGGTCAGCGTACCGAAAGGGCAATTCAGACCGCAAAACTATTCCAGTCGACTTTAAGCATCAAACTAGAGAGTTTACCGCAGCAACAAGTACTGGAATCCGTGCTCCTTAGTATGGAAGCACTCATTTCGTTCAGGAGACGCTATCGCACCAGAACTCGAGTCGCCTTTGGCCTGGATCTGTTAATGGTCGACCCTTCGAATCCACGTTCACTGGTCTACCAGACCGAAAAACTGAAAGAGTTTCTGGATATGCTGCCGGATAATCACACCTTTATTCCAGGTGGATTAACCAGCGAGAACAGGTTGATATTGCAAACGCTAAACGATATTCAGCTTACGGATTTAGAACAGCTATCGAAGGCAAACCCAAACAACCAGAGCAGAGAGGAATTTAGCGCTCTGATGAATAAGGTTATCGCGCAACTGGAGCAATTTACTTCACTGGTCAGCGATAAATACTTTGATCACACAGCTGGGCCACAACAGCTGATTAAACCCAAATGGAAATTGGATGTATGAGATACAAAGTTCAGCATAAAACGACCTACTCCTACAGTTCGCCAGTGACACTTTGTTATAACATGGCGCACCTGCTACCCAGGGATACAATAAATCAGCGCTGTTTTAACCGAAAGATTAGGGTGACGCCAAAGCCGTTGTACCAGAATGAAGGGCAGGATTATTTCGGCAACGAAACCTTTTACTTCTCCATTCAGGAGCCACATAAGGAACTCACCATAGATGTCACCAGCTTTTTGGAAGTCCAACCGCACAACTGGGCTGAAGTGATAGAAAACCATCCGCTTACCTGTGGTGAACTTCGAGACATTATGGCTCGTGCAGAAAGTGCCGAGATTAGGTTAGCGCAAGAGTTCTGCTTAGACTCATTGCAGATAAAGCGCTCAGAGAACCTCAGGCAATATGCACAAGAACTGTTTAGTGATCATCAGCCGGTATTAAAAGCGGCAATGGCGTTTACCCATAAAATATTTACCGAGTTTACTTTTGATCCGACCGCCACCGATGTCACAACGCCAACCGAGCAGGTTCTGAAAGAGAAACGAGGCGTGTGTCAGGACTATGCCCAGCTGGCGATAGGCTGTCTGCGATCGGTTGGTTTTGCGGCACGTTATATGAGTGGTTACATAGAAACCCTGCCGCCTCCGGGCAAAGAAAAACTCGTCGGTGCTGATGCCTCTCATGCTTGGTTTGCCATTTTTATTCCTGATCTTGGCTGGGTAGAATTTGACCCGACTAACGATTTGATCGCTCACGATCAGCATATCGTTACTGGCTGGGGACGTGATTATGCCGATGTTCCACCGTTGCAGGGGGTGATATTTGATGGTGGTGAGACACACAACCTCAGTGTGTCAGTGGATGTAGCCAGAGTCTGAGCCAGTTTACTCCTACTCCCCGCCTACTGAAGCGCTAACTTGCCATAGATGTAAGCCAGTTCCGCTACCGTTTTAGCTGAAAACTTTTTCATTAAACTGGCGCGATGAACTTCGACCGTTCTCATCGCGATGCAAAGCTCATCGGCGATGCGGATGTTGCGTTTGCCTTCAATGATCAAACGTAAAATATCCTTTTCACGCGGCGTTAGTGACTCATAAGCCGATTTTGCTGCGGCCATATCAAGACTGGCTGCTGATAGTACCTGCCCTTGCAAAATGGCTTGGGCTAATTCATCACCTTTGACTGGCTTTTGGAAAAAGTTGACCGCCCCCGCCTGCAACGCGTCAACGGCCATCGGTACATCACCATGACCCGTCAGGTAGATAACAGAGAGTGGGCTACTCGCCTGGTTAAGAATTTGATGCACCTGCTGACCACGCAGGTTAGGCATTCGGCTATCAAGAATCACGCACCCCGCCTGATGAATGTCTACCTCATTTAGAAAAGACGGTCCGTCTGCAAAAGTCGTAACGTTGAAATCATGTTCCTCTAACATAAAAGCCAGCGAATCACGTACCGATTCGTCATCGTCGACCACATAAACGGGCAATTGTTTTTCACTGTCGGTCATTGAATGATCCTACTCCTAGTTACGGTTGATATGGAAACACGAGCTCAACCACACAGCCGTGCGGCGTAGTCGAATGGATAACAAACTCGCCACCGTGTAATTCCATGACATCGCGACAAATTGCCAGCCCCAACCCAAGCCCTTCTGCTTTATTGGTCACAAACGCTTCGGTCGGGTTTTCTTGCTGTAACCCGGTGCCATTATCCAGCACTCGAATGGAAAGCTGATTCGCCTGATAGTCACTATGCAGCGCAATTTTACCTTGATAACCGGAAGTGTGATATTTTTCCTGGAACAATGCACAGGCATCAATCGCGTTATTGATCACATTAACCAAAACTTGCTGAACGCCTACAGCATCCGCCAATATAGAATGCGTCTCTCCTTCGCAACTGGTTACGATGGAAACATTCTGCTTTTGCAGTCGGAAGTGAAGCAGCTCAATCGTGTCATCGATTAGCGCTTCAATATCACAAGGCGCTTTATCGACACTTCTTTTACGAATTAATGTTCTCAAGCGCTGTATGATCGCATCGGCTCTTTCGACCTGTCCCTGTATTTTCTCAAGGACCGGGACAATGTCTTCGTGGGGACGTTTCTTGGCCAGGCGAAGTAACCCACCCTCGCTGTAATTACGAATCGCCGCCAACGGCTGGTTGAGCTCATGCGCCAGGCTGCTGCCAATCTCTCCGACAATCGCGACTCTCTGTGAGTGCTCTAGTTGCTCACTTTTTTCTTTCAGTCTTAGCGACGTCTGCTCCAAAGCCTGCTTGCTTTTACTAAAGCGATACTCAAGCCAAAAGTGGTAAGCGTTCAACACAATCACAAAAAGGAACAACGCCCACGCCCATTCTTGATGGTTCTTCAGCCAGCGGAAGGCATCCTGCCACCATGGTTGTTGCAGGGGGTGAAGGTCTAACGCCTGATAAAGTTTGTCAATGCTCAGCAGGCTGACGGGTGATGTCCATCCCGACGCACCAGCCGCAATACTCGCAGGATGATCTGCAGGCATCGCCAATAACACCTGGGCGACTCTTTTAGCCAATAGAGTGGAACCCTTCTCGGTTTTGGCAAACGACCAATTAGGGTATAGCGGCGTCGAAACTGCACATGGTGAACCTTGGTTCGGCTGCTGATTTAACACTCGGTAGCCACCTATCTGCAACAATCCTTCGCTTTGCATCCGCTCCAATAAACAGGCGGGCACCACGGCCGCTTCCACATTGCCATCACGTAATTGGTAAAGGTTGGCATCAATAGGAAAGCCGAGATAGCGAACATCAGCAAAGAAATCATTCGGATCCAGCCCCATTTCTACTATCTGGTAGCGTAATGTTAAATAACCACCAAATGCTTTTTCTGATACCGCAGCCACTGGC
Organism: Vibrio sp. EA2; assembly: GCF_033042495.1. Classification (NCBI taxonomy): domain Bacteria; kingdom Pseudomonadati; phylum Pseudomonadota; class Gammaproteobacteria; order Vibrionales; family Vibrionaceae; genus Vibrio; species Vibrio sp. EA2. The sequence continues at coordinate 574,638 of NZ_JAWLID010000003.1, read as the reverse complement.
AACCCCGCTACGTCTTGCAATGTTTTATAGGTCGAATCGGCACGAACCACCAGCGCCGAGCCAATGCCATAGTTGGAATGTTGCGGGGCGCGACTGGTCAATGTAGCCATCCAGGATAGCGCGTATTGCCTGCCTAATCGCACTGCTTGACCGGGATTGGTTAAGATGAAATCCATGGTCTGCAACTTCACCGCGTCACCCATCTCATCTAAGTTAAGTGGATGAAGTACAAAATGCACATCAGGAGTTTGTTGATTCAGCCAATCGATGGTCGGCTGCCATCTCTGCTCGGCATAGAAGTGTCCACGTATCGCCAATACACCAACTTCAACGGTCTGCTTAGCCTCTTGTTGTTTCACTTGTGAAAGTTTAACGCCTTGTTGCTCAGTTTGTGGCAAAGCGGTTGCCAGAGCCAAAGGTGACATGACAGCCAAGCAAAGCATCCAAAGTTGAAACAGCCGCGGCGTTTTTTTCATGATGAATCGAATCGCTCCGTCGAAAGTGATGCAACAAGAATAACAGCTACGTTAGGTAATCCACATTTGTTTTAGATCAAGTTTGATCTGGGTATGTGGAAATCCACTATATCGACCTCTCGATTCATTTCTCACAATGGAATCAATCAGTTCAAATTCAACTAAGCAGGTGAGTTATGGATTCCACCAAACGTCGCTTTCTCAGTGCCGTCACAGCTGGTGCCGCACTAATCCCTATTGCTGGCATTGGCACTGCAACGGCAGGAAATGTCATTCGCAATAACCACTCCGCCGACCGAAAAGGACAAGTCGGTAAACGTTATGCCATGGTGATTGATCTACGTAAATGCGTCGGCTGCCAAGCCTGTACTGTGGGTTGCAGTATAGAAAACCAGGCGCCTATCGGCCAGTTTCGTACCACGGTGAAACAGTACGAAGTCACGCTTGATGATGGCTCTAAAACCACCCGAGAAGCGAAAGCCTTTATGCTCCCTCGCCTTTGCAATCACTGTGACAATCCACCCTGTGTGGCGGTTTGCCCGGTTCAAGCCACGTTTCAACGTGAAGATGGTGTGGTCATGGTCGATAACAGCCGCTGTGTGGCCTGCGCTTATTGCGTACAAGCCTGCCCTTACGATGCTCGTTTCATTAATGAAGACACACTGACGGCAGATAAATGCACCTTCTGTGCTCATCGTTTAGAAAAAGGCTTGCTGCCGGCTTGTGTCGAGACCTGTGTTGGCGGTGCACGTGTGATTGGCGATTTGAACGACCCATCCAGCGAAATTCGCTGCTTAATCGCGGAACATCAACACGAGATTAAAGTGCTGAAACCTAACGAAGGCACCAATCCGCATGTGTTTTATATCGGCATGGATGAACGCTTTACACATCACATAGACGGACAACCTGCTATTTACGACCCAGAAGGAGAACACGCATGAACATCACCGAAGTGTTAGTCCAACCTCAAGCGATGGCCTGGCTCCCGTGGGCAGTGCAGTATTTCTTCTATATCGGCTCCGCATATGCCGCCGCAATTCTTTTCCTGATCGCATTGCTGTTTGAACAATACACCAGCCACCGGCTCCGTGCAGCACTGGTATTGACGTTAGCGTTCGGCGCTATCGTGGGACCTCTGGCATTAACGGGCGATCTTCATCAACCTGGTCGTGCGTGGCATTTTTACGCGCACATCACCCCATGGTCGTGGATGTCACTAGGATCATTATTCCTTCCCGTTTTTTCAGGTTTAGCGGTGATAACAGCCTGGCTGTATCTGCGTCAGGATTTTATCGCACTGCGCAACCAACCTGGGAAAGTGTTGCCGTTTCTGTCTAAGCTCTCACTGGGTGATTGGACGATCTCACGCAGAGCCATGCTCAGGATATCTATCACCACTGTGTTATCGGGCCTAAGCATCGCGCTGTATACCGGTGCTGAAATCGCCGTTGTTCAGTCACGCTCTTTATGGCACCAACCTGCTTCGCCTATTCTTTGGTTCGTCACTGCATTTATGGGCGCAGTTGGTTTTGCTCTGCTGATCTGGCTACTACTACCAAGCAACTCAAAAAGCCTATCCTCGGGCGATACCAATTTACTGAAAAAGTCTGTGTTAATAAGCGGAGGCTTAACCCTGATTCTCATGCCAATTTGGGCATCCAATAACTCTACATTCTCACTTTATTCAAGCGACCAATGGGTACAAAACATAGCCCTGCTCACCTTGATAATTTTAGGCAGTGTGTTAATCGCGTTCATTACGTTGAGAGACAGTAACACGTCCACATCTTGTCACTTTCGCCGCATCTTTGGGTTGTCTTGTATGTCATTAACCTCTCTTGCAAGCGCGTGGCTGGTTCGCTGGTTCACCATCATGGAAGTACAGACCATCGCCAAATTCGATGCAGGTCTGTATCCGTACCAATTGACTATGGATGAGAATGGCTGGCTAGGCATCATCGGTATGTTCGGGTTGTGGCTAGCACTGGCCACACTAGGCACTGAATTGATTCAGCCAAAACAAAGCACCAAAACACACACTACACCACTCACCTCAACCGAACGCTAATTGAAGAGGATTTCATTATGGATAACAAACGCCGTCAGTTTTTGAAATCAGGCATTGCAGTGGGTGGGCTGGGCGCATTCGCTGCTGGATATGCTACGACCACCAAACACATGGTAGAAGGTGCGCTTGAAGGCACCGCAGGCGAAAAAACTCGTGATATTCACCACGGTAACTCTCTTGAACCAGAATACACCGTCAACAACAAAGGCAACCTGATTCCGAATCCGAACCAACGCGTCGCGCCATCAATGTGCTTTGGCTGCTGGTCATTATGTGGATTGCGCGTTCGCATCGATAACCGCAGTGATGAAATTTTACGTATCAGTGGCAACCCGTACCACCCGCTTTCACAACAACACTCTATTCCCTTCGAAACACCAGTCAAAGACGCTTATTTAGGTTTGGCCGGAGAGGCCGGTCTTGAGGGTCGTTCGACAGCCTGTGCGCGTGGCAATGGGATGCTAGAAATTCGAAACAGCCCGTATCGTATCACTCAACCACTAAAACGTGTTGGTAAACGCGGCGAAGGAAAATGGGTTCCGATTAGCTACGAGCAATTGTTAGAAGAAGTCGTCGAAGGAGGAGACCTATTTGGTGAAGGCCATGTTGATGGGCTGCGTGCGATTCGTGATTTAGAGACTCCTGTCGATCCTGATAATCCAGAATATGGTCCGAAAGCCAATCAATTACTCATGACCAATGCCGGAAACGAAGGTAGAGACGACATATTCAAACGCTTCGCTTTCAATAGCTATGGTACGCGTAACTTCGGTCACCACGGTTCATACTGTGGCTACGCTTTCCGCGCTGGTAGCGGTGCATTTATGAATGACTTGGATAAGTTTGCCCACTTGAAGCCAGACTTTGATAACGCGGAGTACATCATCTTTATTGGCATGTCACCGGCTCAAGCTGGTAATCCATTCAAGCGTCAAGCTCGTCAACTTGCCAATGCACGAACCAATGGTAATTTGGAGTACACCATCATTACGCCGAGTTTGCCTGCAGGATCGTCAAGTTTGGCGGCGGGTGACAACAATCGCTGGATTCCCATTAAACCCGGTACCGATTCAGCCCTTGTGCTTGGTATGATCCAGTGGATTATCGACAACCAACGTTACAACAAAGCCTTCTTAGCACAACCGGGGGCTAACGCGATGAAACGCGCCGGAACCGCACATTGGTGTAATGCAACACACCTCGTGATCAGCGATGAACAGCATCCAAGAAATGGGACGTTTTTGCGTGCTTCCGATCTGAATCAACCGTACGACGGCGAAGCACTGTCTGATTCAGATCCGTATGTCATCGTGGATGCGCAAAGCGGCGACTTTGGCATTCATACCCAAACGGGTGAGGCGGCACTGTTTGTCGATAAAACCGTGGCACTATCTTCGGGTGACGTTCGGGTAAAATCTTCCCTGCAAAGACTCAAAGAAGAGGCGTTCAAATACAACCTGGAGTTTTACAGTCAGCAGTGTGAAATCCCTGTCGAACAAATTGTGGAATTAGCAAAACGTTTCACCAGTCATGGTACAAAAGCGGTGGTCGATACCCACGGTGGCAACATGCACACCAACGGGTTCTACAATGCGTTTACCATCATGATGCTCAACGCACTGATTGGTAATATCAACATGAAAGGTGGCGCGATGGCGAAAGCGGGTGGCTATCCAACATCCGCCAATGGCCCTCGCTACGACTTCACCAAATTTCCCGGTAAAGTTGGTCCAAAGGGCGTCTTTCTCTCTCGCAGTAAATTTCCGTATCACAAGACCAGTGAATATAAACGCCGAGTATCGGCTGGTGAGTCCCCTTACCCAACTCGCGCACCTTGGTATCCGTTTGCTGCACCACTGCTGACGGAACATCTGTCTGCTGCTATTGATGGTTACCCCTACCGCGTCAAAGCTTGGATCAACCATATGGCGAACCCTATGTATGGTGTACCCGGTTTAAAAACGCTGTTGGAAGACAAGCTGAAAGATCCGCAACAACTTGGCTTGATTGTCTCTGTCGATGCGTTTATCAACGAAACCACTGCTCTGTCGGACTATATTGTTCCAGATACGGTAACCTACGAAAGCTGGGGGATGGCAACACCGTGGCATGGTGTGCCAGTGAAAACCATCACCGCTCGCTGGCCGATTGTGGAATCACGTACAGAGAAAACAACCGACGGTCGAACGATTTGTTTAGAGAACTTTTTGATTGATGTCGCCAAGAAAATGCGGCTGGGCGGGTTTGGTGAGAATGCCATTCAAGACGCACAAGGCAATTGGCACAATCTTCATAGCGCTGAAGATTTCTACCTACGCTCAGCGGCCAACTTAGCCTACGTAAAAGGTAGCGTTCCGGAAGTTTCGGCGGAAGACATCGCGTGGTCAGGGTTAGAGCGTTTGATGCCAGCGATGCAAAAAACGCTCACCCCCGATGAGATGAAACGCGTGGCCTTTATTTTTGCTCGTGGCGGGCGCTTTGAAAATGCCACCGAAGCCTATCAAGGAGAGCAAATGAAACATAAATGGACACGCCCTGTCGCAATATGGAACGAACGTGTCGGCAGCGCAAGAAACACCATGACCGGTGATTTCTACACCGGCTGTCCGACATGGCATCAACAAAAACTGGCTGATGGCACCCCGATGGAAGAACAATTCCCGAGCTCGGAATGGCCATTCCATCTGACCAACTTTAAATCCAACATTCACAGTGCGGTATCCAATTTATCGCCAAGATTGAACTCCATTAAAGGCGTGAACCCGGTGTACATCCACCCTCTCGATGCCGAGCGTGCCGGCATTAAAACGGGTGACGAGTTTATTATCCAAACCCCGTCAGCCAGCACCAAAGCACTCGCAATGGTAGTCAGCGGGATCCGCCAAGGCTCTCTCGGATTTGAACATGGGTTTGGCCATACTGAACTAGGACAACGCTCGCACTGGATTGGCGATAAGCAACAGCCAGTAAAGGTTCGTAGCCAAGATGGAGTCAACATCAATGACATTGGCTTGATAGATCCAACCCGAGAAGGAAAAGGCGTTTTATTGGATTGGGTGGTCGGTGCAGCGGCACGTCAATCCCTGCCAGCTAAGATAGTCAAAGCTTAACCTTCGGGGCTGTCCTTTTGGGGCAGCCCTCTCACGTTCTCAGCGTCAAAAATGTGGAAATCCACAATACCGCCAATTATTGATAAAGAAGACAATATTGCGATTATAAAAACGACAAAGTGAGTCAGCATGTTAAAAGTTCTTTCAGTGGTCACAGCCTGTTTGCTGGCCACCACAATGGGCGCTAACGCCTCGTCTATTCCTGAAAAGGCTGGCGTATGTAGCGGTTGTCATGGTCAAGATGGTATGGGCCAAGCCAATATCGCTCCTATGATTGCCGGTTTAAACGCGAACTATCTCAACACGCAAATAGAGCTCTTCCTTAGTGGTGAACGTAAAGATCCGGTCATGCAAGGTATGGCTCAAGAGCTAAGCGACCCTAACGTTCGTAAAGAGGTACTTGAGTACTACGCGAGCCTGCCAAGTTATGAGTTCTCAAACCCAGAGAAACGCGGTGACCAAGCCAACATTCGCAGCCCTTATCGTAAGCTAATTTTCCAGGGAGATTGGGATCGCAACATTCCCGCTTGTGCAACTTGTCACGGTGCCAGCGGTATGGGAGTCGACAAATTCCCTCGCCTTGCCAGTCAACATGCTGACTATTTAAAAGCACAATTAATGGCATGGAAAAATGGCACTCGTAGTGGTGACCCGCTCAATATGATGAGTTCCATCGCAAAGAATCTCACCGATAAAGAGATCGAAAACCTTTCCCACTACTTTGCCTCATTACGTTATTAGGAGCAGACATGAAACGTTTCTATTCTTTATTTGTGTTACCTGTCATTTCTGCTACTGCTATAGCGAATGAACAATTACCTGATCGCCAAAAAGAACTGCCAGCAGTTGAAAAAGAAAGTCAGAGTGAGTATCTGAAGCCACGCGACCTCAGCACTATTGCCAATACCGAATTTGGCGAGCAAGTAAAACGCGGCTATTCGCTATTTGTGAACTCTCAGCAGATGCGCGGAAAGTACGTCGGCAATGAGCAAAATTGTGTGAACTGCCATATGGAAGCCGGACGCAAAGCCAATGCAGCACCATTGTGGGCAGCCTACATGGCTTATCCGGCTTACCGTAAGAAAAACGATCGCGTCAACAGTTATGCAGACCGTATCCAGGGCTGCTTCGAATATTCCATGAACGGTAAAGCACCAGCTTATGACTCACCAGAAATCGTCGCGCTGAGTTCTTATGCCTACTGGCTAGCCATGGGTGGCTTGCTTGATCAGCATGGCATGAGCGATGAACCAATTCCTGAGATAGACGCCAAAACGCTGCAAACAGGCGGAAAAGCGCCAGACTTCCCACTGCCAGAAGTCATTGCTCAGGCGTTACCGGTGGAAGAGCGCGGTAAACTTGCTGGTCGTGGCTACCCTAAAATACCAGCACCAGAGCAAGCGCCGTCACCTGAGCGAGGCGCATTGGTTTACGCAAAGAACTGCGAAACCTGCCATAGCGTTGATGGAGCTGGCATAAAAGACAGCTATGGTCACTCTTACATCCCACCACTTTGGGGCGCAAACGCGTATAACTGGGGCGCTGGTATGCACCGTATCAACACCGCGGCTTACTTTATTTACGAGAATATGCCGCTTGGCAAAAGTGTACAGCTTACAGAGCAGGAAGCATGGGATGTGGCCGCGTACGTCAACAGTCACGATCGTCCTCAAGACCCTCGCTTTAAAGGCAGTGTCGCCGCGAATGCGGAAAAATACCACCAGCATCAAGGTTACTACGGTAAAACATTGGACGGTAAAAAAATGGGCGCAAATGCGTTTGAAAGCAGCACCGTTGAATAAAAAAGAATGATGAGTAAAACAAAGGGGAGCGTCCAGTATTGGACGCTCCCTTGTAGTTTTGACTGACAACTTTAGCGATTAGGCTTCAGCTGGAGAACTTTCTGTCAGCACCTCTTGCTCAGCGTCGTCTTTATTAAAGCCTTCGTGTAAACGGTAGTAACGTCGGTAGATAATACCGCTGATGATCATCATGATGGCAGGTAGACCAATCATCATAAATTCAAGACCCATAATCGTGCTTTCTGATTGTTCAACGTTTGGTACATAACCAATAATCGATAAGCCGACACCCACAATGAAACCACCCGCTGCACCAGCGAATTTCACCAGCATGGTTTGTACTGAGAAAATAACACTTTCACTGCGACGACCTGTTTTATGCTCACCATAGTCAACAACGTCAGCTAACATCACCGTTTGTAGTGCGTTTGCAATGCCCACACCAAACTTAATTGCAGCACCTGCCATACCAATCATTAGCGCATTTGCCGGAGCAACGAAACCCATAACAAGCAGCAGCACACAGGAAAGAACAGGGAAACCACAAGCAATTAGCCATAGGTTTTTACGTGGAAGTGCTGCCGCTATACGAGGAAATAAGAAGACGCCTGCCACTTCTGCAGCGCCTGCAACCATCATGTAGACAGGGAATAATTCCGCATCGCCTAATGCGTAAGAAAAGTAGTAAATCGCAAAACCACCAACCAAAAGGTTTGCAATTTGGAATGAAAGAACAGTACCAATCAGTGCTTTCAGCTGGTCGTTTTTTCCAATAATGGCCAGCACATCTTTGAAGTTAAATTTTTCTGCAGTTTTTGCATTTGTAGGTGCATCCTTCTCTTTGACGTTACGTGCAATCAGGAATGCACTCATAACAAACAGAACCGCAATCAGCATTGCGACGTTAAAGAAACCATCACCTTGGTTACCGTTACCTAACTCACCCACAATGTGTAAGCCATAAGTACCCGTGATGAACCATGCAAGGCTAGCGAACAGACGAGGCCAAACGACTAACTTCTCACGTTCCTCGCGAGAGCTAGATAACGCTGGAATCATTGACCAGTATGGAATATCCATGATGGTATAAGTCAGTCCCCATAAGATGTAGGCCGCTGCCGCATAGATGTAGAGAGCGGTACCTTCGAACATATGCGTACTAAATAGACCAACCAATACAACCGCGTTTAATAGCGTACCAATCACAATCCATGGGCGGAATTTACCAAATCGTGATCGCGTGTTATCTACGATCACCCCCATCATAGGGTCGGTGACTGCATCTACGATACGAGCTGCCAGAAAGATGGTACCTACAAATGCCGCAGACAAACCTGCCACATCAGTAAAGTAAAACATTAAGAAGATATAGATAGGAGCACAGGCAAAGTCTTTACCAAGTGCACCAAGGCCGTATGAAGCCTTGGTTTGTAGAGTAATTTTATCAGACATAATCTTTCCTTAGTGCCGTACTGCTATGTATTCCCCTAACTAGAATCCATAACGTCGACGTATTGTATTTATATTTCGATGATAATGTTACTGACACACCTACTGCCTTACTGTGATCCACAACCACTTCATGGAAACGTTTACAGTAAAGTTCTCAAAATGAGATATAGAACACTATTTTTGTCTTTAAAGTTGGACAAAAATTCAAACAAACCCTTAATTATCAATAATTAAACCCAACACTTAATGAAAACGATTTCATGAATACGTGTTAAAATGCACGCAAAAAGCCGCACAAACTTAATGTCTGTACGGCTTGAATAAACAGCGCGGGAATCAATTAAGGTCTCGTTTTATGGTGCTATTCGCAAACCCGATCAAACTTCACTAACATCGCAGTCTCTGGATCTAAAATTGGCATGGTTAAACCAACTTCAGCACACCACGCACCGGAGAGTTCACATTCAGACTCTGTCCATGGGGGTTGATAATTGACAATATCGTCGTAGTTAGAAGGTTTATCTAACACCGACACACGATATATCCCCTCTGGATCCAACCCCGGCACGCGGAAATGCCCGCTGAGTGAATTGGTCGGCATCGCGAGCTGAGCGATCATTACGACAGCCTCGGATTGCTCCTCAGAAACAACCGCATGAATCTGATGTACTTTATCATCCGTTGGCACTCGCCATGTTCTGCCAGCGTGTAGCAACGGACGCAATACTTTGTGTAGCCTGATGTAACGCTCAAACCCCTGTTTTTCTTGTTGCTCTTCTTTCACTGGATCAAGCTCGATGCCCATGTGACCAAACAGAGCGGTTAGCCCGCGAAATTCTATACCGTGACGACGACGCGTACTGTGACAATGACTGGCTCCGATATGGCTTCCCATCACTTCAGGTGGGAAGAAGTAGCTCATACCACGTTGAATGGTTTGACGTTCAAGAGCGTCGTTGTTGTCCGAAGCCCAGAAACGATGGGTACGTTTTAGTACTTCGTAATCAATACGACCACCACCCGCCGCGCACGATTCAATCTCTACTTGAGGGTGCTTTTCACGCACTTTATCCACTAACTCGTAGTAACGTAGAGTTTGACTGTGCGCTGCCGCTCGACCAAGGTGACCAGGCTGAACAACTTCACGGTTCATGTCCCACTTGATGTAATCAATGTTGTAACTCGACAGGAAGTGATCCAATCTTTCGAACAAGAAGTTAAAGGCGTCATCATTTTGCAGGTTAATCACGTACTGGTTGCGACCTGTCGGCTGCTCGTATCCATCGACTGCAAGTAACCAATCTGGATTCGTGCGGTACAAGTCAGAATCTTTGTTGATCATTTCTGGCTCGAACCACAAACCAAACTCCATACCCAGTACATTTACGTGGTCCACAATCGGTTGCAAACCTTTTGGATACTTGGATTCACATAAGAACCAGTCCCCTAACCCAGCTTTGTCACCATTGCGACCTTTGAACCAGCCATCATCAATAATGAATCGCTCTACACCCATTTCTGCCGCTTGAGATGCCATCGACATGATGTATTGCGGATCATGGTCGAAGTAAATGCCCTCCCAGGTATTCAAGTGAATCGGACGTGGTTTTTCGCTAAAGTTACGGGGTAAAATTGAATCGCGAACATGAGAGTGGAAGTGATGGCTCATGCCATTTAAACCTGCATTGCTGAAGCTTGCGTATAGCCAAGGGGTAGTAAGGCTTTCGCCTTCTTCGAGAGCCACTTCACCGGGTAGATAAATCACTTCTGCCTGCATGTATCGACGTCCATCCGCTTTCACATCCGCACGTAATCTGTGGTTTCCACTCCAGGCAAAGTGGAATCCCCATACATCACCATTCATTTCATCAAAGTGGGAGGTTCCTGCAACGAATGCAGGGTAATGCTCATGAGATGTGCGACCACGACGATTTTCTTGTTGGTAACCACCTTGGGTTAAAGGTTGGCGTACAGTTTGGAATTCATGCACCCAACGTCCGTAATACGTCATCAATTCATTTGCTCTTGCCGGTAACGGAAGTGTATTTGCAAGACGACTGACGTGATACGTCCCCTTTTTAGTGTTCGTTAGCGTGTGACGAGTCTTAACCACATCATTCTCATCCAATGCCAAAGTGGTTTTTAAGCGCAGACCAGCAATCTTGTCTTCGCTTTCGATAATAATACCGTTTGTACTCTGTTCGATTTGCGTAATGACGAATACTGGCGCCCAATCCTGCCCATCGCGATGACCTTCCAATCCAGGGCTACTAAACACACCTCGACCAAGCTCAGGATTCAGAGTCATGGATACATCTTTATCTAAACGTCCATAAGGCACTGGGCGTTGCAAAGTTATACGATAACCTTCAATATCACCACTAACCTTCGGTCCCCAATGCAGGATCTCCGCATACTCACCCAGTTCTATGATCAGTTGAGTCTCGTTACCTGCTAGCTCAATCAGTGTTTTGTCCGTCATCTTGCCTTACCTTTAAACTGGAAATTAGGTCGCATCATAATGAAAAGAACAAAATAATCTGTGAGCTGCACCAAAATCATGGAAACGTTTACAGATAAACTTTCCATACTGAGGAGAGCGACGTATGATCTAATTCCCTCTTATATTTAACTCAAGTCAGAAAGAAAACGTACGACTTTACGGTGGTAACATAGACCAGCAATAACACAACAACCATCTGTAAATTGAAGATAAAAATATAAAACCTTGTGCTAGAGAGTTCAAACAAGGCTAAACACCACGCAGTTAAACATTCAAACTCTTGCAGTAATTAACCGACACTCGTATTCTTAATGCTTCGAGATTTATAATGAAGTGTCTCCTTGGGTCCTAACTTTATACTCCAGCTGACAATTCAGCACGCCGCCGTGTGCATTAAGCTCGCGAACGACATGTTGTTTATACTTCCTTGTCTCACATGCCCAACTGAGTTCAGTTGGGTTTTCTTTCCGATTGCCTTTTCAATCAAGCCCCGTCATTTCAAAAACTTAATAATCATTTGTCACCGTACCTCTATCAGAAAAACATCCCTCTTAAAGTAAACGATTCCAAGCCAAAACCATCAAAAACAACCTAAACGCCCTCTAAACACCTCAAATTAAGAGATCAAAATCACACAAAAAAGCAATATCCTCATCATTTCGACAAAAATGCCAATCTGATCATGAAAACGTTTCCAGCGTTTATTTACACTGCTCACCGAGTTAGGACTCAAATAAAAAAATAAATCCATAAATAAAAAATAGAATGGAGACACTTCATGAAACAAAAGACGCTTGTAAGAGCGCTTGGGTTAACCCTTGCCCTAGCACCGCTTGCTAGTATGGCCGCAGTGGAAAACATGACCTACTTCGGATACGCAAAATGGGGCAATATCTATACCGATAATGACGAACACAACGATGGTAAAGGCGAACGTAACGACGTAATTCGCGCAGGTCAGGGTTATGGTAATTACCGTTTGGGTAACGAACTGAACTGGTGGGAAGCGGGCTTAAAAGCTGACGTATGGCAGCAAGGCGATGCGTACTTTGATACCACCCTTTACCTGGGAAGTGGCGAAAGCTGGGGTGACGTTAGCTTGATCCAAATGTGGGCAGCTGGTTACGGGCTCTTCGAAGGCCAAGAAGATGCTTCCGTCTGGGCAGGTGAACGTTTCTACCGCCGTCATGAAGTGCACATGATCGACATTAAATACTGGGATACCTCGAGCACCGGAATCGGTATTGAGAACTGGGACCTCGGATTTGCTAAAGGCCATTTTGCCTGGATGGCGCCAAATTCGAGTGCTGATGGACGTAGCTTACACAACTTGGATGCACGTTTAAGCGATATTGAATTAAGTGACAGTGCGGATCTTACCGTTGGTTTGAACTATGTTTTCGCCCAAAACTCAAGCTACGACGAAAGTGACATCACCACCTCTGGCGCCATGTTTTCTGCCCTTTATCGTCAAGCCTGGAGCTATGGTTCAAACACGTTTGCATTCCAATATGGAACTGATGCGCTTGCGGGTGGCTTAATGAGTGCAGAGGGCGGTTCTAATCGTAAATACAGCACAGGCGTAGAACATGATGGTTACAGCTGGCGAATCTTTAACTCTGGTGACTTAAACGTCAATGAAGATTTCCAAGTGATGTACTCCATCGCCTATCAAGACAAAAATCTGGATAACAACGAAGGCGAAAAGTGGTTTAGCGTAGGTGCTCGACCTCAATACAGCTGGACAGAATACATGGCGACCGCACTGGAAGTCGGTTACGAGTCAGTAGATGCACAAAATGATGCTGGTACTAACGATATGTACAAAGTCACGTTAGCGCAGATGTTCCAGGCAGGCAAAGGGGTTTGGGCCCGTCCATCACTGCGCTTATTCGCCACCTACTCTGAAAAAACCGATGAATGGAACCGCGGTGGAGACGTTTATGGCGCGTCGCAAAGTATCGGCAAGCGCGACGTAGATGAAGTGACGTTTGGCTTTAACGTCGAAACATGGTGGTAATGCACCAAAGCTACTATTTTTGAACGCAATGGGGTGAGGAAATTCTCTCGCCCCGTAAAAGGACAAAACCGATGAAATTAAAACCGTTGGCAACTCTACTCATGGCACTGTCTCTTGGTGCGTGCAGTAGCTTACCAGAACAAACTTTCAATACTGACCTCAACACACAGACTTGTTGCTCAACACTAGATGCGCTACCTCTGACGGCTTTGTCTACGCCTTTCCACCAGCAAGTGGTTATGGACGCCAATTTGCCAACATTGAGTACTGAGGTTTTATCGGGTTCAGAAATAACTTCACCACAAGCACTTCCTGTCACGGGCTACCGAATCACCGTCGATACCCCTTTCTCACTGCTTGTTCGGTCTTATATCGATAACAATGCACTATTTGCGGCAAACATTCGCATTTATGACGGCAATTGGCAGTTAATTTCCGACTACTCAGCTGAAACGTTTGACTACCAAACGACCGGAATGCGCGGATTGGAACACATTGAAAGTGTCGTCACTATAAATCCACAACTTAATGGGGCGAAATACATTGTTATCGCGTCCGATACTGCCTTACTGGGTAAGGAATTAACCCGTATTCACCCTGAACAAGTCTACGCAAACTCACAAAATGTAATCGGCAATAAACAATTACCTCTCACAGCCGAATACCAACCATTCGGTGTGATTGACGTAACCACAAGCGCTTCAGACAACAACGCAGTACTAACACTATTGGCAGAACTCGGCAAGAATCCTGACGCTCAACAACAAGCGACCGTAGCAGATACGTCATTAATCACCTCGCTAGATGAGTGGCCACAATACCGCGAACAAATTGATGTGGCTCTGGAAAAAAATAACGTAAAACAAGCGGCAGAAATCGCAAATAAAGCCGAAGAACAAGGCATCCCCCAAGCAAAAGACTATCTCGTGCAGCAGTTAGCTAAGTAGTGAATGACAAGAACAAAGATTTTTTCATTACGGGCGCAACTGGCGTAGTGAAGCAAGATTAGAAATAAAAACTTAAGTAGGAAACATGATGGCATTTTCAGATATTATTCAACGACGCGATTGGGAAAACCCACAATCAGTGAACATTCACTGCCTGAAAGCACATAGCCCGCTTTCTAGTTATCGCAATATTGACCATGCCCGTGACGAAATTCATGCTCAGCGACAATCTCTCAATGGTTTGTGGAAGTTTAAGCTATTCGAAGCACCAGAGCAGGTCGATGGCAAGTTCATTGAAACGCACTTCAATGATACCGATTGGGATGAAATTACTGTTCCTTCAAACTGGCAGATGCAAGGTTACGACAAGCCTATTTACGCTAACGTTAAATATCCATTTGAAGTGAACCCGCCGTTTGTACCAGCAGACAATCCAACCGGATGTTACCGCACGACGATTACTCTTACTGAAGAAACCCTTGCAGATACACAACGCATC